>JANLTX010000135.1:0-10823 GCA_031363095.1 Armatimonadota bacterium | reverse complement strand
CCCCCCCCCCCCCCCCCCCCCCCCCACCCCCCCCCCCCCGGCAGCCGGGGGGGGGGGCGGCGTGAACGGGGGGGGGGGGGGCAAAACCCGCGCCGGTCCCGAACCATGACACATGGAAATTGGAATCTGTTCGTTCAGCTTTCACCGGCTGCTGGCCGCCGGGAAGCAGGACATGCTGCGCTATATCGACGACTGCAAGACGCTTGGTTGCACCCAGCTCGACCCGTGGAACGCGCACCTCGCCGACGTGAAAAAGGGTGACGACGTTCTTTTTGCGGGCGGAAACCCCGACAAGAGCGAGTATCTCTCTGCCGCCGACGAAGGCTACATTGAGACGGTCAAAGCGCATGCACAGGCTGCCGGGCTGCCGTTCGGGTGCATCGCGGTGGATGGTGCGCACATCTACGAGGCCGACCCCGATAAGCTCCGCGCCAACCGGGGCCGGGCGTATCGCTGGATCGAGATCGCGGCGAAATTGGGCGCAAAGCAGGTACGCATCGACTCGGGTGGGCCGCAGGAGATGGGCGGCGCGAGCTACGAAGAGATTAAAGCGGGCTACCGCGACGTGATCTCTGTCGCAAAAGCGGCGAATGTCGAGGTTCTGGTGGAGAATCACTGGGGACCGACTGTCGTTCCCGAGAACTGTTTGAAGCTCTTAGACGATATCGAGGGCTTGGGACTGCTCTTAGACTGCCATAACTTTCTCCCCGAGCGCCGCGACGACGGACGCAGGCTCTGCGCGAGCCGTGCCCGCGCGATTCACCTTAAAACGTTCGAGTTCGACGCCGATGGCAACGAAATCTCCGATGAAAAAGCCGAAGAAGCACTGAATATCTTGAAGAACTCGGGCTACAATGGCATCTGGGGTGTCGAGTCGGTGCCAAAAGACGGCGATGAGATCAAAGGCGCTCGGGAAACTATCGCACTGATTCGTAAAATTGCAGGATAGATGAAACCTTTCCATATAATGACCAAACCGATTGGTCCGATCTGTAACCTGGACTGTCGGTATTGCTTTTATCTGGAAAAAGAGGCGATGTATCACCAGGAAGGGCGCAAAGAGCGTCCTTCCTGGGCAATGCCGGACGATGTTTTAGAAACCTATATTCGGCAGTACATCGAGAGTCAGGATGCCCCGGAGATTCAGTTTGCCTGGCAAGGGGGAGAGCCGACACTGCTGGGGGTTGATTATTTTAGAAATATTGTTAAAATACAAGAGAAATATGCGAATGGTAAGAAAATTCTTAATGCATTTCAGACAAATGGGACGCTTTTAGAGGCAAACTGGGGTGAATTTTTCAAAGAACATAATTTTTTAATTGGTTTATCGCTCGACGGCCCGAGAAATCTTCATGATACCTACCGGGTAGACAAGCAAGGTCGCTCGACGTTCGACTCCGTTATGGCCGGGCTGGAGATATTGAAAGAACATCACGTCGAATTTAATACACTCACGGTGGTAAGTCGTAAGAACTCCCAGGTTCCGCTCGAAGTCTACCGATTTCTAAGAAAACACGGCTCCGGGTTCCTGCAGTTCATTCCGCTGGTCGAGCGGGCGTCACCGGGGCCGCTCCAGGCCGAGGGCGGGCTGATCCAGCTCTCACTCGCTGTACCGGGTGGGCAGAAATCTCCCGTAACCGAGTGGAGCGTCCGCGCGGCAGACTACGGCAACTTTCTCTGCACGATCTTCGACGAGTGGGTGCGCCACGACATCGGAAAGACGTTTGTGCAGCAGTTCGATGTTTCTTTGGGCATCTGGGCGGGCCAGGGATCGAGTCTGTGCGTTTTTTCGGAGACCTGTGGCAGTGCGCTTGCAATGGAGCATAACGGCGATGTCTACTCCTGCGATCACTATGTCTACCCCGAATTTCGATTAGGAAATATCCGTGAAAAACCACTGGAAGAATTAATTATGAGTGATTTTCAGCAAAAATTTGGAACGGATAAACGTGATTTGCTCCCTGGATATTGTAAAAAATGTGATGTTCGGTTTGCCTGCAACGGAGAGTGTCCCAAGCACCGATTTATCAAAACTCCCGACGGAGAGTGGGGGCTAAACTATCTCTGTGCGGGCTATAAACAGTTCTTTACGCACATCGCCCCGTCTATGAAAGCGATGACGCAGCTACTGCGCCAGGGTCGCGCACCCGCCGAGCTGATGGGAATGCTCGCCGCACAGGTGCCCACGAAGAAGGGCAAGCGCCGGTAGCCGTCGAACAGGCGAGCATGAAATGTCAGGTCGGGGTACTGCTGCTGGCCGCGCTCGGCGCTCTTGTCGGGGCGAGCTGCCAGCGCCAGGGGGCATCGCCAGGTCTGGAGCTGCAACCAGAAGACTACCGCACGGCGCGAAGCAAGTTCAAGACCCGTCTTGTCCGAAAGGGTCCCGCCCCGCAGGAGTTTCAGCCGCTCACGCTCCCGCGAGGGGTGCAGGTCGTCGCCTACACCCGAGAACCGGCGCTCAAGGCTCTGGTCGGGCCGATTCCGACGGGCGCGAAGAAGTCTCCGGCAGTGCTTTTTCTGCACGGCGGCTTTGCGATGGACGGCTCGGATTGGGAAGCGAGTCAGCCTTTTCGCGACGCGGGCTACGTGGTGATGACCCCGCTTCTGCGCGGGGAGAACGGTCAGGCGGGCAGCTACTCGATGTTCTACGATGAGCTAACGGACGTTCTGGCGGCGGGCGAGGCGCTCGCCGCGCTACCCTTTGTGGACAAAGACCGGGTTTATGTCGCCGGGCATAGCGTCGGCGGGACGCTTGCGCTGCTCTCCGCTTTAAGTAGCCACCGGTTCCGCGCCGCCGCCTCGTTTTCCGGCTCGTGCGATCAGGTTGCCTGGTCGTCGGGCCAGCAGGAGCTGATCCCCTTCGATCCGAGCGATATCAAAGAGCTTCAGATGCGCTCGCCCATCGCCTTTGCCACGAGTTTTCAGTGTCCGACCCGGATTTACTACGGCAGCGAGGAGAGTCTTTTTGCAGGAATGAGCCAGCACACTGCCCGGCTCGCCAGAGCAAAAAACCTCGATGTGGAAGCCGTCAAGGTTCCCGGTGACCATTTCAGTGCGCTTTCGGGAGAGCTGGAGCGAAGCATTGCGTTTTTTGGTTCGCTGAAAAATCGCCCCACAAAAAAGGGCAATTAGCGACACTTGCCGAACTGTTCCGGCATGAAGAGCGAAGTTCGGATCGGTGTGATCGGCTGCGGGCAGATCGCCCAGCAGCATTTCAAGACGTACAAAGAGATTCCTGAGGCAAAAGTCGTCGCGTGTGCCGACATTGTGGTGGAGCGGGCGCAGAAGAGCGCTGCCGAGTACGGCATTGAAAACGTCTACGACAGCGCCCACAAGCTTTTGGAGCGCGATGACCTCGACGCCGTAGATGTCTGCCTGCACAACAACTTACATAGGCCGGGCGTCGAAGCGGTTTTAGCCAGCGGGAAGCATGTGTACTGCGAAAAACCCATGGCCGGGGCGTACTCCGATGCGATTGCGATGCTTCAGGCGGCAAAAGACGCTGGAAAGATGCTGCACATCCAGCTTGCAGGTATCTATTCCAACGAAGTCCGCGCCGCTAAAGAGTTGATCGACACGGGCGTTCTCGGCGAGGTCTACTACGCCCGCTCCAACGGGCATCGTCGCCGTGGTCGGCCTTATTTGGACGGCTACGGACGCCCGGACTTCGTTCAGAAGCACAACTCGGGTGGCGGCGCTCTTTATGACATGGGGGTTTATCATATCTCCGAGATTCTGTATCTTTTGGGCAATCCAAGCCCCGAAAGAATCAGTGGGCGGACGTTTCAGAAAGTCCCGACCGACAAAAAACGTCAGGAACTCTCGGGTGCGAACGTCGAGGAGCTGGGTGCGGGGTTAGTTCGTTTTTCCAACGGCCTCGGGATGGATATCTTAGAAGCCTGGGCGATGCATTTAGATAGTCTGGAGGGAAGTTTTGTGCTTGGAAGCGAGGGCGGCGTCCGACTGCACCCGTTTGCGCTGCACAAAAGCTATGGAGATTTAGATGTCTCGGGCGGGGCGAGCATGGGAGCGGCTGCGTATCGCTGGCGAAAGCTCAGAACCGAGGACGGAGACACCGACATGCGCGATAATTCTCAGCGCCACTGGGTAAATGTACTGTTAGGCAAAGACGAGCTACTTCCGACGGCAGAAATTGCGCTGAACACGATGTTAATCTCCGAGGGAATCTATCTTTCTGAGAAATTAGGCCGCGAAGTGAGCGCCGAAGAAGTGCGAGAACTCTCGGTCAGCACGGCCCGAACTCTGTGAACGACTGGACAAAATCAGAAGGCGTTCCTGAGGGAGCGATAGGCGGTTTCATCGTGCAGGATGCAAGCTGCGCAAGCGTCTTGCATCTCGGGCTGGCGCGAGGTGCGACTGGCTACCTGCGCTCCGACGACGGCGGGAAGTCGTTCTCTGCGCCGGGAGTGGGACCGGGCAGCTCCGTCGAGTGGCTTGCGGTCTGCCCGGCGGCACCAAGGCGACTTTATGCGATTCTTGGGGAGAGAAAAGCTGCGGTCGCACTCTCCGACGATAGCGGGAAATCGTGGCGACGGGCGGCGATGCGCGGCCTTGTGGCGTCTTCGTCGGCCCAGCCCTACAACCTGGCGGTGGACCCCAACGACGCCGGGCGGCTCTACCTGGTTCTGGGCGGAAGTTCGAGCTGTCTGTGGCGCAGCACGGACAGCGGCGAGAGCTGGAGCCGGATGGACCGTGGCCTGAGCGGGCGTCCGACCCACCCGTCGATGGTGATTGCCCCGATGCTTGCCATAACCCGAAGCGGAATCAAGGTGGCGCTGCTGGGCGGCGGACGCCTCGCGCGAATCGGGCCGGGCGAGGACCGCTGGCAGGACGCTACTCCTCGCGCCCCGAAGGTCACAGCAGAGTTTCTGGTGGCCGACCCGCACCACGCCTCGCGGCTCTGGCGGACAGGAGCCGGGCGGCTCTGGCGTAGCGACGATGGCAGGCGCTGGGAGAAACTCCCCGGACCGGAGAATATCAAGCATGTCACGTGCGACGCGAAGAAGCCGGGGCGACTGGCGGTGGTCGCAAGTGCCAATGCCTGGCTCACCACCGACGGCGGGCGACGCTGGAGGAGCCTGGGTTCCCGTCCCTCCGATCTTCTCTCCTCCACGGTCTTTGCAGGTGAGAACCTGGTGGGGCTGTCGATGAGCGGCATCTTCTGGAGAAGAATCAGATGAGCTACGCCGTCACCGCCTACGGCCTTCCCCACGCGATGGGTTTCTTGAAGACGAAAGCGGGCGACTCTCCCGCAAAGCCCGTCACGATCTTTGATCTCATGGACTGGGCAAGTTTGCGCGGGCTTTCGGGCGTCGATATCCCGCTCCCCGCCGAGCTATCCGCCGAAGAAGTTCGCGCGGCGCTGGAGTCTCGCAACCTCAAGCTCGTGGTTGAGTGCATGGCGCTTCTCTCCCAGAGCAAAGAAGAGAATCTGTCTGCGATTCGAAAGGCCCACGCAGCGGGCGCAAGAGTCGTCCGGTTTTGCCTGAGCGGGGTTCTTGAGGGAAAACGTAAAGCGCTTCCCGGCGGCTGGCTGGCTCATCGCGAGGCGCTTGCGATTCGAATGCGTGAAATCTTGCCGTTTGCTGAAGAGTTGGGAGTTTCTCTGGCATTTGAGAACCATCAAGACGCCGATACGTCTGATTTTCTTTATCTTTATGAGAAATCAGAGAAATCTTTGGCGTTTGGGGTGTGTTTGGACGCCGGAAACCCGCTTGCCGTCGGAGAAGACCCGGTGGAGACCGCAAAAACTCTGGCACCACTGATTCGCCATGTACATCTGAAAGACTACACCGTTCATTTTGCGCCCGAAGGCTACCGACTGGTTCGTTGCGTCGCGGGAGCCGGGGTCGTTGACTTCCCGGAGATATTAAAAATCGTCCGAAGCAATGGATTTGCTGATTTACTACCCGGAATCGAGATCGCGGCACAGGCCACCCGCACGATTCCTGTTCTGGACGCAAGCTGGTGGGCCGAGCTGCCCCCGCGCGACGCCCGGACGCTGCTCGGGCCACTGGGGATTCTGTGGAAACAGGGGATTGCCGAGAACATTCCGTACGCCTCGGCCTGGGAGCGCGGCGAAGATTCCAAAGCCGTGATCGCCGAAGAGTGGGACGTTTTAGAGAAAAGCGTCGGGTACTTCCAAAAACAAAAATAGCGCCGAACCCTGATTTCAGGCTCGCCGCTTTCACCCATTGCCCTGTTTCCACCGGGCTTTTCCCTCGACTATGAATATAGTATATCATGAAAACCGGCCTCCTGTCAAGCGACGCTCGGGAGAGCCAATTTTGCTGAAATAGAGTTTTTTGAGTAAAATATTTTAAAAAAAGGTTGTTTTAGGGCGATTTTTGCTCTGGAAATCTCCTGAATCACAAAATACTGTGTTGCAATTGTCTTATTAAATTTCTGAGCGTGGTACGATAAGGGCCATGAAACGCAACGCTTCCGCTCTCTGGCAGGGCGATCTCAAGGGTGGCAAGGGCACGATCTCGTCGGAGAGCGGTGTTCTGAAGGATACGCAGTACTCGTTCTCGACGCGCTTCGAGGACGGCATCGGGACCAACCCCGAGGAGCTGATCGCCGCCGCACACGCGGGTTGCTTCTCGATGGCGCTCTCGCTCTTTCTGGGCGAGGCCAATCTGACCGCAGACAGCATCGCGACGACGGCCACGGTGACGATGGAACCCGTGGACGGTGCCCCGACGCTCACCAAAATTCATCTGGACCTCGTGGCGTCGATTCCGGGCGCAACCAACGAGGCGTTCCAGGCCGCCGCCGAGCAAGCGAAAGCCGGTTGTCCGATCTCGCGCGTCCTGAAGTCCGAGATCACGCTCACGGCGACCTTAGCGTAGCACGGCGAGAATCCCGGCAAAGCTTGCGCTGCCGTCGCGGTTGCAGTCTGCCTGCGGGCAGCGCATCCCCGAGATCGCGCCATCTAAATATAGCGCATCGGGGCAGCCGAGTCTGTCCCGAAAAAGAGTCGAGAAGTCCCAGAAGTTGACTGGCAGGTGCGAGTATGCAAAAATCGCCCTGCCGTCTTTTGTTGCCCCGACCCCGTTGCGGAAGTTCCGATTGGCCGAGCCACGCGTGAACTTCGGGTGAATCTTCCCACGTTGCGCTAAAAGCGGCCCGGACTGCGTCGCGATTCGTAGTTTTTGTCGTTGTTTTGCAAATTCTCCGGTCTCTAAAACTCCCGATCTACCCAGATTGTTCACAAAAAACACACCGTTGGGCTTCAAGAAAAAATTCCCGCCGCCGTGCCAGCGATTGAGCTTCACTAATTCTCTCCCTCGCTCGATGTGTAGCCCCAGCGGCGTGAAGCCCGGCGCGAAAATCCCGGCGTTGGTGGCAAGAAGCACCGATTTTTTGGACTTCTGCGCCCAGCGCTCCACGGCATCGAAATCCCCGAAGCGCTGCCCGGTTTCGTCTTTCCAGAGCAACCGGAGGTCGTCTTTCTTTGGCTCGACGGTCGCAACGGTGAACGGAACTCCGGCAAATAAAACAGTCTGAGCGGTCATCTTTAAACTACGCCTGCGGTACAATGACCCGTGAGCTTCGACGAAAGTTGCGACGCGGACACGCCCAAAGAAGAGTGTGGCGTCTTCGGGGTCTGGGCGATGGGCGAGGAAGTCGCGCGCCTGGCGTTTTTCGGGTTGTTTGCGCTCCAGCACCGGGGGCAGGAGTCGGCAGGTATTGCCGTTTCCGACGGTGAGCGGATCGCGGCCCACAAAGAGATGGGGCTGGTGACCCAGGTCTTCGACGAAGACGTGCTTCTTCGGCTGACCGGGCATATCGCTATCGGGCACACACGCTACTCCACGACCGGCAGCTCCGTGGTCCAGAACGCCCAGCCGATTCACTGTTGCCTGGCGACGGGCGAGGAAGTCGCGGTCGCCCACAACGGAAACCTCATCAACGCCGCCGAGCTACGTTCCGCGCTGGAGGCCGAGGGCGTGGTCTTTGAGAGCACGAACGACTCGGAGATCATCGCCCGGCTGATCGCTAAAAATCTACGGGAACTGGGAACGGCAGGGGCAGTTCGCGAGGCGATGAGCCAGATCAAGGGAGCCTACTCGCTGGCGATTCTCACCCGAGGCGAGCTGGTGGCCGCCCGCGATCCGCACGGAGTTCGCCCGCTGTGCCTGGGGCGCCTTGGGGAGGGCAAGTGGGCGATAGCGAGCGAGACCTGCGCCCTCAACACCATCGGCGCGAGCTTCGTCCGCGAGGTGGAGCCGGGCGAGATCGTGGTTATCGACGAGCGCGGCTGGCGGCGCGAGCCGGGCCTGCCGATGCAGCGCCAGGCACTCTGCATGCTGGAGACGATCTACTTCGCCCGCCCCGACTCGACCATGTACGGACGCTCCCTCCACGCCGCACGCTGGCGGATGGGCCGCGAGCTGGCCCGCGAGCATCCCGTGCTTGAGGCCGATATCGTGATCGGAATCCCCGACTCCGGGACGCCCGCCGCGCTGGGCTTCGCCGAGGAGAGTGGGATTCCGTTTGGCGAGGGTTTGATTAAAAACCGCTACATCCAGCGGACGTTCATTCAGCCCGACCAGCGGATGCGCGAGCTGGGCGTCAAGATGAAGCTCACCCCGATCCGCGAGGCGCTGGAAGGCAGTCGTGTCGTGATGGTGGATGACTCCATCGTTCGGGGAACCACCACCGGCAAGGTCGTGCGACTTCTTCTGGACGCCGGAGCCAAAGAAGTCCATGTCCGAATCTCCGCGCCGCCGGTGATGTTCCCCTGCTTCTACGGCATCGACATGGCGACTCAGGACCAGCTTGTCGCCGCCCGGCTCAAGATCGAGGAGATCCGCCAGCTCATCGGTGCGGACACCCTGGGTTATCTCTCCCCCGAGGGCCTTGCAA
This sequence comes from Armatimonadota bacterium, assembly GCA_031363095.1. GTDB lineage: Bacteria > Armatimonadota > Armatimonadia > Armatimonadales > Armatimonadaceae > JANLTX01. The sequence goes on along the minus strand of JANLTX010000135.1, from coordinate 1,931 downwards.
AAGCCCTCGAAGTGCCCGGCGACAACTTCTGCCTGGCCTGCTTCACCGGCGACTATCCGATTGAGATTCCCCCTCACGTCCGGGTCAGCAAGTTTGCTTTTGAGCTTCCGGTGACACAAAAGTGACGGTTGAGGTTCTGTTCTTCGGCCACTGGCGCGACCGCGCGGGCACGGGCAAGCTTTCCCTGGAGCTTCAAGGCGGCGCGACGGTCTCCGATGCCGCCGATGCCCTCGCCGCGCAGAACCCGAAGCTTGCCGGAATTTTAGAGAAAGTCCGGGTCGCCGTGGGAGAAGAGTTCGCCCACCCCGAAACCCTTCTCAAAGACAACGACACGCTGGCCTTTCTCCCCCCGATGAGCGGTGGGTAGCTTTTTGCCTGTCTGTCAGTAGCCGCGTACCAGGTCCACGACGCCCCGAAGCGGCTCGCCCTGAGTGAAGCGCTTTAGATTCTCGATGAAAACCTCGCGCTGACGCCTTCGCAGGCCCTCGGTCCAGCCGGAGCTGTGACACGTGACATAGACATTCGGTAGCTCCCAGAACGGACTCTCGCGGGGCAAGGGTTCGGTGTCGAAGACATCCAGGACGGCTCCCGCCAGAGTTCCCGAGCGCAGGGCTTCGATCAGCGCGGCTTCGTCGATCAGCGGGCCACGGGCGATGTTGACCAGCCGTGCGCCTCTCTTCATTTTTGCCAGCTCCGACTTGCCCAGAAGTCCGCGCGTCTCGGGCGTCAGGGCAGTAGCGAGAATCACCCAGTCGCTCCGGGCAAGAAGCTCGTCCAGCGGGACCACTTCGTCTACGTCGGGGCATGGCGTATTCGAGCGCCGATGGCCCAGCGCTTTCATGCCCAGAGCACGGCAGCGGCTCGCGATTCCGCGCCCGATGGGACCGAGGCCGATCACCCCGACGGTCTGCCCGGAAAGCTCTCCGTGGATCGTCCACTCCCAGACGCGATGTTTCTGAAGATTCATAAAGTCCGGCACCCGGTGGGTCAGCGCCAGCATCCAGGCCAGCACGAACTCCGAGAGCGACTCCGGGAACGCATCCCCGGAGTCCGTGACGACCAATCCTGGCTTTGCGAAGACCTCCGGGCAGAGCACGTGATCGACGCCCGCGCTCGCTGTGTGTAGCCAGGAAACCCTCGGCCCCTCCGCAATAATTTTTCGGTACGCCATCCCCGCGATCCACCGAAAGACCGCCCGCGCCTCAGAAATTTCTTGCGGAAGCGCTCCGTCTTCGTCGTAGGGCACCAGCGTCGCGGGAGTTCCGTCCATCAGCGGCAGCAAGTCCGAAAGCGCCGCACCCGGCACCAGCGCGATCACGGGTTTTACCAAGTCAAAGCCTCCGGTACCATCTCAAAAAGCTTTTTTAATCTCGGGAGAGTTGGATGCAGGTGCCATCGCTGCATTTCTTTCCACACCGTTCGTTGGGTGGATTTTAAGAAAAAATTCTTCTTTTCCATCCGTTTTTCCATATCCATTGCCTGCATTTCTTCAAGCTGTTTTACAAAACCAAAGAAAGCTTGATTTCGGGCCAGTGGTAGTGAGCCATTATTCAATTTTAAAACAATATTAATTGTATAGTCAACTCGGATTTTATGTTGTAAGTCTTTAGTGTTTGACTCAAAGGTAAAAGTTTCGAAATCTAAACGGATTAGAGATTGAGGATCTTCTTTTCTAATATCCAGGACTTTCGCTCACGAAATTCCATATGCTGGAATGGTCGGCTGCCTAAGTTCTGATACAAGATAATCCCGCAAGAGAATTGCCTTAGCTGCGTACAAAGTAGTGAGGTTTTGCTTGGCTCGCATCTTTAATGCAATCCAAGCAAGATAACTACATGCCAGATGATTGCGTTGCGAACGTCCATGACGGCATTGGCACTTTGCCGTTCCTACTAATTGCTTGACTTCACGATGCAACTGCTCGATCTGCC
>JANLTX010000083.1:0-23638 GCA_031363095.1 Armatimonadota bacterium | reverse complement strand
GGTTGCGTTGCCTTCGTCGTTGTAGCCGTGGTCGAAGACGAAGCTACCCTTGAACTTGATGTCGTTCTTGCGCTTCCAGTCTTCTTTTATCAGCTCGTCGCGCTTGTTGTACGTGAAAACGACGCTGCCCGACGCTTCCTGCACGTTCGCGCCCGCCATCGTGGAGGTGCCGTTCAGGTCCACGGTCGGAACCGGAATGGGGGAGAGCCACGGAGCGCCCGGAATCAAGACCATGTCCGCGCCCGTCGTCGGGTTGGTCTCGTTGGTCGTCGAGACTGACTTGAGCGAGGGAATCTCGAAGCTATAGCCCGTGCGATTGCCCACCGCGTCGTAGGTGATGGTGTGGTAGCGAGCCAGCAGCATTCGCGCCACGTTGCTCACCGAGTCCATTGCCGTCGGGTAGCCAGCGACGCTCGTCACCATCGACAGGTTCCGCTGCTCAATCACCTGCCCGAGATTGTCGTAAATATAGCAGACCGCTGACATAAAGGGCTGCGAAACCTTCGTCAGGCGGCTGTTCTTGTCGTAAGTATAACTGGTGCTGCCGCCGGGAATCACCGTGCCATCGGGCTTGGTGAACGTCACCTTCGTCAGTCGCCCGATCTTGTCGTAGCCATAGGTGTACTTCAGCCCTGGCGTCGTCATCGTCGCTCGCTGACCGTTGGGATGATACGTGTAGCTGATAACTTTCGCTGCGATGCCCGGATACGTGGTCGTAACGCTCAGCACGTTGTCCGAGTCATCGTAGGTGTAGGCCACCGTGCCAGAGACATCGGCGCGGCTCGTCACCCGGCTCAGCGCATCGTGAACCACCGAGACATTTGTCAGGCCCGGCTGCGTGATGCCCGTCACCCGGTGGTCGTCGGGTGCTCGCGTAACCGCAATGGCCTGGCCTTTCGGGTCGGTCAGGTCTTTGAACGCTCCGTTTGCATCGAAGTTCGAGGTCGTCGCATCTCCGCCGACGCGCGTAATCGCCTGCCGCGTCGTCGGCTTGTTCTCAAACTGATGCTTCACCACGGGCGTCCCGCTGCCCGCCGCCACTTCCTTGAGCTGGTACTGCGGGTCGAGCTTCTGCGAGATCGGCTGTGCATCCCCCAGAACTTTTTTAGGGTCCCACTCCGGGTTGCTCTCTGTCGTCACTTCTCGAAAGAGCGCCCCGGCAGCGTCGAATATCTGGACTTTGGTCGCAGGCTTTCCCTTCTCGGGGTAGGTGTAGACGACCTTGCTGCGGCCCTGCCCGGCAGCGGCGGGCGGATACTGAACCTCGGTAAGCTGGTCGAACTCGTTGTATAGATAATCGGTTCTGTTCCCCAGCGGGTCGATAACGGCGCTGACCCGCTTTGCCGCGTCGTACCGATAGTGAAGGATGTTCCCCTCGGCGTCGGTCACGGTGACCGGCTTGCCCAGCTCCTCGGCCTTGGAGTAGGAATCCAGCGCATCGGTCGTGTAGTCGTAGGTCGTGGTCACCGTGGGGACGCCTGCAACGCCCGCCGAGGGCACGGTGACGGTCTTGACGTTCCCCAGCGGCGTGTAGGTGTACTTCGTCTCCACCCAGCTTGCCGCTCCGCTGGTAGCTCCAGGCGTCGGGGTGAAGACTGACTTCACATAGCCCGCAATCTCTCCGAGTGGCAGGTTCGTTGCCGTGAAATAGTCGTATTTCACCGGGGTCTTGCCCGCTTCCTGAACCTGCTTGAGAAGCCCGAACGGAAACGCAGGAAGCGTGTAGTCCCAGGTCAGACTCGTCAGAATATTTCTTGGATTGAGATACTGGACCGGGTTGCCCTTGCCATCCAGCAGCGCCCCCGCCGCCTGACCGAGCGGCGCACGAACCGCCGTCATCGCGCCGGGATTCGACGTAGCGCCATAGACGCCACCTGCGATATCACCTGCTGCGTTCTTGCCCTCATACCCCCGAAGCAGGCTGTCATAGGAGAACGTATTCGTATCGACGACGACCCCATCCGGCCCTTTTACCGTAACTGTCGTCGAGCCTTCCCCGTAGGCATACTCGCGCTTGTTCCCGTTGGCGTCCGTGACGCTCAAAACCCGCCCGCTCGCGGCGTCCAGTTGCACGGTCGCTGTGGCTGCCGCCTGGGTTCCACCGCCAGTGGTGACCGTGTTGAGCAGGGTCTTTCCGCCAACCGGCGCGTAGCCGTAGGTCCACTCGGCCACCGCAGGCTGGTTGAGCTTGGAGACTTTCGTGAGCTGGCCGTTCTCCACCGTGTAGGTCACAGCCCGATCCTGCCCGGCGATGGACGTATCGGTAACGCTCGTCAGGGTCTCGCCGGTGTAGGCGAACTGAAGCAGCACGGTTCCGGCTTCGCTTACGACGCTGGTGACTTTCCCGCTCGCGTCGTAGGCGATGTTTACCTTCTTGCCATTGGCGGCAACGAGCTGCGTAGGCCGATAGACAGTGCCTACCTTGGTGAATATCTGCTTCGCCTCGCCGCCGCCCGTCAGCGTAATCGACGTCCACTCGCCAGCGGCTCCACCGGCGACGCCAGAAGCCACATAAGGCGCACCCGTGTCGGGCGCAAGAACTCCAGTTGGCGCTCCCGCATTGAGCACGGGCGTCAGCGGCTCGCGAGCGCCGCTCGGGTAGACCACCGAGAGCGCTTCCCAGGTTCCGGCAGCAGGCACGATTCTCAGGTCGAAGTTATGCACCCAGCCTGCGGGCAGCCCCGGCGAAGAGACGCCCGCCGCCGCAAGAACCGTACGGTAGATGCGAGAGAACGCAACATCGTCGCCCTGGGGATTCTCGGCCCCGATGTCCGTCGCCCCGATCTCTTCCACGCCCGTGGGAAGCGAGACAGAGATCGCCGACGACGGCCCGGCACCCGGCGCGTCCGACTCATCGGTGGGGATCGTCCCCTCCAGCCAGCCCGGAAGCGTCAGGGGATTCAGCAGAATTCCATTGGTTGCCGTGACGGAGAGCGGGGTCGCAGGCACCACAGGCACGATCTGAATCGCCGCTATCGCCGCCTCGCCTGTGGTTCCCGTGAATGTAATCGAGATTTTCCCGTCCGTGACCGCTACCGGAAACGATCTCTCGATGGCTTTCTTCTGCCCGCCCGCTTCTTTGGCGATATCGAAGTCTTTCAGAACCTCTTTGGTATTGAGATTAACGGTAAACTTGCGCTCTCCAGTTAATTTTCCTTGAATCTCGGCGAAGAGAAACCGAACCGTGTAGGCAGCATTGGGCACGGTGACGCTGTAGCTGAAGCTTGTCCCAACGCGCTGGTTTTGATAGAGAATTCCTTCCGTTGTGCCCTCAATCGGATCGGTTGTTGTAACAATAGTTCCATTTGTGAAATCTTTATCGGCCTCAAAGACTTTCGATTTTGTCCCTGCACCGAGCGAGCGTTCAAAAAGCTCCCCTCCCGAGTTGACAGAGTAAACCGTAGTTTGAGAAAACACCGGACGCGAGAGTGCAGCAAGCCCGACAAGCGCTGTCAGAGCAACCGAACGACGGACAAAAACAGAAACAACCATGTCAACTAGCCTCCTTCAAGAGAAGAGAAACGACGTACCGTTCAAGCCGAAGCAATGCATCGTATCGCTTGCCCCAACCCATTGCCAGTATTTTCGCTCCTTTTTGAAATTATTTTTTCACGGGCTGAATCGGGGACTTTGCAGGACGTGCTCGCATGCACATCAGAGTCTACACCCTATGAGCGGCGGACAGCGTGCGTTATACTTTCGACAAGATGGACACGACGGAAAATTTAATTCGGCAGCAGGAGAGCTTGCGGGCCGTGGTCGAGTCTATTTCGAGCGAGCTGCACCTGAGGCCGCTTCTCACCCGAATTGTGCGGCATGCCTGCGATCTTATCGGGGCGGACAACGGCACCATCGGGCTGGTGGACGAGCGGCGCGACGTGATCCGCACCGAGGCCGCCTGGAACATGCCGGGCAGCGAGGTCGGCTCGGAGATGGCGCGGGGCGTCGGGCTGGCCGGGCGGGTTTTAGAGACGGGAAATCCGATTCTTCTGGCCCGCTATGGCGACATCGACGCTCTCACGCAGCCCACTCTGGCCGACAACTCGGTGATCGGGATTCCGATTCACTGGCGCGAAAAACTCATCGGGTTCTTCGGGATCGGCACCGATGCCGCCCGGAGCGATAGGCGCTTCACCGAGGCCGATGTCGAGACATTGACGCTGTTCGCGCGGCACGCGGCCATTGCGATTGAGAACGCCCGGCTGTTCGAGGCCGCCGAGCGCGCCCTCGACGAAACCCGGCTGATGTACGCCGCCAGCGCCCGAATGAGCGTTGCGGTGAGCGTCGATGAGGTTGTGGGGGCATACTTGAACCAGGTGGCGGGCGGCGGGCGCTACGCCTGCACGGTCACCCGCTACGAGCGCACGAGCGAGGCCGCCGAGCCGACCGGGATTGTTATTTTAGGGCGCTGGTCGCCCGCAGAAGGGCTGGATCTCCGCCGCCACACCTACCCGCACGTCCGCGACGGCATCGACGATCTTTTAGAGAGCGGCCAGACCGTCGCCATGGCCGATGTCCACGCCGACCCTCGCGCCAACGCACTTCTGCGGGAGATTCAAAAAGAGTCCGGGCGGCCCGCGCTCGCCCTGATCCCACTCCACACGCGCGGCCACACCCGGCTCGGGCATGTGATTCTGAGCCACGACCAGCCCCACGCCTGGGACGCGGGCGAGCTGCGACGCTTCGAGATCACGGCGGCCCAGCTTGCCAGTGCTCTCGATGCCCGGTTCCAGCAGGAGCGCCTCGGGGTCCAGAGTAGGCAGATGGCGATCTTCGAGGAGCGCCAGCGAATCGCGCGGGACTTGCACGACTCGGTGACCCAGCTTCTGTTCTCCATGACGCTGATTGCGCAGACGGCGAGCGCGGCCTGGAAAAAAGACCCGAACGAGGGCGAGCGCAGGGCCGCGCGACTGGTCGAGCTGAGCCAGCTTGCCCTCTCGGAGATGCGCTCGCTACTGGCCGAGCTGCGTCCCCCGACGCCCCAGCCGCTGGGCGGACGCGAGGCTCTGGAGACGCATGGCCTCGCCGCCGCGCTCAGCCTGCATCTCGAAACGATCCGCGACGACGCCACCCTGCTAATTCTGGACGCCCCACGCTATCGCCGCCGGGCGTTTCTTGTGGAGCATGGGCTGTATCGGATCGCGCAGGAAGCCCTCGCCAACGCCCAGAAGCACGCCCACGCGACTCAGATCAGGGTGCGACTCGCGCCGACAAAATCCGGCGGCACCCGGCTGAGCGTCACCGACGACGGTATCGGTTTCGATCCATCGGCCACAAAGAGCCACGCGCCCGGCGCAGGCGTCGGGCTGTCCAGCATGGCCGAGCGCGGCGCAAAGCTCGGTGCAACCCTCAAAATTCGCTCCGCGCCGGGCAAGGGAACGACCCTGGAAATAGTCGCTCCCCCAGACCCGAGCGAGCCGTCTTAACCCCGACGATGGCGCAAAACGCCCAGCGCTCCGAGCGTCCCGAGCGCAAGCAACGCCAGGCTTCCCGGCTCCGGTGCGGCGGAAGCTGCAACCACCGATGCCTTGTCTACGTTCAGTCCGGCGAAGCCGCCCTCGTCCGTGACCTCGAATCTCAGCGTGTTCGTCCCGGCGATCAGGCCCGAGCTTGTCGAGAAGTTCGTGAAAGCGACAAAGCCTTGATTGTTGTTGGGGCCATTTGAGGTTGCCCCGATCAGCGTGCTGTTCAGGTAGACAAGCGCCCTGTTGTCTGCCGCAAACTTACCCGTGATGTAGCTACTGGACGCCTGCCCCGCCGTGAGAGTGAAGGTCGTGGTGAAGCTATGGACTCCTGGGGTGCTGTTTCCGATGTCGTTGGTGTTGGCGACGTTCCAGATCCAGCGCGACGTTGGGCTTTGTAGCCCGTAGAGCTGCGTGTTCTGGACCTGCGCCGGGTTGCCCGTAGTCAGGCTCGTGTAGTGCGGGTCGTTTGCACCCAGGGCGAGCTGGTTTCCCGCGCTATCGACGCCGGTGCTGAAGATCGTCTGCGCCTGGGCAGGCATCGATAGGGCGAGAAGCGCCAGGGCCAGGCCCGATGTCGCTGCGAAAGTGAAAAATCTCATTTCTTAATTCCTTGTGTTTCTGCGGGGTACGCTTCAAGAGTTTAAGAGCGAAACCGCACTTCCACAGCCCCAAAATGGGGGTATTTTTAACCGATTTGCGAATAGTTTCAGAAGGAAGGGAATCTTGGGTGCGGTGACGAACCATGGCTCCATGACCCCGATCCGGCTCTTGATCGTCGATGACCACGAGATGGTCCGCGAGGGGCTTTCTCTGCTTCTGTCAGAGGCGGAAGACATCACCGTCGTGGGCCAGGCCAGCCGGGGCAGTGAGGCCGTCGCGCTCGCCCTATCTCTCCAGCCCGATGTGGTTCTGCTGGACCTGTTTCTCCCCGACCAGAGTGGCGTCGAAGTCACCAAGCAGCTCAAAGCGAAGGGAAGCCCGGCGCGGGTTTTGATTCTCACCAGCTCCGCCGACGGCCAGCATGTCCAGGGCGCGCTTCAGGCCGGGGCGACGGGCTACCTGCTCAAAGATTTGCTGCGCCACGACCTGCTTGACGCCATTCGTGCGGCGCACCAGGGTCGCCCGACGCTGCACCCGGTGGCGCAGGCCCACCTTGCCCGCGCCGCCCTGCCGCCTTCGCCGTCGCCCCTCGACGCCCTCACCGAGCGCGAGCGGGATGTCTTGAAGCTTCTGGCCGAGGGCAACGCCAACAAAGAGATCGCCGCAAAGCTCAAGCTCACCGTCGGGACCGTCAAGGGCTACGTCAGCATCGTTTTAGCGAAGCTCGATGTCGCCGATAGAACCCAGGCCACGCTCCTCGCTGTAAGACATGGCCTCGTCGATCCTTAGTAGCGTTGTTGTTGGCACGATCTTCGTGCAACTTTATGGTGCCAACTCCTGAGCCTGACGAAAGTTAGGCGGGTTCCCTTACTTTTGGCAGGGGCGAGGGGCACTACTTCTTGTCTATACTTCCTCTGAAACTAACTTTTCCAGTTCAGGAGAAAACTCATGCGCCAGAACTCTTCCCTTCTCGCTCTACTCGGTCTGCTCGCTCTTGCGGGCAGTGCTCACGCTCAGCTCACGGTTCGTAGCGGGACCGGAGCGAACGCTGCGGCGCTCACCTCGGTTCGAGATCAGTTCCGCACCGACCTGGGCGGCGGGACGACCGCCGGGGCGAACGGCTCGTTTGGGGGCATTCGGCGGGAGATCAACTGGGACGGTGTCCCGGCAGCGTTCTCGGCCCCGAACAACCTTCCCGCGAACTTCTTCAACGCAAACTCGCCGCGCGGCGCGGTCTTCTCCACCGGCGGAACCGGCTTTCAGGTGAGCGGAAGTACCGCCGACGCCGGGGCGGGGCAGCCTGCCGCCGCGAACTTCGGCAATCTCAACGCAACCTACACGACCGAGTTTCAGACCTTCAGCCCGCAGCGTCTGTTTACGTCGCTGGGCAGCAATGTCTACGATGTGAACTTCTTCGTGCCAGGCACCAGCACCCCCGCGCTGGTCTCAGGCTTCGGCTCGATCTTCGCCGATGTCGATCTGGCCGGAACGACCTCGATCCAGTTCTTTGACGCAAGCAACGTCTCGCTCGGCGCGTTCGCCGCCAGCCCGCTCAGCAGCGGACTCTCGTTTCTCGGCGCGTTCACGACCAACGGCCAGCCGCAGATCTCGCGGGTGAGAGTGACGCTGGGCAACACGACAATCGGCCCGAACGACGCCAACGGGGACAGCGCCGATATCGTCGTGGCCGACGACTTTATCTATGGCGAGCCTCAGGCCGCAGGAGCCGCCGCCCCCGAGCCAGGTTCTCTCGCGCTCCTCGGGCTGATCGCCGCGCCCGCTCTGGCCCTTCTGCGACGCAAGCGTTAAACTCTCTACAGACTGCCCCGGAAGCCTGCCTTCCGGGGCGTTTTTTTGCAGCCATCTAATCCAGCGGCGGGAGAATCTCGGCGAGGACGATAAATTTCTCCGGAGCCGACTCCGGGGCGATTTTTTCGGTGTCGTCGTACGTTTGAATACTCCGATACTCGCCCAAGGCCGGGTTGCGATGGACGATCAGGGTGCGGCTGGCAAGGTTAACGATCCAGTATTCTCTCACGCCCGCCTGGGCGTAGAGCATGGCTTTCTGGCCTTTGTCGCGCCAGAGCGTCGCGCTGGAAACTTCCACAACGAGCCGAAACTCGCTGCCTGGCGGAACGCCTGCGTTCAAATACTCACGCCGTGGCTTCACCGTCACCGAGGCATCGGGTTCGGGTTCGCTGTCGGGCCGGGCCGCCAGCGAGCTGGGCACGCGGACGTACTCGGCCCCGAAGACGGCGGCCAGCGCAAAGACCAGCTCACTGTTGACGAAACTATGCGGTTCATTGGGCATCTGTTTGACAATCTCCCCTTCAAGAAGCTCATAGCGTCCGTCGGCGAAGAGTCCGGCCTCGGCCATCATGCGAAAGCCCTCGCGGGTCCAGCGGACCTGCCCGGTCTGCGGGTTGGCGATGGTGAGTAGATTCATGGCCCTATTTTACCCGAGCAGGACGGGCAGAAGCTCTTCCGCTTTTCCGACGAACTCGGCGTGGAGGTATGCGTTCGTCGCCAGGGCTGGCTCGATATTCACGCTGACACAGTGGGCACCGGCGGCGTGGGCATCCAGCAAGAGATAGGCCGCCGGGATCACGACGCTGCTGGTTCCGACGACCAAAAACAGGTCGCACCCGCGCAGGGACGACTCGGCCCGCCCGATGACTTTTTCGTTGAGTTGCTCCCCGAAAAGAACCACGTCGGGGCGCAGGGGTGCGTTGCACTCAGGGCAGAGCGGCAGCTCGGGGTAGACGGTTTCATCGGCGAAAGCAGGGAGAGTGCAGCGGGTGCAGCGCGTCCGAAAGCCGGAGCCGTGCAGCTCGATGGCGTCGGGGGAGCCAGCCCGCTGATGGAGGTTATCGACGTTCTGGGTAATCAGAGTCACGCAGCCGGGGGCGCGTTTTTGCGCCTCGGCAATCGCGACGTGTGCTGCGTTCGGCCCGACGCTCAGCGCCACTCTTCGGCGCTCGGAGTACAGTGCCCACAGCTCGGGCAAGCGGGTCGGGATGCTCTCGGCGTGGACGATCTTTGCGATGTCGTCGCGCTCCCAGAGTCCGCCCGGCCCGCGATAGGTCGGCAGCCCGCTCGCCACCGAGACGCCCGCACCCGTCAAGATCACCACGCGCTGGAATGTCGTGCCGACACCCAGCGGCTCTATCTTCGTGTCCATAACACAGTATACCGGACGACGCACTCGATGCTAAACTCAGCCCTCGCTCGGGTAGAGGCTCTGGCTCCAGCTTCGGAAGGCCAGCAGGCACAGAAAGACCGTGACCAGGGTCCAGACAAAAGCCGTAATCCCTTGAGGCCCGTTCAAAGTGGCCCGGCCCGAGAGAACATTGTCTCCAACGATAGCGCCCAGAACGACATTGACGATGATAGCGAGGAGTGCCACGAGAGCGTCCGTGGTCCAGTTTCGCGGTTTTTGGCGGTTCATGCCGGAAATTATCGGCACACCCGGCGAAAAAACCCAGAGTCTACCAGTCGTGGACGGAGCCGTCGCGGCGGCGACAGATCGGCAAGTACGCCCGCTGATACGGATATTTCCTGGCTTTTTCCTCGTCGATGTCGCACCCCAGGCCCGGCGCTTCGTTCGGCCAGAGCCTCCCATCGCGGTACTCGGGTGCGCCGGGAAAGACTTCGCTCACTTCCTCGGGGAAGAAGACCATTTCCTGAACCCCGAAGTTCGGAATCGAGACATCGACATGGACATTGGCGGCGTGGGTCGCCGGGCCGATGTCGCCGGGGCCGTGCCAGGCGGTCTGAATTTGAAACGGCTCGGCAATGCTCGCGATCTTCTTTGCTTCCGTAATTCCACCGATATGGCCTATATCACAACGAATAAAGTCAATTAGCTGCTCGGTGATGAGATTTAGACAATCGTATTTAGTATGAAATAACTCTCCCATCGCGATGGGCGTGGTAGAAGCATTGCGAACCAGTCGAAAGCTTTCTTTGTGTTCGGGTCGAAGTGGGTCTTCTAAGAAAAACAACTTATATTTTTCTAATTCTCTGGCGAGTCGTGCTGCTTGAATCGGATTTAATCGCTCGTGAACGTCGTGGAGCAGCTCTAATTCCTCGGGCAGAGCACTTCGCAGATGCTCGAACAGCTTGGGAACGACTCTTAAATAGCTCGCAGGTTCCCAATGGTCTTCTATCTGCGGCATCGCGCCGCGCCCGAAGGGCGATTGTAATGCACCTTCGGTGCCGCCCCAGGTCGCGCTGGTGGCTTCGGTTGCGCCGCCCGTGCCGTAGGTTCCACTGGCATCCGGAACCGCCACCTGGACGCGCAGGTGCCGGAAGCCTTTTTCCTGAGCGCGGCGCACGGAGTCTTCCACCTCGATGGGGTCGCGTCCGCCGCAGTGCGTGTAGGCCCACGCGCCCTCACGAGTCTTGCCGCCGAGCAGCGAGTAGACCGGGAGACTCGCCCGCTTGCCCTTGATGTCCCAGAGCGCACAGTCGATTCCCGCCAGCGCCGTCATCAGAACCGGGCCGCCGCGCCAATAGGTGCCGCGAAACAGAAGCTGCCAGATGTCCTCGATCCGGTCCGGGTCGCGCCCGATCAGAAGCGGGGCGAGATGCTCGCTGAGTGCGGTTGCCACCGAGAGTTCGCGCCCGTTGAGGGTCGCATCGCCGACGCCATACAGCCCTGGCTCGTCGGTGAGAATTTTGACGGCCACATAGTTTCGCCCCGGACACGTGACAATTACCCGAACTTCTGTGATCTTCATGCTTTTATCGCTTTGCCTTGAACGCTCCGGCGGCCTCAGCGAGTCTTTCGCGGAACGCCTCACGCACGGCTTCGTCGTCGGGGAGGACCTGGTTTCTCTGCTCGACGGACGCATTGGCCTGCTCTACCACGGTTTCGAGATGCTCTAAAAACGCTGGGAGCCGACCCTGGTAGAGCGGCAGAAAGAACACGCAGAGCGTATCGCCGCGAAAGATGACGGGCGGCTTGATCGGGTGACGGGAGGCGGCGTAGGTGGCGTCGAGTTCCGATGCCCACTCGCGTCCAGGGTCGCGGGAGAGCCGGACATAGAACCCGTAGGTGCCGGGGTACTCGGGGGAGACTTCGAGGGTCTGGGGATCGAGGGCGACGATCTCAGCGGTAGCGATGCGCTCGGACATACCCCAATTGTACCCCCTGTCGTCCCGGCGAAGCAGGAAAAAGACGAGAGGGGTCAGGGGGAGTCAGAAAAAAAATTGATTTTCTTAAGTTTAGTATTGATTTTCTTAAGAAATTACAATAATATACTTGAAGATGAAGCGAGATGTGAACCAGTGCCCGGTCTGCGACGCCGCCTTGCAAGTGACGGAGCTTTCCTGCACCCGCTGCGAAACCCGGCTTGTGGGCGTCTTCCCCCCTCCGCCGCTGGCCCGGCTCCCCCTGGAACAACAGCGCTTCGTCGAGGTCTTCCTGCGCTGCCGGGGCGTCCTGCGGGATGTCGAGCGGGCGCTGGGAGTCTCCTACCCCACCGTCCGGGCACGCCTCGATGCCGCTGTGGACGCGCTGGAAGACCTCACGCCACCCCCTTCTCCTCCCGAAACCACGCGTCCCGACCGCGCCGAGGAGAAACGCAAAGAGATCCTTCAGGCCGTCGCCGAGGGACGCACCGACGCCGCTGAAGCCGCCCTGGCGCTCCGACGCCTGGGACAGACAGGATAAAGAAGACATGTCCGCCACCTCCCCTCTACGCAATGTCGTCACGATAGACACCGAGCCACCCGCCCCGCGCGGACGCTACCTCGCCCGCTGGGGCGCTCGCGTGATCGAGCAAGAAAAGCTCGCCATCGTCGAGTTCGTCGATAACCCGTGGTACACCGAGCGTACCCGTCGCCGCGACGCCCGCCTCAGCGCTCTGCAACGCGCCCTCGCCGCCCTGAAACTCGTCTGACCCATCCCCCGGCCCCTTCCCTCGCGTTTTCCCGTCTTCGACGGCGCGAGGGAAGGGGAGAAAAGAAAGAAATTATGCCCAGCGAAGAAAATGTGATGATCCTGAAGATGCTCCAGGAAGGCAAGCTCAGCCCCGAGCAGGCCGCCGAGCTGATCAAAGCCGTCGATTCGTCGTCCGCGCCGAAGGCCGCGCAACCTGCGCAGCCTGCGCAGCCCACACAACCCGCACCGCCCGCAGCCCCGGCTCCGCCCAGCCGCTCCATCGAGCTGGACGACGACGGCGAGCAAAGTGAGACCATTACTCGCGCTCGTGCCAAGATCGCCGCAGCCCGCGAGCGTGTCGCCGGAGTGCAGGAGCAGCTCGCCGCCGCCGAGGAGAAAATCGCCGAGGCCGAGAAAGAGCCGGGTGCACTCGAAAAACTGGAAGAAGCCCTCAAAGACATCCCCGGACGCCGCTCGCTCACCGACGCCCTGCGTGGAATCGACGCCGGACGGCTCGCCGCCAGCGCCCGACGCCAGGCCAAGCGCCTTGGCAAGCAAGTGAAGAACTCCATCGAGGGCATCAACTTCGAGGCCATCGGCGAGACGTTCCAGGGCGAGCCGACCCTGATCGAGCCGCGCGAGGCCACCTGCGCGCTCGCCGCCGGAAGCTTTCTGCGCATCAAGAACCCGCTCGGCGACATCGAGGCGGTGGGCGCGGATGTCCCCGAGGCGCGCGTCGCCGGGACGCTTCGCGTCTGGGCGACCGACCGCGCCCAGGCCGAGGCGCTCGCCAAAGAGATCGAGCTTATCGTCGAGGAGAGCGCCGAGGGCGTCGCCATCGCGGTTCAGGCTCCGGCCCGGCTGCGGCGCGTCTCGCTGGATCTGAAGGTCTTTCTGCCCCAGGCGGGCGGAAAAGTCTCGCTGCTCTCGCTCTCGGGCGACGTTGTGGCGCGTAATCTCAAGGGGGGCGCACTGATCCTCGCGACTCAGTCCGGTGACGCCCGCGCCAGCGAGATCGCAGGCGACGTGATCGTCGAGAGCGCCTCGGGGGAGATCGTCCTCGAAGGAATCTTAGGGGCCGTCACCGCCAAGTCGATCTCCGGCGACATCCAGGCGATCCGGCTCAGCGGCCAGTCGTTCAAAGGCGAGACCCAGTCCGGCGACGCGAGCCTGAAAGAGGCCACGGTTCCCAATGTCCAGCTTCATACGGTCTCGGGCGACGTGCTTGTGGAAGGCGTCAGCGGCAAGACGCTCTCACTGAAAAGCGTCTCGGGCGACTCGGAGGCGCGCAGCGTGAGCTTCGACGAGTCTTTAAGTCTGGCGTCCACGAGCGGCTCGCTCACGTGTGCGCCGCGCGGCCCACTCGCCCTTGGAGCGCTCAGCCTGAGCACGGTCTCGGGCGACGCCCACCTGACACTTCCGGAGAAAACCCACGCGTCGCTGGAGGCAAAAAGCCAGAACGGCGAGGTCTCCGGGACGATTGGCGAGATAACTCTCTCGGGCAAGAGCGCCAGCGAGACCATCGGCTCGGGGGCGGGCGCGACCCTGACCGTAAGCTCGGTCTCCGGCGACCTGACCATCACCCAGGAATAACCGCCCACACGGCAGCGTCCCCCGAAGCGCGTCGTTTGCAGGGCAAACAACGCTTTCGCCCCCGTGCGGCACGGGGGTTGGGGGACAACACCGTGGTATCCTTTGAGTCAGATGGACGCGATGGAGGAGATCGGAAAGCGGGCGAAATCAGCGTCGCGTGTGCTGGCCCGAAAGACTACCGCCGAGAAAAACGCGCTGCTTTGCGCCCTCGCCGACGCCCTCGAAGCAAGTACGGACTCGATTCTGGCGGCTAACAATTCGGATTTAGAGGCCGCTCGCAAAAACGGAACGTCTGAGGCGCTCTTAGACCGACTCTCGCTGCAAAACAACCGTTTAGACGCTATTGCCAGCGATGTCCGTGCCGTTTCTGAGCTTCCCGACCCGGTGGGGCAGGTTTTCGACGAAAAAACGCTCGACTCGGGCGTGAAGCTTCACCGAAAGCGGGTTCCGCTGGGTGTCCTGGGCGTTATCTACGAAGCCCGGCCCAACGTCACCGTGGACATTGCGTCGCTGGCCCTGAAAACGGGCAACGCGGCCATTCTGCGCGGCGGCAGCGAGACACTTCGTACTAACATCGCTATTCTTCGGGCTATCGAGCCAGTTTTACCCGAGCACTCGGTTCAGCTCATCGAATCACCCGATAGAAGCTTAGTTTCACAGTTATTAAAGCTACATAAATATGTCGATATGATTATTCCACGCGGCGGCGCGGGTCTGCATGACTTCTGCCGCGAAAATAGTACCATTCCGGTGATTATCGGCGGCATCGGCGTGTGCCATTTATTTGTGGACGAAAGCGCTGATTTAGAAAAAAGTTTGTTGGTGATCGAGAACGCCAAGTGTCAGCGCCCGAGCGTTTGCAACTCTTTAGATACGCTCTTAGTTCACGAAAAAATCGCCGATGTGTTTTTGCCACGTGTCTACAAAAAGCTGGGCGCACAGGGCGTCACGTTTCGCACCGACGAGTTCGACACCGAGTGGATGGCTTTAATTCTGGGAATTAAGGTCATAAAGAACCTGGACGAAGCCCTGGAGCATATTTTTATGCATTCTTCGGGGCACTCCGATGGAATTCTCACCGAGAATCCCGAAAATTCCGTGAAATTCTTAAACGAAGTAGACTCGGCGGCGGTTTTTCACAATGCCAGCACCCGGTTCAACGACGGCGGACAGTTCGGACTCGGCGCAGAGGTCGCGGTAAGCACGCAGAAGCTCCACGCACGCGGCCCCATGGGTCTCGATGCCCTTACCACCTACAAATGGGTCGCTACGGGCGACTATTCGGTCCGAAGCTGAAATTTATAGACCGTCCGGCGGCGCTGGGCGTCCCAGAGGGTGAGAGCCATGGGAAATCGCTGGCCGGGGCGAGCCGAGGGCTGAATTTCCAGCGAAAACGGCGCTTTCACCGGCCAGTTGCGATACTCGCTCGTCACCACGATATCTCTGGATTCCGACGTTAGAATCGCACGCTCGCACGGCCCCACAACCTCGGGGGGAAGCCAGCCCGCGCCCGAGAGCGTGCCCGCTCCCAGGACTCTCAAATTTCCCTTCCGGGCCAGTGGAAGCTCCCCGGATTGCTCCAAAAATGCATCGAGCGGGCCTTTCAGATTGGGTTCGTACTCGGCGAGAATCTCTTCAGCGCTCGGATAGCGCCCCGCGCGGCCCCGGCTTTTATCGGGCGTCGAAAGCTCGAAGTTAAAGCCAAAGATGCCGTGCAAGTAGTACGCCTGCGTGTAGCTCAGCCCCGAGTTCCCGGCGCGCGTCCCCGGCCCTGGCTCCGCACCGAGAGCGAGCTTTGTGGTCGGGTACGGCGTTTTCTGGCGGCCCGACATCGCGTCTAAAGCCCGAGCAAAGTGCGCCTGGTCCGAGGGCGCAACATAGGCCGGGCAGAGCAGCTCGCGCAGCGGATTATGAACATCTAAAAACGCTCTGAGCTTCGGGTGGGTCGCCCAGAATTTTTCCAGAGCCTGCGTCTCGGGTTCCGAGAGCGGCGACGGGCCTTCGTAGATGTTGGTTTTCGGGTCGGCTGTGGAACCGTTCCAGGCCGGGTCGAACGCACGTCCTCCGCCCCAGCGCACGGCGAAGTTGCGGTTCAGATCGACTCCGGCGGCGCTCTTTCGCAGGTCGCGGCCCAGCAATCCGCCTTCGTCGTCGGCGAGCTTGCCATCGAGGTTGAGAAACGGCACCCAGTAGATCGTTCGCTTACGCAGGAGCGGATGACTCTCGCGGAGCATCCCTTCGAGCCATGCGGCGACCACGAGCGGCGGTGACTGTTCCCTCGGGTGAATCCCCGTGAGCAGCATTACTTCTGTTCCCCCTCCGCCCCCAATAATGGGGGAACCAAGGTGGACCAGCGGGATTTTTCGGCCCTGGCTCGTCTTTCCGAGCGTCCCGAGCCGGACAAGAGAGGGAAACTCTCTTGTCCAGCTCTGAAGCCGGGCCTCCCAGCCCGCCCAGCGCAGGCGGGCGAAATCCGGCGCTACGGCTGGCATCCCAGCTCGGCAATTAAACACGGAGAGCAGGCCGCCGACGCGATGTCGGTCACGGCGGACTGACAGAGCGCCTGATAGCGGTTGTCGCCCGGCGAGACAAAGAAGCTCTCGATCTTCTGCGACTTCACATGGCCGTCGGCCCACATGACGGTCGTCATCCCGTTGTGGTAGGCGCGCGGTGCGCCGTAGTCGTTGGCGCTCGCCATCAACGACGAACCCGAATGCACCAGCAGAAACGGGATTCGGTTTGCCGTGGTCGTTCCACCGATGGCCGTCGCCAGCGACGTGCGCTTCAGCGGCCACAGCTCGGGCTTGATCCCGGCCTGGGCCGTGGACGCCGAATCGACGATAAGCACCGTCTGCGCGGGCTGATTCAGCGAGGGCAGCGAGCGGGTCGCGACACCCGTACTGTTGTTGTTGCCGCCCAGATAATAATTGTAGGCGTAGCTGGTTTTAAAGCCCGCCCCGACCCCGCAGCCGCCGGGACCTTCGATAGTTCCCGGCGTGATCCCGGCGTCGCGCGGGGCCGACGGGCACGCGAAGACCTGCGTATTTTTCACATACGGCTGGACCATCGCGGGCCACGAGCAGAGCGTCTGAGTGGCCGACCCCGACCCGGAAGCCGTCTTCCAGAACCCCATCAGAAGCTGCTCGTCGTAGTCCTGAGAGTACATCAGCAGCCCGGTGGCGAGCTGTTTCTGGTTGGACAAGCAACTGGCGGCGCGTGCTTTTTCGCGGGCCTGTGCGAACACTGGAAACAGGATGGCGGCGAGAATCGCGATGATCGCAATCACCACGAGAAGTTCGATCAGCGTGAACGCTGACGATTTATTAGCAGACATGGAAAACCTCCAGGCATTGGAAATTCTCCGCGCTGCCCAGGCGAACGGCAGAAAGTGCGGTATTTTACGTTGCGGCGCTCCCTCGGGGGTGTTCCCCGTGAACTTTGAGAGCCAAAGAGCCTTCGCGCCAGTCGCGCCGCCAGCCCTGATTATACCCGAAACAGGTAGAATAGGCCATGCGACCGGAACTCTCCCTTGCGACGCCTGCGCTGCTTTTCCCAGCGGTCTCGCTTCTTTTGCTGGCCTACACGAACCGTTTTCTGGCGCTGGCCGCGCTGATTCGCTCGCTGTACGACCGCTGGGAAGCCCGGCCCGACGAAAAATTATTACCCCAGATTAAAAACCTGCGCAGCCGGGTTATTTTAATTCGTAACATGCAATTTCTGGGTGTTGTCTCGATTTTACTGTGCGTCGTGGCAATGTTTTGTTTATTTGAAGGCTGGCAAAAGCCGGGAAGCGTTGTTTTTGTTGTCGCGCTGCTTGCTCTGATTGGCTCACTGGTGCTCTCGCTTCGAGAGATTCAGCTCTCGGTCGTCGCGCTCAACGTCCAGCTTTCCGATTTGGAGAAAGGCGGATGACTATCTGTCAATCGTGCACTTACCGAGGAGAATAAATAGAACGCACTTTTGTATTATCCCCATTCGGAGTCGCGATAACAAAGCATCTCATTTTTTTCCTTTTCTTTCTATATCAGACATATAAATAGTGCTATTTTCAAAATTTGAAATAACAGGAGGTATATAATCTGGGATTTCGGAAATTTCATTCAATAAGAACGACAGAAAAAGATTTGCAAGAATAATATCCTGACAAACAGAAATATCTTCAACTTTCAGTAATCGACCTGTTGTTACTTTTTCAAGAAGTTCGCGTTTCAGTAAAAAGGAACTTGATACTTGAAGGGATTCGACAAGATCATTATTTGAACTCACTATTGAATTTAGCAGTTCTTTTTTCAATGCCGCTATTTTTTCATCTCGATTTTTAAATTTCGATTCAGGCTTCTTAACTTGATCAACAAATAGACTGCGAGCAAGATTTACCGGTAATAAATTTATTATACTTTTTTTCAACCCATTTACAATTTCTTTTTTGTAATTATGCGGATGACTCCGGCGACGGCCAACGGCGCCGCCGGGCCGGTTCCGTACTACACCTGCGTGAATGGGATCAAGCACGGCATGGAGGTCTGCCCCATCAAGAGGGTCAACGCCGACACCCTTCACGAAGTCGTTTTGGCGGAGATCGAGCGCTGTACCACGCATCCTTCACGGATTCAGCTTCTCTGCCGTGCCGCCGCCCAGCTCCTGCCCGCCCCCGAAGATCTTCGCGAGCAACGACGCAGGTTGCGAACCAAGGTCAACCAGAAAGAGCGGGAGATGGAAAGTATCGCCGTTGCGATTGGCAGTGCTCCGGTAGCGGCGCTCAAAGCCCTGACGAACCGACTCGGGGAGTTGGGCGAGCAGAAAGAGCGACTGGCGCGGGAGCTTCACGAAACGGAGAGCGGGCTGGAAACGGCGATTCGTCAGCGCCCGAACGCCGAGCAGGTCGCCGGGCTTTGGAGCCGGGTCATGGAACTCTGGCGAAAGGCGACCGGTGAGGAAAAAGCGGAGATTCTGGGCCTGCTTGTAGACCGGGTCGCTCTGCGAGGCCGCGTGGAAGGAGAAAAACAAATCGGGGGCGAGTTGCACTTGATTCTGGCAACTCCCCTCCGACACGTTCGCGATTTCGCTTCTTCAGGCTCCCCCGGTTAGATTCGAACTAACGACCGATCGGTTAACAGCCGATTGCTCTACCACTGAGCTACAGGGGATCGTGGCGAGAGTAAGTTTACCATAGGGCCGCAGAGCTTGCAACGCCGTTTTCCGTGAGGACCAGAGAGAGTTTCTGATCCCAGAAATCCAGCGGGAGCGATGCACGGATCAGTGCCATCGGCGCGATCCCGACCGTGACACAGCCCTCGGAGAGGCGCGGCAGAAACCGGTCGTAGTAGCCGCCGCCCTGCCCGAGCCGTGCGCCCTCGGGGGTAAACGCCAGCCCTGGCACCAGCGCCAGGTCGAGCGACTCGGGATCGATCTCCGGCGGCTCTGGCGCAGGCTCGCGGATTCCAAAAGGGCTGACCACCAGCAAGCACGGGTACTCAAAGATCGTTAGACGATGGTTCTTTTCGCAGCGCGGCAGGTAAAACTGCTTACCCGAAGTACCGACGAGCGACAGGATATCGATCTCTGTGGGCATTGCGGCGTAGAGCAGAATATTTCGGGCACACTGAAACTCGGGTAGGCTTGCGATCTGAGCACAAAGAGCTTCCGAGAGCACAGCCAGGTCCAGCCCCATTCGGACTTCTCGCGCCCAGGCTCGAAGCGCGGGCTTACTTTCTGGGGTGGGCGCGGGCATAGGCTTCTTCGAGACGAGCGGTGGAGACATGGGTGTAGATCTGGGTCGTGCCGATGTCCGTGTGGCCCAGCAGCTCCTGAACCACCCGGAGGTCCGCGCCGTGGTCCAGAAGGTGCGTGGCAAACGTATGGCGAAGGCTGTGGGGCGTGATTTTATGATCGGTAGCCACCTCGTTGCAGTATTTATCGAACAATCGACGAAGGCTCCGGTCGGTCAGGCGTCCGCCAAAGCGATTTAGAAAGAGCGCGTCATGACTCTTTTCCGTGGCGAGCGCGGGCCGCTCCTGGGCGAGATAGAGGTCGAGGGCTTGCAGTGCGCCCTGGCCCAGCAGCGCCAGACGCTCTTTGCCGCCCTTGCCGTTCCGAACCCGGACAACGCCCTCGTCGCCCTCGCGCGTGAGGTCAAGAAGGTCCAGCCCGACCAGCTCGGACGCCCGCAGCCCCGACGCATAGAGCACTTCTAAGATCGCCCGGTCGCGCAAAGATGCGGGGGCAACGAGAAGAGCGTTCATGGCGTCCTCGGAGAGAAACTTCGGGAGCGGCTGGCGCTTTTTCGGGAGCGTCAGGCCATCCGCCGGATTTTTCTTTATAACATTGCGCCGAATGAGAAACCCGAAAAAAGCCCGTAGCGACGCGGCCTTGCGCGCGACGCTCGCCCGCGCCAGCCCCCGCTCGACACTCAGCGACGTGATCCAGGCACGAGTCAGCTCGGGCGTCACGGCGTCAGGCGCAACCGGGACTTCCCCAAAAAACTGCCCTAAATCTTCGGAGTAGGCTTTCAGCGTGTGCGGCGACGCCCCGCGCACGGCCCCGAGATGCCCGAGAAACGCCTGGATTTCCTGGTCGGCTTTCATGGTTTTTCATCGTACCGCGCTTCCGGATTTGCGCCCCTCGCCGGAGTATCAACATGGAGGAAAACAATGACAAAAGCACTCACCCCGACCCAACTTCTGGCCCGCGCCGAGAAAGCCCGCACCACCACCCGCCGCCGCGCCCAGACCCTGGAGCAGGACGGCTACCGGATCGAGCCGCAGGACGACGAGCCTGGCGTCTACTACATCCGCCGCACCCGCACGCCCGAGGCGCTCTACGAAGTGGACCTCTTCAACGAGACCTGCTCGTGCCCGCTTTTCTTCCACCACGGCGACTGCAAGCACCTCATCGCGACCCGCGCCGCCGTTCTGAAAGCCCTCGCGCTCACCCGCCCCCTGCTCCCGCTCGCCGGACCGCTCTACGAAACCCTGCAAAAGTAGGGCATCTCCCCGGCGTCACCGCCGACCCTCTTCGGTAATTGCTCGTTCCTCGCCGAAGAGGGTGCAAGCCGGGCTTCCCGAGGAAAATTGGGCTACGGCGCGTTGTGCGAAATCTAAAAATTGTGGGTAGAATGCTACAGAAGATCAGAAAAGCATCCTCGCTTGAGAATAACTTAAACCATGAATGAGCCTTTTTCATAATTCTCGCCTTTGGTTTTCGCGCTTTATCAACTGGTCTGCAAAGAGGGCGAGTACACCAAACTGAATGTGCAAATGCACCTTCACGCCACCGCGCACCCTCAGAAACCTGAGACCAAACGAATCCTTCAAACGACTATTACCTCGCTCTGCATTGCTACGTTCCCGGTAACGTAATTCCTCTGCCGTACTGTACCGCTGAGAAAAACACTTCGATTTCGGCAAAACAGCGCTTCGACGAACATTTTTGCTAATAATTGGAACATGGGCTAATTATAAACTCACTTCACGAATCGCAGAAGCATCATAAGCACTATCCATCAAATCATACAGACTTCTCACCTTCTGAGCAACTCGTTTCATAATAGGGATTACTCCCTGGTTGTCGTGCAACGAAGCAGAAGTCGTCACACAACACAAAGGAACCATCCCATCCGCCCAAACAATATGGGCTTTATAGCCGCGCCACCAATACTCATTGCCATCCGTGTCCTTCTTGAAGCCACGATCACAAAAGCGCGGTAGTTCCGCCAATGCAGCATCAGCCTCCATTGTCACCTGTCGCTCTAAGCGAGTTAACTCCTTGGGAGGGCGAATCTCTCCTTTCTTGGGACGACCACGCTTTTTTAGCGAAGGTTCAAGTTTTTTTGTCTTCTTGACCGCTTTTTCACGAGCTTCAACTGCCGTTGTATCGTGACTACAATGCATCACTATTTGATTACTGACAAACTTTTCGACCATTGCGACATGTACCTTGTCACCGAGGTTATTCTGGGCAAATTCCGCGAAAGCACGACTGAAAGTTGGCTCGCTGGGGACTTTTTCCATTCCACAAAGCTGCCTTAAAGGACGACTCTGCTGAAGAAGTTGAACGAGTTGTCGCGTACTTACAAGATTCATTATCGCTTTGACGAGAAAGGCACGAGCCATAGGCCTGCGATCTATTTGTTTTCTTCCACGGATTCCTTCCACGGGAGCAGAAACATGTTCTTCAATCCGTACTGCTTCCAAAATCTTTCCCGTTTGACAAAGATGGGGAGAAAGTTCAAAAGAGATTTCTAGAAGAGGATGAAGTTTCTCGGTAACTTCTTTCCAGTAAGGAGCAAGAAGGTCGATAGAATCTGCATCGCTTGATACAATCAGATGGTTGGCACTTGAGTCAGTTTGGTGTTTCACATCTCCTTATCGGCAACAAGTGCCAACTACTCGCATCTGAGTGGATTGGCGAATTATGAAAAAGGCTCAATTTTTCGTTTCTTTTTTCAATACGAAGAAATGGGCCGTGCCTGTTCCCGACCCGAGGCAGTTTGTGCGCTGCTCTAAAACAGGCCGAAGTACGCGACCCCGGTGCCGGACCAGTGACCGACTCGCGTCAGGTCGGCTTTGGGCTGAGACAGTTCCCTCCAGAAGGCTTCCATCTGCTCGTTGAGATGGATGTCGTCCAGAAGCAGCGTCCCACGAAAGCCCACCTCCCGGAGCTTGTGAATAAACTGTCGCTCGAAGCCGCCATCATGGAACGTGTCTAAAGAGATCAGGGACGCCTGGACCAACTTGTCTAAATCCTTGAGCACGTCCTTGACTCGAAACTCGATGTTAGGCCGGGAAATATCCAGCGTCCGATGGTTCTGGATGTCGTAGGAGATGACCTGAGCGAGCGGGTTGGCCGAGAGCGCGACCGCCGACGCCCCGTGGAAGGTTCCTACATCCAGAATAAGCCGGTGGGAGTAGAGCTGCGAGAGATGCGCCAGCAGCCGGTAGTGCTCCTGTCCGGCGGGTAAGGTGAAGTAGGGAAGCCCTGCCCGGTCGATGTCAGGCAGGGCCCAGGAAAGATCAAGAGCGTCAAGCTCCTCGCAGGAAACGATAGTAATCATGAGAGAAGTTTAGCCCAGGTTAAAGCGTACCCCCTACTCGGCGGCGGCTTCAGTAGCAGGAGCCGCTTTCGGGGCGCTGGCATCGCCAAAGACGATGGCTCCCTCGCTATCCACATTGATCGTGGTCGTTCCAGCGAGAACCCCGTCGAGGAGCGCCTTGTTGACCGTGTGCGCCATCTGCCGCTCGGCCACGCCCGGTGCGTTCATCTTCCGCGCACGCGTCGCCAGCGCACGAAGCGCCGCTTCTTCCTCGTGAACCCCACGCGCCCAGGAGACCACCGCGAGCGCATCCGCCTGGCTCGTGCCCGCACCGTCTCGCGCCTTGAGAAGCGCCCCGATAAGAATCCCGGTCTGCGCCACATGATCCACCGTCGTGCGTCGCCGCCTACGTCGAACAACAGGCTTCACTGCTGCCCCCTCAATCGTGGCCGTAGCGGTCGTCGCTGCTGCTGGTTTTCGTCCCATGTTTTGTACCCTTTCAAGTCTGACATCTCTATCCCTGCATTCATAGCGAGAGTAAAGGCCAGCTTTCAGATGCTTTATACCCCATTTCGTTCTTTCTTCGTTCCCCTCGTGGCCTTTCTCAGCCCTTTCATTCCCTTCGATGCAACGCTCGTTGGAGGTTTTGCCAGGTGGCTCTACGCTAACTCTCGCGCGGCAGGGGCAACGGCTCTCCAGAAAACCCACTTGAAGCCAGGCCCCGGCTCGCGCGAACCTTCAAAACTCGACACCACACATTTTGAAAACTTGAAAGGAAACGAACCCACCATGCCTCTCACTCTTGATGAGGTTTCGCACCGTGTCACCTGGGACGACCAGGGAAAGCACGACCACTTAGTTCCCGTCCACGAGCTATCTCTCCACGAGGGGCGGCTCTACTGGCCGGGAGCCGACGACGATGGCTTCGGCTTCGCTCTCACGCCCTACGCCATGGGCCAGGCTTGCCAGAAGCTTGGTATGCCCGCCGCCTACTTCGCCAGGTGCCCCGCGCACCTCCAGGATTCCCAGTGGAACCACTGGAAGGAAGCGGATCGGCGCGAG
>JANLTX010000059.1:0-82799 GCA_031363095.1 Armatimonadota bacterium | reverse complement strand
ACGGTTCTTAACCATCCCTTTCACATTCAGCTTTTCAACAGCAATCAACCCAAACTGATTCACCAGCTTCCGAGAAAGTTGATGAACGAAGTTATGACGGCGATTCCGAACCCGCTCATGGATGCGAGACAGAACCTTGTTGGCTTTTCGCCGCTCTAAAGAACGCTTTTTCGTCTTAGCTTGCCTGCGCCCTGCTCTGGCAAGAGCTTTCTCCTCACGGCGGAAGAAACGCGGATTCTCCACAAACGAACCATCGGAGAGAGCCGCGAACTTTTCCAGCCCCACATCGATACCGATAGATTCCAGAGATTCCGGGAGCGGTTCTGGAGCATACTCACAGGAAAAGCAAGCGAACCATTTACCTGCCTGCCTTCGAATCGTGCAAGTTTTGACGGCCCCAATAAGTTTCCTGTGAATAATCGCTTTGACCGTACCGATCTTAGAGATATAGATAGAATTCTCTCTTAGTTTACACCCGGTTTTATCTGCCTGTGGAAAGGTGATGCTGTCATAGACGCCAAACCCTTTCAATCTTGGGTAACCGGGCATCTCTCCCGCTTTGACCCGTCGAAAGAAGGCTTTAAAGGCCAGGTCAACACGAACGACGACGTTCTGCAAGACCTGTGAGTGAACCGTTTTGAGTTCGGGGTGCGCTTCTTTCCATTTTGCGAGTTCCGCTTGTTGCTCGTAGAGGGAGAATGTTTCTTTGCGTATCTCGTAGAGGGCGGTGCGTTGATTGACGAGGCTGTTATAGATTTCTCTGCAAATCTCCAGGGCCTGGTTCAATGCGGTCTCCTGAGCCTTTGTGGGAAGAATTCTATATTTTAGGCAAATCACGCTCACGCAAGAATTATATCACAGTTTGACCTAATAATCACAACGCAATCGTCTCCTCCGAAGGAGACGATGCCTTAATATCCGGGTACCCGCTTGCGGGTGGGCTGAAGCCGGGGGCATTACGGCATCATTCCGGTAAACGGTCGCGAGTACCTGCATCTCATCAAAGCCATCTCCGGCGAGCGCTTTCAGATCGGCAACAACCGGGGCGCAGTCAACGGCTGGGTCTCCGCAGGCTCGATCTACGGCAAGTGCATCGCCGTCGAAGACTGAGAACCGGCCCATCGAAGCCCCGCCCCGTAGCCGCCTCTTCGTGGCGCTTTGGTACAATAGTGCCGAAAGAGGACGAGTTCGATGACGGTTCTGGAAAAAAAACTTACCCCCACAGAGTACCTCACGCAGGAGCGTCTGGCCGAGTTCAAGAGCGAGTACATCGATGGAGAAAAATTAGAGATGGCGGGAGCGTCGATAGAGCACGACCGGATTACGAGAAACCTGTGGCGACTACTGGACGCACCGGCAGAAGCGAAAGATTGCGAAGTCTTCACCGCAGATATTCGTGTTCAGCTCACCGACAGCCGCTTTGTCTACCCGGACCTCACCGTCGTTTGTGGGGAGCTGCTCTTTGTGGACGCTCAGGTCGATACGCTCGCCAACCCGACCGTGGTCTTTGAGGTTCTGTCTCCGTCTACAGAGAGCTTCGACCTGGGCGATAAGTCTCGGCTCTACCGCCAGCGCGACTCACTTTTGAGCCTCGTTCTGGCCGCGCAGGACCGCCCGTGGGTCGAAGTCTGGACCCGTGGGAGCACGGATAGCTGGCTCGTCCGCGAGTTCTCTGGCCTCAATGCTATCGCCGAACTGCCCGCCCTCAAAATCACCCTGCCCCTCGCCGAAATCTACCGCCGCATCGAATTTTCTGCTATCATAACGGCAGAATAGGAGATGTCCCCATGCCAAAAGCCCTGTCACCAGAAAAAATAGAAGAGAAAAAGCCACCTGCAGAAGCGCCGCATCCGTTGGCGTCGCTCGTGGGTGCCTGGAAAGACACGGAGAAACTGAAGGCTCTGATGGAACGTGTCGAAAACTACCGGCAGGAGGTTGAGACGAAGGAGAATGCCGGAGCCTGAGGGGCGCTACTTACTCGATACTAATATTGTTCGTGCAATTCTCGATGGCGAGGCTTTTGTCGCACAGAATGTGCTTTCCGTTCCCGCCGCAAACTTGTTCCTAAGTGCCGTTGCTGTCGAGGAGATGATTCGAGGAAGGCTTGCCGAACTCAACGATGCTCGCGAAGGTAAGAGCAGAATTGGAATCACGCTGGCCTACGAGTGGTTTCTCGAAACCATTCATCTCGTTCATCGCTTCCAGATTCTCAACTATACGGATGCCGACGAAGCACGGTATCGCGAGTTTTCTGCGGCGATCAAGCGCGTCGGACGCCAGGACTGTCGAATCGCGGCGCAGGCGCTGAATCACGGCCTCGTCGTCGTCACACGCAACACTCGACACTTCGCGCAAGTCCCCAACTTACAGTGCGACGACTGGACTTTGACCGACTCAACCTGACTCCCAGACTGCGAGGCATTTTTCCTCTTGCCAGAACTGCTCCAGTGTCGTTTTCGGGTCGCCTACTACGCGAATGGAAAGTGGACTGAGCCGAATGCTGATCGGATGCGATGCGATGCCGTTCCAGGAACCAATATCGACGACTTCTGTGCCTTGAAGCGCCAGGTTGTTTCGATGCAGGTACTCCAGAATCGCAGGAACCTGAAGATCGACGCCTGTCGTGGCTTCTGCGTGCGGATTTCGCAGCACTTTTGCCAACGAAATTAACCCTGCAAGATCTTCCGGGTGCTCAGTAAAGTGTAGCTCGTAGCTTTTGTAGTAGATCGACTCCAGCGCGGTTTCTTGCGAGATAAACTCTCCCTCAATGAAATAGCCAATCTCCCAGTTTCCCTCACCGTACTGCCGATCCCACTCCCGCTGTCGTGCCAGGCGACGCTCACGCGGCCCGGCTTTTCCCAGTCGTCGCCGAATCACTCTCCAGGGCATCAGTCTACGCCTTTTAAACTGGCGAGCGGGGTGAGCGTGGTTTCGACGGTGGCGAGGTCGGCTTCTAAGATGGCGTCTAACACGTCTTTGGCGGGTTTGTAGACATCGGGGGATTCGTCGATGGGCACGTCGCCGCCGCCGTTGACCAGGACGCCGAGTTTTTTCATCTGTTTGTTCGCCATGCCCTGCGTGATGCGCTGGCGGGCCTCGGTGCGGCTGAGCTTTCGTCCGCAGCCGTGATTCACGCTCCAGAGCGCGTTGGCCGCGCCGGGCCGGGGGCGCAGGACGTAGCTGTTGTCGCCCATCGAGCCGGGGATCAGCACGGGGTGCCCGGACTGCTCCCACTGCGTCCCGGCAAGCTCCGGGTGCCCGGCGGGGAACGCACGGGTCGCGCCTTTTCGATGCACCCAGGCATCGGTGCCGTCGGGCGTGGTTTCTTGTTGAGCCAGATTGTGCGAGATTTCGTAGACTAACTCGGGCTCCTTGCCGAACACGCGCCGAAACGCGGTCCCGATCTGCTCCCAGAGCACCAGCCGGTTGGCAATCGCGTAGTTCGCCCCGGCGCTGACGGCGTTTTTGTAGCCGCGCCAGTTTGCCGAATCGGGCAGCAAGTAAACCGACTCGATTCCCTTGCCGCCGCGCGCTTTCACTTCGTCGCGGGCCGCCAGCATGTAGTGGTGCGCGAGCTGATACCCGAAGCCGCGCGAGCCGGTGTGGACCATCACCCAGAGCTTGCCGTCCTGGTCATGCTGAAGCTCCGCGAAGTGATTCCCGCCGCCCAAGCTTCCGAGCTGCCCGATTCCCCGGTCTATCGCCTTGAACGGCGGGTCCCAGTCGTCATCGACGGGCAGGAAGTCGCGCTCGGAGCGGCTGCGCTCGTAGCCCAGCGCCACCGCGCCGGTCCGAATGATTTCTTGAAAGCCCTTGCGGGTGAACGAGAGCGTTCCGCGCTGCCCGACTCCCAGCCCGATCCGCTTCATGACTTCCTCGGAGAACTTGCGCTTGAGCTTCTCGTCCTGGCCTCTGGTCATCGAGACATCCGACTTGAAGCACAGAATCCCGCACCCGATGTCATAGCCCACGGGCTGCAAGAGTAGAGTTCCGTCGGTGGCGACCACGCACCCGACCGGAACCCCGTTGCCGATGTGGGCGTCGGGTGTGAGAACGATATCTTTGACGCCGGGGAGGTGGGCCGCGTAGTTGAACTGCGTGAACAGCCCTTCTTCCGACTCGGCGAAGAGCTTCTCACTCAGAAAAATACGGCCCGGCTGCGCCAGCCCGACATCGAGGGTATAAAAGCCGCCGCTTCCGTGGCGACAACAGCTATCTTTAAGATTCATTCGGCCCTCTATCGCACAGTACCCTCTCGGCGGTAAACGCCCGGATAGAGCCAGGCAGCTAAAGCAGCCTGCTGCATGAGTCCAAGGAGGCTGAAGCCCCCTGCCAATCTACCGTGTTTTGCAGCGCCGTTCACGGTGCTTGCCCTTGTGCAGCAGGCTGCTTTAGCTGCCTGGCTCTGGTACAATAGCGCGGCCAAATGCACCTCAAGCGCCTCACGCTCCACGGCTTCAAGACCTTCGCCGACAAGACCGAGATTCAGTTCGTCCCCGGCGTGACGTGCATCGTCGGGCCGAACGGGTCGGGGAAGTCCAATTTACTGGACGCCCTGGTCTGGTGTTTGGGTGAGCAGAAAGCGTCGAGTCTCCGCGCCGGGAGCGCCCGCGACGTGATTTTCGCCGGTTCTAGCAAGCGAAAGCCGGTCGGGATGGCCGAGGTCTCGCTCACCGTAGACAACGAAGACCGATTCCTGCCGCTGGACTTCTCCGAGATCACGGTCACCCGACGGATTTTTAGAGACGGCGCGAGCGAGTATCTTCTGAACAAAACCGCGTGTCGGCTCAAGGACATCACGGATTTGTTCTTGGACACCGGCCTCGGGCGGGGGGCGTATGCCATTGTCAACCAGTCGGAGATCGACTCGATGCTCACGGCTCGCCCCGAGGAGCGCCGGGAACTATTCGAGGAAGCCGCAGGAATTAAGAAATACCGGGTCAAAAAGCGCGAGGCTCAGCGAAAATTAGAGAACGTCGAGACCAATTTAGTGCGCGTCCGGGATATTCTGACCGAGCTTTCCGGGCAGGTCGAGCCGCTCCAGAAGCAGGCCGAGACCGCGCGAAAACACCAGGCGCTGACCGGGCGGCTCCGCGAGGTCGAAGTCGGGCAGCTTGCCGCCGACTGGACCCGGCTGAGCCTGGAACTCTCCGAACAAGAAACTCTCGCAAGCGAGGCCAGCGCCGAGGCCGAGCGCCATAAAACCGACGAACAACAGACCGACGAAGAGTCGAAAACCCTGCGAATCTCGCTGTCGGACACCGAGCGCGAATTAGACACCGCCCGCCAGAGAGAGCAGAGCGCCCGCACCCAATTAGAACGCCTCGCGGGACGAATCGCCCTCGCCACCGAGCGCCGCACGGGAGCGCAGAAAGCCCTCGAAACCCTGGATAGTGATTTGACAGCCCTCGACGACGAGAAAAAGCGACTGGACAACGAGGCTGACTCGGTCTTAGTTCTCTCCAGCGAGGCCAACGACGCCCTGAGCGCCAAGTCCAAAGAGCTAAACGAAGCCGAGCAGAGCGTCCGGGATTTAGGCAAGTCTTTAGACACGCTCGCCAGAGACGCTGCCGGGCAGGAGGCCGACTATCTCGCACTGGCAAGAAAGATAGCCGCGCAGAAGGCCGAGTTAGACTCCCTCCGAGAACGGATGAACGCCCGCGAGAAAGAGCTTCTCGCGGCTCGGGAAAGCCTAAGCGCCGCCGAGGAAAGCAAGAACGCCACCGAGGAACTGAAAAACACCGCCGAGGAAAGCCTAAGCGCCGCCGAGGAAAGCAAGAACGCCGCCGAGGAAAGCAGAAACGCCGCCGAGGAAAGCAAGAGCGCCGCCGAGAAATCCGTAAGCGCCACCCGCGAGAGCCTGAACACCACCGAGAAACGGCTGGCGGGCCAGGAAAGTCGGCTGCGGGTTCTGGAAGAGACCGAGGCCGCGCAAGAAGGCTACTTCGCGGGCGTCAAATCGGTGTTGCGCGGCGTGGACGAGAAGAAGCTCACGGGGCGCTTCACGCTGGTGGCCGATGCGATTCAAGTGCCCGAGCACCTCGAAACGGCTATCGAAGTGGCCCTCGGCGGCTCGCTGCAAGATATTATCGTCGAGACCGAGCGCGATGCCAAAGCCGCGATTCGCTATCTCTCCGAGAGCCGGGGCGGACGCGCGACGTTTCTTCCCCTGGACGTTCTCCGCAGAACGGATGTCCCGCCGAGCCTGCGCACAGCGGCAAAAAGAGAGTCGGGCGTTTTAGGTTCGGCAGCGGACCTGGTGAATTTTGAAGCCCGCGACGAAGCCGCCGTGAATGTTCTGCTGGCCCGCGTGCTGGTCTGCGAGGACATCGAAGTCGCCACGGCAATCAGCCGCAACCGGAGCGTGAGCGACTGGGGCCGGATCGTGACGCTGGCAGGCGAGGTCGTGGTGCCCACGGGCGCGATCACGGGCGGGCGCATGGGACGGCCCGGCCCCAACTTGCTTTCCCGGAAGCGCGAGATCGCCGCGCTCTCCGACGCCGTCGAAGCGGGCCGCAGCGAGAGCGACCGACTGCGCCTCGCTGAGAGAGCCGCCCGAGAAGCCCTCGAAGCCACAAGGCAGCAGCTTCTTCAAGCCGAGGCCGCCCGAAACCAGGCACGCGACGCGGTCAATAAAGCCGAGCGCGAGGCGGCGTCGGCAAAGTCCGAGGCGGAGCGGCGCGAGCGCGAGCGGGTGCGCGAGTCCGAGCGGGTGGAAGCGCTGACCCGGACACTTGCCGAAGAGAAGAACCGCGAGAAAGCTCTGTCCGAGGCCGTGGAAGCCGCCGGGGACGCCGACACGGGCGCACAGCAGAGCCGCGAGCAGCTCTCGGAGCGCCGCGCCCAGCTCTCCGTGGCCCAGAGCGAGGCCCGCGAGCGTACGCGGTTGCTCTCCGCCGAGGCCGCCAGCCTGCGCGAGCGTGCCCAGAGCCTCAGGCGCGATGCCGAGCGTGCCCGCGAGGGAGCGCTGAAAGCCTCGCTCCAGTCTGGCGAGCGCACCCGCCGCGCCGACGATGCCCGCGCCCTGATCGCCCGCGAGGAAGCCGAGGAAGCCGTCTGCGCTACGGTGCGTATCGAGGCCGAGCGCGAGCAGAAAGAGAGCCAGGGGCTTGTCGAAGCCCTCCAAAATACACGAACCACGCTCTCGGCGCAGAGTGCCCAGCTTGCCGAGCGGCTTCGGGCGGCCCAGCGCGGAATTCAGTCGGCCAGCGAGCGCGCCCAGCAGTCGCGGCTCAAGGCGGCCCGGCTCGAAACCCAGGCCGAGGCGATCCGCGAGCGGCTTCTGACCGAGTACGAGCTGCACCCCGACTCCGCCGTCGAGCTGACGGGAGGCGCTCCGCCCGAAAAAGACGTGGTTCAGGAGATCGGGCGGCTCCGGCGCGAGATTAGAAGCCTGGGCGTCGTGAACACGGGAGCTATCGAAGAGTACGAGCGAGTCTCCGAACGCCACCGGTTTCTTCTGGAGCAGAAAACCGACCTCGAAGACTCGAAAAGCACGCTGCTGTCGGCCATCACCGAGATCGACGACTCGACGCGCGGAGTGTTCGTCGAGACGTTCGAGGCCGTGAGCCTGGCGTTCCAGAAATACTTCGGGCGCTTGTTCGGCGGCGGCGAGACCCAGCTTGTGATGACCGACCCGCAGGACGTCTTAGAAACCGGGATCGATATCTGGGCGCAACCGCCGGGCAAGAAGCGCCAGAGCCTGGCTCTTCTCTCAGGCGGGGAGCGAGCTTTAACGGCCACAGCGCTGCTGTTTGCATTTTTAGAAGTCCGCCCTGCCCCGTTCTGCGTCCTGGACGAAGTAGACGCCCCGCTCGACGGCGCGAATGTCGAGAAATTCGCCGATTTAGTGCGTGAGTTCGGCAGAAACAGTCAGTTTATTTTAATTACGCACAACGCAACTACCATGGAAGCCGCCCCGCTCTGGTACGGTGTCACGATGCAAGAGCCGGGCGTCAGCCGAACCTTGAGCATGAAAGTTCCGGAAGCCCCCCCCTCCCCCGTGCCGCACGGGGGCGAAAGCGAAGCGCTTCGGGGGATTAGCGGGGACGTGCCCGCTCCCCCCGCAGAATCAGCTTCTCCAGCGTCCGGCTGATTAACCTTGTGCCGATAAACTCTCTCGGACTCATGGGATTGACCAGCACAGAAGCAATTCCCAGTTTATTGGCCCCAAAAACATCGGTGAATAACTGATCTCCGATCATCACCGCTTCTTCGGGCTTAGAATTGGTAAGTTCGAGCGCTTTCAAATAGCCGTACTTACCGGGTTTCGCCGAATTTCCTGGCACAAAGAGAATTCCCAGGCGCTCGGCAAGACGCTCCAGCCGCCTCGGATTGCGCGTGTTCGAGACCAAACAAATCAAAATCCCGGCGGCTTTCACGCGCTGAACCCACTCCAGAACCTCGGGCAGTATTTCCTCGGAGTGCCAGGCCACGAGCGTATTGTCTACGTCGCACAGCACTGCGCGGACGTTTTTCTCTTTCAACCAGGCGATATCCAGCTCGATGACATGCCGTACCAGTTTTGTCGGCGTCAGATTACTCATTTATGGTATTACTTTTGAGACGATACGCACTTTTCGATGCTCGCCTGGCTGGAGACGCATGGCATCTTTTCCCATTCGGAAGTCGCAGACAGGAGTGCTGATGCCAACAGGAGCATCCGTCAGGACGCGCATCGAGAAACGCCCGCGCTCATCGGTAGTTGCGCTTTGATTCCACTTCCAGTCGCCCTCTTTCGTGTATATCGGGGCGAGGGCGCTTCCCCCCGAATTGTAGCTCACCTCGCCATTGCCTTCGTCACGCAGAGTTTGTACCGTTAGAGCGGTTACCAAAGCCCCCACGAGCGGTGTCTTTCCCTCGGCGTCCAGCAGAACCCCGGAGAGTGTCGCGCAGGGTTTGAGGCGAAGCGACGTGGAAACTGTCGCGCCGTCGCCCATGCATGGAAAAGAGACCCGAGTAACAGCATCTTCGTGGCCGATAGCCTGGACATAAAAGCTACTTTCCGGGCAGCCTGCCGGGAGCATGAAGTGCCCGCGTGCATCGGTCTGCACCACCAGATTCAGAGGAACCCCAAAGGGGACGCACCCGCCAGGTGACCCGCTGGTCAACGCAACTTTGACATTGGGCAGCAGACGCCCACGCTCGTCGAGCAACAAAACATCGTGGCGTGTCTGTCGGTGGATACGAACAATCCCCTCGGGTATCTCGCGTAGCTCCCGGTGCGGTCTCATGATCCAGCCATCGGCCCAGCGCAGAGACAGAGTGAACTCTCCGGACGGTCTTTCCACGGAGTAACGTCCCTCGGCATCCGTCGTTACCGAGCCGACATTCTGAAAAATATCCGGCGCTGGCCGCACCGTAACTACCAGAACCACGCCCGCGACGGGCCTGTTTTTCTCGTCGAGAACCTGCCCTGTGAGGGGCGGAAGCGCCAGTAGAAAACCTATCAGAGCGGAAATTGGATGGATCATAGACGCTTAGATACCGCTCGCAGCCGGTTTCCTCACACTATTGATGTTTTTCTGGTGCTCGGCAAATGTCTGGGCAAAAAGATGCTTTTTGCCATCTTTTCCGGCGACATAGAACAAATAATTGGATTTTTCGGGGTTAAGTGCCGCTTCAATCGACGGAATTCCAGGGCTACAGATCGGGCCGGGCGGGAGTCCTTTGTTGAGATAGGTATTGTACGGCGACTTGAACTTCAGATCGGCAAAAAGAAGCCGGGACTTGTGCTCGGGAAGGGCATACTGCACCGTGGCATCGATTTGCAGGCGCATGTTTTTCTTCAAGCGGTTCTCAATCACTCCGGCGATCTTGGCGCGGTCTTCCTCGACCTCGGCCTCGCGTTCGATCAGCGAGGCTTTAATCAGAGTTTCCCCAATCGGCTTGCCCGAGTCGGCTATCTTCGGGCCGACTTTGCGCTCAAAGTTGCTGAGCATGGTCTGAATGACTTTTTTCTCGTCGGCACCCGAGGGAAACACATAGGTGTCGGGAAATAAATAGCCTTCGAGGTTCTTTGGTAAATTAAAATCTGCTTTAAAAGACTTCCCCTGGGTTTTTGCCAGCATCAGGAAGGTCTTTTCGCTCAAAATCACTTTCTTGTCTACTAACCGGGTGGCCATTTTCTCCAGCGTGAAGCCTTCGGGGAACGTGACTTTCGTGCCCGAGGGCGTCGGGGTCGCGCCGGGGCGCGAGACAAGCCCGCACGAGGCAGAAAACACTGCGCCAAGCGCAAGAAATCCGAGAAAAGTTGTTTTGGTCAGGGTCATGAGCGAAGATAGCTCTCTAAAATCTGGACCGCAGCCATCTGGTCCAGCACTTCCTTACGTTTTTTGCGGGAGACATCCCTCGAAATCAGCTCGTCCTCGGCTTCGGCACTCGAAAGAAACTCGTCGGTGAGGTGGATCGGCAGGGTCGTGCGCCTGCCAAGAGCGCGGACGAACTCGCGGACCAGGCCGCTGGACTTGCTCTCTTCTCCATTTGCGTGGAGTGGCAGCCCGACGACGACAGCCTCGGCCTGCTCTTTTTCGAGGAGCCGGACCAGCTCGCCCAGGTCGCGGGCGAGCGAGCGAGACCGATGGAGTGTGGTGAGGGGAAACGCGCCAAAGCCATTGTCTTCTCCTACGGCAAGACCGATTCTTTTGGTTCCAAAGTCGATAGCGAGGTAGCGCACGACGCTGACTCTATCACGCAGAGGAGCACCGGAGCCAGCAGAAGCAGCGCGGCGACGATCCCCGAGTCGTTAAAAATAAGCGCCGCGCCCGCGCCAAGCAGCGCCGCCCTCACCCGCACTCCCAGCTCTGCATTTTGTTTTACGTGTGCCCCGACCGGCCCACGCGCCAGTAAAATCAGCCCGCCGCCGACGCCAAGCGCCGCAAGAATCGTCCACGGAACGCTCGCAAGCTTCAGGTTCATCTGGATCTTGCGCAGAACAATCGCGCTCCACAGCTCCGGCCCGCCGCCCGCCGCCCGCCCGATATGCGAGCGCAGGCTCTCGGGCAGAAGAAAGCGCTCGATGAGCGCCAGCCCGAGCGCGACAAGCAGCGCCGCGAGGAAAGCGAGACCCATCCCCCAACCCCTTCCCTGCTCTATTTCCGACTTCGTCGGGAGCAAGGAAGGGGAGACAGAATTCCCCCTTCCCTGGCCCCGCCACCCGCGACGGGTACCCGGTCGGATAAAGGCGAGAGTAAGCGGGTACCCAGCGGCTGGGTGGTGGGGATGGGTCATCACCACCGCGACCGTGGCGGCCATCGCGCCACCGGCGTTTGCGCCGAGGGGCGAGAGACCGAGCATAACCACTATCGCCGGGCCGATCCAACGCAGCCAGCCGAGCGGGACGGACATCAGGGCCGCACCGATCAGCAGGCCCATGTACTCGTTGCCGATGCCGTAGAACCGAATCCCCGTGATGTAGAACCCGGACAGTGGAGAGCTGGCGACCAGCCCGAGGTGAAAAACCGTGTCGAGAGTGAGTACCAGAACAAATAAACGAAGGAGCGTCCGGACAGGCCGCGCCCGCCCGCCGACGATCCGCGCCAGAACCGCGAGTATCAGGCTAACAAGCAGAAACCCTGTCGCCTGAAACACAGAACCCGAAGGTGCAAGGCGCGACGAGAGCAGGAGCGCGACCGTTCCTGCCGTGGCGAAGGAGATCAGGCCGTGTGCCGCGACGCTTAGCCGAGGCCACGAAAGCGCGAGAATTCCGAGCAGAAGCCCGAGTCCCGCAAGGCCGCCGAACAAACCGAGGACGAGATTCTTGGAGCGCTCTGTCGCTTCGATGCGCCACTTGAAGTCGAGCAGGTCGGCCACGCGACCCGGAATCGCCTGTGGAGTCGCCCCGCCGAGGGTGAAATCGACGGCGGCGATAAGGCCGGGCGTCCGGGTTGTTGGGGAGGTCAGGATCGTTCGTGGGGGAAATCCCGCGCCCTCCGCCGCCGCCCAGGTAAGTTCCCCATCCTCTTTCTGCGGACTGACCAGCCCGACCGCACCGCGCTCGTAGGCGTCGGCCAGCTTCTCCACCGGAATCGGATGCACCTGCGCCCGTACCGCGCCGCCTACTGCCAATGCCACAAACAACGCGGCGATCCATCGGCATTTCGCGGGATTGAAATCCCTCGCTAAAGGGGCTCCGCGCCGAACGCCCTGCCAGACGAAATCCATGGATGTCCGGAGGACATTGTGGCGCGGAGCGCCTTTAGCGAGACAATTCATTGCCTCGTTTACAGCATGGCCCGCACGGCGTCGAGGGCATCAGCGAGTTTTGTAGCGTCGCTGCCTCCGGCTTGCGCAAAGTCCGGGCGTCCGCCACCGCCGCCGCCCGCAACCTGCGCGGCAGCCTTCACGAGGTTCCCGCAGTGGATTCCCTTGCCCACGGCGTCTTTGGTGGCCTTGGCGACAAAAATAAGTTTTCCGTTGCTCTCCGCGCCCAGCAGAATTAACCCGCTTCCGAGCTTCCCAATCACTTCGTCGGCGAGGGCGGCGACATCTTCTGTCTCCACGGACTGCACAATCAGCTTCATTCCGTCTTTCTCGACGGCGCTTTTCAAGAGTTCATCGGCCAGCGAGCCTGCGGCGAGCGATTTCAAGGCTTTCATCTCGTGCTGAAGCTCTTTGACGTGCGTTTGAAGACGCTCGATAGCCTCGGGAACGGCGTCGGGGCGGGCGGAGAGCTTGTGCGCGGCGTTTTGTAGAACCTCGTCGCGGTTTTTGAGATACTCGTAAGCGCCACGGCCTGTCACCGCCTCGATGCGCCGGATTCCCGCCGCCGCCGAGCTTTCGGAGATAATCCGAAACAGCCCGATGTCCTCGGCACTGCTGACGTGAAGCCCGCCGCAGAGTTCTATCGAGTAGTCGCCGCCGACGGAAACCACGCGAACCACGTCGCCATACTTCTCGCCAAAAAGCATCATCGCGCCCATTTCTCGGGCCTCGTCGATGGGCTTCTCCACGATCTCGACCTGTAGCCGACACGCAATCACTCCGTTGACGCGCTCCTCGATCTCTTTTAACTCATCCTGGGTAAGCGCCGCGTGATGGGAGAAGTCGAAGCGCAGCCGCTCGGCGTCCACGAGCGAACCTTTCTGTGAGACATGGGTCCCGAGGGTTTCGCGCAGTGCTCTATGAAGTAAATGCGTCGCCGTGTGGTTTCGGCGAATGTCGAAGCGAGTTTTGTTTGCTTTCGTCCGGACGCTCTGCCCAACGGTAAGTTCTCCGCTCTCCACTGTGACCGTATGTCGCCAGATTCCGTCGGATTTTTGTGTATCGGTGACAACAGCGTTTAGAGAATCGCTATAGAGAAAGCCGTCGTCGCCCACTTGCCCGCCCGATTCGGCATACAGCGGCGTTATGTCTAAGATAACCTCGGCTTCCTGCCCAACCAGAAGCGTTTGGACCGGTTTACCGTCTATGATTATCCCCAGGATTGTGGAATCTGTGGAGAACTTCTCGTAGCCCACAAACTCCGTCGGTTTGAGCGAGCGCATGAGTTCTTTGGTTTTTTCGTCGGTGAGAATCCAGGTTTTTTTGTTGCCCTTGCCCGAGTCGATGGAGTGCTTTGTTTGAGCTTTGTGAAACGCTTCTAAATCGATGCTCAGCCCACTCTCCTGGGCGATTTCTTGCGTCACTTCGAGCGGAAGGCCGTAGGTTGCAAACAGCGTGAAGGCTTCCTCGCCGCTCAGTGATTTTTTGCTGAGCGCATCTTCCAGCCGCCCGAGGCCGTTCTCCAGCGTGGACGAAAACAAAGTCTCCTCGGCTTTCACGGCGGCCAGAATGGTTTCCTGGCGCGAGGCAAGCTCGGGGTAGGCATCGCCCATATTCGCGATGACGCCCGGAACCGCACGGTCTAAAAACGCCTCGCTTCCGAAGCCTAAGTGACGGCGGCCTGCCACAATTGCCCGGCGCATCAAGCGACGTAGCACATAGCCATGTTTCGCGTTTCCGGGATTAACGCCATCGCCAATTAAGAACGTCGTGGCGCGAACATGGTCCGCAATCCGGCGAAACGCGATATCGGTGAGCGAGTCCGGCGTCGAGCCGTATGTTTTCCCCGAGAGATTCTCTAAATGTGCAATAATTGGACGCAGAACATCGGTCTCAAACGGTCCAGAGAGATTATTCATTGCCGCAGAAGTGCGCTCCAGCCCCATTCCCGTGTCGATATTCTTGTTCTTCAGCGGAACTAACTCGAAACTATCGCCCGTTCCCTGACCGGTGAACTGCGTGAAGACGTTGTTCCAGATTTCCAGCCAGCGCGAACCCTCGCCGTCCCAGTCCTGATCGAACGGCTGATCGGGCTGAAGATCGAAGAATATCTCGGTATCTGGACCGCACGGCCCCTGGCTTTTCTCCGCGACGGCATTGGCAGGCCAGTAGTTTTTGTCCTGCCCCAGTCGCAAGATGCGCTCGTCGGTCAGCCCGTGCTTCTTCCAGAGATCGAACGCTTCGTCGTCGTCTTCGTAGATTGTCACCCGGATTCGCTTGCGGTCCAGCTTGAGAACCTCAAACAGAAACTCCGCGCTCCAGGCAATCGATTCGGCCTTGAAATAATCGCCGAAGCTGAAGTTGCCGAGCATCTCAAAGAACGTGCAGTGGGAAATATCGCCGATGTCCTCGATATCTTTGGTCCGAAGGCACTTCTGGCTGGTCGTCATCGAGCGGCGCGGGGGCGTCGCCCGGTCTTCGAAGTAGGCCTTGAACGGCACCATTCCAGCAACCGTGAAGAGAAGGGTCGGGTCCTCGGTGACAAGAGAGTCCGATGGCGCAATGAGCGCCCCTTTGCTCTCGAAGAAACTCAAATACGTAGATCGCAGCTCGCGTGCTTGCATAGTCTGACAGTATATCGTTTCAGTGGGGTAAAATTAGGAGATGCCGATTCCCATCGCGCAGGTTCAGCCTGCACCACGCGTCACGCTGGTCGAGGTCTTGACGCACCTGCGCTGGAGCGTGGCGGAGCGCGGCGTCTTGCTGGTCGTCGCGGCGGAGAAAGTCCGACTGCCACGGGGGGAGAGGCTCTCGCACAACCCGATGCTACGCGAGACGCTACCACGCTTCGGGCGAAAGCTGATGCGCGCGGGAGGCATCTGGGCAATCGCTCCCGAGAAAGTGCGGGCGCTCCCCGACTGGCGCGGCGTCACTCCGGAGAAGCTATCTGCCCGAGCAGAGCATCCGCTGATCGGTCTCTTCGGGGCACTCGACAAGTCTGCCTGGAAAAAAGTAGGCAATGAGGGCGGCCTGAGCCGCGCCGACCTTCCCCCAAAGCTCCAACCGCTCTTCGATGCCCTATTCTCCAGCGAAGCCACGCTGGAGCACATCAGCGATGAGGGTGAAAGAAATGTCAAGACGCTCTCTTCGGCACAGAGCCAGGGGGCGCGGCTGAATGTCCGCTGGTCGAATGACTGGAGCCTGCCCATCGAAGGGAAAACCGAGTTCGATTACTCCACCCGAGACAGCGACGAGAGCCTGCCAGATACCAATACGTTTCTGCGACATCACCTGCCTGAGCTGTATCCGACGTGGCGGTTCGTCCCCAATGTCGGGAAAACCTCCGACCTGGACTTCGAGGCACTGGACCAGGTCGTCTCCCTGGAAGGCGTTCACACGGTGAAAGAGCTGATCGAGCTGCTTTCCAGAGCCACCGGGCTGGAGCTGTACGCGGACGTTCGGATCGAGCCGCTCTCAGTGCGATTTCAGGGAAACCAGGCGCGAGCGGGCGAGGTGCTTGAGGCGCTGTGCCTGGCGCTGGGCGGAGCCGTCCGGCGGCTGGAAAATACCTACGTCCTGACCGAAGAGCGCGTGCCCTGGGCAAAGCAATCTATCACTCAAGACGAGCTATTTCGTCGTGCCAGCTGGCTTCAGCAGCAGGGACGCCAGCGCCTGACGGAGAAGCTGCGAAAAGATGCCGCCGCACTTCGGGCAATTATCAAGCCCCTTCCCAACGAGCCACACCCCGATGACGTACAAATCTGGGAAAAAGGGCAAAAAAGCGACCGGCTAAAAACAAATCAGCTTCCCCAGGACGTGCAAAATCGCGTCCGGGAGATCGCCGCCAAGTTCGCACGAGAAGCCAAAGAGCAAAACAAAAGCTTCAACGACGAGCCAATCCACGCACTGGGCACAGACCATGTGCGTCTTTCCTCGACCGTGGTTTTCTGGCTGACGATTCCCGGCCATGGGGCAGTGCGTCTCTCTCTTAACGATAACGATATCTCGAATACGCTTCTTGTAGGAGTGCGCGACGACACGATGCCGCCCTCGCCGCCCGATCCTCCCGAGCTGAAGAAGCCCGTGATCTGGCCTGCCGCCTGGACGACACGTATCGTCCGGATCGCTCCCGCCACTCCTGAAGAAGCTGCAAAGCTGGCGACGGCGGCACGTTCAGCGGGAATGACCGATCTCTGGCTCGATGTGCCCGCAGAGCTGGCAACGGCCAGAGCGCTGATAAAAGCCGTCGCGAAAAGCGGCCTTCCTGTAACGCTTGTCGTCGCACCACTGGCTCGTCCTGCCGGAACCGACGGCGACGGCTTGCTTTCCGACCGACTCGCGACGGGAGAGACAACCGATCAGTTCACCGCGCGGCACAACCACGATGTTCCTGAAGGCATGTACCAGGAAAATGTCGCCCCCCGATTTCTGTTCCCCACGCTCTCTACCATCGATCCCGTGATCGCGCTGGCACGGCTTCCCGAGGTCCGTGGCATTGTGGTCACCCAGTTCCTCCACAGTGGCTATCAGAGAGACGAGCCTCTCCCTGACCCCGAGATCGGCTATGTCACTGACCTGCGCCTGGAGTTTCTCCGCCGCTGGCATGTGGACCCGGTGGATATCGTTCCGGCTCCGTACTTCGGACCATTCGACGAGGAAGAAGAGGAAGAAGAAGAGTTTACCGCCTTCCGATTTCACCCCAGGGAACTTCCTCAGCACTGGCTCCAGCACCGCAGCCGCTATGCAAAATACTGGCGCAAGACACTCCGAGTCCGCCTGAAGCTAACTGCTCCCACAAAACCAGTCTTTGTTGGACTGCCCCGCTACGGCAATACTAATTTTTGTCTCTGGAACGACGTAGAGCAGCTACCGAGTATCAACGACGAAAAGTCCTACTTCGTTGAAATTATGGCAAATCCGAATATTTCTCCGGAACGAACGAAGATGTTTCTAAACGTCTGGATACATTCTCAAAAAGGTCCGCGTTTTCTACTGGACCTTACGAAAGTGAATGCACTGGAATACCTACAACAACTAAAACAACCTTCTATTCCTTGAATAAAATTACCATACGGCTTCAAAATTCTTAGATTTACAATATTATCACAACAAAAAGTCTTAGTTTAACATTTCTTCACGATTTAATAGAATTACTTCGCGACGTTTTATTAAATTTGTCCGTTACTCCGATAAATCTTCCTGACTATTTAGTATTTCTTCGTGGCACAACAGAATATCTTCGCGACGCTTTTCTTTATCTTTGGGATACTCTGGCATTGCTTCGAGCTACTTCGAGATATCTTCCTTACGAATAGAGCAAGAAGTGCCCACGCAGGGCACTGAATGCCTTGAGTTCGGCGCTCCAGCTTCGCATGAGCTTGAGCGGCTCTTCTCCCGCAAGAACGGCGTCCATGGCCGTGCGACTCGCAAGCAGGGTTAAGAGCTTGCTGGCTTCCCAGTCTTTCAGATGCAGCTTGCGGAGCGCGAAGGTTAGCTCCATTCCGAGGCGCAGCGGCGAGAACTTCACCCGGTCGGTGACGACGAAGTTCACGCCCTGGCAGAGCTTGCCCTCGAACTTGCTGGCGCGTGGCGTGAAGCGGACCGGGTAGACACGCAAGCCGGGGATGTTGGCGGCATTCAGTGCGCTGGCGAGAGCGCGTCCGTCGAGCCACGGTGCGCCGATCCACTCGAACGGGGTGTCGGTGCCCCGCCCGACGGAAAGATTGGTGAACTCCACCAGCCCGACGCCCGGATAGAGCAGCGCCTGAGCGAGCGAGCGCATGTTGGGCGACGGATTGACCCAGCTCAAGCCCGTGGCGTCCCAGAGGTCGGCGCGTTTCCAGCCCTCGCACTTCACCACCGTGAGCTTTGCCCCGAGGCGCTTGTCAGCATTCAGCAGCAAGGCCAGCTCCCCGAGCGTCATGCCGTGGCGCACGGGAATCGGATGGAACGCGGTAAAGCTCAGGCGGCTCTCGTCGGCGAGCGGACCTTCGACGGCCAGCCCGCCGATGGGATTGGGCCGATCCAGTACCACAAACTTCAGGTTTTTCTTTGCAGCCGCTTGCAAGCAGTGCCCCATGGTCGAGAGATAGGTATAGAACCGACACCCGATGTCCTGAATATCGAATACCAGCGTGTCCAGCCCCACAAGCTGAGCATCGGTCGGCTCCTGGCGTTCCCCGTAGAGAGAGAACACCGGCAGCCCGGTCTTCTCGTCTTTACCGTCAGCGACTCTTTCGTCGAGCGCCCCGCGAATGCCGTGCTCCGGCCCGAAGAGCGCTTTCAGGGAAACGTTCGGAGCCGCGTGCAATACATCAATCGTCGGGATTCCCTCGCGAGTCAGCCCCGTGTGGTTCGTAATCAGCCCCACGCTCGCGC
Source organism: Armatimonadota bacterium (assembly GCA_031363095.1). Classification (GTDB taxonomy): domain Bacteria; phylum Armatimonadota; class Armatimonadia; order Armatimonadales; family Armatimonadaceae; genus JANLTX01. The sequence goes on along the minus strand of JANLTX010000059.1, from coordinate 64,220 downwards.
CCGCCAGCAGCTTCGCTCCGTCGCGTGCCAGCACATCGATCCCGGTAAGTACATCCGCCATGCGGGTATTGTATCCGCCCTCGTAATGCCCCCTATCCCCCAGTTCTGGGGGCAGGGAGGCAAAAAACAAGGCAGAGTACAATGCTCTCATGGCAGAGACTGGGGAGAACCACTTCGATCTGATCGTCATCGGGAGCGGTCCGGCGGGCGAGAAGGGGGCGGCGCAGGCGGCCTACTTCGGGAAAAAAGTAGCGCTGATCGAAAAGAGCCAGAACCTGGGCGGAGCCGCCGCAAACACGGGGACGCTTCCCTCAAAAACCCTGCGCGAGACGGCATTGTTTCTCTCGGGGTTTCGGCAGCGCGAATTGTTCGGGATCGACGCGTGCGTCCGCGAGCGAGCGGGCGTGCAAGATTTTCTGCGGCGCGAGCGGCACGTGAAAGAGACCGAGCGCCAGCGCATTGCGGGCAACCTCGGGCGGCACAAGGTCCCGGTTTTTACGGGCGTCGCGCGGTTTCTCGATGCACATACCATCGCGGTGGGCGAAGAAACCCGGCTCACGGGCGACGTGATTCTCATCGCGACGGGTTCACGGCCTTTTCATCCGCCTGCGTTTGCGGTCGGCCAGAGAGATATCTTCGACTCCGATACGATCTTGGAGCTGGACCGAATCCCGCAGTCGATGCTGATCGCGGGCGGCGGGGTGATCGGGTGCGAGTATGCGTGCATGTTCGCGACCCTGGGAATTAAAATTACGCTGGTCGAAGCCCGCGATACGCTGCTGGGCTTTCTGGACAGCGAGGTGAGCCGGGTGCTGAAAGAGCGGATGATCGCCCTCGGGATCGAGTTTCGGATGCCCGACTCGGTTTTAGACGTGGGCCGCGACGACGACGGCGACGAGCGTGGGTGGCGGGTGGCGCTGGACTCGGGCGAGTCGATTGTTTCTGAGACCGTGTTAATTGCGTCGGGGCGGAGCGGCAACACGGGCGAGCTGAACCTGGAGAGCGCGGGAATCTCGGTCGGGAGTCGGGGGCAGCTTACGGTGAACGAGAATTTTCAGACCAGCGCCCCGCATATCTACGCGGCGGGCGATGTCATCGGGTTTCCGTCGCTGGCAAGCGCGAGCATGGAGCAGGCAAGGCTTGCGATGTGCCACGCGTTCGGGCTGGAGTACAAGAGCGGCATGGCCCCGATTCTCCCCTACGGAATCTACACGATCCCCGAGGTCTCGGTCGCGGGCCTGACCGAGGCCGAGGCCCGGCAGAAAGGCCACGACCCCGTCATCGGGCGGGCACGCTTTGCGGCCAACGCACGCGGCCAGATCATCGGCGACAGCTACGGCTTTCTAAAACTGGTTTTTGATCGAGCCGACATGAAGCTTCTGGGCGTTCATATTTTAGGTGAGCAGGCAACCGAGCTGGTCCATATCGGGCTGACGGCGATGCTCTGCGACGCGGGAGCCGACCTGTTTATTAAAACGTGCTACAACTACCCGACGCTCTCCGAGGTCTACAAGTACGCCACCTACGACGCTCTGGGCCGAAGAAACAAACCCTAAAAAAAGTGACAGCCTCGCCGGGGTGGGTCCGGCGAGGCTGTCAGCAGTTCTGACGACAGAACTATTTGTTTTGTTTCAACAAATTTTATTTAGGCATCAAGACGGTGTCGATCACGTGGATCACGCCGTTGCTGGCCTCGATGTCCGTCTTGACGACCTTGGCATTGTTGACCATCACGCCCGGCTTGACCCGGACCACGATGGAGCGGCCCTGGACCGTTTTCACTTTGGTGCCGTTCTTCAGCTTGACCACATCGGCGGCCATGACCTTGCCCCCAACAACGTGATAGGTCAGCACAGCGGTGAGCGCTTTCTTGTTTTTCAGAAGCGCTTCGAGCTTATGCTTCGGAATCTTGGCGAAAGCGGCGTTCGTCGGCGCGAAAACCGTGAAGGGACCGGCACTTTTCAGCGTATCGACGAGTCCAGCAGCTTTCACAGCGGTTACAAGCGTCGAGAATTCCGGATTTTTCATCCCAACTTCAACGATATCGTCTGCTTTTGCAGCCTTTGCGGACACAGACACGACGATCAGAGAGGCGGCAGCCAGTGCGAGCCATTGCTTCATAGTTCTTATCTACTTTCTGGGTGGTTCTTGGAAGTTCCGCCAGCTATAACGCCGATTTTGCTGGCGCGTTCCCGAAATTGCGGCTACGATAAAAAATCTATGTCCGAACACTTGGTCTCCATGCCACTGGATTTTGTTCCCGGCGCTCTGATCTTCGACTGCGACGGCACGCTGGCCGACACGATGCCGCTTCACTACCTGGCCTGGCGCGAGGCGCTCGACACGCTCGGGCTGACAACAATCTTCCCCGAGTCGCAGTTCTACTCGCTCGGCGGCGTCCCGGCCTCGGAGGTGCTGGAGATTCTCAAGGCCGACCACGCGCTGAGCTTCGACATCCCTGCTCTGACCCACGCCAAAGAAGAGGCGTTCGGGCGGCTCGTGCCCCGCGCAACCCCGATCCAGCCGGTGATCGAGGAAGCGCGACGCTTTTTCACAAAAATCCCGATGGCGGTGGCGAGCGGCGGACAGCGCGAGCTGGTCGAAGGGACGCTCACCCGGCTCGGGATTCGGGAGTGGTTTGGGGTTGTGGTCGGCTCTCAGGACACGAAACTTGGCAAGCCCGCCCCCGATTTGTTTCTGCTGGCCGCCGAGCGCCTGCAAGTCGCCCCCGAGCATTGCGTGGTCTTCGAGGACGCCCCGGCAGGAATCGAGGCCGCACGCCGCGCCGGAATGCGCGCCGTGGACATCACGCGCTTCCTCTAACCAGGACGATGAAACGTCCGAATTCCAGGACGATGAAACGTCCGGCTATGGGGCGCTTCGCGCCGTCTCGCTACGCTCGAAGTTTGTCTGATACACTGAAAACACCGCACCGATGCTGCCTCGCCAACCGATCCCCGATCTTCTCGCCCGTGTTTTAGGGGCGCTGGTTTTTCTTCTTGGAATTTTTTTGCTGTGGTCGGTGTACCAGAGCGCGTCGGGGCTTTTTGTACAACCCGCGCCCGCTCTCCCGACGCCCGCTCCGACACCTACCAGCTCGCCTCAGCCGGGCAGCGAGGCCGCAGCAGCCGCAGTGTTCATCGGAAAAGACCTCGCGGACTATCTCAAGAAGCTTCTCGCACTGCTTCTGATGTGCATCGCGGGGGCGCTCATCGCGTCGATGGGAATCAAGGCTATTTTCAGCCCGGCCCCCAAAAGTTCTACTCCGTAAATCGGTACTTGAATAAGGTCCAGAACGCGTCGAACGCATCGGTCCAGCGGATTTTCTTGCCCTGAGAGACACTTCGGGCGACGTACTCGATGGGTATCTCGTGGATTTTGATGCCTCGCTTGAGAACTTTGGCGGTGACTTCCGGGCAAAAATCAAAGCGCCGGGCGTTCAGGGTGAATTTTTGGAGCAAATCCGTTCTAAAGACTTTATAGCAGGTCGCTTCATCGGAGATTCGTGCGCCGGGAAATAAAATATTGGTGGTAAGCGTGAGAAGTTTGTTGGCAAGTAAGTTGGGCAGGCGCATATTTGTCACTTTACCCTTGAAGCGCGAGCCGTAGACGACCTGGGCCTGGCCGGAGATCAGGGGCGCAAGAAGCCGGGGATAGTCGCTCGGGTCGTACTCTAAATCGGCGTCCTGGACGATCAGAAACTCGCCGCGCGCCGCGCCAATCGCCGTGACGATGGCCGCGCCCTTGCCCTGGTTTTTGGCGTGGTAGAGCACCCGGACATTGTCGTACTGGCCCTCAATCTCGCTCTTGAGCAGCTCGCGCGTGCCGTCGGTCGAGCCGTCTTCCACCAGGATCAGCTCCATGGAAAGCGGGACATCCCGGATTTTTTCGAGGATGGTCAGCAAGGTGGCCCGCTCATTGTAGACGGGAATCGCGACGGAGAGAAGGGGCGTGTTCACAGGCGGCAGGGTGGGCGCGGCAGTGGGGCGCGGTGGCGCGAGGACATCGTTGACCATGGCGTTCTTTTTCTATTGTATCGCTGAAGGCAAGAAATGTTCCTGCGGGTTATAATCACGTTATGCGGCTGCGACTTCCTATCGTTCAGGCCACTCTCGGCCCCTGTGACTCGGCCTATCTGGCCGCCGCCGTGAGCGAGGCGGGCGGGCTGGGGACGCTCTCTCTGCACGGCCCGACTCCCGAGCAGGCCCGGCAGCTCTTGAAAAAGCTTTCGGCGCTTACCCGAAAACCGGTTTTGCTCGCGTTCACCGGCCCGTGGGAGCGCGACGACGTTCTGACCGAATGCCTGAGCGCCGGACACCGGCACTTTCAGATATTCTGGTGGAACGCGCCCCGGCTGACCGCGCGAATCCGAAGCGCGGGTGCGCTGGCTTTCCAGCAGGTCGGGACTCTCGCGCAGGCCGAAGAAGCGCTGGAGCGAGGCGTCGATGGCCTGATCGCGCAGGGCACCCACGCGGGCGGCCCGGTGCGCTCCCCGCTCGCTCTTTTGGAGTTCGTCCCGGCGCTTCGCGCGAGATTCGAGGGACCGCTCTTTGCGGGCGGCGGCCTCGCCACCCGAGCCGACACACAGGAGATGCTCACACTTGGAGCCGACGCCGCTCTTTTTGGCACCCGGTTTTTGCTCTCAAGCGAAGCCGACGCCCCACTCGCCCATAAACAGCGCCTCGCGCAGGCAAGCGCCACCGACCTGATACTCGACACCCGGCTGGTGGGCGACTGGCCCTGCGCCCCTCGTCGCCGCCTCGTCGATGCCCCGGATACCGACTCGGCCTCGCTTCAGGCGGGCCTTGGCCTCGATAGAATCACCGAGATTCTTCCCGCCACTCAGATCGTCTGTGAACTAACCCCATGAAAAAGAATTATCTCCCAATCTCTGCCTACAATGTCTGGATCGGCGCAACTCTTTTTCAAAGCATTGTCAATATCGTTATTGCCATACAAACCAACCCCGAAAATCGCTGGTTTCACATATTCTACATTTTTCTTCACCTCGGGATGGCTTTCTTCTGGGCATGGCAAAAGAAAAAAGCGAAAAATTATGTTCCGCCAATAGTACAAACCCCACAGAAAGAATTTACAATTTCTCAAGCGAAACTACTTCTGGGTATTGCTATTTTTATCGCTACTTTATTCGAAGCCTATGTGCTCTACACGAACTGGGAGTATTTCCAGATAAACCGACGCTATAACGTCCCCACGACGCTCAGCAATATTTTAACGCAGCTCAGCCTGCATGCCATGAGCCTGCCGCTGGGCTACACCCTGATCGCCGTGGCAAAGCGAGCGCTTCACGACGCCCGCACCGCCACGCTCAAGCCACAGGTGGAAACCCCGGCGACGGTCTCCCCGGAAGCCCGCCCGACCTGGTGGACCCAGGACGAGACCCGCCAGGAAATCAAGCGCCGGTAGCTCCATACCCCAGCCGGTAGTATAATCGAAGCATGCGACCGCCGTTCACTCTGCCCACGTCCGTAACCAGTTTCAGCGATTACTTCCGCCTGAACGCCGACACGGAGCAGGTGCTGGAGGCGCTGGGCTACACGCTGATCAAAGGCCGCGCGACTCTTCCCACGCTGCCCGAGCCGCCCACGTGGGCCGCCATTCTTCAGCCACAGCTGGAAGAGATGCTTCCGCTGATGAACCTCACCAGCGAAGCCGCACGTCGCGAGATGCTGGTTGCGCCCGTTCTCACGGAAGTCTCCCGCCAGACGCGCGTTCCGATCCACATCGAGTACACGATCACGGTCAGCGAGCGGCTCAAAGGCCCGCTGGATTATCTTCTGCGTGGCGAGCGCCAGTTTCTCGTCGTGGAAGCCAAGAACGACGATACCTCGCGCGGCTTCACCCAGCTCGCCGCCGAGCTGGTCGCCCTGGATCAATGGACCGACTCCGACGCCCCCGTTCTCTACGGCGGCCTCACCATCGGCACCCTCTGGCAGTTCGGAACCCTGGACCGCGCCACCAAAACCGTCACGCAAGACATCGGCCTGTACCGCGTCCCCTACGACCTCGGCGAACTCGCCTCCGTTCTCGTCGGGATTTTGACAGAATAGATGGAAACATGGCTAATCGAGCCTATCTAAGAGCCAGTATTTCTCCCACAGAGGAAGATGATGACTTCCGTAACCGTGATCTAATAGAATATTATGATTCTCGACATAATATTCCACTGTCATGGTATTTCTTTTTTCATCCTGAAGAAGTGACATTAGATTGGCGGAATGGATGGCCGGAAATTATTTTCTCCGCAGAGAGAATAACAGCCTGTAATTATTTTGCTTCTAAAATTCCAATCATAAAAAGAATTTTTCAAATTCCAAACAATGATATCTACTTAGAAAGAATTCACCATCGAATTTTGCATTGGTCGTCTGGCAATTTCTTGATTCTCACTTGCAATGAAATTATTCAGGACAACGAATCGGATGAAATTATTCTTTTGAAAGAATTTTTGAATTCTATTTTAGAAAATAAATTATCAATAGATGATTTTCCCAGATTTTGCCGATATTCTTCATGGGATTTTACTCATTATATAGACAATGAAGAAAAATGCGAATTGAATTTTATTGGATATACGTATGGATAGATCAATACCCCGGAAAATTTCACCGGGGATAGCTTTCTCGGGTTCCCCATTGTTTTGGGGTAGATAGTATGCGATACCAACTTCTTTGCCCTGTTCGGCGAACGCGTAGATGCCGGAGAGCCTCTTCTGTGCCGTGACGCCGTGCTCAGGGTTTGAGAAGCTCGCTCCAGCTTGCCGATTCGCCGATTCGCTCTGCCCACTGCTCAATCGTTTCGGGCGACCCCACCTGAATCGTTGCGAGCGTTTTCTCGTCTGGTTCGCCCAGGCGACGGCGAGCGAGCTTCAGAAAGAGCAGACGCCTTTGTGCTTGTCCCTGCGCCCGGCCTTCCTCGCGGCCTTCCGCAAGAATATGCTGGTATGTATCGATTCTTTCATCTGCGCTACCGCCCTCCGAACTCGTCCACGGGTATGAACACCCGTGGCTCAAGGCGTTCCGCCACGAAGTCCTGCGGACATTTCCTGATTATGCCCGAAGGGCTTTGTGGCGAAGCCTTGAGCCATGGGTGTTCATACCCGTGGCTCTACGCGATGCTGACTTCTTTACCTTGCTCTGCCGACGCATAGATTCCGCTGAGCATCTTCTGCACCATGACGCCGTGCTCGACGGGGCACTCGTTGACGCGACCATCGCGTACAACATCGACGAAGTGCTGGAGTTTATACTGCCACATGTCCCACTTCGGGTAGTAGGCGGGTGTCGCGTCGATCATGTAGCCTTCCCAGTCCGTGTAGGTCTCGGACGTGCTCCAGATGACGCCGCCCTTCTCGCCCATGATCTGGATGTCGAAGACGTCTTCTTTGATGTGGTTGCAGAAGCTGGACTCCAGCGTGAGAATGGTGCCGTTCTCAAAGCGGATCATGCCCGCCGCGAGGTCTTCCACAGTGTAGGTTTCGTGGTCCCAGCCCGGCCACTGGCTCTTGACGGCGCTTGGCTTGTTGCCCATCCAGGTCCAGGTGTTCCCCGTCGCGGTGATGGGTTTGGGGTTCCCGATGAGCGAGTGCGCCGTGTCCAGAATATGCACCCCGATGTCGATCATCGGGCCGCCACCCTGAAGCTCTTTTCGACCAAACACGCCCCAGTTCGGGATGCCCCGGCGACGAAGCGCCTGTGCCCGAACGTACATGATTTTTCCCAGTGCCCCGCTCTCGATGAGGTCTCGAACATACTTGCTCTTGGGTTCGTAGCGGTGCTGGAACCCCATCACGAACTTCACGCCGTTTGCGTGCACGGCGTCGGCCATGGCCTGCGCCTCGGTCGGGTTCATGGCGATGGGCTTCTCGCACAGAATATCTTTCCCCGCGTTCGCCGCCGCAATCGCGGCTTTCGCGTGGACGCCGTTCGGGGTGCAGACCGAGATGGCGTCGATGTCGTTGCCGACGGCTTTCAGCATCTCGTCGAAGTCGGTGAACAGGTGCGACGCCGGGACGCCCCACTTGCTGGTCATGTTGTCGAGGGCGACCTGCCGGATGTCCGCGCCCGCCACAATCGTGACGCCGGGCATCTTGGTGAAGTAGCCCATGTGGGTCTGCGCGATGCCGCCGCAGCCGATGAAGCCGATCCGAAGGGGCTTGGCCTCGACCACGGTCCCCTCGGAGATAGTTGCGATTTCTGTATCCAAAGTAAAACTCTCCTGACACGTTCGGCCCGGCACCAGGCCAGACCTGCGCCACAGTTCGCGCCAGTGGGCTGCGTTTCCTGCTGGCAATTCAGAAAATCCTTCGTCCCCCGCTGACGTAGCGGGTCCGTGTCAGCGGGCAGCTAAAGCAGCCCGCTGCACAAAATAAGCACCCTGAAGGGCGCTGCAACAAAATGTTTGTAGGGGGCTTCAGCCTCCTTGGACCATGCAGCGGGTTCGTTTATGGACCCGCTACTCGGGGGGACAGCCGTTAGAGACTGCCCGGCTTCAAACTACCGATCACCTTGTCGAACGCAGGCTTCAAGTTTTTCCAGTCTTTGTCGGTGCAGTAGCACAGAACTGTCACCCGCTTTTCGGTGCCGAGAATGGTCGCGCGGTAGCCGTGGGCCGGGTAGCCCTGGCTCATCATGTCTTTCTGGGTCTTGCCGGTGAACTCCGAGATGCGGGCATCCCCAAGGGCGCTCTGGAGCGGCTTCATCGGCTGTTCGTTGTAGGTCTCAAAGCTCTCTTCCATGTCCGACGCTCCGGCTTCGTGGAGCTTCTCGACCGGGGGCTTCGCAGGCGGTGCCTGTCCGCCCGGCAGGATGTCGCTGACGTTGGAGATCTGGGCGTTCGCGGCGGCGGCCATGTCGCCCATGAGCGAGCCTGCGAGGTCCGCCGTGACGCTGATCTGGGCGCTTCCCCGCGTGAACGAAACTCCGCCTATCGTCCCGCCCAGCCCGGCGCTTCTTTTTTTCGTCCAGCCGTCGGGACCGACTCCGGCCACGGACTTGTCGGGCGTCTCAAACGACTTGAAACTCTTTGGCGCGGGCACCGACGGCCCGCCCTTCGGAATCCCGAAGAACGCCAGGAGCGTCAGCGCCCCCACCACTCCGATCAAAATCAATCCCGTCACCCACGCGGGCAGCGGCTGCCTCTCTTCTCGCATGTCTCAAAAATCCCTTTCTTCAGACGCTATTCTAAACCATTATCGGCCCATAGACACGTCTATCGAAAAAAAGCTACAATGACGGCTATGACCGCACAGCACTACATGGGCGACGCCACCGAGCGCGCCGCTGCGTTTCTGACGCATTTCATCGAAATCACCCCGCCGGAGAAGCGCGACTGGACCCCGACCGTAGAGGGTGCCGAGGGGCTGCGCTCGATGCTCGACATGGCCGATGAGTGCATCCTCGCCAACCGGATGTACTTGAGTATCTTCCAGGGCAACCCGCCCCCGTCCAGCCCATTCGACGGCCCGCGCGGATTTGCCACCTGGGACGAAGGCAGAGTGCTTCTTGCCGAGAGCGCCAAAGAGCTTGCCGATGTCATTCGCGCCCTCTCCGACGACGCCCTCGCCGGAACGTTCCTCACCCGGCGCGGCGAGATGCCCGGCACGATGGCGATTGAGATGGCCTCGCGCAACATGAACTACCACTCCGGCCAGGTAAATCTCTACCAGCTTCTCTACGGCGACGGCACGTTCCACTTCCCCGCTCTCAAAAAATAGTAAGCGTTGCCCCTGCCCCCTGGCCCCCAGTAATGGGGTAAGTAATCTCCCCCGTTACCGGGGGTTGGGGGGCAAGACGATGACAAATCCCCAAAAATAATGAAGACCCCAACCCTGATTCTCGCGCTGACGCTCTGCGTCCCGGTCCTTGCGCAGCCGCCCGCGCCGCTCACGCTCGACGAACTCTTCCCCGAGAAGTCGTACTCCGGCTCCGCGCCCCGCGCCATGAGCTTCTCCGAGGACGACCGCTACGTCGGGTATCTCTGGAAGACCTACGACGACAAAGGCGGCTCCGACCTCTGGGTCTGGGACACGAAAGAGAAAAAAGCCCGGCGGCTCACCACAATCGAGACATTTGCGCCGTTTGATAAAGATATTCCAGCGGCAAAAGAGCGCTACGCCAAAGAAAAAGCAGAAGACGAGAAGCGCAAAAATCTTTCGATAGCAGAGCGCAACAAATTAGAGCGAGAAGACGCCGAAAAGCGCGAAAGAGAGACCAAAGCCGAGAAAGAAGCTCGAAAAAGCTATCCCGGAGTCTCTGAGCTTGCCTGGGCGCATAAATCCAGCACACTACTTCTGGTCTACAAAGGAGATTTGTACAAATTAGGGCTGGAAGATAAAAGCCCCAAACGATTAACGAAAACACGCGACGGCGAGAGCGATATTCGGTTTTCCAAAGACGACCAGAGCTTCACGTTCCGGCGCGGCGAGGGCCTGTACCGACGGCGCTTCGACAGCTCCGAGGAAGAACAGCTCAACCCGGAGCTGCCCGAGGGCGTCAGCTTCGGCAGCTATACCTTCTCCCCCGACGAAAGCCGCCTGCTGGTCTTCGGGTTCAAGTCCGGGCCGCCCGCAAAGCAGGTGAGCTACATCAGCTACCGCGAGCGCTTCGCCCAGGCAAAGACCGCCGCGCGCAGCACGGGCGAGGACCCGTGGAATCAAGAGAGCTATGTCTACGTTTCCAATCTGGACGACAGCAAGCCCTGGGAGGCGTTCAAATTAGCCGAAGCGGGCGACCTGGCCGTCAACGCCAAGCCGTTCTCGCCCGATGGCAAGAAAGTGACGTTCGGCTCCTGGAGACGCGACAAAAAAGAGTTCCAGGTGCATGTCCTGGACCTGGATGCCAAAAAAGACACCGCGATCTTCACCGACACGATGGACGGCGAGCACACCAGTCCTGGAATGGCCGACCCGATCTTCACGCCCGACGGCCAGAAGGTGTGCTTGATGTCGGAGAAAAGCGGCTTTCGGCATCCGTGGCTGATCGACCCGGTGACCCAGAGCGCCAACGCCATCACGCGCGGCAGCTTCGAGATGTACCCGATCCGGTTCTCCGAGGACGGCAAGACGCTCTTTGCCCGAGGCGACAAAGAAGACAGCTCACGGATGGACCTCTACAGAGTGGACGTCGCGACGGGCACGGCGGAGCGACTCGCCGAGGGCACGGGGCGCTACACGAGTGTGGAGCTGGCCCACAAGGGCGAGAGCTTCGCGGCGACGTTTGCAGGCTGGCAGGACACCCCCGAGCTAATCGTCGGCGGGACGCGGGTCAGCGACTCGCACGCCCCCGAGCTGAAAAACCTGCTGACCCGAATGACGCCCGCTCGCTTCACGTTCAAGAACCGGACCGGAATGGAGGTTCAGGGGCTGCTCTACGCTCCGCCCGGCGTCAAGAAAGCCGAAAAGCGCCCGCTGCTGGTCTATGTCTACGGCGGACCGCTCGGCGACGACAACTCGATCAAGGCCGGGCAGGTGGATCGGTTCGGGGTCTACTGCGCCGAGACGCTGGGCTACTACTACGCGATCATCGACCCGCGCGGCACCACGGGCTACGGCGCGGCGTTCGGGAAAGCCAACTACGAGCAGCCGGGAGTCCCGCAGGTCGAAGATTTAACGGATGGCGTCAAGTTCCTCACGGCCCAGAATTCGATTGATTCGGAGAAAGTCGGGATTCATGGCTGGAGCTTCGGCGGCTTCCAGACCCAGATGTGCCTCTACACCGCCCCGGATGTCTTCAAATTAGGCATCGCAGGCGCTGGCCCGACCGAGTGGCAGAACTACAACAACTGGTACGTCGGTGGCGTCATTGGAGCCAACAAAAAGCCCGATGAATTAGATAAATACAGCTTAACGAAGCTGGCAAAGAACCTCAAGGGAAATCTAATGCTGCTCCACGGCCTGGAAGATACCAATGTTCTCGCTCAAGACACGATCCACGTCTATCAGTCGCTCTTAAAGGCCGGAAAAGGACCGCAAGTCGAGCTGATTTTAGACCCAACCGGCGGGCACGGCCTCGGCGGCGACATCAAGACCCGCGACCGCTTTGCGATCTACGCCGGGTATTTAGAGCGCCACTGGGGGAAATACAACAAATAATCCGCCGAGATAAAACACCCGGCCACATGGACGTGGCAGGCTAAAGGCGCTTCGTGCCACGATGTCCTGCGGACGTGCCAAACACGGATTACGCCCGAAGGGCATTGCGGCGAAGCCCTTAGCCTCCGACGTTCATGTCGGTGGTTCATTCGGCGAATTCCTATCGGCGGCTTTGACACCCTGGTTGGCGAGCTTGTCGGCCAGGGAGTTGAACTCGCGCCGAATATGCACGACTTTTGAGCGGTCAAACTTTGCCAGCAGTCGCCTGGCCTCGGCGTAGAGCGGCTGGATATCCGGAGACTTCACGGCGTAGCGTCCGTTGATCTGGTGGGCCATCAGCTCGGAATCCGTGCGGCACTCGATCTCGCCTGCGCCGCGTAGAAGGGCTTCTTCCAGACCGCGCAGCAAGGCTCTGTACTCGGCGACGTTATTGGTCGTGTCGGGGATCTTCTCGGCGAGCGTCGCGAAGGGTTCGTCCTCACCCTCGCGGAAGAAAGCGATCCCGACTCCTGCGGGGCCGGGGTTTCCCTTGCTCGCGCCGTCGGTGAAGACAATGAATTTCTGAGGCATCCCTGTATTGTATCGGCACGGGTTCGTCTACGAAGCTGTCGTCATGTGGGCAAGCTCGGCGATGGCGTCGGTGGGACTCTCGATGCGCTCGTCGGAGATCATCTGGCCGTCGCGAAACCGGATAATCCGCGTGGCATGATCGGCGACATCTTGCTCGTGAGTGACCATGAGCACCGTCTTGCCCGCTTTGTTGAGGCGCTGGAAGATCGCCATGATCTCGACGCTCGTGCGGCTATCGAGTGCGCCCGTGGGTTCGTCGGCTAAGATCACCGCAGGATCGTTCACCAGCGCCCGTGCAATCGCGACGCGCTGCTGCTGGCCGCCGGAAAGCTCGTTGGGGTTGTGGTGCGCCCGCTCTAAAATCCCGACCGCTTTCAGCGCCCGCTGCGCCCGCTGAGTGCGATTGGTGACAGTCTTGCGGGAGTAGAACATCGGAAGCTCGACGTTTTGAAGCGCCGTAGTTCGTGCAAGCAGATTAAAGCTCTGAAAAACAAAACCGATCTTTCGGGAGCGCACCAGAGCCAGCTCGTCGTCCGAAAGATCGGCGATTTTCTGCCCATCGACAATCAGAGTTCCTTCGGAAGGCGTGTCCAAACACCCCACCAGGTTCATAAACGTCGATTTTCCGGAGCCAGATGTCCCCATGATGGCAACGAACTCCCCTTTGTCTATGGAAAGTGTCACGCCACGCAGAGCTTTGACTTCTACCGTGCCCATCCGGTAGGTTTTAGAGAGATTGGTCGCCTCGATCAGTGCCATAATTATTGCTTTCCCCCAGCCCCAATAATGGAAAACCTTATCTGGTTCCCCGGGTACCCGCTGCGGGTGATTGGGGTTAGGGGATAAAAACTACTTCGCGGCGGCCTGAAGCATTCCGAAGAGCTTGCTCATGCCGTCCACCATCCGCTGTCGGAACGGCGAATCCGGGTAGCTCATCGGGTTGAGCGGGTTGGCGTTCTGGGACTTTTTGATCCCTTCCATCATTTTCTTCGCGTCGAAACCGCCACCACCACCCGGTCCGCCGCCGCCGGGCCGCCCGCCGCCCATACCGCCGCCGCCGGGTCGCCCGCCGCCCATGCCGCCCTGCTGCGCCCCCATGGTCGCCTGCTTCTTGATCTGCGGAATCGTGAAGGTCCCGGCGATCTGCTTGTTGAGCGCGGCTGCTTCGTCCTGGCTCATGGTCGTCTTCGCTTTCCACGGCGCGATCAGCCCCAGAATCTTGGCGGCCTGTGGCTTGGTGGGCTTGGTCTTGGCATCGCCCCCGAACTCACCGAGCGCCCGCAGGGTCGTGCCCAGCTTGCCCTTGGGGCTGTTGCGCATCTTCTGGAACTCGCCCATCATCTTCTGGATCTCCGGCGGCATCCCGCCCGGAGGCCCTCCCTGCGCCAGCGCCGCTCCACTCGTCACCAGCAGCGCCGCTGCCAGTCCAAAAATCACTTTTTTCATCGTTGTTCTCACTTTCTGTTGAAGAATCTCACTCGTAGCGTAGCGCTTCGATGGGCCGCAGCCGCGCGGCCTTGAGCGCCGGATAGAAACCAAAGAAAATCCCGATCAGCGCCGAGAAGCTAAAAGCCATGATAACTGTCGTCGGCTCGATGACAACTCTCCAACTATTGAGCTTGCTGACCAGATTACTCCCGATGTAGCCGACGATCACCCCGATCATCCCACCAACCAGCGAGAGAAACAGGGCTTCGATCAGAAACTGCATCAGAATATCGCCCCGACGCGCTCCGATGGCTTTTCTAATTCCAATCTCGCGGGTTCTCTCGGTGACAGAGACCAGCATGATGTTCATAATGCCGATTCCACCGACCACTAAAGACACAATCGCGAGATATTTAATCAAGCTTCCAAAGGTCTCTTGCTGTTCGTTCTGAGTGGCAAGCATACTGGCCTGATTAAAAATAATAAAGTCGGACGCTTTTTCGGTCGAGAGCTTGTGGGCTTTTCGCATGGTCGCTTCGACCTGGTCCTGGGCTTTTTGCATATCGGCGGTCGGCTTGCCCTGAAGCGTGATGTTGCTGACGTTCTCCAGCCCAAAAAGCCTGCGCATGGCCGTTAAAACGGGAATGTAAACGTCGGCGTCGGGGTTTCTAAAGCCCGAGCCGCCTTTTTTCTTCATGACGCCGATCACGGTGAAGTTCTGCCCGGCGATGCGCACGGTTTTACCCAGCGGCGACGATTTATCGAAAAAGTCTTTGGCGGAGTCCGCGCCGAACACAACCACACGGGCACGGGAGCGGTTCTCGGCCTCGGTGAACCAGCGTCCCAGCATGAGCGGCGAGTTGGTGATGGTCGGCCAGTCGCGCCCGATTCCCTGGACATTGATCGAGTCGTTCTTGGCATCGAACTTGACCTGAGAGTTCTTCGAGACGCCCGGCGCGACGTACTGAATCAGCGGGCAGGCTTTCTTGATCTCGTCGCCGTCTTCGAGGCGCAGAGTGCTCTTGGAACCCATGCCGAAGCTGATCGCACCGCGCCGCTGACTGCCCGGAATCACCGTGAGCGTGTTGGTCCCGAGCCGCTGAAGACTCTCGACGACCGCCTGCTGGCTGCCCTTGCCGATGGCGATGGCGACGATGACCGCGCCGACGCCAATAATAACGCCGAGCATGGTCAGAAGCGCCCGGAGCTTGTTGGCTCCAAGGCCGCGCCAGGCCATCCGCAAGTTGATCAGAAGCATGTCCATAAAATTTACTCTCCCCCGCTGTCACCCCTTCCCTTCCGCCGACGAAGTCGGGGAAACGGAAGGGAAGGGGCCAGGGGATGGGTCTTATCTTCTGCCGAAGCCGCCGCCGCCCATACGTCCACCGCCGAACGGTGAGCCGCCCGCCGCGCCCGCAGCCGGAGCGACCTCCGGCTCGATCTCCTGGAGAACGATGGTTTCGTCGCCCTTGAGGCCCTTGGTGATCTGGATCGACTCGTTGCCCGTCAGCCCGACTTCAATCGGGATGCGGGTCGTCTTAACATTAATCTTGGTGTCCGGGTCGGGCGTGCTGCCCTCATCGGCGGGCGCGACCTTGCCCCCCGACGCCACCGAGACGAACTTGCCTTCGGTGTCCTCGTGGACGGCCTCGGTCGGGACGTTCACCACGTTGTCTTCGTTGCCTAAAACGAACTCGCACGTGGCGTTCATGCCCGGTTTCAGGAGCTTGAACTTGGCATCGGAGTTATCGACAACAACTCGGACGTGAACCGTCGTGACGTTCTGCTCGATCACCGCCTGCGGATCGACGCGGGCGACTTTTCCCTCGAACGGGACTCCCGGATAGGCATCGATGCTCACTTCGACTGCCTGGCCATCCTCGACGTTGGCGATGTCGGTCTCATCGACCGTCACATCGACGAACATTTTTGAAATATCGCCCATCTGGACAATACTCGTGCCGCCACCCGCCGACATCGACATCCCCGACGTGATAATCGTGCCTTTTTCGACGTATTTTTTCAAAACAATGCCGTCGGTGAGGGCGCGGACCGTGGTCTGGTCCAGCGCGATACTGGCATTGCGAAAGCCCGCTCCGGCGCGCGCCTGGCTCGCTTTTGCCGACGCGATGTCCTGGTAGCGGACCTGGTTGTTCTGCTGATCGGCATAGGCCTTGCTGAGCGCGGCCTGAACCTGCTGAAGCGATGCCTCGGCCTGCTGGACGGCGGCTTTCTGCTGCTGAACCGCCGACTCTTGCTCCAGCGCCGCGTTCTTGCGGTTGGCGATCTCGACGCCCTGAGTCTTTGCCTGATCCAGAGCGGCCCGCGACTGCGCGACCCGCGCCTCGGCGCTCGATGCCTGTGCCCCGAGATCCGCCGCGATGGAGTCTAAACGAGCTTTTGCCGCAAGAACCTGCGACTCATTGACTTCGAGCTGCGCTGTGGCCGTATCGACCGCTTGCTGACTCACAAAGCCCTGGTCTAAAAGCGAGTTCTGCCGCTTGACCTGGAGCCGGGCGTTGACCCGGTTGGCGACGGCCTGATCGTAGGTGGCCTGCGCCCCGACTTTTTGTTGCTCGGTGGTCACCCGAAGCTGCTCACGGGCCTGCTCCGCCTGCTTGAGCGCGGCCTGGGCGCTGGCGATGGCCGAGCGCGTGAGGCCGGGCTGAGCCTCGGACTGCTGCTGAGCCGTGGAGAGCCGGGTCTGGGCGGCTTTTAAATTGGCACGGGCACTGGCGACCTGGGCGCGGCTCTGCGCGACCTGGGCGTTGGCGGTCTGAATCGCGATCTGGCTCTGGCGGACCTGGAGCTGATACTGATACTGCCCCTGCCGCTCGCGGGCCTGCGCCGAGTCGATGTCCGCCTGCGCCTGCTGGACCGACATCTGCGAGTCCGACGGGTCGATGCGTGCGAGGATCTGCCCGGACTTCACGACCGCACCTACCTCGACTAAAAGCTCCTCGACGCGCCCGCCCGCCCGGCTCTTGATGTCAACAACCGACCACGGCTGGAGCGTCCCGCTCGCCGAGACGGTTTTCTTCACCCGCCCGAGCGACGCCTGGCCCAGCTTGTACTGCTTCTGCCCGGCAGGACTAACTTTCTTGAACTTCGCCCAGCCCGCCCAACCGCCGCCCAGAACCCCGAGCGCGACCAGAAGCGCGACTGGCTTCTTCCACTTTCCGCTACGTGCGTTGGTCTGCGGCAGATCGTCTGTGCCGCTATCCCCCAGAAGGTCGTCGAGCGCCTCACTCATGGCTTTTTCTCCCCTGCGATTTTCTCGGCCAGGCCGACCGCCCGTGCCAGTTGGGCGTCGGCGGTGTAAAAATTGTAGATCGCCTGAACATAATTGATCTGTGCCTGCACTAAACTCGTCTGCGCTTGAATGACATCGGTGACGTTCCCGATGCCCTCCCGGCGCGACGCGATGGCGGCATCGTAGTTGATCTGCGCGGCTTTCTGCGCGGCGTCGGCGGCGGGCAGGCTGGCGCGGGCAAGCTGGAGCGAGCGCCAGCTCTGCTCCACATCGACGCTCACCTGCTGTTTCTGGCTTTCGAGCTGGGCTTTGGAGCCGCGCAGACTCGCTTCGCTGGCCTTGACCTGATAGCGCAGGTTCCCGCCGTCGTAGAGTGGAGCCGAGAAGTTGAGCGAGAAAACCTGGGTCTCGCTGGCGCGCTTGAGCGGGTTGTTCTTGGCATCGAACTGCTGACGGTCCAGAAGGTCCATGGTCAGCTGGGGCCGCGCCCCGATCTTTGCGGACTGAATCGCGGTCTCGGCCTGCACGACGCTCATCCGGGACTGCGCCAGGTCGGGTCGTCCCATGGTGGCGAACGCGATGAGCTTCTCCAGAATGCGGGCGTCGTCGGTCTCCTCGCCAATAATCGAGTCGGCCACCGCGAGGGTTTTCGGGGTCGGAACCAGCACGTCGGGAAGATCTAAAACCCCGAGGTCGAGTGCGCCCATCGCGCTCCGGAGCTGCGACTCGGCGATCTGGACGTTGTTCTGCGCCTGAAGCAGCCCGACGCGAGCGTTCTGAAGGTCGGCATCGGCCTGGAGAATGTCTTTTCGTGCGCCGAGCTTGGCCTCGACCTGCGCCTCGATGAGTTTTTTGGCGTTCTCTGCCCGACTCACCTGGGCCTGGGAGACCTTCACCAGCGCCCGCGTTCGCAACGCGGAGTAGTAGTTTGTCGCGACGTTCCCGATGACGCTCTGGCGGGTGGCCTGCTCGCTCAGCTCGGCGGACGTGAGCGACTGCTGGCTCTGGCGCAGCCCGATCTTGCGCTGCCCGGTGTCGAACAATCGAAACGAGGTCGTAAGCTCCTGCTGGCGCGTATCAATGTTGCGCGTGCCCGCTGGCTGCGTCACCGGGACACCATTGATGATGTTCGTCACGCTTCCGCCGGTGATCGCCTGGCTCTGGTAGTTGAAGCTCGGAGTGACCGTCGGGCCGAAGCGGGTCCGGGACTGCTTCACCCGCTGCTGGGCAGACTCGGTGCTCGCTGCCGCGCTCGCCAGCGACGGCTGGCGCTCCAGCGCGATAGCAATCGCTCGATTGAGAGTGAGTGGCTGGCTCTCCTGCGCCTGTGCCTGTATCGGCAGAGCAACGGCAAGCGCAAGAAAGGTCAAGGGTCGGATGTCCACGGGCAAAGGGTACCTCATTCAGATGAAAAATCTATGAACCGACCGCGCCCCGGTCCAGGGTGCGCATCGGAAAGAGCGGCGAGGGGGTATGCTGACGACGTGCGAGCGCGGCCAGCCGCGCCACCTGAGCAGGCGCCGAATCGATACGCATCGACTCGTTGGGGTCTTTTCTCAGGTCATACAGTTCCCACTCTCCCGGCTTGCGCGAATCTTTCGGTCCGAGGTTCACCCGCTCACGGATCAGCTTGAAGTCGCCCACCCGGACGAACTGCTGCCCGCCGTAGCCCGCGTGCTCCCGGTAGAGAAACGCACGCTCTTTCTGGCGCTTGCCAAGAAGCGTCGGCGCAAAGCTGATTCCGTCCGCGTTTTTAGGGATGTATTTCCCCTGGCCGATCAGCTCCAGCAGCGTAGACACCCAGTCCTCGAATCCGGTTACGCGCTCGCTTTTTGTCCCTGGACGAATCTTCCCCGGCCAGCGCACGAGGCACGGCACCCGAATCCCGCCCTCAAAGAGCGAGCCTTTGCGCCCCCGCAGCCCGCCCGCACTGTTAAAAAACTCCGTGTCAGTCCCGCCCAGCTCGCCGTAGAGTGGGCCGTTGTCGCTCGTAAAAACAATTATGGTGTCGTTGTCCAGCCCCAGCTCTTGAACCAGATCCAGCATCCGGCCCACTTCCCGGTCCAGCCGGGTGACCATGGCCGCATACGCCGCGCGGGGCGTCCGGTGAGGCAGGTAGCCGCGCCCGCCAGGATAGGGCGTCTCGGGGAACTTACCGGCAAACTCCCGCAGCGAGTCCTCGGGAACCTGAAGCGCCAGATGCGGGACGGTCGTCGGGAAAAATAAAAAGAAAGGCCGGTTTCTGTTCTCGCGAATAAAGCGACGGGCTTGTTCGGCGATGAGGTCCGGAGCGTAGTCGTTTCCGGTGAAGCCTGCATAGACACGCGGATCGGACGGCTCGACGCCAGGAGGAAGCTTCTGATTGGCAGGGAACTTCGGGTTGTTCAGCGCAATCTGCCGGGAGTCGTCCCAGAGGTGGGTCGGGTAGTAGTTGTGGGCCACCGCCTGGCAGTTGTAGCCAAAGAACCGATCCATGCCCATCCGGGCCGGGTCACCCGTCGAGCCGACCGGCCCGAGTCCCCACTTGCCGAACGCCCCCGTGACATACCCCGCTTTCTTCAGAAGCTGCGGCAACGTGAGCGTTCCCTCAGGCAGAGGCTGCTGGCCCTCGGGAAACGGCAGGCCCACCTCGGCGATCTCCCGGTTGTCACGGATCGGCGCATGGCCCGGATGCAGCCCGGTCAGCAAGACCGCCCGGCTCGGGGCGCAGACGGCACTGCCCGCGTAGTGCGTGGGCAAGGTCATTCCCTCGCTCGCCAGTCGGTCGATGTTTGGCGTCGCGAACTTTTTCTGGCCGTAGCACGACAGATCGCCATACCCGAGGTCATCGGCGATGATAAAAATAATGTTCGGGGGACGCATGCCCTCTTTCTTTACCGACACTGCTCTGATTTCCTGCTAAAATGGAGCATGCTACCCACCGACCCACAGACTTATCTTGCCCCGCTGACCGCCGAACTGAAGAAAACCTGGCCGCAAAACCGCACGGTGAACCTTGTCTGCCACGGGCACAGCGTCCCGGCGGGGTACTTCAAGACGCCTGTCGTGCAGACCTTCGATGCCTACCCGCACCTCTTGCACCGACGAGTAAAAGCGCAGTTCCCCCACGCGGTTTTCAATGTCATCGTCACGGCGATAGGCGGCGAAAACTCCGAGCAGGGAGCCGCTCGGTTTGAAAGAGACGTTCTTGCGCTTCGCCCGGATCTGGTGACTATCGACTACGCCCTCAACGACCGGGGGCTGGGCTTACCGAAAGCCGAGCGTGCCTGGAGCCAGATGATCGAGAGCGCGAAATCACGCGGGATCAAGGTTGTTCTGCTCACTCCAACCGGCGACACATCGTCGCGCTGGGCAGACCCGTCCGACCCGCTCTCTCAGCACGCCACGCAGGTCCGCACCCTCGCCGAGCGCCACGGGGTCGCCCTCGCCGATTCTCTAAGCGCCTTCGAGCGCTACGTCGCGGGCGGCGGCAAGCTCACCGACCTGATGTCGCAGGTCAATCACCCCAGTCGCCTCGGCCACGATTTAGTCGTCGGCGAGCTTCTGCGCTGGTTCCCCGAACGATAGACTTTTTCATGAACCGAAATATCCTTCGCTTTCAGCGCGACGACCAGGAAGACTGGTATGCCGTTCTTTCCTGCGGCCACAGACAGCACGTCCGTCACCAGCCGCCGTTCCAGAACCGTGCCTGGGTCACGACGCCCGAGGGCCGGGAGAGCCGGATCGGTGAGATGCTGAACTGTCCGTCGTGCGACCAGCGTACGCTCCCTGAAGGCTTTGTGCCCTTTCACCAAACGCCCGTCTTCACGGAGAACTCGGTGCCTGCCGGGCTGCAAAAGGACCACTCCACAAAGCCAGGCGTCTGGGCGAAGATCGAGGTTGAGTCAGGCAGCCTGCGCTACCACCTCGACGGCCTGGGCGAGACAATCGACCTGCTGGCCGGGCAAACAGGAATCGTCCTCCCCGAGATCGTGCACCACGTCGAGCCACTGGGCAGCGTCCGGTTCTTCGTCGAGTTCTGGCACGCCCCAGACAGCGTCTGACATGCTATAATTAATTTGTAATGAGTATCGTCGAGGCCATTGAAAAGCAGGTACGCGAGCTGACGCCCCAGGAGTTAGCCGCGTTTCGCGACTGGTTCATCGAGTTCGAGTGGGAAAACTGGGACCGCCAGCTTGAGCGCGACGTAGCCAGCGGAAAGCTCGACGCCCTCGCCCGGAAAGCCCGTGAAGCACACACAGCAGGACGTACTCGACCCCTTTGAACCACGAAACAACTCCTGAATTCTGGGAATGCTATCAAAATCTCCCTACTGGTATCCAGATAGTCGCAGATCGCGCATTTTCTTTATTAAAACAGGACTCACGGCATCCTTCATTGCGTTTCAAAAAAGTCGGTGAGTTCTGGTCGGCACGAGCGGGCATCCATTATCGCGCTCTCGCTGTGGAAACGAAAGATAGCTTTCTCTGGTTCTGGATCGGCACTCACGCCGACTACGACAAGCTGATTGCCTGAGCTATAATCCAGGCTGTGTCCAAACACGTTCGCTACACGCTGCCTTTGCTTGCCTGGATGGGGTTTATGTTTTTCATGTCCGGCAACACGGGGTCGGCGGAGAATACATCGCCGCTGGTTCACAATCTGATTCGGAAGTTCTTTCCGTGGCTCGCGAGCCAGATGACGCCCGAGTGGCTGGACCGGGTGGACTTCGACCTCCGAAAAACGGCCCATGTGACCGAGTATGCGATCTTAACAATACTGGCGTTCCGGGCCGTGACGCGTGGAAGTCAGAAATTCTCCAACGGGCACGTGCTCTGGCCGCTCCTCATCGGGGTGGGCTGGGCGATCAGCGACGAATATCACCAGAGCTTTGTCCCGAGTCGCTGGGGTGCCGCCTCGGACGTTTTTTTCGACACCGTCGGCGTAATTGTCGGGCTACTGCTTTGTGTCTGGCGCTGGCTCTGGCGCTCCCAGCGCCCCGCGCAGTAGGCCCACGATCTGCGCTGCCACCGCCGGGAACGTGTAGCTTTTCAGCGCGTGCTGCTGGCCGCTCGCGCCCTGGGATTTTCGGAGTTCCGGGCTTGTGACAAGCTTTCTCAGGGCATCGGTGAAGCTCGGAATGTTGCCTTCCTCGAAGATTAGCCCGCCGCCCGTCGCGCGAATCAGATGCGGAATCTCGCCGCTATCCGACCCGACGGTGGGAATCCCGCACGCCCAGGCCTCCACCAGAACCCGCCCGAACTGCTCTTTCCAGTTAGGCCGGGTCCGCGACGGCAGGGCGAGAATGTCGAAGCTGCGCATGGCCTCCCCCGCCTGATCGTGCGGGACGCCGCCCGGAAAGTGGACCCGCTCGGCGATTCCCAGCGCCCGCGCCTGCTCCGCCAGTGCGGCCTGCTCGGTCCCGCCGCCGACGCAGCAAATCCGCACGTCGAGTCCCTCTAAAATCAAGGGCGCGACGGCAGACAGCAGGTCGTCGAGACCTTTCTCCGAGACAAATCGCCCGAGGTAGCCGATCACGACGCTCTCCCCGAGGCCCCACGCGCTCCGACGCTCCGGTGCGCGGCCCGGAAAGAACTTGCTGACTTCTACAGCGTGAGGAACCAGGTACGCGGGCTTCGTCAGCCCTTTTCTCTTTAAAATCTCCAGCGAGTCTTGAGAACACCCGAAAGCAATTCGGCAGCCAGCAATCGCTTTTTTCTCAAAATAGCTAAACGGAAACGGGAGATTCTTGAAGATATTCTGATGGATATGAAACACAAACGGGATTTTCTTAGAGTTTGCCAGCATGCTGAACTGCAAGCAAGATAGGCTCCACGGCTCTTGCGTCATGTAAATTAAATCGGGTTTAAATGTATTGATTTCTTTTAAGGGTAATTTCTTATAAAAATGAAGCGAGACGTTCCCCGAGAAGAAAACTGGCGGCGTCTGGGCAAGGTACCGGGCATCGGGGTGCGCTTTTGATTTCAAAGACCCGCTGGAGTATTCGTCGCGCCAGGTCTCGGGGATAAACAACATAATTTCGACGCCGGGATGTTTTTCCATCTCGACATAGAGCTGCTGGTTGAGCACAATGATCGACGAGTGACAGACGATAAGAATCTTCATCGGCAAAACGTGGGAAAAGGGCCGCACATGCCATGCACGTGCGGCCCTTCGGGTGAGTTTACTCTTTCTATCTACTCGACCGAGGCGATAGTGATCGCGATGATCTTATAGTTCTGGAGCGACGGGTCCGCGCCCGGCTTGCTCTGAATGAGCTGGAACTGGGCGTGCGCTTTGTTCTTGTACGACGCGATCAGTACGCCGTTGTTGACGATGTGCTCTTCCGGGTAGCCGTAGAGCCGAACCAGGTCTTTGTACGTGGAGCCAAGCACGACGCCGCGCTGGGTCCGGGTGCCCTTGCTGTAGTAGCCGAGCACCCGAATCTGCGAGATGCGCCCGCCGGGTCCGATCAAAAACTCATAGGACACGACGTTCGTGTTGCCCTTGATGTCCTTGAACTTACGGTTGTAGATCCAGGTGACTTCCTGCTGGCGCGCCGCCGTGGACGTGGTCTGGCCGAACGGTCCCATGCCCGGACCGCCGCCGCCCATCATTCCCTGGCCGCCGAAGCCGCCACCGGAGGAAGGACCGCTGCTACCGAAGCCCGCCGGAGGACCGCCCCCCATCGCGGGAGGACCATCGCCGCCGTCGAGGCTGCCGCCGCCGCGCGAGCTCATCATCGGGCCGCCGCCACCGCCGCCGCCGCTCATCATGCTGCTGCCGCCGCTCATGCCGCCGCCCTTGTTGGGACCGCCCGGCAGGTTACCGCCGGGACCCTGACCCATCATGCCAGGAGGCGGGCCGCTGCTACCAAAGCCCCCCGGAGGACCACCACCCGGTATGCCGCCCGGTGCGCCGCCGCCACCCTGCGCGGGTGCTCGCATGCCCACATCCCCAATGATAATCTGATTGGGGTTGCCGAACTTGCGAAGCACGTCCTTGGCCGACGTGTTCAGGCGGATTCCCGCCAGGACGCGCTCGTAGCCGTCGCGCTGAGCCGAGGCGGATTGTGCCACCAGTGCAGTCGCCCCTATTGTTAGCGCCGCGCTCCAAACGCGACCTGTCCTGCGCCAATTCATCTTGCTTGATCCTCCGTACCGCGCTCTCGCGCGATGCCGCTTCTCGCCCGATTTCGACGGGCCGCTTTATAATTCCTTCGCCATTCTACCAGCGATTTGTCCGATGATACAATCTTCCCAGGATGCCTGCCGCTCATTTTGTTGCACTGAGCAGCCTGACCGACGAGCGCGAGCTGATCGCCTACGTCACCCAGGCCCGTGCCGCCCTCCGCGACGACTGGTCGCCCGAGAGCGGAGGTCGCACCTGGGGACAACACCACACCGAGCTGATCGATGCGGTTTTGAAGCGCCTCGTCACCCTGGCCGCCGAGCGCACGGGCGGGATGCCCACGGGTGTCGCCCTGCTCGCGATGGGCGGCTACGGTAGCCGCGTCCTCGCCCCCTACTCCGATGTCGATCTTGCGTTTTTAGTAGACCGCGACGACGATCCACCCCTCTTGCGAGAGGCTTTTCGGCTCGTCATGGACGTTCTGCTTTCCGGCGCGAAGATAAAAATCGGCTATGGCTATCGCCGTCTGTCGGATCTCTCCCAGGGCGAGCTGGATCACCAGACCCAGACCGCGCTGCTCGATGCCAGATTGTTGATCGGCGACGGCGCTCTCTTTGCCCGGTTCGACCGCCAACTGGCCGAAACCCTTCATCTGGCCGACTTTCTTTTTTTCAAAGAGGCCGAGCGCCGAAGGGTCCGCGCCCGCGCCGGGGAGACGCCGTACACGGTCGAGCCGGACCTCAAGGAGGGCGCGGGCGGCCTGCGCGATGTCCAGACCGCGCTCTGGATGGCCCAGGCGCGCTTCGACCGCAAGGGCGATGCGCTCTGGCGCGAGCTGGTCCGCCGAAAAATTCTGACCGCCACCGAGATGCGCCAGCTCCAGGACGGACGCGAGCATCTTTTCCGGCTGCGTCACCTGCTCCACTTGCTCGCGGGCGAGCGGCGCGACCGCTTCACGATGCCGCTGCAAGAAGCCGCCGCCGAGCGCCTGGGCTTTCTGCCGACCGCCGACGCCCCCGCCGTGGAAGCGCTCATGCACGCCCACTACGAGTCGGCAGGGCGCGTCGCGCATCTCTCGGAGAAGATCGTCCAGCGCGTCATGGACGCCCCGATCCGGCTGGAGGGCGGACTCTCCGCCGTCCGCCGAACCGTCGCCCTGACCCAGCCCGAGGAGACCGAGGCAGACCCGCTCTGGCCCCTGCGCGCCATCGAGCTGTGCCAGCGCTACGACCTGGAACTTTCCTCGCCCGCCGCCGAAGCCATCGAGCGGCACTTAGACGCCTCGGCCTGGAAGACGCTCCCGCCCCAGCGCGCCGGAGCGCGGCTTCTCGCGCTCCTCGACCAGAGCGGCGACATTCTTTCAAGCGTCCGGCGCATGCAGCGGGTCGGGCTGCTCGGTGCGCTCCTGCCCGAGCTTTCTGCCTGCATGGGCCTGGTTCCCTACGACCCGACCCATGTCTACACCATCGGCGAGCACAGCCTGCGCGTCCTGGGGAACCTCATCGAGGCCCGCGAGAAACGCGCCGGGACGTCCGCCTACCACGACGCCATCGGACAGCTGGAATCCCCCGCGACGCTGTTTCTGTCGGCGCTTCTGCACGATATCGGGAAGCAGTGGCCGCGCGACCGCTCCGGCAGCCGCGCCCCCCACGAGATCACGGGAGCTGAGGCCATTCCCCAGATCGGGGCGCGGCTGGGCCTATCCGAGCGCCTGACGCTCCGGCTCCAGAAGTTAGTTCGCTGGCACTTATTGCTCGCCGAGGTCTCAAGGCTGCGCGATCTCACCCGCCCCGAGACTATCCGCGAAGTCACCGACAAGTTAGACGACATGGATTTATTGCGCATGCTCTATGTCCACACCTGGGCCGATACGTCGGCGGTCGGGCCGGGCATCTGGAGCGAGTCCAAGGCCCAGCTTCTCGACGAATTGTTCGAGCGGAGTACGGCGGCGCTGGAGTCGCCCGAGGCAGCCCCTATCGACACCGAGGCCGAAGCGCGCCGCCTCGACACCCTGCGCGAGCGGCTGAGAAAGCGCCTGACCAGCCCCGGCGAGAAAGGCGAGACGCTGGTCGAAGCTGATGCCGCACAGAGCCATATCCAGGCGATGCCCGCCGCGTACCTGCTCAATACGCCCCCCGAGACCATCAGCCTGCACCTGGCGATGCTCGGTGCGCTGGCGTCCGGGGAAGAAGGAGGCGTCGTGACGGACTTCCGCACCCTGCCGAAGCTGAGCCAGTCCGAGCTGACGCTGGTGGCCCACGATGACCCGCAGCCGGGGCTTCTCGCGAAGATCACCGGAATTCTGTATGCGTTCGGGGTTCCGCTGCACGCCGCCCAGGTCTTCACCCGACCTTCGGAGACCGACCCCGTGGTGATCGACACGCTACACATCGACGCGTTCGGGAAGCCGCTGGAGCGTGCTCAGCGCGCCGAGGTCGGTGCCGCCCTGCGCCGGGTTCTCTCGGGAGAAGAGACTGTCGAAGCACTTCTCGCCCGCCGCCGTCGCCCGGTCCCGACGCTCGCCTCGGTTCGCTCGATCAATCTTGCCATCGAGTCTGACGACGAGCTGCTGCTCGACATCGCCACGCCACCGGGCGAGGGCAACGTCCACGCCCTCGCGACGACCCTCTCGACCCTCGGCTGGAACATCCACGCGGCCCGGCTCACCACCTGGGCAGGCGGCCTGCGCTGCGCCTTCTACCTCGCCGACGCCAATCACGGCGGCGCGGGCACCGAAGAGAGCCGCCAGGCTCTTCTTGTAGCCCTGAACGACGAGTGAGCACGAAACACCCAGAGGGTAAGCAGAAGCTAATTGGTCGGGTTACACCGAACCCACCCGAGTGCTTCGTTCGTTCCTCACTGCGCCTCGCCCTCCCTTCGCCGCGAAGGGAGGGTGGACACGAGGGAAACGAGTGGCCGGGTGGGTTCGAGGGGCCGGGTGGGTTCGAGGGGCCGGGTGGGTTCGAGTGTAGCCCAACTTCAAAATACTTGCTTACCCAGCGGCTGGGTGTTTGCCGCACGATCTTCGTGCTGGCTTCAGGGTGCCAAAAAACTTCTTGACAGCGAGGCTCAATCCAGGGAATAATGCGGGCACCGTTCTCACGTTGAAGGTGGTTTCCATGCGCTCTGCTGTCGTTGTTCTCTCGTTGTCGCTTCTGGTCGGGCTGGGCTTGGGAAGACGCGCTTCGGCGACCTACCTGGTCGATCCCACTGGAGGCACCAGCCTCAACTCTCTCTTCTCGATAACCAGCGGCGGCGCGACCGGCGAGCTGGACAACGGTTGCACGGCAGCCCGCGCCCTGGGCTTCAGCTTCAATTTCTTCGGTAGCCCGCTCACCTCCGTCTTTGTCTCGACCAATGGCTCAGTGAACAGTGCCTTCAACTCCTCCAACAACGATGTCGGCTGGTCTGCTTCGACAGGCGGCACGCAGCGCATCGCCCCGGCCTGGGACGACTATCAGATCAAAGCCGGGGACACAGTCACCGAGAAGAAAACGGTAGACTACTACTCGATCACCTGGGATATCCACCGTGCCAGCATCGCCTCGTTTGTGTACCATCAGCAGGCGCTTCTGATCGGGGCTGGTACGACGATTCAGGGCTTCAACTTCCTGGCGGGCGACATTGCGTTCTCCTACAACGGAATGGACGCTCCGTTCAGTGGCGCGACGGTCGGGCTTCGGCAGTCGGCGAGTGTTTTCTCCGTGCCTCCATCGGGCCTCGGCGTCGATGCCGACGGGCGAATTTCGTCGTACGCGAACTCGCTTTATAGCACCGGCAACTCGTTCGTTCTCTTTCGGGACAACGGCGCGGGCGGGTACACCGTGACTCTCGAAGCGTTCACCTCGGCGGTCCCCGAGCCGGGAAGCCTGGCCCTGCTCGGACTCGGCGGGACGTTGCTCGCACTGAGACTCCGAAAGCGGCGATAGATCAGGTACGCTGGGAGAGATGCAAGCTGAAAACGCTCTCTCCCAGGCCAGGCGATTGCTGCTGGCCGATCTGGAAACCGTCCCCGAGGGCAGACGCGACCGACACGCGCGGCTCCTGGCGATGGTCGATCCGGGCGAAGGTGTGGCTGCACTCCAGACCCGAGGCCGCGACGACGTGGCTGCCCTGCGCGAGGTCTTTGCCGCCGCCGCCCGCTGGCAACCGCTCTGGTGCGCCTCGCGCGGGGTTGCGCTCTGGCGCGAGGGGCCACAGGACCCCTGGATGCGCGTCTTTCTCGGTAGCCCGCTGGTCTTCGGGATGCTCAACGCCCAGCAGAGCGCCCCGGCGCTCGCGCTGTTCCAGGAGCTTGCGGCCCTCGAAGCGTCGGACAGGACCAACGCTCCCCAGCGCGACGCGACGCTTGCCGAGCTGATCGCGCTGGCATCCCGGCTTCGACTCGGAGCTCAGGCTGATTCTTATGTCGCGCGGCTAATTTCAGGCGGACGGCGGAGTTTAGACGGAGCGGTCGGGCAGCTTGCGGCACAGGGCGACTACGCCCGCGCCGAGCGACTCTTAGACAGTACGGTTGGTCGGGCGGATCTTCTGGTCACGCTGATCGAGCGGCTGGCCCCGACCTCGCCCACCCGCGCGGGCGAGCTGCTTGCCCGCCTGGAAAAAGCGACGCCCCGTGCGGAAAACTCACGCGCCTGGTGTCAGGCCGCCCGCGCCGTCGTTGCTCATGCCAGCCCGTCGGTTGCTTTCTCTCTCAGCCAGCGCGTGAAAAACCAGGCCCACCGCACCGGGGCGCTCGCGCTGGCCGCGACGCGCCAGCCCGACCGAAAGCTTCGGGAGTCGCTCTTCACGCAAGCGCTCACTGCCACAGATCGCCGTGCCCCGATGCTCCGCGCCAGAATCTGCGCCGTCGCGTTTGAGAGTAGCCCGGCGCTGGGAAAAGCCCTCGCGAAAAAAGCCGCGCCTTTCGAGGGACCGGAGAGCGCGTTCTGGCTCGCCCGGATCGACCCGGTTCAGGCCCGCAAGCTACTCGGCGCAACCTGGAGCCGCGAAGGGGCAAGCGACAGCGAGCGGGCCGAGTGCGCCACCGCCATGGCCCCGCTCGACCCGGCGCGGAGCCTTCAGATGCTCGGCG
This sequence comes from Armatimonadota bacterium, assembly GCA_031363095.1. Classification (GTDB taxonomy): domain Bacteria; phylum Armatimonadota; class Armatimonadia; order Armatimonadales; family Armatimonadaceae; genus JANLTX01. Next base: position 34,673 of record JANLTX010000059.1, on the reverse strand, counting down.
AGATTTCTAACCTTCGGGAGCGGCGCAGCGCCCTGCTCGCCCTCTGCCGGTATCTCTTTCTCACACCCGCCGAGCGGAAAATCGTCGCGTTCTCCGACCTGTTCGACGGCGGCGACCCGCTCCCCACCCCGATTCGCGGCTGGTGACCGCGCGGGGCCGGGGCGTTTGATCGAGGGATTGAAATCCCTCGCTAAGGGCGCTTCGCGCCGCGATGTCCTCCGGACGTGCTTACCGTTCGGCGAGCTTGCGGATGCGGCGCAGGGCGGTCATGTAGGCGCGTAGCTCTTTGTAGTCCTGGTCGCGGGTGGCGGTGGCGGCGATGGCCTCACGGGTGGACTGCGCATGGGCGTTGCGGGCGGTCGCAAACCGTGCGAGGGCGGCTTCCACGCGGTCCAGCCCGGCAGCGTCGTAGCCCATGGCGGCGAGGGCGCTGGCGTAGGGTGCTTTGCGGGCGGCCTCAATCGTGGCCCGAACCGTGGTGATGAACGTCTCACCGTCTTTCGGGAGCCTGCCCACGACGCCGAGCGCGACTCTATCGGCGGAGCCGGGAAACCGGGCGCGGATCGTCTCGCGCAGGTCGTGGGCGAGGTCTCGGGCGTCGATTTCGGCGCTCTCGCTCTCGTCGGATGCGTGCTCTTTCTTGCCGAGCTTCTGCTGGCGCACGTTGAACGAGCCTTGCGCTTTCGTCGCGCATGTCTCGCCCTCGCTCAGCTTGCCTCTGCCGTACCCGCGCGGTGCCATCTTCTCCCCGAGCGCGGAATCGGTCCGAATCTGCGCGATCTCCCGCGCGGACTCGGTGATAAAGTCTGCCACCCGCTGATCCTGTAGTGCGTACTGCGTCGCCCGTGGAGTTTTTTCCGTTACCTGCTCTTCCATCATCGTCCCTTTTCTTTCGTTATCTGTTCCCTGCCATTCGCTGGTGGTTCCCTATGATTCGTCGGCGGTCCCCGAAGGTTCGCTTCTGGTTCCCCGCCGAAAAATCCTGGTTCCCGAAAGAGAAACCCCAGTTTCTTCAGAAATTGGTTTGTTCCCAGAACCCGGCGTCTGTACCTCTTCTACGGATTTCGCCTCACCCGAAGTTCCCGCCAGAGCCGCCAGGCAAATATCCAGGTTTTCCTTGGCTTGTAGCGCATGTGGATGCGTTTCCCCGAGTACCCTACAAATGGAAATATATGATTTCTCTAACAGATTCTTGGCTTTTTCAAACTGCCCCAATTCATGGTAAGTCGTAGCAAGATTACTTATACTTATCAGTGTATCGGGGTGTTCTACACCAAGAACTCGACTTTGAATTTCTATTGTTTTTTCTAACAATTCTTTTGATTCCTCGTGTTGCCCAATAAAGCAATATGTTGCATCAAGATTAACCATACTTAATAACGTTTCGGGATGTTCTTCACCAAGAAAATAACACTGAAGTTTATAAGTCTTTTCTTGAAATATTTTTGCATTCTCAAACTGACCAAGAAAACAATATAGCGCAGCAAGATTACTCATACTCATCTGTGTTATGCGGTGTTCTTCTCCTTTCATTTTTAAACTTAGTTTGACACGTTGAATAGAAGGGCGTAACGCAGTCTGAAAGTGTCCCACATCCAGCAACACGATTATAATCTCTCTAAGCCAGCCTAATTCGTCGGGGCAGACTTGGGCAGCTTTTTCGGCCCAGTCTCCAGCTTCGATGAGTTTTCCCTGATGCTTTGCCATTCGCATCTGCACGAGGTAGACGCGGATCGGGGAGACGATTTTCTCGCCGATGGCCCGCTGGAAATGCTGCGCGGCTTTCGGGAAGTCGCCGGTCGCTTGCGCTTGCAGACCCAGGGTGAAGGAGTCAGCGCTCGGCGGGATAGTTGCGGCCAGCGATTGCACGGCAAGTAAGTTACGCTTGGCCTCAGCCAGATTACCTTTCAGCGATTCGTTCTCCGCTTTCAGTCCTTCTATGATGACATCTTTGCTCTGAGACAAATCCCGCGCCATCTGCACCACTTCGAGGCTCATCTGTGACTGACGGCGTAGCTCTTCTTCCAGAAACAGTGTCCGGCTCTCCTGAAACTCGCGTGACTCACGCACTTCCAGAAGGAGAGCGTCCAGTTTTTCGCCAAGAACGGCATCGGACTGCTTGAGCTGCGCGATGAGCGGGATCAGCTCGGCGAGGAGCGTTGCCGGAAGCTGCTTGAGCTGCGCTTCGATGGCGGCGTGCAAGTCCGCTTTCGAGACTCCCCCACCAATCCCGCTTTGCACCAGTTCGGCCAGCAAGTAGAGAACCGTCTGCCGCCACGCGCCCGTGTCGCCCGAGGCGCTTCGGAGCAGCGTGGTTCGGAGGACTCGGGGGAAGTTATGGGCAAGATGCGCGGCGAGCGCGTCCGCCGTGCCCGCGCCCACCGCGAGCCGCAGGGAAATTCCCGTAGACTGCCCCGATCCGCTCGTGTCCCGGCAGAGAAAGCGCACCACCTGCGGCCACTCGACCCGCGCCAGCAAAGAATCTTCCGTGAGCGGCCCGGCGCTTGCAAACGCCTGCGCGGAGAGTTCATCGGCCAGCGGCGGCGACGGCAGGAGCGTCCAGCGCTCGGCGGCATTGCCTGCAATCTGCTGAAGCGCTTTTTGTTCCGGGTGATCGTGGGAGAACTCGCGGATCAGGTCCGCCAGCGCCAGCCCCACCGCCCCGGAGAGCGTCTGCTGAACCTTGTGTGCCGGGCGATTTTGCTGAAGTTCCTCGAACGTCGCTTCGACGCGCCCACCGATGAACTCGCCCAGCGCCGACCCCGCCACGACGCCTCCCTGCGTCGCCAGCCCGGCCAGCAACGGTCCCAGCGCCGCCGTCAGCGTCCCCGAGAGTCCGAGGTGCGTCGCGACGCTCGGCCCGAGCGCGGCCATGCCCGCACACAGCAAAAGCTGCGTCTTCGGGCAGGTTGCAAGCCGCGCGACAAACGACATACGCCTATTTTACCGGGTGTTTACCCCTAACCCCGATAACGGGGAACCAAATAGGGCAGAATCGTCGTTGACTCCCCATTATTGGGGCCGGGGGACGACGCCCGACTCCCGCAAAACTTCGATGCACTCCGTGGCGTTGAAGTCCGTGGCGAAGCGCAGCGCCTCACGAAGCGAGTGAACCGCGCCCGCTTTGATGAGCCTGGCGAGCAGATCGGGCCGGTTGTTGGCGCACACCACCGCCGTCAGCGGCAGCTTTCGGACCGGGTCTTTCAGCGTCACCACATCGTCGGGGCGCTTCCAGAGCACCAGCCGCGCGACGAACCGGTCCAGATCAAGGTTGCTCCCTGGCGGGTTCAAGCGAACTCCAGCGGGAAGTGCGTCACGTCGCACCCGGCGCAGTGGCCTTCCGCGTCAAGCTTTCCTTTGCAGTAGTGGCACTGCTCCGACGACAGTCGGGGCACCCTCTGGAGCTGCTCGCTCAGGTCAGGCGGGCTGGAGGAGAACTTCAGCCAGAGCAGCGAGCCGCCCCCGCACACCAACCCGACCAGCACCGCGATCCAGAGGCTCGGCGCATCGGAGCGCTTGAAGAAATCAGGAGATAGATTTGCCGAGGCGACCACCGCACCGACAAGCGCCAGCATCGCCAGGAGCAAGAAAAACCCGGCTACGAAGACCTTGAAGCCCTTGCTACTCTCGACGCGGGCATGCGGATCGATTCCACAGACCGAACAATGCCATGCATAGCGCGTTCCCAGAGGAATCAGCGGAATCCAGTACAGATGCCCGACATTAAACGAGCGCCACCACTCGGCAACCTGGTTCTGACGGCAGTTCTGGCAGAAATCGTTGCGATAGCCTGCCACTTTGCGTGAAAAACGGTGTACTCCCCAAACGACGATCATTTATTGCAGCCTTTCTCGCAGATAATTCACCAGATCGGCGATAGCGATTCGCTCTTGCGCCATCGTGTCTCTATCTCGCACGGTGACGGTATCTAAAAGCTCCGTGGAACCGTCTCTGGACTGCCCGAGCGTGTCGTAGTCCACAGTGATGCAAAACGGAGTCCCGGCTTCGTCCTGGCGGCGATAGAGTTTTCCGATAGCCGCCGTGTCGTCGTAGACCACTCGCATTCCCAGTTGGCCCATCAAGTGCTTCTTGATTTCTTTGGCTTTGCCCACAATGTCAGGCTTGTTCTTCGCCAGCGGCAGAACGGCCACTTTTATCGGAGCCAGCGCCGGTTTCAGTCTTAAAACAATCCGGGTCTCGCCGTTCTCCAGGAGCTCTTCATCGTAGGCTTCACACAGCGCCGCCAGAACGCCCCGGTCCACGCCCGCCGCAGGCTCGATGACAAACGGAACGATATGTTTATTCGTCTCGTGGTCGAAGTACGTGAGCTTCTCGACCGAGTGCTCGTTCTTCATCGCTTTCTCGCGCGTGTTGTCCGAGAGCGGGAGCGTGTCCTGAGCGCGGCTGTGCGAGCCTAAGTCCCAGTCCGTGCGGTTGGCGATTCCTTCTAATTCGTCGAAACCGAGTGTCGGGAATTCGTAGAGAATATCCACGGTTCGCTTGGAATAGTGAGAAAGCTTTACGTGCTCAAAGTGCTTGAATTTATTTCGATCCAGCCCCACAACGTTCACCCACCAGTCGGTGTGGTCCTGAATCCACTCTTCATGAACCCGCTCATCTTCACCGGGCTTCACGAAGTATTCTATTTCCATTTGCTCAAGTTCGCGCACTCGGAAAATAAAGTTTCTCGGGGTAATTTCGTTGCGAAAACTCTTGCCTTGCTGTGCAATTCCAAACGGAAGCTTCCGGCTCGTGGCATCCAGCACGTTTTTGAAGTTCACAAACATCCCCTGAGCCGTCTCGGGTCGCAGATACGCAAAGTTCTCGTCGTCGGACACCGGCCCGACCTGAGTTTTGAACATCAAGTTGAACTGACGCGGCTCGGTCCAATCCCCCGGCTTGCCGCCCTCGGTGTCCACCACTTTTGAGGCAAGAAGGGCTGATTGGGCTTTGGCCGGGTCTTCCAGAAGTGCATCGACAAACGTATCCAGATCACTTGAGCGAGCAATACCGAAACTTGTCGCAATAGCGTCCAGAACCTCGGGCGTCTGTTCTTTGAGCAAGTGATCGAACCGATACCGCTTTTTGGTGATCTTGTTGTCGATCAGCGGGTCGGAGAAGCCTTTTTCGTGGCCGGAGTAGCGCAGAACGAACCGATTGGTGAGAAGCGCCGTCTCGATTCCTTCCATATCGTCGCGCTCGTAGACGTTGTGCTTCCACCAGAGTCGCTTGAGGTTGTTCTTCAGCTCCACACCGAGCGGGCCGTAGTCGTACGTTCCCTGAAGCCCGCCGTATATCTCCGAGCCAGGAAAGATAAAACCACGACGCTTACACAAGTTGACGATCTGATCCAGAGACGTTGCAGGCATAGTCTAATTCTATCGCGCCGCCCCGATGAACCGGGGCGTCTGGGCGAACTGCGTTCGACAAAGTCGCTCCGCGACAAATCTAATTTGGCATGTCGCGGAGCGACTTCGTGGCGAAGCCCTTAGACGCCCACGTTTATGTGGGCGGGAATTTCGGTTTCGGGGAACGACCGGCGGCAATACGGATTGCGGCGATGGTCTCGTCGGTGACAGCTTTCTCGAAGCTTCTAAAGCCGCCCAGCTTGAAGCCGTGCTTCTCGGCGAGGCGCGAGATCTCTTCGGCCTGCGCGACGCTCACGGTTTTTCCCAGCGTGAAGCTCTCGTAGCGGCCTTCGAGCGCCAGAATCATGGTCTCGGACATGCACGCATACGCCGTGCCGGGCGGGAACCCGAACGAGAAATCGGGCGCGTCGGGCTTGTCTTCGCCGTGGCGGTTCGTGGCGGGCAGGCGCAGGTTCCCCGGAACGTCGATCAGCCCGCCCTCGATGACGAGAACGTCCGGGCGCTCGCGGGCAACCTTGACGCTCACGTCGCGAGGCCGGGCGACATCGACCACGACTGCACCGCGCGCGAGCATCTTCGGGTGCACGATGGCATCGGCGGCGCTGGTAACCGTGACGATCACGTCGGCGTCTTTGAGCCCCTCGGCGACGTTCCCGCTGATCTCGACCCGCCCACCGCGTGCCTCGATCTCGGCGGCGATGGGGACGAGCTTTCGGGTGTCGCGCCCAATCAGCGTGATTTTCTTGGCGTCCTGCGCGAGAAGCAGGGCGCAGGTGTGGCCGATGCTGCCCGCCGCTCCGACCACGGCGACGTTGGCGTCTCCGATGGCGACGTCCATCAGGGCCGCGCCGCGCCGCGCGCCCTCGACGGCAGTGGCGACGGTGTAGGAGTTGCCCGTGGTCACTGCGAGCGGCGTCCGGGTCGCCAGGGTAATGCCGCCGTCGCCCGCCACGGAAGTGAGTGCGCCGAGGCCGATCAGCTTCGCGCCGCGCTCCTGCGCCACCTCGCAACACTTGAGCAGGGTCGCGTAGACGTCCTCGGGCGGCCAGTTCAAGAGCTGCCTGGGCGTCATCGGACAGGCGATGAACCAGCCCTCGGCCTCGGCCCCGGTCTTGCTCTTGATCCCGACGATCCGGCTTGCCACAAACGGCGGAATCTTCGTGTACGCCAGCTCGACAGCAGCATCGGGGAGAGCTGCCGCCAGCGGGTTGATGCGCGCCAGATCACGGCGCGGGTCCATCGGGTGGATGATGAAAGCAAATCGCTCCATAACTCTATTTTACCAGCAGGCAGAGCAGCAGGTCCATCAATGAACCCACTGCAGGAGTTCAAGGAGGCACCCAGCCGCTGGGTAAGCAAATATTTGTAACTTGGGTTACACCGAACCCACCCGAGTGCTTCGAACCCACCCGAGTGCTTCGTTCGTTCCTCACTGCGCCTCGCCCTCCCTTCGCGGCGGGTACCCAGCGGCTGGGTGTGAGGGTCCGAGGAGGAACGAGGAGGGGGTGGGTTCGGTATAACCCGGCCAATTAGCTTCTGCTTACCCGGCCCCCCTGCGAAAAACAATCCGGTGGGCTATGGTTTGCAGCGCCCTTCAGGGTGCTTTTCTCGGGCAGCGGGTTCGTTTACGGACCCGCTGCCGCGCCGACCTGCGTAACCGACGGACTCCAGTCGAGCTTTTTCAACGTTTCTAAATACTCGGCCTCGGTGAGCGCCCGGCCATCGTGGAGCGCGGTGAGCACGGCTTCCATGACGTTGGTACCAAAGCTACGCCCGTCGAAACTGGGCGTTGTGGTGATCAATCGAGCAACGCCGCGCTTTTTGAGTTCTTCGATGTCGGTTTCTGTGGTTGTATTGGTTAGAATTGTTTTTCCCTGAAGATTCTCTGGCATATGGCGGCGGATATAGAGAAAATCTCCGGCGATAATATCGGCCCAGGCGTACCACTTGCTCCATTTGGGAACAATTTGATTCTGTTTCTCGCCCATCGGGTAGAGCATCGAGAGCGGCATGTGTACGACGGCGGGCAGCATGGTCCGCGCGACGATCTTAAACGTCGCCGGGTTTTGAATCGCAAGGGGGAGGTCCAGGCCAAACATCAGGTCGCCGAAGCAGAGCTTGCCGCCCTGCGCGATCAGGGCTTCGGCCATTCCAAACCGGTCCACCGCAGAAACAATCAGGGTTTTGGCGTTCTTGAAATCGACGGTTCCGCTGTCTGCGAGGCGCTTGATCGTCTCTCGCTCCAGGGTGTTTTTGAGGCCGGAGCCGTCTAAAACCGGAGTCTTCGTCGCGCCGACTAAGAGCTTTTTTGCGGCGGCGAACTCGTAGCGCTTGCCCTCGGAGAACAGATAGCGGTCCATCCCCCCAAACCCGATAGCGTCCACCGTGCCGTCGAGTTCTTTAAGACGCTTCACAAACTCCACCTGATCGCCGTCCACGCCGATTCGGGCGATCTCGAACGTCTCGCCCAGAAGCTCCACCGTGACGGTCTTGTCGCGCTTGCTGGACCCCAGCGACAGAGAGACGACTTTCTTCATTGCCGCCAGTGTAACAGGCTCAGGGCCGAATGTCGATTCGCACCTCAGTGCCGACGGGTGCCCGCAAGATCGCATTGTTGATCGCGGAAATCTTGTTGCTGAAGACAATCGAGTCGTACATTCGATCCATGGCCTTCATCTGGCGCTGGAAGGCTTCTTCATTCTTCTGGAGAAACGCAGTGAACGCCGCCTGATTATTCGCTTCCATCTCAGCTTTCCAGTTCGGGTTCTTCTTTGCGATTCGGGCGAACTCGGCGGAGCGTGCCTCAACGAGCGGCTTGAGCTTGGGAATGGATACAACCATGTCCTGGCCCCAGAGATGCTTCTGGTACTCCTGATACAGAGGAGTGAAGTGCGAATAGGTGTTGTTAATTCGGTAGAGCCCCTGTGGCGCATCCAGAATCATCGCACGCTTCGCCGCAGAAAATGTGGGCCACTTCGCGACGACTTCCTTGACGATTCTGGCGTGTGAACGGATGTCGGAAAACGCCACCTTTCGCCCGACGACCTCGTTGATCTGCATTGCCCGGAGCATGCCGTACTGAGCGACGATCTTTCGGCTGAGTTTAGGCTCGGTCGGAATCAAAGGCTGCCGCTGGTAGGAATTTTCGTAGATATTCAGCAACCAGAGAGAGTCGCGGTCACCTCGCTCCGCAAACTCTCGGAGCTTCTTGATATTTCGGTCGAGATCGCTCCTGTAGACCATGAAATCTGAATCACTGTGTAGATAGCCAAACGCCGTTTTACTGAAACTCGATGTTCCCCAGTCTTCGTGGTTCTTTCGCCAGTGTTTTTTTGCCCTTTCTAAAAATTCAGCACGTTGTTCAAGTGTAAAAGAGATTTCAAACATCTCTGTAGCCCGTTTGAGACAGTCAGCAACATCTTTCGCTCGCAAAAAAAGCCTGGAATCACCACCGAGTTCCTTTGTATCGACGATCTCGCGCGGCTCCCTTTTTTCCAGCGGCGTACGACGCGCACCCGAAACGGGAAGCTCCTCGACATCGTCGTCCTCGCCAAGCCGTTTCTGAATCCAGATCATTTCGGGCTGAGCGGCCCTGGCACCGGAGAGCACAAGCTCCGGAAGAAACCGCTTTAAGTAACCTTTTCTGCCGGAACGATCTTGGGGAGCCGTCACGAGCATCTCCCAGTAATCCCCAAGATACGCGCTCTGCCAGCCGTTGTCGCCCGACTCCCACTCCAGCATTCGTTCTTTGACGAATCTTTCTTTTTCGGCATCAGTGAACTTGATGTCCAGCGCCCAGGAGAACAAACAGAGCAGGTCTTCGGCATCGTCGCGGCTCTGCGCGGCAATTTCTGTGGGAAGCTGTGCGTGAGCCACAGAAGCCAACGCTAAAACAGAGGCCAGTGCAATAATAGGATAAAGCTTCATTTTTTACCCTTTCTCAAGGCCGAATATCGATATGGACCGTGGTTCCCGCTGGCGCTCTTAGAATCGCGTTGTTAATCGCATTCATCTTGCCACTGAAGACCGTAGAATCGTATATTCTGTCCATCATTTTCATCAGGCGCTGGTGTTGTTCTTCATTTTTTTGAAGAAATGCATTGAACGCCGCCTGATTGTTCTGCTCCATCTCTTCTTTCCAGTTCGGGTTCTTTTTGGCAATTCGAACAAACTCGGCTGCACGAGCCTCCACAATCGGCTTCAGGGCAGGCATCGAAGCTACCATTTCTTTGCTCCAGAGATATTTTTGATGCTCTTGATACAGGGGCGTAAAATGCGGATAAACCTGATAGAAACTGGATAACTCTCGGGGAGACCTTAAGATGTTCTCGCGCTTTGCCGGAGAGTACGTGGGCCACTTTGTGACGATCTCTTTTTGCATTTTAATAATTGTAGGTACGTCGGCAATCACCGCTTTGCTACCCAGAATCTCATTGAGTCGAGCAGCCTGAAGCGCTGTGTAATCACTGATAATTCTTCGGCTCAGCCCTGGCTCAGACGCAATCAATGGAGTTCGATGCCAGGCATTGTCATAGATTTTCATGAGCCAGACCGAATCCCGCTCGCCACGCTCGGTGTAGGAGCGTATTTCTTTTTCGTTATGCTTCAAATCATATTTATAAACAAAATAATTCGCGCTATTATTCACATAACTGAACGGATTCTGATTGGGCGACGTAGAGCTACTACTCCAGTCTTCCCGGTGCTTACGCCAGTGTTTCTTGGCCCGCTCGACGAACTCCTGGCGCTGCTCGGGCGTGAACGGCGTTTGGAGCATCAAAGAGACCTTGTGGAGACAGTTAGCCACATCAAGAACGGTCAGCTTAGCCTGAATCGTCGTACCAATAAACGTCACTGGCACCGAATCGATTGCGGTATCGAACGACATCTTCTCCAGCGGCGCACGGCGGGCTTTGGAGAGGGGTAGTTCCTCTATTTCGTCGTCCTGCCCGAGGCGTTTTTGAATCCAGATGCAGTCTGGCTGGCCCGCTTTTGCATTGGCAACAATAAAGTCCGTGATTTCTTTTTTGTTGGCATCTTTGTTTCCAGAAACAGCCTCTTTAGGCAGAGTAAGCAGCGCCCAGTAATGCCCGATGAACTGACATTGCCAGTTGCTATTTCCCGACTCCCACTCCAGCTCGCGTTCTTTGATAAACCGAGCTTTCTCAGCGTCGGTGAACTTGATGTCCAGTGCCCAGGAGAACAGACACAGCAAGTCTTCGGCGTAGTCATGGCGAAGAGCAATAATCTCGGCGGGGGTCTCGGCCTGGAGTGAGGGCGCAGAGGCGACGAGGGCGGGCTGAGAAATCAGAAGTGGCAACATAGTCCAGTCTACGCCGCGATCCTTTCAGAACTCTTTCAAAAAGCCTCAGTAACGCACGGAATAATGCCAGTTTCCCGGCCCCAGATTACTGATGATGTTCATCGCCGTGGCGTGGCGATCCATCTCCATGCGATCCTGCATGGCAAAGCGCCTATCGTCGCGTTTTGCCTGCGCCTCCATTCGCTTCGTCTCGCGGGCGAAGCGAGCCTCGGCCTGCGCCGCCGTCAGTCGGTCCCAGTCGGATTTCTGGGCGGCCTGGTAGGCATCGTAGCGCTTCTGGCGGAGCTGGCCCATGGTCTTCAGTTCAGGAAAATAAGGTACCAGCAACGCCGCCCACTGCGCACGCAGACCTTCTTTGCCCCAGCTATCCAGGTGCTCCCAGTCCGACTCGACCTGTGCCCAGTCGCGTGGAAACAGCGCAAGTCGGGCACGCTGAGCAGGCGAGATTTTTTTTGCTTCCGCGAGCACTTTCTTCCGAATGACTTTCTCAAAGCCCTCGGTCAGCTCGGCGGCCCGGTAGCCCTGGATCTCGTTGGTCATGAAGACAATCGCCGTCGCGAAACTCCGGCACAGCGGCAGAGTGACCTCGGGCACCGCGAGGTCGAGCGGGCGACGCGCATCGTCGTAGACGCGCACAACCCAGCGTGCATCGGCGTCCGCGAGCTGCTTTCTCAGACGCACGATAGTCTCTTTCTCCCCGGCCTGGCGGAGGCTCTCGGGCATCCGGTAGCTTCCGCTACCCCAGGCCGAGGCGGCGTCCCAGTCGTAGATCGACGAGTCCCACTGCTGGAGCGCCTCCAGTGCGCCGGGCATCTGGTCGCTGTCGGTGCGCTTCCAGGCCGCGATTAGCCGCTCCTGAAGCTCGGTGCGCTGCGGGGCGCTCAGCGGCGTCTCAAGGAGATAGGAAAAATGCCGGATGTAGTAGTTCGCTCGCCCCTGCGTCAGGGCCGGACGCGCACTGAGTCGTCCACCGGACGGCACCAGCACGACGCCAGAGCTACCCCGCTCGGCGGCGGTCGGGGCGTCGGGGCGGCTTTTTCGGGCGGCTTCGTAGGCGCTCAGGAGCCAGGCGGCGGTGCGGCTACGCTTTGCCGCCTCGGGGAGCGCCTTGCCAAGCTGGATCTCCTGCTGGCGAATCAGATCGGGCATATCGCCTGGCTTGATCGTCTCGCGCTGCCGCCAGATCTGGATCAACTCCAGTGCGCTCTGGCGCGTCGCCGAGTCGCTCCACTCGGCGATCAGCAGGCGCGTAAACTCGGCACGTTGCTCCGGCGCAAACGAAATCTTCAGGACCATCTTGAAAAACCCGATCAAGTCGCCCACGAAGAGATCGGTCAGCGGCGGATCGCCCGGTGCCAGTTTTTTTTCTATCGGCGCGGCGGGTGCCGCTGTCATCGTCGGTTTCTTGCCCGGAAGAGTCAACAGCCAGGCAGCGTCGGGGTCGATCTTCGCCAGAGCTTTCAGCGTTGCGATGGTCTGTGGGGCGAGCTGCTCACGGGTCGCCTCCTGCTCGATAGGGTCGGCCCGCTGGCGCTGGATCTCGGCCCGAAGAATCTGCTGGAAGCCCGGACGCTGCTTTGGATCTTTCCAGTAGCGCACCACGACCTTTCGCAGCCGCGTCTGTGCGGCAGGAGAGACGTCTTTTACCAGAACCCACTCAAAAAAATTGACGATGCTGTCGGCCATCGCGACGGTCAGCGACGGGTCGCCCGGCACCAGAATCTGCATGCCCATACATTTTCTACAATCAAAGCACCTCCAAAGTTCCCTTCCCGGCAGAGATACCGGGTAGACAAACGACCTGAGGCACGGTACAAGAGTCAGGCAACTAATCGTGAGAGCAATTTTTCTTTTTTTCGTCGTACTGCTGGCCCTGCCTGCGGCTCGGGCACAGGATCGGCTGATCTATTGCAACCAGCCCGAGCGGGTTCGCTCGCGCGGGGTGCTGGCGAGCGCGTACCTGGAGCCGGGCAAGACGTACCAGGTTTTCTATCACTACCGCAACGAGACCGGGCGCAGCACCGAGTTCGTCGTGGCGCTCAGCGGGATCAGCGCCGGGCCGCTGGCGTTCACGGCCCGGCAGGGACTCGCCGACCCCACCGACGACCCGCCGAGCGCGGGCGAGCAGGCGATGGCCCGCTACTTCAACCGCCGCGACACCCCCTTTCTGGCCCAGGACGGCACCGCGCGGTTCTCGTACCGGCTCGGCCAGCGCGATGTGGCCTCGGGAGTGCTGACTCTCACGGCAAAGACCCGCGCCAAGCTCGCGCTCTACGTCGGCAACAACGACGCGCTCGTGCCGGGCGCACAAACTATGCTGATCGATACGCCCCGGTGCGACGTAGAAATTCCGCTCGGCAGAACCAACCCGAGACAGACCTACCGAATTGGAAAACCCGAGAGCGGCCTGGACTCGCGCATGGACGGCAGCTACGGGATGATCTACGCCTTCAAGTTAGACGCCCCTGTCGGGAGCCGGGTGCGGGTGAGCTTCTCGCCGCGCGGGGGGCAGTCGGGCCTGGTCGGGACGCTCAACGGGGCGCTGGTCCGAACTCCGATTCTCCAGGCGACCGAGCGCGCGGTTGTCTGTGAGGCAAAGATCGGCCCCGGCGGGACGATGCTCGTCACGTCTCCGTTCGGTGGCGTCTTCTACCCTGTCGAGCTAACCTTCGAGCTTCTGCGCTGACCCTCCAAATCCCAAGCAAAATAGCCGACAATGCAGCTATTATGGAGAAGGTTCAGGAAGTTTTCGACAAGGTCAAAGAGTACGCCGTGTACTACTACGGCCCGGAGCAGCCACAGAGAATGTGGTACGTCGTCCTGACCGCGTTCCTTTTTCTTTGCTTTCCCAAGGGCACACGGCGCTACGGAGCCATCGGTTTGAGCGTCGGGCTTCTGGCGTTCTTCGTCTGGGGATTTCTCTCTGCGACGTTTGAGCAGACCGCCCCCGACCCGCTTAGCACGGTCAGCGGCAAGAAGAAGCGCTAACCCCTAAAAATACCCCCTTTTACGTCTGTCACCAACTAAAAATCACCGGTATCCTCTTGCTCATCAACGTTTGGAGCAACAGGAAAAATGACACGACGATTCTCTCTCACGGGCCTTCTGGGCCTCTCGACTCTCTGTGGCGGAGCGGCACTCGTCGCTTTCTCGCCCCTCCTCACAGGCTGCGGTGGCGGTGGCGGCGGTAATCCGACTCGCATTCTCTTTGTAACGGATACTTTCTTTCCTGCAAATAAAGAGATAGCCTCGGTCAGTATCCCGGCGGGGCAGGCCCCCACGGCAGCCGATTTCTCCTCGCCACTGCCACACCCCATTGACACTGCGGTATATCAAGAGCAAGGACTGGCGATATCCCCCGTAGACTCCAATCTGGCTATCTTTCAATCAGACCGACTGGGAGGCACAAGAACGGCCATCTACCTGATTAATCTGACGACAAACAACACCACTCAACTGACGACTCCACCGGGTACCGATGTAGATACAGACCCAACCTGGTCCAATGACGGAAAAAAGATTGCTTTTGCTCGTCGTTCAGGAACCATTACTAATATCTACGTCCAAGATATTACACCTTCCATCGGAATTCCTGTAAATATTACTAACAGCACTCTTGCTGGTACTACTAACAAAAACACGGCATGGTCTCCTGATGGTTTGCGAATTGCTTTCGCTTCCAACCGCCTTTCTGGTGGCAGTGACTTCGACATCTATACAATCAATCCGGATGGTACACAAATTAGTCCACCGCTAACACCAAATCTTGGAAGCGATGAAGCACCGAACTGGAATCCCAGTAGCAATCGAATCATCTATCAGGCAAAAATAGGAACAACCGGCACGGTCTGGACGATTTTCTCTATGCTTGCTTCTAACGGAACCCAGATACAAACTCATACCAATGGTTTACAAGATGATGAGCGGCCTTGTTATTCACCCGATAGCAAGTATATTCTTTATCACTCGAGAGTCGGCCCGCTTGCGCTTTACTTAAGACAAACCAGTGATCCATCTGCAACCTTAGGCACACTTCTTACGCCTTTGACACGAAATAGTACGCAGCCCGTATGGAGTAAATAGTCAATCTTCTGTCTTGCACAACTCGGTGCCGCCTCTGGCGGCACCTTTTTTTGTTTTAGCCTAACAGTGCGGTCGCGCCGCGCTTTTTGAGATCGTCGTGGGCGAGCTGGGCGATAGAAAACGGGTCAGAGGAGTGGCCGCTGGCGCGGGTCTTGATTATTTTCTTGCCGTCCAAGCTTGCGACGAGGGCGAAGAGATAGAGAAACCGGTCGGACGTGATCGCGTAGGCCGCAACCGGAGCGGTGCAGCCGCCGCCAAGCCGCGCCAGAAACGCGCGCTCGCAGATCACTTCGCGCCGGGTCTGGTCGTGGTCGCAGGCTTCAAAGAGCAGCCGACCGTTTGCGGAATCATCCGCTCTTGTCTGAACCGCGACGCAGGCCTGGCCGACTTGCGGCAGGCAGACCTCCGGGTCGATGGCCTCAGTGATGCGTCCGCCCAGCTCCAGCCGATGCAGCCCCGCAAACGCCAGCACAAGCGCGTCGGCGGCTCCTTCGTCAAGCTTTCGCAGGCGGGTATCGATGTTGCCGCGCAGCTCGATAAACTCTAAGTCCGGGCGCAGGCTTTTGAGTTGGGCGATCCGCCGGGCCGAGCCTGTCGCGACCGTCGCGCCTTCGGGCAGGTTCGCGACGCTCTGGTACTTCGGCGAGATCAGGGCATCGCGCGGGTCGCCACGCTCGCAGAAGGCCGCGATCACGGTGCCGTCGGTGTCGGACGACGGCATGTCTTTGGCCGAGTGAACCGCCGTGTCGATCTCCCCCGCAAGCAGCGCAGCTTCGATGTCTTTGACAAAGACCCCGCGCCCGGCGGCCTGGCTCAGCGGCATCTGAGAAACTTGCGAGCGGTCGCCCTCGGTGGAGATCACCACGATCTCCACCGGCTCCGACGGAAACTTCTCGCGAAGCTGACCGGCCACCCAGTGCGCCTGCCACAGCGCCAGCTTCGACCCGCGTGTGCCGATTTTCATCGGACCGACCCGAGGCAATGAATTGTCTCGCTGAAGGCAACAAGTTGCCGAACGTCCTTCGGACGGATTTGTTTTTTCGTCCGGAGGACGTTCGGCGCAAAGCGCCCCCAGCGAGGGATTTCAATCCCTCGTAATACACAAGTCCCGAGTTTCATTTTTTGGGGCGGGCTTGCCAGCGGGCGTAGAGAATGCTCTGGCGGCTGGTGCGGTCCAGCGGCTTGCCCTGCACCCAGGCGGCAAGCACCTGGCTTTTCAGCTCCAGAACGTCGCCGTCGGTCACGAACAGCGTCGCGTCTTTCCCGACTTCGAGCGAGCCGAGGCGACTCTCCATCCCGAGAATCTGCGCGGGCCAGAGCGTGATGGCTTTCAGCGCGTCGTCTCTGGAAAGCCCGAACGCTGCCGCCATCGCCGCGTGGTGGGCAAGATTTCGAACTTTTTCGTTGTCGCCGCCGCTGGTGAGCGCGAACCGGACGCCCGCTTTGGCGAGCCGTCCGGGGAGCGTGAAGACATCGTCGTAGGGCGCGTCGATGCGACGGGGAAGTTCGAGGACGTGGCCCAGAAGCACCGGGACGTTCTCGCGGACCAGTAGCTCGGCGGCTTCATCGGCCTGGCTTCCGCCGACGATAACCAGCGCAAAAGCCTGTTTCTTCGCCCAGCCGACCGCTGTCTCGATCTGCTTTTTCGAGTCGGCGCGGATGCAGAGCGGAACCTGACCGTTCAGAACCGGGAGCATGGCTTCATACTTCGGGTCGATGTCGTGGGCGGGCGCGCCGGGCTTTTCGGCCTCGCGTGCTTTTTTGTAGCGCCGGGCTTCGTCGAGAAAGTCGTTGAGCGGCTGAAGGGCGGCGTCCGAGTCCGCGCTGGCGGGAGGAGCCACAGGAGCCTGACGCCCTGCACGCCAGAGCGCGTCCTCGGCGTCATCGAGGTGGCCCAATTCTCCGAAGCGCCGTCCACCGGAGCCGGGGAGCGTCGCGGCGAGGCCGCCCTGGGCATCGAGGGTCATTTCCTCCCAGGTCCAGCCATCGAGCTGGATCAGTGCGCCCATCCCCGAGAGCGTCCCGCCGCCGGGCATCAGGAAGCTCGCGAGAACCCCCTCGGCGCGGGCGACACGCAGGGTCTCGGCGTCGGGATTGATGACGTGAGCGAGTTTCAGCTCGGGCTGGAACGTGCCTTGCTCGGCGTTGTCCTGCGTCTCGCGCCGGGAGCCGATCTCGTTCACCCCGACGCTGGTATTGCCGTCGAACAGCCCCGGCCACAGATGCTTTCCAGCAAGCTCGACCCGGCTGGCTTCGCGAGGAATCGGCACGGTATCGGCGGCTCCAAGGGCGATGATCCGTCCGCTCTGGATCAGCACGACGCCACCGGGAACCGTCGGCCCGCTCACCGGATGGAGCGTCGCCCCGACCAGCGCCGTCACCGGGTCGCTCGGGTTCGGAAGGCTCGGCGGGTTCTTGCTCACCATCGCCCTCGGGCCATTGTCTATCGGTGCCCCGACAACCGCCGTCGCAGGCTTTGTAGCCGGTTTCGGGTTCAGCGCGAGGTTCAGACGGTCGCGTTCGGCGTCTAAATCTTTGCGGGCGGCGAGATCGGCCTCGCGGTCGAAGTAGAGCTTGCCATCGACAAAGGTTTTTTCGGCGCGGCTGAGGGGCGAGAGCGGATCGCCCGACCAGAGCACGAGGTCGGCGTCCTTGCCCCCTTCGAGTGAGCCGGTCATGGAGTCGATACGAAGCTGCTTCGCCGGGTTGATCGTGACGAGTTTCAGGGCATCCTCGGGGCTTAAATTTCCCCACCGGACGGCTTTTGCGGCGTCCTGGTTGAGCCTTCGGGCCAGCTCATTGTCGTCGGAGTTGAAGCTGACGGTCACACCCCGGCGGGTCATCATCGCCCCGTTCTGCGGGATGGCATCGTAGGCCTCGATCTTGTAGCCCCACCAGTCGGCGAACGTCGAGCCGCCCGCACCGTGCGCGGCCAGCTCGTCGGCGACTTTGTAGCCCTCTAAAACGTGCTGGAACGTTGCAATTTTAAACCCGAAGTCATCGGCGACCCGGATCATCATGAGAATCTCATCGGCGCGGTACGAGTGGCAGTGAACCAGTCGCTTGCCTTCTAAGATCTCGGCGAGGGCTTCCAGTTGAAAGTCCGTGCGAGTCGGCTCGCCCGACTTTTGCTTTCGGCGGTAGTCGCGGGCGGCTAAAAACCGGGCGCGGATCACCCGCTCGACCCCCATCCGGCTGATCGGGTAGCGCGGAGCACTGTCATTTGGCAGATCGCCGTTGGAGCGGGTCGGGTTCTCGCCAAGGGCAAATTTGATGCCCTGCGGTGCACCCTTGAGCAGAAGCCCGTCGGCATCCGTGCCCCAGCGCCACTTGACGGTCGCATTTTGCCCACCGATGGCGTTCGAGGAGCCGTGCAGCACGTTGGCCGCCGTCGTTCCGCCCGCAAGCTGCCGGTAGATGTTCACGTCGTCGGGGTTCAGAACGTCCTGAATCCGGCACTCGGCGGTCACGATGTTGCTGCCTTCGTTGACGCCGCCGGAAACAGCGGTGTGGGAGTGGCAGTCGATCATGCCTGGCGTGACATGCTTGCCCGCGCCGGAGATTTCGAGCGTCCCGCCCGGAACTCGTAAGTTCATACCGACGGCACTGACTTTGCCAGACTTCACGTAGACATCGGCGCTCTTCAAAACCCCGGCGGGTCCGCTGGTCCAGACGGTCGCGCCCCGGATCACAAAGCTTGCAGGCAGCGCGGGCGGCAGCGGCGGAACGAGTCCCGCGCCCACAGCGGGCGGAGCCGCGATGGCGTCATCGGCGGGTTTCTCCGTCTTCCCACTCCCCACTCCCCCATCCCCACTCCCCTTTCCCTCAAGGGCGGCGATGGCTTGCTCGGGCGTGACGCCAGCAGGGAGAAACGGCTTTGCGGCGTCCGGGTCGGCCTTCAGAAACTGGAGCGCCATCTCCGGCGTGACGCCCGGCGGGAGCAGTTTTTTGATGTCCAGCGCCGGATCGCTCTTGCCAGGCGTCGGGGCAGCTCCACTTGCACCTGACGACGACGGCAGAATCACCGGGTCGCCATCCACAAAAACTTTTTTGAGCTTCGCTTTGGGCGAGAACAGCGACTCGCCTTCAATCGCAATAATATTTGCGAGCTTGCCCGGCTCCAGTGTCCCGGCCTCGCGCTCGATCCCGAGGAGCTTTGCGGGCGTCACCGTGAGCGCGGCCAGCGCGTCGGTCTCGCTCAGCCCGGCGGCGATAGCGCGGCGGGCGTTCTTGAGCATGCCGTCGGGCCTGTCGGTCGTGAGCGCGAACGGCACTCCGGCTTTCTGAAGCTGTGCGGCGCTCGTGGGTGCCAGCGCCCGGCTCCGAAGGCTCTGAAGCGTCGGCTTCTCGTCCGCACTCTGCGGCCCCGGAGTCGGGGGAGTCAGGCCGTCCAGGGACAGAAACACAGAGGCTTTCGCTGCTTTGAGCTTCTCGATGATCCGGTACGACTCCGCGCCGCCGTCGATGACCGGGGTCAGGCCGAACTCGTGGCTCAGCGCCAGCGCCCGCTCGATCTCGCGTGCGCCACTGACCTTTAAAACCAGCGGGAGCTTCTTCTCCAGCACGGGCCGAAGCGCCAGAAGCGCCCGGCTGACGGGCGGGCGCTGCCTGCCGGATGGGTTCTTCTCGTAGGCATCTAACTGGCTGGCGGCGAAGCGGGCGTCGGAGAGCGCCTGGCGGAGCGCGGCTATCTGGCCCATGACCGAGCCGGGGTACTCGCGGAAGCCTCCGCCGCTGCCGGGCTGAGCGTGCATGGCGAACGTCGGGCGGAGCATGAGGGAGGCCAGGTTGAGTTCCGCTCCCAGCTCGATCACCGCACTGGTTCCGGTAATCAGCCCCGCACCGGGCGCGGCGAGCGTGACCCCGTAGCCCGCGTTGCGATAGGCCGTCAGCGTGTCTTTTTCGAGCTTCAGTAAGTTTGTGGCGGCGTTCTCCGGGCGAATCGCGAAGACCGGGTAGCGGTCGCCCCGGTCGGTGCGGTCCAGCTCGGCGGGCATCCCGACCCGCGACGACGCGTTCACCAGGCCCGGATAGAGCGTCCAGCCCTTGCCGTCGATCACAGTCGCGTCGGCGGGGATTTTAATTTTCTCGCCGACCGCCTCGATGTGGCCGTCGCGCAGGACAATCGAACCCGATGCCAGCACCTTGCCGGGGGAGAGAATTAGTTTTGCGCCGGTGATCGCCCAGACACGCGGCGCACCGGGATCGTTCCCCTGCGCCAGCCCCGGCACGGCCAGCAGCAACGAAAGAAGAGCAAGCGAAAAAGAAAAACGCATTTCGCCTGTCAGTTTACCACCGACATGGACGTCGGTGGCTAAGGGCTTCGCCGCAATGTCCTCCGGACGTAAACAAAATTCGGTACGTCCGCAGGACATCGTGGCGCTCGCGCCTTTAGCCATCGATGTTAATATCGGCGGAATTGGGACGGCTATTTGACCGGGCCAATAACAAACGCGGCGATTTTATCGCCCTTGATGCCGGTGCCGACAATGAACCCTTTGCTGTTGACACCCCGCGCCTGAGCCAGCGTCCAGCCGGAGTCAGGGTCGATGGCGTCGTTGAGGTCGAGAACCTTGCCGTCTTTCCAGGCCGCCGCGTGCGCCGCGCCGTCCTCGGTCTCGATCACCCCGACGACGATCCGGGCAGCGTTGATGCCGAGCGCCACGCCCTGACGATCTCCGGGGACGGGCAGAAATCCGGTTCGGCCTTTCGACCAGCCCACGGGCCGCACTTTCTGGTCCAGCATCGCCGCCCCCACGACAATGTCTTCGTCGTTGATCGCCAGCGGAATCGCCATCCCGGAGCCGTCGGGCGGGGGAAGCAGGCCGGGCTTGCCGTTCTTGAAGAGCGCAGGAACCAGCTTATCCTTGACGACGACAAGGCCCGTCAGCACGCCCGAAGAGTTTCCGGCCTGGGGCAGAAACTCGCCGATGGACTTGCCCGCGCCCGGCTTGCTCCAGACCATCCCCGCGAAGCTGGAGCGCAGCGGCTCTATAGAAAACGGATGCTGGATGTTCAGGGCTTGAAGAGAGAGCATGGCGGGCGGCGGACCGTCGAACGCCGCGCCTGCCGCGATGCCGCTCTTGCTCAGAGTGATGCCAAACGTGTCTTTCGAGCCGCTGGTCAAAACCCCGGCCTGCTCGCCGCGCCAGATCACGCCCCGCGCCGTGCTGTCTCCGCCCGCCGACCCGACGACGACGCCCTCCGCATTGATGCCCGCCGCGACGCTCATCGGCATTCCCTTGGGCTGCGGAAGCAAAGCCGCCTTCTTGCCCCGCACGACGAACCCCCGAACGGAGTCCTTATCGCCGAACGCCGTCCCGACGACCTCGTTGTTGTCGTTGATCGCGATGCCCATCGTGCTCGGCGCTTCGGCAAGGACGATGCCCTGCACCGACAGCGCGGTAAGCTTCGTGGACGGCGCATCGTCGTGGCGCAGCAGGCGCATCGGGATGAGCAGCGCCGCCGTCGCGACGGCGGCAAAAAGCCCGGTGCGGCCCAGCTCATACAAAGATAGCTTTGTCTTCATCAAAATTCGTTCTCCAAACCACGTAGACGCACGAAGCCCTGGATTGGTTACGGGGTCTATGAAATTTATCCGGCATTAAAAATACCGGACGATGTGCCGCACAAAAATTTCGGGTATACCCTATTCTGTCATGGTTCGATATGTCTTGCTCGCGTGCCTTCCACTGGTCGGGATCGCGGCCCTGAGTGCGAGTGCGCCCCCGGCCCCCTCGGTCGTCGAGAAAGACGCGCTGCCGCTGGTGAAGAAATACTGCTCCGGCTGCCACACGGGAAAAGCGGGCGCGGGTGGAATCTCTCTGAGCGAGACCTCGCTCGGGGCCGTTCTCAAAAACCGGAGCGCCTGGGACCGGGTGCCCGGCGTGGTCGCGGGAAAGAGCATGCCGCCTGAGAACATGCCCCAGCCGACGCCCGCCGAGCGCAAACAGCTCGTCGAGACCCTGGAAGGCGCGTTCACCCAGGCCGACTGCAAGCTGAGCGATCCGGGGCGCGTCACCCTGCGAAGGCTGAACCGGGCCGAGTACAACAACACGGTTCGGGATCTTTTAGGCACGTTTCTGCGCCCTGCCGACGAGTTTCCGTCCGACGACGTGGGCTACGGGTTCGACAACATCGGCGATGTGCTCTCGCTCTCGCCGCTCCTAATGGAAAAATATCTCCAGGCAGCGAAGCGGCTTGCCAACGATGCGATTCGAGCGCCGGGCGAGCCGCCGCGCCCCCGGCGTGTCGAGCCGGGTCAGCTCACGGGAACGGGCGGCCTGACCGATACCGAGGTGGGCTTCCAGTTAGGAAGAACCGGCGACATGGCAACCGCAAGCTTTGACTTCCCGGTGGCGGGCATCTACGCCCTGCGAATCGAGGCACACGGCGATCAAGCCCCACCCGAACCCGCGAAGATGGGCATTTCCTTTGACAATCGGGACATTAAAACAATAGAGGTTCCCAACGAGGTCGAGAAGCCGCTGCTGGTTTCGATTCCGGTCACCATCGTACAGCCGGGGCGATACTCGGTCATTGCCCGGTTTTTGAACAACAACGATGTCCGAACGCGCAAGAAAGATAGGAACCTGTACGTCCATTTTATCGAGCTTCAGCTTCCCGGCAGCGTGAGACAGGGGCTGAGCTACGCGCTCCCGAAAGACGACAGCATGCCCGCCTGGGACGAGGCCGCACGAGGCTTTCTGACTCCGCTGGCGACGCGGGCCTATCGCCGCCCGGTGACGCCCGCCGAGCGCGAGCGGCTGATCCAGCTCACGCATCTGGCGCGGCAGAAAAACCAGGCCACCGAGTTTCCTGCCGGGCTGCGCCTTGCGGTTCGGGGGATTCTGGCCTCGCCCAGCTTTCTGTTTCGCCCGGAACCCGACACGGTTCCCGGCGCGATGCGGGCGCTCACGGACTACGAACTGGCAACCCGCTTGAGCTACTTTCTCTGGTCTTCCCTGCCCGACGAGCGACTTTTGAGCCTTGCCAGTGCAGGTAAGCTCAAAGACCCGGCGACTCTGGCGCTCGAAGCCCGACGAATGCTCAAAGACCCGCGCTCCAGCGCGCTCGCCGACAACTTCGCCGGGCAGTGGCTCCAGCTTCGTAAAATAAACGTCGTCCAGCCGGATGATAGGGCGTTCACAGAGCCACTACGGCGCGCGATGGCCGCCGAACCCGCACGGTTTTTCACCGGCGTGGTTCAAGAAGACCGGAGTATTTTAGAGTTCATAGATTCGGACTACGCCTATGTCAACGACGCTCTGGCGACCCACTACGGCCTGAGCGACGTGCGCGGCGAGGGCATGCGAAGAGTTGCTCTGCCCGCCGGACGGCGCGGGGGCTTGCTCTCGATGGCGGGGATTCTGACGCTGACCAGCAACCCGGCACGGACCAGCCCGGTGAAGCGCGGCAAGTGGGTTCTGGAAAATCTTCTCGGGACGCCGCCCCCGCCCCCGCCGCCCAATGTCCCGGAGCTGGACAAACCCGGTGAGAAAACCGCCGCGACCACGGTGCGAAAGCGGCTGGAAGAGCACCGCAAGAACCCGGCATGTGCGAGCTGCCATGCGCAGATGGACGGGATCGGGCTGGCGCTGGAGAACTACGACCTGCTGGGCCGCTGGCGCACTCAGGACAGTGGCCAGCCCATCGACGCGTCGGGAACCCTTCCGGGCGGCAGCAAGTTCTCCGGCCCGACCGAGCTGAAGGGCATCCTGCTCCAGAAGAAAGCGACGTTCACCCGGACGCTGACCGAGCGGACGCTCACCTACGCGCTGGGCCGGGGCATCGAGCGCACCGACCGTTGCAACCTGGACGCCATGGCCGCATCGGTCGCTAAAAATAATTATAAATTCTCCGCCGTCGTCGAAGCCATTGTTCTCAGCCCCCCGTTCCGCCAGCGCAAAAGCGACAAATAAGTGAAAACGCTTCCCGACAACGCAACAGACGAGCAAATTCGGCAGCTTGTCATCGACTGGATCGAGTTACTTGCAGACGAGCGCTACACAGAGGCGCTGGAGTGGCTCTACATGGGCCAGCTCGATCCATACCGCGATGGTTTCCATCCCGACGGAGAGCGCTGGACACCGGATATCCTCCGGCTTGCGATTGCCAGCTATGGTGTCATGGCCCCCGAGTTCGACAGGGGTTATCGGGTAGTTCCGGCCACGCCACTGCGTGCTGAGGTTTTTGCCCAGTACTTCCAGTTGGACCGCAGTATCGAATTCGAATGGGTTCCCACCCCGGAGGACTACCTCGGCATCATCCACTGCTACCTGCCGCTCACGTGCCCCGACCCGGTAAATGACTTTGCCGATGACGAGATCAGCGATCTCTCGCTGATCGTATTCGTCCGGCGCGTGGATGACAGGCTGGCGCTGGAACTCTCCCAAATCCACCAGTTATAGAGCAGCTTCTTTCTCGGGTTTGGGGAGAATGGCGAGGCCCAGCTCTTCGATTTGTTTGGCTTCGACGACGCTTGGAGCCTCCATCATCGGGTCGCGGCCACCGCCCAGCTTGGGGAAGGCCATGACCTCGCGGATGTTCTCTTCGTCGGTCAAAACCATGACCAGGCGGTCTAAACCTGGTGCCATGCCCGCGTGGGGCGGTGCGCCGAAGCGAAACGCCTCCAGCATGTGGCCGAATCGCTCCTGGATCTGTTCGGGGCTGAGGCCCATTTTTTCAAAGACCTTGACCTGAATCTCGGGCAGGTGAATCCGAACCGCCCCCGACGCGAACTCGATCCCGTTGCACACCAGGTCGTAGCACTGGGCGCGCATCCCGAGCGGGTCAGTGTCGAACTTATCTAAATCTCCGGGCTGGGGCATCGCAAACGGGTTGTGGGCGAACGTCAACCCGCCGGTTTCGTCGTCTTTCTCGAAGACCGGGAAGTCGATCACCCAGCAGTACGCCAGCTGGCTGTTGTCGATCAGGTTCAGCTTTCGGCCTAAGAATCGGCGCAGGCCGTCGAGCGCTTTTGCCACGACCTCGGGCTTGTCGGCGACAAAGCCCACTAAATCTCCCGGCTGCGCTCCGGTTGCTTCTGTGAGAGCGACCCGCTCTTCGTCCGAGAGAAACTTGGCGATGGTTCCGCGCATCTCGCCGGGCGTCGCTTCGACTAAGACATACGCCAGGCCGCCCGCGCCGTGCTCGCGGCTGACCTTCACCAGCTCGTCCATCTGGCTGCGCGGGGCGCTCGCGCCGCCCGGATACCGAATCGCCTTGATCTGCCCGCCCGAGCCAAGTGCGTTCTGGAAAACCGCGAACTGAGTTTCTTTGAAGACATTGGCGCAGTCGATTAACTCTAAACCAAAGCGAATATCGGGCTTATCGGTACCAAACCGAGAGATTGCTTCGTCGTAAGAAAACCTCGGGAACGGTTTCTGAAAAACAACCTTCCCAGTCTCTTCGGTGAACTTCTCCACAACCTCGATAATCATTTTCTCGACAACATTAAGAACATCGTCTTGAGTTGCAAAGGCCATTTCAAGGTCTATTTGGGTAAACTCGGGCTGACGGTCAGCTCTTTGGGACTCGTCGCGGAAACACTTGGCGATCTGAAAGTATTTTTCAATGCCGCCGAC
Source organism: Armatimonadota bacterium (assembly GCA_031363095.1). GTDB lineage: Bacteria > Armatimonadota > Armatimonadia > Armatimonadales > Armatimonadaceae > JANLTX01. Next base: position 9,312 of record JANLTX010000059.1, on the reverse strand, counting down.
CATTAAGAGCTGCTTGAACTGCTGCGGAGCCTGCGGAAGCGCATAGAACAGCCCCGGCGAGAGCCGGAACGGAACTAAATAGTCTCTGGCCCCCTCGGGCGAGCTTTTGGTGAGAATGGGCGTCTCGATCTCGTAGAACCCCTCGCGCCAGAAATACTCGCGCACAGCCCGGACAAGCTCGTGGCGCAGGCGCATCTTGCGGAGCATGCTCGGGCGGCGCAGGTCGAGGTAGCGGTACTTCAGCCGGGTCTCCTCGTTGACCGTGACATCGTCCTCAATGAGAAACGGGAGCGTCTTGCTCGGGTTGAGAATCGTGAGCGTCGATGCCTCGATCTCGACGGCTCCGCTGGCAAGCTTCGGGTTTTGCAGTCCGTCGGGCCGCCGTGCGACGCGCCCGGTGACCGAAAGGCAGAACTCATCTTTCACGCTCTCGGCCAGTGTGTGAACCTCGGCAGGGGTCACGTCGCGGCCCGGATCGACCACTATCTGCACCAGCCCGCTCCGATCTCGCAGGTCGATGAACAGCACCCCGCCATGGTCGCGCACCGACTGCGCCCAGCCGTTCACCGTCACGCTCGTCCCGACATGCGCCTCACGAAGCGCCCCACACTCCACCGTCCGCTGCCAGCTCTCTGCCACAAATGCCTCCTCAGCCACAAAAAAAGTCGTAGCAGAAATTATATCGCCCGCAGACCGCTACGTGCTGAAATCATTTTTCTTGCGGCGAGTGTAGACGGACGAACTCGCTTCCTCCCTTGCGAAACTCCGCGATGTAGAACGCTATTGGGTAAGCAGACCCGGTCGTGTACATCTGACCATTGAAGCGGTCCACGATCAGAGCACCGTTGCCCAGAAGAGCTTCTCGAAAGTCACCAGCCTTCACAAATTTCTCTGTATTGTACATAAATACCCAGCCAAAATCATATTCTACTTCTTCATAAATTATTATTTTATGATTTAATTTTTCAAAACCTGATAAACCACTACCAAAATTATTTATTCTTTCTTCAACTTCATGAAGATAATTATTTACAATATTTACAACTCGTTCTTTCTCAGATATGACTGCTGAAGCTTCACCTATTGTAGCATCAGCAGGCATATTTATAACTCAGGCGATCTCGTGGCCGACGCGCAGAAGCGTTTGCAGCGCGAGGGCGCGGGTGCGCAAAACGTCCACGCGCAGGCCCTTGCGCAGAACCAGATGCATCTGTGCGCCGTCGGTTCGGGCGTAGACCTCGTCGATGAGCTTCAGTTCACTGTCGCGCCAGGCCAGCCAGAGGCGCTGGGTGGTCTGAAGCCGACGCTTTCCCGACGCCGGGAGCCGGGCGCTGAGCTGCTTGTAGAGCCGGTTCAGCTCGTCGTCCCAGAGCCGATAGGCCGTGTCCAGCACCCGAACCTGCCCCGCTGTGCCCGGCTCTTTCGCCAGTAGTGCCTCGATCTTCTTGTCGATGTCGTGTTTTTCGTCTTTAAGTTCCATATTCCTCCTTTTGATGAAGATCAAGCTGCACACGCTCTCCAAAGTGCGTCGGTGTCACTGTCACCTGGCATATCCAGCTCTGTCCGTGATGGCGCAGCCGAATTACTCCAAGCTGCTCCTGGTTTGTGATATCGAGTTTCAGTTCCGCCATGTCTTTCATCCGCGCTGTCACCTGGGTGGCTACCTTTGATGGAATACGGATTGCAGGCGCGTCACTCTCCCGGAACGAGACGAGCATCTCTGCATCGCCAGGAACAAGGTCTGCCCTGAGTGCGCCGGTATCGATAGCCTGCGTCAGAAGGGTGTTCGCCAGACGCACCACAGGAACCGGTTCCTGGGAATCGCCGTGTCCTCCGGCCAGAATCTCCCGAAGAAGCTCTCGCTTGGGATAGCGCCAGGCAAACCAACCTGCGCGTCGTGCCCGTTTCCTTTGCCGAAGCGAGCTGAGGTGATCCTTGCGAGCGCCAAAGCGCTGCATCGCTTCTTTCGCCGTAAAAAACTCCTCGATATGCATACGAAGCCTCCTTGCTATTAAGAACGCCTACCAGCGCATCTGGTTACGGCTCAGGAGACTTTCAGCACTTCCTCGACGAGAGAGATTCCGTGCCAGAGGGTTTCTTCCGGCGTGTTGAGCGGCGGAATCAGCCGGAGCGTCGAGTTGTCGGCGCGGGCGTCGCCCAGGTTTGCGCCGCAGGTGAGCGTGAGCAGACCCCTCTCGCGACACGCCAGCTTGACGGCATCGACGCGGGCGAAGTCGGGCTTTCCAGAAGCATCTCTCAGCTCGATGCCCAGCATGAAACCATTGCCGCGCACCTCGAAAACGCCGTGGCTGCCGACGAGCTTTCCCAGCCGGGTTTTAATCGCCTCGCCGAGCCTGTCGGCCCGCGCGACCAGCCCTTCGCGCTCCATAACCGAGAGCGCCGCCAGCCCCGCCGCACACGCGACCGGGTTTCCGCCGAACGTCGTGCCGTGCTCACCGGGCACCCATTTCTCCAGCAGCGCCCGGTTCGCGGCCAGGCCCGCCAGCGGCATCCCGCCCCCGACGGCTTTTCCGAACACGACGATGTCCGGCACGACTCCGAACCGCTCGAACGCAAACCAGCGCCCCGTTCGGCCCATTCCAGCCTGAATCTCGTCGGCGATGAGTAGTGCGCCGTATTTTGTGCACAATTCACGTAGTTTTTTCAGCGATTCGACGGTTCTGGGCACATAGCCGCCCTCGCCCTGCTGTGCCTCGAAGAAAACCGCCGCGATCTGGCCGGGATTCTCTTCAAAAAGTTTCTCCAGCCCGACATTGCAGCAATTTTCCCCGCTCAGATCGCAGCCCTCACACCTCGGAGCGGGTGCATGAAGAATATTCGCCCGAAGCGGCGCAAGAAACGGCTCAAGAGCGTTCCAGTGCGCCGTTTTGGAGCGGGAGAGCGCCGAGCAGAGCATGGTTCGCCCGTGAAACGCGCCGGTAAACGCAACCAACTTTGTTCGTCCGGTGACTTTCAGAGCCAGCTTCGCAGCGGCGTCGTTGCTCTCGCTTCCGGAGTTCATCAAGACAAACGCGGCGTCTTTCACGCCCGCTAAATTTAATTTATCCCGCAGAAACGCCGTCAACTGAAGCTGGGGCGCATGGCGCATGATGTCCGATGTGTGCAAGACCTTTGCGGCCTGGCTCTGAATGGCGGACACGACCTCCGGGTGGCAGTGGCCGCAGGCATGAACCGCGATCCCGCCGGTGAAGTCGATGAATGTCTTCCCGCCGACGGTGACGACGGCAGCGCCATCCGTGGTTTTTGCGACCTCTTCGGTCTCGAAACCAAGCACATCGGCCAGAAGCCCGGCCTGATTCAACTCTAAAATCTTCTCGTCGGTCACTTGGTGTTTCCTCCGAGGGATTGAAATCCCTCGCTAAAGGCGCTTCGCGCCACGATGTCCTTCGGACAGAATCCAAATTGGTCCCCAGTAATGGGGGTTAGGGGCTACCCCAGCGTATCGATCTGGGCGCGGACCAGGTCGGACCCGGCGGCGTAGTTGACGTACATCGCTTTCCACTCGGTGCACCAGTCCATCTCCATCCAGCCTGCCTCGCGGTGGCCGTTGCCGGTGTCTTTGATCCCGCCGAACGGAAGCTGGATCTCCGCGCCCGAGGTGGGCAGGTTCACGTAAACAATGCCCGACTCTAATTCGTCGAGGGCGCGCATCGCCTGGCGCAGGTCGCGCGTATAGAGCGCGAGCGAGAGACCGTAGTTGGTCCCGTTGGCGATTTTAAGCGCGTCGTCGAGGCCGTCGGCTTCGATAATCGCCGTGACTGGCCCGAAGATCTCTTCTTGCGCGATTCTCATCGCTGGCGTCACGTTGTCAAAAATGGTCGGGGCGTAGAAGCTGCCTTTATCGAGCGGCGCGTCGGTGAGCGGAGAGCCACCGGCAAGTAGCCGGGCACCCTCAGCTTTTCCGATCTCGATATAGCCGTGGATTCGCTCGCACTGCTTTTTGTTCACGACCGGCCCGATCTGCGCCTCCGGGTCGATCCCGACACCGAGCCTGAGTTTGGCGGTCTCGGCGACGAGTCTTTCGGTGAACTCGGGCTTGACTTTCTTGTCGATGATCAGCCGACTGGCCGCCGTGCAGCGCTGGCCTGCGGTCCCGAAAGCGCTCCAGAGCGCCCCCTTGACGGCCAGCTCGATGTCGGCATCGGCCAGAACCGTGATGGCGTTCTTGCCGCCCAGCTCGCAGCTCACTCTTTTCAAAAGCTCCCCGCAACGCGCCGCGATCTTCCGGCCAATCGTGGTGGAGCCGGTGAAGCTGATGGCCGCGACGCCCTCGGCTTCCACAAGGGCCGCGCCCGCTTCGTCGCCAAAGCCCGTGACGAGGTTCACGACGCCCTCGGGGACACCCGCCTCGATCAGCGCCTCGACCAGGCTCACCGCGAGGCCCGGCGTGTCTTCCGCTGGCTTCCAGACAACCGTATTTCCGGCCAGCAGCGCCGGGAACATCTTCCAGGTCGGAACCGCAATGGGGAAGTTCCACGGCGTGATCAGCCCGACGACCCCGAGCGGGACTTTCTTCGCGGCGCAGAACATCTCGGCCCGCTCGCTGGGCACCAATTGACCGTTGGGAAGCCGACCGAACGCCGCCATGTAGTGCGCCATATCGATGGCTTCTTGCACATCGCCGCGTGCCTCGGTGAGCACTTTCCCCATCTCCAGCGTCATCTGCTGAGAAAAATTCTCTTTTTTGGCTTCTAAAATCCGGGCAAGTTTCGATAAGATCGCTGCCCGGCTGGGCGGCGGAAGCTTTCGCCACGAGGCATACGCACTCTGCGCCGATTTTACGGCATAGGCGATGTCTTCGGAGCTGCTTCGCGCGTAAACTCCTAAAACTTCGCCGCTGTTTGCCGGGTTGGTGGACGTAAATGTCTGCCCGGAGACCGATTCGACCCACTCGCCGTTGATGTAATTTGTTTTTTTGTCGTGCATGTTTTTCTCCCGCCCACATTAACGTGGGCGTCTAAGGGCTACGCCACGATGTCCTTCGGACGTAATTTATTTGATTTAATTCCGTCGTGCGTCCGTGTCGCGAATGATGTTGCTCACCGCCGTTTTGTTGAAGCCTTTGAAGCCTTCCCAGCGCTGGAGAATCTCCAGGTGACTTCCGAGGGCACCGTTTTGTTGGAATTTTTCGGATTGTTCTCTGGTAATCAGCCCGGCAGAGACCAGATTTTTTATTTTTTCTTCGGAGACTTGCCAGATTTCTCCCTGAGTGAACGCCTGCCAGAGCATGGGAAGCTCGGTGAATGGGTTCATCACGGGGAACCCTGCTGCAATGGCATCGCTTTTGACTTTCTGGCACAGAAACTCGCACTCGATATGGTGCATTCCGGCCTCGGCGATAGAGCTTCCATGCAGGCCGCACCAGAGTCCGATAGTTCCGAGCGTGTTGCGCTCGGTTAACTGAGACTCGGAGAAGTCTAAATCTAATTCTTCCGGGGCGATATCGACGTCGGCGAAGATCACGACGCGGCTCTTTGGGTGCTCCAGAACCTGCGCCCCCCAGCCTGCCTCGGCTCCGGCGTAGAACCGCTCGCGGCAGACGAAGCCCATGGACACAAAGAGCTGGATCAAGGCTTTGAAGGCCGCGCGGGAGCTTCGATACGTGTGATGGTCGTGGTTCGCCCACCCGATCCCGAGGTCCACCTGGCGCGAGAGCTGCCAGCGAGCAGCGGCGTTTCGCGTGAGATAGTAGTCGCGCTCGGCGGCGAAGAACTCATCGGTGGCCCGCCCGAGGCCGAGGGTGTGCGCGGCGCTCTCGACGCGTTTTTTTGCCTCGGCGATCACGGCAAGCTCGTCGCCCGCGCGGGGCCGGGTCGTGAAACTCTGGCGGACCGCGTCGAGGTTTTCGGGGGCGGGGTGAGATGGGGCGAAACCCGTGTAGCCGCGCCGAGCGATGGGCATCAGCTCACCGTGGGGCAGCGAGACATGGCCGCACTGATACGCCGAGTCGTCGGGGCCGTGCAGAGCAGAGAGGGGGAGATTTTGTTTCTCGCAGAACTCGGCGATGTTCTCGACACCCAGCGCCAGAATCGGGGCGGGCTTGTCTTTGATCCGGACGCGCGGAAGCCGGGCGCCGGGATGTGCAAAAACCTCGTCGCCCTCGGGTGTGACGGTTTTTTCCAGGCCGAGCGCGAGCAACTTTTCTTCCAGGCCGGGCGAGACCGGGAGAATCCAGTGGTCCACGAGCGCGTGCAGATCGACGCCGCCCTCTTGCTCCAGGCGCATGGCAAGCCGGGCGACGGGCGGGTTCTTCGCGCAAAACGCAGAAAGCAGGCTTGAAAAATACGCGGCGGCCTCGGGACAGCGGGGCCAGGGTTCCGATGACATCCAGACACTCCTTTTCTCTCTATGCAGACTGTCTTAATCCATTGTACCCGTTTCAAATTTCAAGCGCAACCGGAGAGCCCGCTCAAACGTCTCAGCGTCTATGCGAACGTTTCTCTCGCTTGTCTTTCTGCTCGCCCTGATGCCGCTCGCCCGCGCCCAGGAAGAAGTCCCGCCGCCCACCGTGGTCGCGACACCCGGCGATCCCGATGCGCCCGAGACGACGCCTACGAAAACTCTGTTCGATCTCCTGCCCGAGCTGCGCTGGCCCGCCCGGACCCGTGGGCCGCTGCTGCTGGTCGCGCCGGAGCGGGTGACGCTTTCCAGAGGAGTCCTCGCCAGCGCCCGCTCGCGCGAGGGCCTCTCGCTCACCACGCTCGCGCCGCTGGTGGGCCACAAGATCGAGCGCTTCGGCAATCTCAGCGTTTTAGGGCCGCTCCAGGTGCCCGTCATGGGATTCCCACAAGAGGTTTTCCAGATGATGAAAAGCACGATGCGCCCCGGCGCGGCACTGCCTTTGCTCTCGGTGCTGAGCGAGGCGCAGTGGGGCATGGCGGCGTCCGAGGCCGGGCTGGGCCGCGAGGGTCTTTCGAGCGAGCGCCAGCGCAAGCTCTGGGACGAGATGATCCCGCCGATTCTCTCGTTCAAGGGCAATCAGCCGTTTCCCGCAGGCATGGGTGCCGACGAGCCTCTGCCCATGACCCCCGCCCAGGTTCGCGCTCTGCGCTTGCGGGTCGCCCGCAAGCTGGAGCTGATGGTCGGCGGAGTCGTCCAGCTCGATTTCTTTCAAGAAAAATCGTTTTTCCTCTCGGCGGCAGTGGACGCAGAACTCTTTTCGAAGCAAAAGCAGATGGCGGTGGCGATGATGGGACAGGGCGGCTCCCCCATGACTCCCTATCAGCGCAAGAAGACCGACCTCGACCCGGCCCCACTCGACGCCCCGCTCTCGCCGCTGGGCGCGACGACGATCAGCGAGCTGACGGGGCGGATCGCAAAGGCCACGGGGATCGAGCTGTACGCCGACCGACGCCTGGGAAGCGTTCCGATTCAGATCATCGCCGAGCCGGGCCAGGCCGTCCGGGCAGGCGACGCCCTCGCCGCGCTGATCCGCGCCACGGGAACCGCCGTGCGCCGGGTCTCGGCGGGTAGCGAGAGCGCGTTTGTGCTCACGTTCGACCGCATCCCGCTCGCCGTCTCGGGCACGGCCCTCAGCGACGAGCTTCTGCCGATCTTCATCGGGATGGCGGCCAGCGCCCGGCAGGCAGGCAAGCTCCCCGATGTCTGGGATCGTCTGCCGCGCGAGAACAACACGCTCCCGGAGAACCTGTGGAAGCTGGGTGAGGAGGCCGAGCCGAAGCCGATTCCTCTCTCCCAGCTCCCGCCCGAGCTTGCGGAACAAGCACGCAAATTAGGGGAGAGTTTTACCAGCGAGCTTGAACCCGATGGACGCCCCACGATCCGCAAAGACACGGTGACGCCCCGGACGCAGGCGCACATCGAGCTTTACGCGCCGTTCTGGTCGGCCTCGGCGGAGCTGATGGAAATCCCCATCGGGTCGTTTCGCGCTTCGCCCGATCTATCTCCCACCGCGCTGCCCCTCAAGCCAAAGACGCGCGGGCTGCACGTCGGCCTGCCCCGCACCGACGCCGAGCGAAAAAAGCTGCTGACACTGGCGAGCGAGCGCGGGATCAACCTGATTCTGGTTCCGCTCTCCGGCGATCTGCGCGACGATGCTCTATTTGCCTCTCTATCAAAGGAGGGGCTGCCTCGCAAGATCAACATCGTGCCGGTGCTCTGCCCGCTCCAGCCCTCTCCCGACGACACCGTTCTGGAGCGCGATCTCTCGCTCACGGGGCGGAGCGCGACCGAGATGAACGCGGGCCGGACGCTGGGGCAGCTCACGGAGATCATGCCGCCGCTGGGCGCACTGTTTCGCCAGATCACCGAGCGCGATTTTACCAGCCCCGAGGCCGCACCTGTGGCAAGCTTCGCGCGCCGGGTCGCTGCGCTGAGCGTCCTGCCCGGCGTCAACGACATCGTCCTGGCGGAGCTGGCGGCTCCGGGCTACGACGGCAAGGGGCGGGGCGACGACGACTTTCTCTGGTCGGGTGGCGCGACGCCTTCCGCGCGGCTGGCCTCGCTCCGGCGCGACAGCTTCGACCCGGCAGACATCGCCATCGGGCTGATGGGAATCGCCGCTCCTCCGTTCTTCGAGGGCGACGAGCATATCTCGCTCTGGAACAAAGCCCGGCAAGCTCGCCACGACGCGTTTCTGAAGCGCCTGGACACGGCTCTGAAAGCGACCGGCCAGAAGTCCAGGCTCTGGGTCTACCCGCTCTTCGCCAGCTCTGGACGACCCGGCTCCGACCCGCTCTCGCCCTGGCAGGGCAAGCTCCCGGCAACGAAAGCCCCGGCGTCGCTACGCCTCCACGAACATCTCGGCGCGACGATGGAGAATATAAACACTTCCATGAGCGGTCAGCCCACCGACGACGAGCCGAACCTCACCCGGCGCTGGCTTGAGAAGCTCTTCAAAGAAGCCTCCAGCGAAAGCTTCGTTCTCAGCTTCTCAGACGTGTCTCTCAAAGACGCACTGCTGCTACTGGAAGCCGCCGTCGCCAGGAAATAAAAAATCTCCCCGTGCCCTTTATGTTTGCCCCCTGACCCCCAGGTTTGGGGGGATTTTGCAGGGGCAAATTCAGAAGAACGCCTCTGTTTCGCTTCTGCACAGGGACTTTCGCTCTCCCCCTATGGAATTCTGGTCGCACCAGGACCGTCTGCGCTCACACCGGATGGCTGTATGGTGTCCCCTCCGCCGTCTCCCCCATTAGACGTTATTCCGATTAGTTACCGTCGAATAAATTCGCGGCTTTACAAGAATGTCCACCTTCGTGGACAGGCTCAACAATAGCCAATGAGTATCAACAATCCTGTTTCGACGCAGGTCGAATCGCTTACTCAGCCGGG
>JANLTX010000054.1:0-14928 GCA_031363095.1 Armatimonadota bacterium | reverse complement strand
ACGGTTCTTAACCATCCCTTTCACATTCAGCTTTTCAACAGCAATCAACCCAAACTGATTCACCAGCTTCCGAGAAAGTTGATGAACGAAGTTATGACGGCGATTCCGAACCCGCTCATGGATGCGAGACAGAACCTTGTTAGCTTTGCGGCGTTCGGAAGAGCGTTTCTTAGTCTTCGATTGCTTGCGCCCTGCTCTGGCAAGAGCTTTCTCCTCACGGCGGAAGAAACGCGGATTCTCCACAAACGAACCCTCCGAAAGCGCCGCGAACTTTTCCAGCCCCACATCGATACCGATAGATTCCAAAGATTCAGGGAGCGGCTCTGGAGTATACTCACAGGAAAAGCAAGCGAACCATTTACCTGCCTGCCTTCGAATCGTGCAAGTTTTGACGGTGCCAATAAGTTTCCTGTGAATAATCGCTTTGACGGTACCGATTTTAGAGATATAGATAGAATTATCTAATAATTTACACCCAGTTCTATCTGCTTGTGGAAAGGTGATGCTGTCGTAGACGCCAAACCCTTTCAATCTTGGATAACCGGGCCTCTCTCCCGCTTTGACCCGTCGAAAGAAGGCTTTAAAGGCAAGATCAACCCGAACAACGACGTTCTGCAAGACCTGCGAATGAATCGTTTTGAGTTCCGGGTGAGATTCTTTCCATTTTGCGAGTTCCGCTTGTTGCTCGTAGAGGGAGAATGTTTCTTTGCGTATCTCATAGAGGGCGGTGCGCTGGTTTACGAGGCTGTTATAGACTTCTCTGCAAATCTCCAGTGCCTGGTTCAATGCGGTCTCCTGAGCCTTTGTGGGAAGAATTCTATATTTTAGGCAAATCACGCTCACGCAAGAATTATATCACAACTTGACCTAATAATCACAAAGCAAGCGTCTCCTCCGAAGGAGACGATGCCTTAATATCCCCACGGCTGAAGCCGGGGGCATTACGGCATCATTCCGGTAAAACACGACACCGATGCTCGAATCAACTCCAACACCGCTACAGAGGGTAATCTCCGTACTCAAGGTCTTGCCAGAGCTTTCTGTAGAGGGCACACGGGCAACTTTTTTGAGAACGCTGCTGGATGGAGTTGCTGATGCCAATTCTATTATTTCAAATCTAACGCTTTCAGGGTCGCCAAGCATAGCTGCTTCAGAGATTGTTTTAGAGTTCAATAATCAAAAAGATACGAACGGTAAAACCTATCTGCTATCTATGATTGAGTCACTCATCAATCAAGATGGCATAAATAGTTCAGTGAAAATAAGTGTATTCCATTTTATATTTTTTGAAAATTGTAATAATATCTTAAATAGGGATATTTCTAATGGAAAAATAAAGAATGCAGTGAATAAAGCAATAATTTATACTCCTACAGCAAAAAGATTGAGTGAAGATAATCCTGTGCTTGAGCATTGTCTTCAGGATCTTATCGAAGCTTCTGGTATCAACAACATTGCTGCATTGAAAGCATTTCTGAAGGAGCTGGGAATCGCCAACAACCCGATTATCAGAGAATTATTGCTGCGTCACCAGGGAGAACTGACAGAGGCCGATCTGGAAACCTTTGAAGAGAAGATCGCGGCGAGCCGTCTCGATCCGCGTTTGTGTCCGGTGGTTTCTATTGCGCTCTCTTCTGCGGAGAAGATCAAGGGCGGCGAATGCAATGTCAGGATTCGGTGCTACGCGGCGGGAGGACAGTCGGCGTTACTTTCTGACGCAATCGCCGAAGGCGTTCGCGTGAACCCCAGAGACTATATCTCCAAAAATCTGCTCCCGGCGCTCAACCATCTTGCAGAAGCCTCTGGCGATGGGCAGAAGATTCGAATCGAGTTTGTGGTTCCGACCGAGCGGCTGGGCGACGACTACGACCAGTGGACGTTTCAGGATCGTGGCGGGCAAGAGCGTCCCATCGGGCGGCGGTATCCGGTGGTGGTACGCTGGGAAGAGAACGCGAAGAACCGTAGCGTGGATGCGATGATCCACAGGCGCATTAAGAGTGCCGGTGTCAAGTGGCTTCCCGACCCGCTGAACGCGGCGTGTCCCTTTGTCTGCGACCTGCTGGAGCAGTTTGATCTCGCCGATGCGGACGATGCTCCCGCTCCTGCGAGCCTGCTGGTCTGTGAGACCTCGGTTGCGTTTAAGCCGGATTACTGGGCAAAAGTGGCCTATCTCGGGGTTGCTGCGCTCTGGATTCGTGCGGCAAGCGAGGTGGAACGTGTCCGCGAGACGGTGGAGACCTGGCTGGACGAAGTCAAACCTGCCGCCGGAGTGCCCGAGGAGACGAGGCACTTCGCGCTTCCCGGATTTGCCTACAGGAAACGGACGCGCCCCGCACGGGAAAACCCCTGGCGGGATCAGGTGCATTTGCTCTGGGAGAATCCGAACCATTTTGTCACGCCGGAGGAATATTCGGCGACGGATTCAGAACAACGACAGCGCGTGCCGGAACTACAACTCACGAGTTAAGAAGAACAAAAAAACATGCCTGATGCCATTGAAGCCCCTGCCCGCACCCTGAAAGCCCTGTTTGGCGGCGTCGATCCGTTTCCCGATGGCCTGCCCGACGCGCCGCCGTGGCGGCGCTTTACCGGGGAGATCGTCGGGGAGTACGTGCCTCCCGAGCTTGGCGAGAAAGATGCCCTGCGAGCGACGACGTTTCGGTGCGACCGGCGGCTGGAAGAGGCGGTCGAGGCGGCGCTGATCCTGCGCCGTCCGCTGCTGGTGACGGGGATTCCGGGAACCGGGAAGTCGTCGCTGGCCTACGCAGTCGCACACACTCTGAAGCTCGGAGCGGTGCTGCGCTGGAACATCACCAGCCGGACGTCCCTGCGCGACGGCCTCTACGACTACGACGCTCTCGGGCGGCTGAACGCGGCGCAGTTTCAGGCCGACCGGGCGACGATTCCGCCCATCGAGGAGTTTCTGAGCCTCGGGCCGCTGGGAACGGCGCTCCTGCCAGTGGCACGGCCCCGCGCCCTGCTCATCGACGAGCTGGACAAGAGCGACATCGACCTGCCCAACGACCTGCTGAATCTGTTCGAGGAAGGCTCGTTCGAGATTCCCGAGCTGCGGCGCGAGAACAAAGAGGGCGTCGCGATTAGAACGGCGGACGATGGGACGCAGAAGGTCGCTCTGAACCAGGGTCGGATTCGCTGCCGGGCGTTTCCCTTCGTCGTGATTACGTCGAACGGGGAGCGCGAGTTCTCGGCGGCGTTTCTGCGCCGCTGCGTCCAGTACGATTTTCCCGACCCTTCGGAGGATCTGTTGCGCTCTGTCATCGACGCCCATCTAAAAGAGTTCACGGAGACGGAGCGGGCGTTTGCGCTGGCGCGGTTCGCCGAGGTGGAGAAGCTCGGGCCGGTGGCGACCGACCAGCTTCTCAACGCGCTCTACCTGATTCACGGGAAGTCGGAGGGCGACTGGGACGGGCTGTGCAAGATCGTGCTCCAGCAGCTCGGGCGGCGGAGCGGCTGACCCGTGCGGGACGACGCCGACGGCCCCGATGGACTCCAGCTTGCGGAAGCGCTCTGGCTGGCGGCCTCGCGTCGGCCCGTCGAGACCGCCGCTTCTCGGGGCGCGGGCGAGTCGCCAGAAGACGCTCCCGATGGGCGAGAGCCGCCGGAAAGCACGCCGCCCGCAGGCGCGAATCCGGCGGCAAGCGAGGGGCGCACGTCGCGAGAAACCGAGTCTCCCCGGTCTGGCCTCGGGCTGGCGGGCGACGGAAGCGGAATCACCCGCTCGTTTCTGAGTCCGTCCGGGCGGGCGGTGGGCGAACTTCCCCGGCTGGCGCGGGCGCTTCGACCGCTGAGCCGCCGCGTGGCCGACCCGTTCGTGAAGGTGCTGGACACCGAGGCGACGGTCGAGCAGTTTGCCCACACGGCGCTCAAAGACCCTCGGGCGCGGCTGACTCCCATTCTGGCGCCCGCGCGGCGGCGGGCGTGGGAGCTGGTGCTTCTGGTGGATCGGGTGGAAGGCGACGCTCCCCCGACGCACCTGATCCTGGAGGAGGTCGCCCGTGAGCTGAAGGAGATGCTACGCTGGCAGGGAGCGTTTCGGGTGGTGCTGGCTCCGTGGCTGGAGCAGAAGGGCCGCGAGGTGACGTCTGGGTCGCTGGAGCATCTGGCGAGTCCGACCGGGGATCGGCTCTTCGTGGTGCTGACCGACATGCGGACCTCGGCCTGGGCCAGCGGCTCGGCGTTTCTCTACCTCGGCAAGCTCGCCCGCCGCGCCCCGGTGAGCGTCTGGCACGTCCTCCCCGAAGACCTCTGGCGGCGCACGGCGGCGGGCGCGCCGCGCTGGCTGGCGAGCAACGGCCAGGCGGGCACGTCGAGCGGCTCGTGGCGGGTTCGGGAGCGACCGGGCATCCATGTCCCGCGCCCCGGCGATGTCACGCCCGACGGCTTCGTCGATCTCGCCCTGCCCCTCGCGGCGCTGAACCCCGAGTCGCTCTCCCGCTGGGCCCGGTTCGTGGCGGGCGATGGGCGCGTGGCGCTTCCGGCCATTCGCCTTCGCGTCTCGAAAGCGCCCCGGCCCGACCCGCCGCTACTCGACGCCGACCCGTTCACCACCCCGGAAGAAACGCCTCTGGAAGAGCGTCTGAGCGCGTTCTTCGACCTGGCCTCCCCGAAGGCGCAGCGCCTCGCGGCCCTCTGCGCGGGAGTGCCGCTGACCCTGCCCATTCTGCGCCTGGTGCAGCAGGCGTTCCTCCCCGGCTCTCCGCCGAGCCTGGTGAGCGAGGTCTTGATGAGCACCCTTCTGGAGCCGAGTGGCGAGGGTCGCTTCGTCTGGCGACCGGGCGTGGCGGAGGAGCTGGTTCTGCGCGTCTCGGTGCCAGACACGCTGGAAGTGCGCGAGCGCATCGGGGAGTTTCTGGGGGCGTCGAAAGAGACGATGGCGCGGTTCGAAGCGCTGATTCTGCGCGGAGAAGATGTAGAAGGAATGGTTTCTGCGTCCGTCAGCGATGCCGATTTATTCGCCTATCTCTCCGCCAGCACGATGCAGAAGCTCGGTTTTCTGCGTCACCAGAAACAGATTCCTGTGCCCGAGCCGATCCCCAAAGACTATAAAATATTTTTGAACTATGCCCGCCAGGATGATCGGGAAGGACGCATTACAGAATTTCGAGAGCTTCTGGAAAAATGTCTCTTCGAAAAATCAGGAAATAAAATCTCGATATTTCAAGATAAAGAAATATTGGGTGGAGATTCATGGGAATCAAAAATATATTACGCGCTGGATTCTTCTGCGATAATGATTCCGATACTGACACCAGGTTACTTTAATCGAGAGTGGTGTCGTCGTGAGTTACAAGCATTTCTCGATAAGCCGCAGAAAGCAGGAAAGGGTCCGATATTGATTCCGGTTTATTGGATAGCCACACCTGAAATAGAAAATATCTCATCGGAAAAAGATGACACTATCACTCGTTATATCAAAAATTATAAGTACGACGATTGGAGATCGCTTTTTTCTAAATCTTTATCTGACGATAGAATTAAAGAAAAATTAGATTTATTGGCAGATATGATCTTGAATCGGCTTTCGACGCCTTTGCTGAATGTTTACAAAGCGCAGATGGCGTCAATTTCCGGCGGAACCTTTGCGCGGGGTAGCGACGACTACGACGAGAAGAACGGCGGCAGGGTGACGCTCTCCCCGTTCAAGATGGGGCGAACGCCGGTGACGGTGGCGATGTACCGCGAGTTTTGCGAGCACACGAACCGGGCGATGCCCGACGCGCCGAGCGGCTACATCTGGCAGGGACGCTGGGACGCCGTGCCGGATCACCCGATGGTGAACGTTTCGTGGGACGACTGCAAGGCGTATGCGGACTGGGCGGGGCTGGCGCTGCCGACGGAGGCGCAGTGGGAGTGCGCGGCGCGGGGCGGCAAGCCAAACTGGAAGTACCCCTGGGGAACGCGCTTTGAGAACAGCAAACTCTGGTGCAGCGTCGGGAAGTCGGGGAGCGCCAACGGCACCGCGCCGGTCATCCGCACGAAGAATATCTCCGCCAACGGCTACGGGCTGACCGACATGGCGGGGAACGTGTGGGAGTGGTGCGCAGACTGGTACGGGCCGTACCTGGGCGACGCAAGCAACCCCGTCGGCCCCGCGAGCGGTTCGAGTCGGGTGTTGCGCGGCGGCTCCTGGTTCAACGTCAACGCGGGCAGCTTCCGCTGCGCCGACCGCAGCTGGGGCGCGCCCGAGGACCGGTACGACTTCGTCGGCTTCCGTCTCGCCTCTCCAGGACCGTAGCTTTATGCTCTTTTCTTTTTCCTCTTACCCTTTTATAGCGCGAAGCGCTCCGAAATTTTTCCGTATGGTAAAGTGTATCAGGTAGAGAGAGAATAAGCAAGGAAAAATGAAACGATATAAACATTTATTTGAACAAATTATTTCCTTTGAGAATCTGCTCGCGGCAACTCATAAGGCGCGGCGGGGAAAGCGATACAAGAATCAACCGCTGCACTTCTTTCATCGACTCGAAGTCGAGCTTTTTACCCTTCAACATGAGCTGCGCGAGGGAATCTATCGACCGGGCGCGTATCGGACCTTTATCGTGCGCGATACCAAGCCGCGCATGATCTCCGCCGCGCCGTTTCGGGATCGCGTGGTGCATCATGCGCTCTGCAATCTATTAGAACCTATCTACGAACGAAGTTTCATCTATGACTCCTATGCGTGCCGCAAGGGTAAGGGAACCCACGCCGCCGTGGATCGGTTCCAGCGGTTTCTCCAGGGGGCGGAGTACGTTCTCAAGTGCGATCTGCGGAAGTACTTCGCCAGCATCGACCATGAGATTCTCAAGGCGCTGCTGCGACGCAAGCTCGGGTGCGGGCAGACCCTCTGGCTGCTGGACACGCTCATCGACGGCTCCAACCCGCAGGAGGACATCACCGACTGGTATCCCGGCGACGACCTGCTCGCGCCCCTCATGCGGCGGCGAGGGCTGCCCATCGGCAACCAGACCAGCCAGTTTCTCGGCAACGTCTACCTCGACCCGCTCGATCACTTCGTGAAGGAAACCCTCGGCGTCAGGCGCTACGTCCGCTACGTGGACGACTTCGTGCTGCTGGCGAGCGACAGGGCCACGCTCTGGGAGTGGAAAGCGGCCATCGATGCGTTCCTTGCGGAGCGACTGCGCCTGCGGGTTCACCCGCGCAAGCACCTGGTCCAGCCCGCCGCCCTCGGGCTGGACTTTCTGGGCTACCGAATCTTCCCCGACCATCGGCGGCTGCGCCCCGCGAGCGGCCATCGGTTTGCCCGGCGGCTGCGCGGCCTCGCGCTTGGCTACCGGCGCGGCACGACGACTCTGCCTCAGATTCAACGCCGGGTTTCCGCCTGGCTCGGCCACGCCCGCCACGCCGACAGCCACGGCCTCCGCACGGCCCTGCTTTCTTCGGTAGAATTCACCGGGCCTCCACGACGATAGCGGCGGCTCCTGGAACTTCGACAACGCGGACAACTTCCGCTGCGCCAACCGCAACAGGAACGCGCCCGAGAACCGGAACAACAACAACGGCTTCCGTCTCGCCTCTCCAGCACCCTGCCCTGCCAGAGTTCGATGGGTCATGGCCCCTCGAAGCGTGCGGCACGGTCCATCGCCGTGGGAGTCCTGGCTCGCGCCGAGCGGGAGCCGAATACAAAACCACCCCGCGACGGCTGGTAGCGGCTCGCCGCGACGGTCGAAGCGGGGACTTTTTGGGGGGAATCGCGTGAAAAAAATCAGCGACCTGAGCGCCGTGACCCGTAGCTACGACCTGTCTCTCTGGTTGCTCCAGCGCACGGGGGGCTTTTCGCGCGCCCATCGGCACACGCTGGGAACGCGGATCGAGGAGGCGTCGCTGGAGGTTCTGGAGCTATTGATCGAGGCCGGTTACAGCCGCGAGAAGATTCCGCCTCTGGAGCGCGCCAACCGCCGCATCGAGCGGCTGCGTTATCTGATTCGCCTGGCCCACGACCTCAAGCTTCTCGCGCCGAATCAGTACGTCTTCGCCTCGGAAGCCCTGTTCGTTCTGGGCAGCGAGGTAGGAAGCTGGCGAAAATCCATCGAGCGTCGCACCGGACCGTCGTCGCCGGAGCCTCTTGAAAAAACCTTAGAAGAGGAATAAAAATTTTTCAAAAATGATGATTTTCTTTAAATTACCTGATACAATGCCCTGTACGAAAAAATTTACGAGCGCTTCGCGCTATTAAGAGGGTAACAGGAAAAAGAAAAGAGCATAAAGCTACGGCCCTGGAGAGGCGAGACGGAAGCCGTAGAAGTAGTCCCGGTCCTCGGGCGCGACCCCGGAGCGGAAGGCGCAGCGGAAGAAGTCCGCGTCGCCGAAGTTCCAGGAGCCGCCGCGTATCACCCGTCCAGCGCCGCTCGAAGCGCCGACGGGGTCAAGTGCGCTTGCCTCTTTGCGAGAGTAGTACTTGTCGTCGTACCAGTCGCTACACCATTCCCACGCGTTCCCCGCCATGTCCAGAAGGCCGAACGGCGAGCGATCTGTCAGCTTGCTGCCCACGGGGGCGGTGCCTCGCGCGTTTGCCACGGCTTTCGATTCGTCCCACTCGTTGCCCCACGGATAGATCAAGCTCTTCGGGCCGCCCGCCGCGTACTCCCACTGCGCCTCCGTCGGAAGCTGAAGGTTCATTCCGCTTGCCGTGCTGGCCCACCGGCAGAACGCCACGCAATCGTCCCAGCCTACGCGAACAATGGGATGATCTCCAAGCTTCCAGCCCTGGTTGAACGAGGGCGCATCGGGCATCTTGCCGTTGACGGTCTCCACATATTCTCGCCACATTCCCACCGTCACCTCGGTCTGGCCCATCGAGTACGCCGAGAGCGTCACCCGGTGGATCGGCTTCTCGTCGTCGTACTTGTCGCTGCCCATCTGAAACGAGCCTGCCGGAATCGCGACGAACTTCTCCAAATACGCCGCCAGCTTCGGTGCGCTGTTTTTCCGGGCGTTCGCCGCCGCCATGGCAATCGTGATCGAGCCGGGCGTGGGGTTGGGAGTCGCTGACTTTGAGGTCGGCAGCGGTTTATTGTTGTACTCGGTCGCAAGGGCGAAAACCCTCTGCCAGATTTCCATTCGTTCGTTAGAAGTCGGGGGGAGTTCGAGTATTTCAGATGGGAGAGAACCTTGAACAAAATATTTACTCGAGTTGTTGATAGGATTACGGACAAAAGAATCGAACAAAGTCGGGTTTTTTCCGGAAGCGCGAGCCATTTCCACCAGGGCGCGTGTGACGACGTAGAGGTCTTTGTTCGGATCGCTGGTGAATCCTTCGTAGCCTGGCTGGGTCGCAAAGTAGCGCGAGGTCTCCTTGGCAATAATCGCCAGGTTCTGACGGAGATCGAAATAGTCCGGCGGCTTGGGCGCTGAAGGCGTCGGCTCAATGCGTTTATTTGTCGCCATGCCATTCAGTACGACCAGATCGGGCGGGAAATCGGGCGCTCCAGGAAGGCCGGAGTGTACCCGAAGGACGGCGTTGTGCTTGCCGACGTAGCCCCTGTGGTAGAGAAGGGGCAGATCATACGACTCGCCCGGCTGAAGCAAGCGCGGCAAGGTCGGTGGAGCGTTCAGAGCAAACTCTTTCGTGCTGTTGTCCTCAAAATCGAACCGGCGCAGCTCGACCGCCGCCGTCGTACTCTGGTTCTGTATCGTTACTGGTTTTGTGGCTTCCGTTCCTTGCACATCGTTTCCGAAATCAAGGGCGACGGGCAACTTGAGAGGGCTTTGCGTGGCAACGGTCGGCTTGGCAGTTGTCTGGCCTCGCAGGGGAACGTCTTGCGTCGGAGCATCTCCGGAACCCACGATCCCCGAACGAATCCGAAGCGTGGACTGAAAAGCACCGACCTGCTTTCTCTCGAAGCGCACCGAGAGTATTTGGTTCTCGCCCGGCTTTAGCGTCAGAGGCAACTTCTGCGGATTCTCAACAGTGAACTCGTTCCCCGAATTCTTTGCCAGCTCCAGCCCACGAAGCTCGACGCTCACCCTGTCGCTCGCATTGCGGATCGTCAGCGGAAGCGACTTCGGCGTACCCTGGACGCCCGTACCGAAGTCCAGCGAGCCGGGCGAGACGCGGATTCCGTCGGTCGCTCCAGCCGTCAGCGGAATCGAAAACGGCGTCGCCGTGCCCTCGACGCTCACCTTCAGCGTGCCCTCAAGCGACTTCGGGGCGGAGGCTTTGGTGGTCAGCGCGATAGAAATCTCCTGCGAAGCCCCCTTCGCCAGCGTAAAGCCATCCGTGCCGCTCTCCAGTTTCCACGTGCCCGTCTTCCCTTCGACCGCCACGGAGATTTTCTGCTCCTGCCCCGAATCGTTTTTGAGAACAAAGGTCTTCACCATCTTGCTTCCCGGAAGCGTCGGGCCGAAGTCCAGAGGCGTCGTCGGCAAGTCTGGAACCTCGTGGAAGCGCTTTTTCAAGACGATAGGACTTGCGTCTGGGGTAAAGCGGACGAGCAGCGCCCCGAGAGCCAGACCAGCCAGAAACGCGCTGAGAAGCACCAGCCCGACGTTGGGGCCAAGCAGCGAGACGCCGCTCTGGTGGAGCCAGGCCAGCGGCGTTCGGTAGGCCCGCGAGAAGATCGAGCGCAGGCGGCGGTTCTTGAGAATCGTCTTCTCACCCACCTGGCTTTGCACCGCCGCGACGCTCTCCTCGAACGCCTCGACGCGCCCGGTCTGGTGCTCCTGCACGGCCCGCTCCATCCGGTGCGCCACCTGCGCCCAGGTTTTGTCCGGGGGCGGGCTGGCCTTCAGGATCGCCAGCGCCCGCTCGTGCAAGGGGCGTGGAAGCTCCTCCTCCAGCGCTGCCCGCAGTCGGGGCGGAAGCTGGCCGGTGCCGCCAAACCAGGGAAGCTCCAGCAGCGCCGCGAGGTTCGCTTCCGTCGAGACCGGCTCGCTGGAGAGGGAGGCGTCCAGGGTTCTACCGAGGTCGAGAGTCAGATCCCAGCGCAGCTCCGGAAGCGCCGCGCAGGCGCAGAGCCAGTGGTACGCGCCGGGCGGCAGGCTCCAGAAGAGCGTTTTTGCCACGCCAGGGTCGTCGGTCTCGAACAGCGACGGGTCGAAGCGGCGCTCGGTGCGTTCTTTGGGGAGAGCGGCGCTTCCGGCGGGCGAGAGAAACCGCTCTATACCGTTCCAGCTTGCGCCGACGACGGTGAACGCCCGGCGCAGCGCCTCCTCGGACGTGCGGGGCGGCGAGAGCGTCACCAGCGCCGCTTGCTGCCAGCCGTCCGCAAGTTTTCGACCTGCCTCGGTGAGCACGTAGCCGATGGGTTCCTGCCCCTCGGTGAGAAGGTCGCCCTCGCCGCAGTAGAGCAAGATGCTCTCCGAACGGGCGAAGCTCTGAAGCAGGATCGAAAGCGGGACGGCTTTCTCTTTTTTGGTGCCCAGGTTCGTGAGAGGAAAGCCATAGAGACTGCCCTCGGCCACGGCGAAGACCCGCACCTCCGCGCCGAGCCGCTCCAGCCGCCGGAGTAAGGAGAGGTAGTAGGGCATCCGGTGGTCGTAGAGGTTCGCATACTCCACCAGCGCAACGATGCTTCTGTGGCGGACGCGCTTCTCGTAGACCAGCCGGGGAAGACCGCCCGCGCTCAATGTCGCCTCGATAGTCTTCTCCGCCGAAAGCCGCTCGCCCTCGACGCGCTCGGAAGAGACGCCCGAGCGTCGAACGTGCAGGGGCAGCGTCGCCGCTTTGCCCGTCGCGACCTCGGAGGGCAGGAACACCCAGCCCGCATCTGGCCCCAAAATCTCCCGCTCAGACTCGGGAAGCTTCAGCGGCCAGTGGAACTCGCTGAGTGTTTTTGTCTGGCCCGTTTGCCGACGCCTGCTCCGCGCCTCTCGCCAGAGGAGCGCCCCCACCAGCGGGATCAGTCCCAGCGTCGCCGTCCACGGCAATTTCCAGGGATCGCTCTTGACGGACTTCGTGCTCAGCGTCAGCACCTCGGGCTTTGGCGTCGGCGCGGGCGATGCTGCACCTGGGGATGGCGATGGTGGTGGTGTCGCCACCGAGTCCGGCGTCGCTGGAGGTGCGACGCTCGGCGTCGGTGTCGGCGCGGGGTGCCGCCGTGAAAACTCGACTCCCGCTCCCAGCCCGATCAGCAGTATCAGCGTCGCCGTGAGAACCAGCCAGCCGTTCTGCCGCCACCAGCTTCGCCGTCGCCACCAGGGACGCTTCGGCTCGGGCGGCGGGGAGGGCGTGCTCTCCAGTGCCGGGGGCGATAGGCGGTCGTAGCAGTCGCGCCAGAGGTTCCGAAAGCGCCTCTGCGCCTCGCTGTCACGGGCCACCAGCGGGCAGAGCAGGCCGCCCAGCCGAACCATCTCCGGCGAAGTCTCCTCCGTCGTCACCTGCCGAAGAAGCGCCTCCACCTGGAGCCACTCGCCCGGCGTAAGCCGATAACCCGCTGCGCTCCAGCGTCCCCAGAACTCGTCCAGGGCCGGAGCGAGGGCATAGGAGTGGGAAGGAGCGGGAAGGGTCTCCGGCATCCGAGGGGTCAGCCCTTCCTCAGCGCCAGACTCTGGGCTTTCTCACGGTCGTCTTTTGTTTTGAAGAGCACCAGATACGTCTCGGTCACGGCGCGGGAGACGCCTGCCAGGCCGAACTCTTCCACCCCGATACCCCGTTTCTCCAGGAGCCGCAGCCAGACCAGCAGTTCGGCCACAGACGGACGGCGCTCCAGCCCGCCTTGTTTGCGGAGCCACTCGAAGTGTCCCAGCGCTTCTTTCGTCAGCTCCGTCTGCGCTCCGAGGCGTTGCTCTACGATCTTCCCGAGGTCGGGGGTCTCGATATGAAAATAGGCGCAGCGGCGCAGAAACGGCTCGGGCAGGTCGCGCTCGGCGTTGCTCGTCAGCACCACGAACGGACGGTTTTCTGGCTCTGCCTCCAGAATCTCACCCGTCTCCGAGATCTGAAACCCGAAGTTTTCCAGCTCGTTGAGCAGGTCGTTGGGAAAATCACGCGGCGCTTTGTCCACCTCGTCGATCAGCACCACGCACCGGGTTGGTTTCTGGGGGGCGTCGTTTACCTCGTCGAGCGCGTGGGGATATTTTAGTAGCCACGCGGCCCGGTCTGCCTTCGACAGCAGGATCGCCGCGCCGAGTGGCCCGAGAACTACGTACTCGCCGGGCTTTCCCGGATCGCGCCCTTCTCCGGCGACGCCCTGCTTCCGGTTCTCCGCCTCGTAGAACCGACCCACCACATCGAACCGATAGAGCAAGTCTTTCGCGCTCGACGACGATTTCGTGTCGAAGCGCAGCAGCGGAACCCCAAGTTGATAGGCCATCGCGTAGGCAAGCTGGGTCTTCCCGCAGCCGGACTCCCCGGTCAGCAGCAGCGGCAGCCCGGTCAGTAGCGCCGCATCCACCGCCTGCGCCAGCTCCGTCGTCGCGACGTATCCTGTCGGCGCACGGCTGATCTGGAGCCGCGACGGCACCGGGATATTTCGGCTCTCCAGCGTCGCACCATCCGTCGAAAAAATCGGCCCCGAGTCAGACATTTCTCCGTTCCCTTCCGAGCGCTGTCAGGAAGCGGTCGTAGGTTCGTCGCAGCACCGGCTCCACATCCTTCATCTTCTTCGGCCCGTCTTCCGCCGAAAACAGCGGCTTGTTCACCATCTCTTCCACCTCTCTCTTCAGCAAGTCGGCCTCCTCCCAGCCCAGAGCACCCTTGTGCTGCGCCTCGTCGATCTTCCCGTGGAGCTTCTCCAGCCAGCGCTCAGCATCTCTCTGGCTGACATCTTCCAGCTTCGGATGAAAACTCAGGCCGACGGCTCCTTCTGCCAGGATGCCTCCCGCCGCCAGCTCCTCGGACGGACGACCCAGCACCTGGGCGACCGCATCGCGTACTGCCCGCAGGTTCTGGGTCTCATGCCCTTTCGCGTCCACCCGGATCAGCACCAGAAACCGGATTCCCGGAAGCGACGACAAATCCAGGCTCTTCCAGAAACTCAGATAGTTTCGCAGGAACGCCTCCAGGTTCTCCAGTGGTTCGGATGCATCAAGGGAATGTATCAGAAGGTACGTTTTGTGCTCCAACTCACCTACCAGCCGAAGGAACTCCTGGCGAACGTCGCCCCGGCGGCGCTGATCCGGGCGAGAGAAGCGCTTCATCAATACTTCGAGGCACCAGTCTGTGCGTTTGCTTCCGTTTGGATCGGCGTCCCCATCCGTTGGGCAATCCGTCAGTTCCACCTGCTTACCCTGCTCCCAGTTTGCCCAGGGGCGCATCTCTGGCGTCACATACAGGGGAACTCCGTTGTCCTGATCCCAGCGCAGTCGCATCAGAAAACCTGGCGTGCAGTCCAGCTTCACATCCCCTTGAAAAATGATGATTCCTGCACCGGCCCCCGTGCCCGCCATCGCCAACTCCATCACCTTACCGATACGCGCCAGCGTCTTGAAGCGCCCCACCTCGAAAACCATTGTGTCTGGCGGAACCTCCGCTCCACCGACCGCCTTGTGGCTCTCCAGAAGCTCCTTCAGAAATGCGATATCCGTTCCGTCGAAAACCTCTGACTGGAGTGCGCTCAGAAATAGTTTGAAGTAGACGATGCCCGCATCCTGAATTTTGAGAACTGCGTCCCGCGCCGAATCAATCGGGCTGCTGTCGAATTGGATCGTGCGAACCAGTGCATCGCCTCGGTCGGTACCGGATAGGACACTGCGAACGAAATTTGTTCGTGCACCAACGGTTTCCCATGATGCCCAGTCCGCCAAGATACGGATGATGCGGTCAAGGTCTTCCCGAAGAATGGTGGGCATAGCCGGAATTATAACCCGAATCTGCTCCAAACGTCTCTATAGAACCCATCTGAAGTTTTTGCTTCCTCAGTAAAGCCTCCTGAGAATCAAGCGGATAAAGCAGATTTTGATTTCGGCGACACTCGTACTGAGCTTGCTTTCACAATTTTTCCAAAGCAGACGACATTTCTCCATCCA
>JANLTX010000032.1:0-12489 GCA_031363095.1 Armatimonadota bacterium | reverse complement strand
CCAAGTCAGTGTGAATCTCTTGAACCAGGAGAAGACGGCTAAAGGAGGATTGAAGGGAAAGAGAAAGGCGGCGGCATGGAACCCAGACTACCTTACCAAGGTACTGACAATATCCTGAAATCCAAATGCGGTTGCCCTGGCTAAAAGAATGTCTCACACTACCGGAAGAAACAGAGGGATATTGTATTCCCAGTCTTTCGCTTTGGATCGAACTTAAATTTGAAGATTGCCATGCCTTCAGCTCTAACATGACGTCATCAGGCTTCAACCCGCAACACTACGCGATGACGGAAATTTTATTCAAAATGCCGGAAGGGAATTTCTTTTTCCGCGCTATGTAAGTCTTCCGTACTCCTAATTTTTCTTACTGGAAGACAGATGAAGTATGAACACTCTGAGAAATGGCTTATGGAGTTACGCAATGCTACTCACAACTCTGCCCCAGACGCTCTCCCTCTGGAAGCTTGCACCGGACGCTTCTCTCCCGACAACCGAGTTCTTCTGCGCGATCCGAACCGAGCAGGAGCTTTCTCTCGTCACCGACGACGCGCTCGTGCCCGAAGGCGTGGAGTGCGAGCGTGGCTGGACGGCGCTAAAAGTTGAAGGCCCGCTCGACTTCGCCCTCACCGGGATTCTCGCGGCTCTTGCAATGCCCCTGGCCGAAGCAAAAATCCCGATCTTCGCCCTCTCCACGTTCGACACAGACTACATTCTCGTCAAGTCCGACCGACTTGCCGACGCCATTGCCGCCCTCAAGCAAGCCGGGCACGCCGTGAGGTAAGATAATCCCATGAGAAATTTAATCGTCTGTGCTGCTTTCGCGCTGGTTCTTGCAGGCTGTAGCTCGCCGGACAAACAGGTTCGGGCGGCATATACCGAGATGGACCAGGCGCTCTCGGCCAAAGACATCGACAAGGCCATGAGCTACATGGCTCCGGATATCGTCAACACCGATGCGAAAGGCAAACCGTTCCCACTGGCGGCGATGAAGACGGGCCTACAAACGATGTTCAACGCCGCGAGTAGCGTCGAGTCGAAAACAACGATCTCGTCTGTCGAGGTAAAAGGACCGGGCGTGACCGTAAATTCAGCGAGCAAGATGACCGCGACGACACCACTCGGGCCACTGGTAGCGAGCACGACGAGCCGCGACTACTGGGAGCAGGTGGGCGGAGCCTGGAAGATCAAGCGCAGTCGCTCGCTGACGGAGAGCGTCACGATCAACGGCAAGCCGCTCCCCGTTCGCTGATGCCAATCTTAATCCAGCACGAAGATCGTGCTATTCCCATAGGGGCTTCTTGCCCTTGGCTGGATTTTTCGGCGGGAAGTCGCTACACTGATCGTTGGAGGCAAGATGTCACGATCTGTCGAGCAGGTGGTTGCGCAGTACGGCCCGAAGATGCGGGCGAAGTTTCGGCCCGCGTGCCAGCGCGCCCGCGTTTCTTTTCCGCCAAAGAAGCTGGTGTTGCTGGCGTTCAAAGAAGAAAAATCGCTCGAAATCTGGGGCGACGGCAAGAAACTCGCCACCTACCCCATTCTGGCGGCCAGCGGCGACCTCGGGCCCAAGCGCTGCGAGGGCGACCGGCAGGTTCCTGAGGGGTTCTATAAGCTCACCGTGTTGAACCCGAACTCCGCGTACCATCTCTCGATTCGTGTGGACTATCCGAACGCCGAAGATATCGCCCATAAGACCGTGGAAAGAAATCAAATGGGCGGAGACATCTATATTCATGGAAACGCCGCGTCTATCGGGTGTTTAGCGATGGGAGACCCCGGTATTGAAGAGATTTTCCCGCTGATTGCCACGGTCGGACTGAGAAATTCAAGAATAATTATCTCGCCCGTGGATCTGAGAGTTAGCTCTGCGCCAGAAACTGCTGACCGGTGGCTCAAAGATCTCTACAAACGGCTCAAAATCTCTCTGAGAAACTACCGATGAATAACGTCACGTTTCAGCTCACCGACGAAGACTTGCTTCTCTGGAGCAGGGAGCAAGCTCAAATTTTTTTGAAGCCGGGCGACGCTATCCGAAAGGGCCGTCTCAAGTTTGCACTGATCTGGGGTTTGTTATTTTGCCTGATCGCCGGGCTTCTGGCAGGAAGCACTGCCGCGCTACTTCTGGCGGGAGCGGCGCTACTGTCCCTCTTGTTTGCCTATGTCGCGATGCCGTTTGCTCTGCGTCAAGATGCACAGCAGAGAACCTGGGCGGCCTTTGGCTCGCGGGTGGAGCGTCAGCCCGTCACGGTTTCGCTGGGCGTGCGCGGGGTTCTGGAGGCCGACGACTGCGAGGAGCGGCTCACGCTCTACGATGCCATTGAAACAGCCGAGCTGACCGAGACGTTTCTCTTTGCGAAAGACAAACGCGGCGGGATTTTACTCATTCCGATCCGGGCGTTTGGCAGCGAGAGCGAGGCGCAGACGTTTCTAATCGAGCTTCAGAACCGGCGAATGCAGAGCGCGGTCGGGCTGAGGGCAGCGACTCCCGTGCCCATCGAAACCCCGACGCTTCCGCCCGTCGCGGCTCCACGGGTTGTGGCGCAGCCCTGGTGGAAGTCGCAGCCCGCTGGGGCAGAAAACGAATCGGTGGTCGTTCAGCAGTCCGGCAAGACCGGTAACTAATCACAACAAATAATTACTCAAAATAGGTAAATTTCAATCGGGCATTTGCCGATACTCTCCGGTAGGAACCTCAGGTTCTCCGGAAAAACATGCGAAACCCCATTCAATACCTTGTCGTCTCGGCGCTTGTCGCGGCCCCGCTTCTTGTTGGATCACAAAGCCTGGCACAGGCACTGACGACCTTCGCCTCGGTGGACACGACCACGAACCAGACGCTCACGTTCATCAACAACGGAATCCTGAGCTCATTCGGCACGACATCGGTCTCGGTGCCGGTGGTCTTTACCTATAAGATCGTCAACGACTACGGCGGCATCAACGTCAGCATCCCGTCCACGATGACGATTACCTCAAGCGTCACGGGAGGAGCGGGCGGCTACAACCAGCAGATAAACAACATCCAGATGTCGATCACGGCGAACACAGCGGTCAACGGGAAGACGAACCTGCTGAGAATGACCAACTCGACGGGACGACTGGCGGACCCCTTCCTCGGGGGTTCCGGTGCCGCGAACTTCCTGGGCAGTACCAGTAGCGGCTCCGTCGTCGGTTTCAGCTCCGACTTCTTGAATTTTTCCAACACCACCGCCCGAGCCTTTAACTTCGCCCTCAACTCGGTAACCCCGGTCACCAACCTGAACGCCAACGGCTACATGGACACCTTTATCTCGTCGGGCGTCGGCAACTTTGCGTCCAACCCTGCCCCGCAAGCCACGGTCCCGGAGCCGGGGACGCTCGGCCTGCTCGCTCTCACCGCCCTACCCGCCGTCGTCGGCCTCAGGCTCCGACGACGGAAAGCGTAGCTCTAAGAGGGTTACATCGTCGTTTTTGAGGGAGTTGTCGTCGCGGCGGGCCTGGACCCACGCGCGAAATTCTTCTTCGACAGGAAGCTCGTCCCAGGGGCGGGCTTTTTGCTCGTGGCGCATCAGAAACCATTGCGCAATCGCATCGGTGCAGAGAAATAGTCGGTCTTCGGGTTCTAAATTGGCCGAAAAACGGACTACGGACGGCTTTTTCTTGAATTTTGTGGGATCGGTCGGAATTAAAGCCGGGTGATTTCCGAATGCAGCCGATTTTTTCAGCGGGAATGCCCACTTGAATTTATTATCGCGAATCACAAATAAACAAACGTCGCCGACGCTGGCCGCGTGAAGCTTATTTTCTTCCCGGCGAACGACCAGCAAAGAAGCCTGCGAGCCTTCCGGGAGCTTTTCCTCGGCCCACCACGAGCCGCTGGCTCCCTCGCTCCCACCGACCTCGTCGGACCAGCGCTTGCCCAGCGCAGAAACCCGGCTCCAGAGCGGGTCGTCGCGGTCGGGCACAGGATCTTTGCAAAACTCGTCCACGAGCAGCCGCGCCCACTGCCGCGCGTAGACGGCGGCGCTGGCTCCGTCGGCGACAGACGCCACGCCGTCGCCCAGGGAGTAGGCATCTTCGTACTGTTCGTCGGTGCTGCCTTCTTTGGGGCACCAGAGCGTCTGCACCCGCTCCATCAGCGCAGATCGGCAGTGCGCGTCCCGATGTCCAGAAACTGGACCAGGGAGCGCAGGTCGGCGTTGAAAGCGAAGCCGCGCGACTGCGGCCCCACTTGAAACCCCTCGCGGCGGGCTTCGTCGAGGAGTTTGGGCGGCAGAATGCTGCTCATCTCAAACAGAATCTGCGCGTGCTCGTCGGGCAGGCCAAGCTGGGCGTCGGGAAACTCGATAGGCCGCTTCGACGCTCCCGAAATATGAATATTGAACAGTAGAACCCGCCCGTCGTTGGTCTCCAGCCCGCGCAGTTTCTCGGCGGCGGCCTTGGGGCTTCCGTCGGTCGGCTCGCCGTCGGAGATATTGATGATGCTCGGCGGATAGCTCAGCGGGTACATCTCGCACCACGCCGCGACCACTTTGTGGGCTTCCTCCAGCGCCGCGCACATCGGGGTGTTACCGTTCGCGCTCGGCTCGAACCAGATCGGGAAGCGCACGTTGCGCTCGATCAGCCCGCCGACGCCATCGTCTTCCTTGCGCAGCCGGGTCTCGACGCGAAGCGGATTGTCGGCCACCTGCGAGATGGGCAGGAACGTGCTCCCCGCCAGCGCCCCACCGAAGCCAGGCCGCACCGAGCCGCCGTAGCCGATCACAGCGACTTGAAAGTAGTCTCTTACGTCCTCGCCCTTGGCGCAACGCAAGACGATGTTCGCAATGAGCCGGTTCACCGCATCGGCGACCGCATCGCACTTGCGCTTGCCGGAGTCCAGGCCCCAGGGGTCGTCCATGGAACCAGACTGATCGATGAGAAAGCAAAATGCCGTGGGCTTGGCCCGGTTGATCTCCGCAGAATAGGGCATGACGCTATTTTACCCTATCCCCCGGCCCCAATAATGGGGAGAATTGGCACCGTCCAATCACCGACTTGACAGGTCGGTTATTTCGGGATACAAACCTATCACCGACAAATTTAGTCGGTGATTGGAACTCTGCTATGCGCTTCAAATTCGGCTTCACGCTGATCGAACTTCTCGTGGTGATTGCGATCATCGCGATTCTCAGTGCGATTCTGTTTCCCGTGTTCGCTCAGGCCCGCGAGAAAGCCCGCCAGACAAGCTGCCTCTCGAACCTGCGTCAGTCGAGCCTGGCTCTGGTGCTCTATGCCCAGGACTTCGACGAGAGCCTCCCTCTTCTCCGAGGAGCCGATAGCTGGATATACAAGGCCCAGCCGTATCTCAAGAGCTTCTCGGTTCTGCGCTGCCCGTCGGATACCAGCACGAACTGGGTGCCCGACCCGACGCAGCCGCTGGCCTACTCGACCTCGCTACGGGCGACTTCCTACGGACTCAACGGCTTTCTGAACCCGATTCTCTCCGGCCAGCCCAACCCCTACGCCAGCCTCGCGGCGGTAGAAAGACCCGCGTCGGTGATTCTTCTCACGGAGACGGCCACGAGCTTCACCGAGAACTATGTCCACGCCCACGTCTGGCCGACCCGACACTGGCTGATCGGCAAAAACCTCCCCGACGATGTCCAGACCGACCGGCACTCGGGAGGCTTCACGGTCGGCTACCTCGACGGCCACACGAAGTGGGTGCGCTGGAGCCAGGTCTGGTGGCAAGACCCGGCCCGAGGCATCGAAAAAGGTAGCTTCGACCCGCGCCAGTGAGCCGGGTACAATTCGGTCCATGACCATCGCACTTCTCTGGCACGGCGACCGTGAGGCCCGAAACAACGCCGACATTCTCGAAACGTCGCGCCTGGAGCCGACTGCCGAGGCGCTTCGGGCCGTCGGATTCGAGGCGGTCCCGGCGGTCTACCACGACGACTTCGCAGGCGAAGTCAAAGAGCAGCTTTTCGGGGTGGACGGCGTCCTGGTCTGGGTCAATCCGACCGAGAAAGGGGGCAACCGAACTCGCCTCGATGCGATGCTCCGCGAGGTCGCCGAGGCGGGCGTCTTCGTGAGCGCCCACCCCGACACGATCTTGAAGCTCGGCACCAAAGAGGTTCTATTCATGACGAAAGAAATGAGCTGGGGCGGCGATGTTTCGCTGTACCGGACTCGGGCCGAGCTTCAGAAGCGGCTTCCCGAGAGATTGGCAGCCGGAGAGATTCGGGTTCTCAAGCAGCACCGGGGCGACAACGGCAACGGCGTCTGGAAAGTCCAAAAGCACCCTGAGAACCCGGCGCAGGTTCGGGTGCGACATGCGTTTCGGGGTAGCGTCGAGCAGGACATTCTATGGGACGATTTTCTGGCGCAGTGCGAGCCGTACTTTGCCGGAGCGGGCCGGATCATCGACCAGGCGTACCAGGAGCGCCTCAGCGAAGGCATGGTCCGGTGCTATCTTTCTCAGGACCGCGTGGTCGGATTCGGGCATCAGGCGATCAACGCGCTTCTGGAGGTGCCGCCCGGACCGCGTCTGTACCACTCGCCCGATGCCCCGGAGTTTCAAAATCTCAAGCAAAAAATGGAGAATGAGTGGCTCGGGCAGCTTTGCGAGCTGCTGGAACTGCCAAAAAACGCCCTTCCGATTATCTGGGACATCGATCTTCTGCTCGGGCCGAAAGATTCGAGCGGCGCGGACACCTACGTTCTGTGCGAGATCAATGTCAGCTCCGTCTACCCGTTCCCGGACTCCGCACTGGAGCCGCTGGCCCGGACGCTGAGCCGGGTACAATTCGCTTCATGAAACTGGCACGACTTCGTGAGAACCATCAACTGGCGGTAGTGAACCCCGACGGAACGTACGCCGAGACGACCGGGCGCGACCTGATCGCGGCGCTGAGCAACCCGAGTGGGCTGGAGCCGACGGGCCGGACTCTGCCCAAGGAGACCCCGCTGGCGGCTCCCCTGCCCCGCCCGAGCCGAATTCTGGCTATCGGGCGCAACTACGCCGAGCACGCCGCCGAGCTGGGCAACGCGGTCCCCGACGAACCCGTGGTCTTTCTGAAGGCGTCCACGAGCGTCATCGGGCCGGGCGAGGCGATTGTCTTTCCCGCGTGGGTCGGGCGGGTGGACTTTGAGGGCGAGCTGCTGGCGATTCTCGGCGACGGCGGCAGGGTGATCGGGTTCACGGGTTTCAACGATGTCACGGCGCGGGAGAAGTCAAAAGCCCTCCAGAGCAAGGGACACCCCTGGTTTCTCGCCAAGTCGCGCGACACGTTCGGCCCGATGGGACCGTGGGCTGTCACCGCCGATGAGTTTGGCGACCCGGCGGACGCCCGCGTCCAGCTTTTTGTGAACGGTGCGCTCAAGCAAGACGGCACCGGGGCGCAGATGCTGAACTCCCTCCCCGACTTGCTCGCGTTTCTCGGGCAGTGGGTCACGCTTGAAGCGGGCGACGTGATCGCGACCGGAACCCCGCCGGGCGTCGGGCCGCTCGCGGCGGGCGACACGGTGCGGGTCGAGATATCGGGGATCGGCGCTCTGGAAAATCCGGTAGTAGGGATTTAACCGGCACGATAAACGTGCGGCAAAAGGGCGAAGCGCCAACGCTGCTTCGTAGCGGGAAAATTTGAAAAAAACTTCACCACAGACCCCGTTTCGGCTTGCGTAACAAACGGATGTTTGATAGAGTATCTCCGTGATGATGAGCTGCGTGTGGAGGATCGGTACACGGCGTGCCATGGTGTACGTGGAAGGTAAGGAGAGTGCACAGCGCGTGCTGGAGGCGGCAGGCAGTGCCACCGCCACGGCTGCGCCCCGACGCAGGCAGCTTGTCGGACCGGAGGCCCACCTGGTCGGCGCGATGGCGGTGTATCTCGACCGCAAGGGCAAGCCGTTCGCCTGGCAAATTCTCTTCGATGCCACCCGGCTCCCCGAGGTCCAGGCAGTGCTTCAGGACGCCGCGTAAAATTTCCCCGCCCAGGGTATAATCTCCGTCGTGCTGCCTGCCGAAGCTCTTCGTCTATTTCACTTTGCCGATGTCCATCTGGGGGTCGAGACACACGGCAAGTACAACCCCGAGACCGGCCTCAACACCCGCCTCGAAGACTTCACCCAGTCGCTCAATGCCGCCGTCGATAAGGCGCTCGACGCCAGCGTAGACCTCGCGCTGTTCGCCGGGGACGCCTACAAAGCCCGCGATCCGAACCAGACCCATCAGCGCGCGTTCGCCGCCGCGCTCAAGCGCCTGGTCGAAGCCGACGTGCCCGTCGCGATGCTCATCGGCAATCACGACATCCCCAACACCCGTGGCCGCGCCCACGCCCTCGAAATCTACGGACTACTGGGCGGCGCGGGCGTCACGCTCTTTCCGAGGCCGCTTGTCCAGCCGATAAAAACCCGGCGCGGCGAGGTGATCGTGGCCGGAATGCCCTATCTCATTCGCTCCAATGTTCTCGCGCAGGACGCCGCCAAGGGCAAGACGGTTGAGGAGGTTGCCGCACTCATTCGGGATCGGTACTCGGACTATGTCTCCGAGCTGGCCGCCCAGTGCCAGCGCGAGTTCCCCGACCATATCAGCGTTCTCATGGGCCACTTCACCGTCGCCGATGCCCGCGTCGGGGTTCAGGGGTTTCTTCTCAACCCGTCCGAGCCACAGGTTCCGGCCAGCGCCCTTGCCATTCCCCCGTTTTCGTATGTCGCGCTGGGCCATGTCCATAAGCCTCAGGAGCTGAACCGGGGCGCACAGCCGCCCGTGGTCTACTCCGGCTCCATCGACCGCGTGGACTTCGGCGAGCGCAAAGAAGACAAGGGTTTTGTCTTAGTTAACGTGGCGAAAGACCAGAAAACGACCTGGGAGCATATCGCGCTGAAAACCCGCCCGTTTTTAGAGCTGGACCTCGACGCGGGCGACTCCGACCAGCCCACGGAGACGCTTCTTGCCCAGCTCGAAAAGCTCGATGTCACCGACGCGATAGTCCGGGTGCGCTACCGGGTGAGCGCTGAGCACGCCGCCCTGGTGCGCATCGAGGATCTGAAAAAAGCGCTCGCCACAGCCCAGAACGTCGTCGCGCTGAGCCGGGAATTGCCCACGAGCGAGGCGCTGGTCCGCTCCCAGGGTCTCACCGAAACCCTCACGCCCGAGATCGCGCTGGAGAAATACATCGAGAGCCAGCCACGGCTCACGCCGCGAAAAGAAGAGCTGCTCCAGGCCGCCCGCGCCCTCTTCGACGAATTGGCCCGCCTGGAGGACGCCGCGTGAATTCCCCTGACCCCGATTCGTCCCCCTCTTGGAGCGCTCGTACCTCGCTTCCGTCTCCCCCGGCAAGCGAGGGAGAATTCACGCAGCGCTGGTTCCAGGTCGATCACAGCCCCGCGCCACGTAAATACCCCTTCGCTTGCCGGAGGGGTCGCGAGCTATCGAGCGGGGGAGGTCAATTGAGCACAGGGGGGGAATCTCCATGACCCCTCTCCGACTACAGCTAAAAAATTTCATGAGCTACGGCGAGGGTGTCCCGCCGCTGGAGCTGGCCGATGTCCGCCTGGCCTGTCTCTCCGGCGACAACGGCAACGGCAAGTCCGCCCTGCTCGATGCCATGACCTGGGCGCTCTTTGGCGAGACCCGCGCCAGGATCGAGGACGACATCATTCGGCTTGGCGCGAAGTCGTGCGGGGTTTTATTTGATTTCGAGGTGGCCGGAGTGCGCTACCGAATCGACAAACGCCGCGACAAAAGCCGGGGCGCGAGCTGGGAGTTCCAGGCCCGCCAGGACGACGGCAGCTTTCGCTCGCTCTCTGGCACCAATGCGCGAGAAACCAAAGAAAAAATCCAGCAAACCCTGCGGCTGGACTACAAAACGTTTCTCTCGACGGCATATCTGAAGCAAGGCGAGGCCGATGCGTTCGCGCGATCTACAGCAGGCGAGCGCAAAGATGTCCTGGCCCGAATTTTAGACCTTTCTCGGTACGACTCGCTCGAAGCTCTCGCCCGAGAAAAATTCCGCGACGCCCAGAGCCGGGAAACCGAATCCGACCGGACTCTGACCGAGATCGACGCCGAGCTGGAGTCCGAAGACAGTCTCAATGTTCGGTTTCTGGAAGCGCAAAAGCAGCTCGCCGAGAGCGAGAGCCTCGTTGAAACGGCCCAGAAAGACCTGGCGCTGGCGAGCGCCCGGAGCGAAGCCCTGGAGACCGACGAGCGACGCGCCCACGAGCTGACCGAAAAACGACGCGACGCCGAAGAGAGCCTGGCTCGCGACCGCTACGACGAGCGCGAGTGCGAGAATCGACTTCAGGACGCCGAGCGGACTCTGGCCCGAAAGAGTGAGATCGAGGGAGCGCTTGCTCGTCGAACGGCGCTCACCGAGAAATTAAGCCCACTCGAAACCCGCTGGGGCCAGGGCCTTGCGCTGCAAAACGACGCCCGCGTTCTGGACAACGTGGTGCGCGACGCCCGTAACGCTCTGGAGCGGGAGATCTACGCCCTCGGGCAGGAGCTTCAGGTTCTCGCGCGGGAGGCCAGCGACCGCGATGGGCTGTTAAAAGAAAGAGAGCGATGGACGGGCGAGCTTGCCCCGCTGAGCGATCTGGACGCTCAGCTTGCCAGCGCCGATCAGGCCCAGCGGGACTCCGAGCAGAAAATGGCCGCGCTGAAGGCCGAGAATCTCACCGCGAAGGCCGAGATCGAGAAGCGCGAGCGACGGCTCAGTACCCTGCTCGGCGGCGACTCCCCCGAGTGCGAGTGGTGCGGTCAGCCGCTCCCGCCCGACGCCCGCGAGAAGCTGCTCTCCGAGACGCAGGCCGCCCTCGACGAGCGCCGCGCCGCACTCGACGCCCTGCTCGACGACGCCCGCCGGGTCCGCCGCACCGCCGACGAAGCCCGCGCCCGCCTCGAAGCGGCCCAGAGTGCCGCACGCCAAGTCGAAGGTCTCCGCGCCCGAATCGAGAGCCTCGACAATCAGGTTCAGCGCCTGGAAGACCGCGCGGCCACTCGCCCCGAGCGCGAGAAACGCCACGACGCGCTGCAAAACCAGCTCGCCGAGAATCGGTTCGCCGAGGCCGAGCAGAAAAAACTCTCCACGCTGACAGAACAAATCGCGGCGCTGGAGGGCGTCGGGCAGGAGGTTGAGCAGCTTCGAGGAGAACTGAACACGCTCCAGGGCGTGGACCGCGATGCCGAGCGCTTGAGAGTGGCCCAGGAAGTCGCCATCGCCGAGCCGGAGCGCCTGAAATCGCTTCGTGAGGCGATTGCAAAGCGGGTGGGCCAGATCGAGAAAGCCCGCTCTCTGATTGCAGAACTGGAGGCAAAAACCCGCGACCTGACGCTTCTGCGCCAGGCCCAGGGCGAGGCCCAGAAACAGGCGCAAGGAGCGCAGGCGGCGCTGGCCTACTGCCAGCGGCTTCTGGGGCAGCTTGGAGCCGAGCGCGAGCGGCTGGAGAAGCGCAAGGCCGAGCGTGTCGCGCTGGCCGAGCTTCGGGAGGTTGCCGTCCGCGAGAAAGAGACGTTCCGCGAGCTGACGGCGGCGTTCGGCAAGCGAGGTGTCCAGGCGCTGATCATCGAGAACGCCCTGCCCGAGCTGGAAGAGGAAGCCAACCGACTGCTGGAGCGCATGACCCAGGGCGCGATCCGGGTGCGGCTTCAGACAACGCGCGAGGCAAAAACCAAAGGTGCGAGCGCCATTGAAACTCTCGATATTATTCTCGCCGACGACCTTGGAACCCGGCCCTACGAGCTGTACTCGGGCGGCGAGGCGTTCCGGGTGAACCTGGCGCTTCGGGTGGCGCTGAGCAAGACGCTCGCCCGCCGCGCCGGTGCCCCGCTCCAGACTCTAATATTAGATGAAGGCTTCGGCACCCAGGACCCGCGCGGTCGCGAGGCCATCGCCGACGCGCTCCACGCCGTGGCGGAAGACTTCGCGCTGGTGCTGGTCATCACCCACATCGACGAGCTGAAAGAGAGCTTCCCCACCCGCATCGAGGTCATCAAAACCGACACCGGCTCTACTTTTTCGGTGCAATAGGAAACGGAGTGCCATCTCCCCGAGTGCTCGTACCTCGCCTCGCCCCTCTTCCCCGAGCGAAAGAGGGGTCAGAAAAATTTTTTCGTGTTTTTGTCAGAATAGGGGGTGTTCAACCGTTATAGATAGTATGGAGACAAATTTTAAAGCATCAGTTCGACGGCATATGAGAGATCGTGCGCGGCAACTTCGACGGGAGATGACCCCGGCAGAAGAACACCTCTGGGCAGCGATTCGTTATGACCAGTGTGACGGACTTCGGTTTTTACGGCAGCGTCCCGTAGGAGCCTTTGTTCTTGATTTCTACCGACTCTTCGGCGAGAGGGCCACCGGCTTTAGCCGTGTGGGTGAATCGCCGTGCTTTGCGATTGACAATCTTGGTTCTAAGTGATAGAGTGGATTATGCTTAGGCAGTTCAAGTACCGATTGTACCCGACACCTGCTCAAGAAACTCTTTTGAACAAAAGCCTTGAGGAGTGTCGCTTTGTCTACAATCAGT
>JANLTX010000007.1:0-51102 GCA_031363095.1 Armatimonadota bacterium | reverse complement strand
GCAGGTGTCGGGTACAATCGGTACTTGAACTGCCTAAGCATAATCCACTCTATCACTTAGAACCAAGATTGTCAATCGCAAAGCACGGCGATTCACCCACACGGCTAAAGCCGGTGGCCCTCTCGCCGAAGAGTCGGTAGGCAGCCTCGCCTGCGAGAAGCGCGACGTTGGCAAGGTGGCAGATTGAACGCGTTTATGTTCTTTTAGTGGTTAAACAAGAACTCTTTGGAGTTGAGGAGCGCCCAGAGAATATCCTCGGCGGCTTTCTGCTTCTCTTTCGCGCCAATCAGGGCTTTCAGAGAGATAGCCAGTTCTTCTTTTGTCGGAAAACGGCTGACGGAAGCTAAATAAAGCTCCTCGACGAGCTTTTCGTCCGGGGTTTTCGCAGAGATTAGTCTTGCGATGCGCCCGTCTTTGCTGGCGAGCTTGTCGTTGATGGGCTTGCCGTTTATGAAGTGCAGAAGCTGCCCGAGATTGGGGGCGTCAGCGCGCTCGCACTGGCAGACGATGTTTCTCGCCGGACGCCCGAAGAGATCTAAGAAGTAGCTCTGCGCGGTCGTGTCGGGAAGCTCGGCGGCGCGAACTCCTGCGGGCAAGCCAGCGAATTTCTCCGGAACGCCCGTCGCGAAGCCCACGGCGTCTAAAAGCGGCTCGGCGTCGAGACGTTTGAAATAATAGCGCGAGTAGTATTTCGATTCGGCGACGTTCAATTTCGTCGGGAGTGCGGTGCGCTGGTAGGTCTGCGAGCGAAGAATCTGGCGCATCGTGTACTTCAGGTCGAAGCCGTGCGCCACAAAGTCTTTGGCCAGCCAGTCTAAAAGCGCCTCGTTTGTCGGCGGGTTGGTTACCCGGACGTCGTCCACCGGCTCGATCAGCCCCTGCCCCAGGTAATGTTTCCAGAGGCGGTTCACTAAGATTCGGGCGAAAAACGGGTTTTCAGGGGCCGTGAGCCAGTCTGCAAAAGCCACGCGACGGTCGCCTGTGAAGCTCGCGGGAAGCGCGGTTCCTCCGAGCGGCGTCGGGGCCATGATTTTTCCGGTGCGCGGGTGGGTCGTCTCCGCGTTGCCTGCCGTGAAGACGATCTTCTCATCCGGCGACTCGCCCGGCTTGGTGCGCACCCGGTTGAAGAACGCGGCCATCTGAAAATACTCGTGCTGCTTCCACTTTTCGTAGGGGTGGTTGTGGCAGCGGGCGCACTGGATTCGGACGCCCAGAAAGACCTGGCTCGTCATCTCGGTCAGGGCGTCGGGGCCTTGCGCGGCGCGGAAATAACTCGCCGGGCCGCTTTCGTAGGTGCTGCCGCGTGCGGTGAGCAGCTCGCGCGCCATTGCGTCCCACGGCTTGTTCGCAGCCACGCTCTTTCGGAGCCACTGGTTGAACTCGACCAGCCCCTTCTCGCCCAGCACGTTCCGGCTGCTCTTGAGCAGATCGCCCCAGCGCAGGGTCCAGTAGTCCACGAACTCGGGGCGGCTTAAGAGTTTCTCGATAAGGTTTTCGCGCTTATACGGGCTTTTATCGGACAGAAACGCACGGACTTCCTCGGGTGTCGGGAGGAGGCCGACAGTGTCCAGAGAGACCCGTCGCAGAAAGTCTTCATCGGAGCAGCGCGGCGATGTGTCTAAGCCCAGCGACGCCAGCTTCTCCTCTACGATCTTATCTATTGGCGCGAGGTTTTTTGTTTTTGGAGCGCGCGGCGGCGCGAACGGCGCGGTCACGATGGCAGTCGCCACACGGTCGCGGTAGCGCACCAGAACGGATGCCTCGCCCTTGCCGGTGAGTTTCGCGACGCCGCCCGGCGTTACCTGCGCCAGCGCCGGGTCGGACGCCGAGAACAGCGCCTCTGCCGTGACATCCCGCGCTGTGCCGTCAGAAAACGTCGCGGTCACGGCGAACGCCTGCGGCTTTCCAGGAGAGAGCTGACGGCGAGAGGGAGTCACGGTGAGCGTTTTCACCTCGGGCTCGCCCGGCGCAGGGCCGGGCATTCCCGCCGAGAGCCAATCCGCCAGCAGTTTGTACGACGCCGACCCGACCTCGAAGAGTTTGCCGCCTTTGTGCGGGACGGCCCCCGTCGGCTTTCTCAAAAAGAGCGAGTTTTCCGGCTGGGCGGGCGAGACGCGCCTGCCAGCGGCGGCGCGGGTGATGGACTCCCAGTCGGAATCGGGGTCGTAGCCCTGGAGGCTCAGCTTGAAGCCGCCCTTCCCCTGCTGCGCCCCGTGGCAGCCGCCCTGGTTGCAGCCCAGCCGCGTGAGCGCCGGAACGACCTGCGTCGCGAACTTCGGCGGCGCGGCCTTTGCGATTCCCGTCACCGTCACCGGAACCGAAAGCCACTCGGAGTCGGTCTGGACGAGCAGCACGGTCTTGCCGTCTTTCTTGCCCCGCACGACGCCCTCTTCCACGGAAACCACGCCCGCATCGTCGGGCATGATTTTCACCGCTCCGGAAACGTCGCGTCCCCGCTCCTCGACGAGCAAGCGAACGGAGTCGTACGGCCCGGAAAGCGTAAGAGACTTCGCCCCGCCCGTCAGCGCGAGAGCCGACTTGGGAGGCGGCGCGGAGAGCGCCAGTCCGCCCGTGACCAGAATCGTCGCCGCAAACCACCTCGCTCGCACGTTCATCGCTGTCGGTATTGTAGCCGGAATCGCGGCGAATTGTACGCAACGTGTATCGAGGGATTGGAAATCCCTCGCTAAGGGCGCTCCGCGCCGGACGTCCTCCGGACGATAAAACTCCCCGCCCGCGAGGGCGTCCGGCAACTTGTTGCCCTCAGCGAGACAATTCCATTGCCTCGAAAGAGACGTTTTTCGGGTATCATTCTCCCAAGATCATGCTGACGATACGCGGACGTTCCACCGGCACCTTCTGCGACGGGATTTCCCGGCGCGACTTTCTGACTGTCGGCACGCTGGCCCTCGGGGGCTTGACCCTGCCCCAGCTCCTCGCCGCCGAGGCGCACGCGGGCGTGAAAAAAAATCACAAGGCTATCATCATGGTCTACCTCCCCGGCGGGCCGCCCCACCACGACATGTTCGACATGAAGCCCGACGCGCCGTCCGACATTCGGGGCGAGTTCAAGCCGATCAAGACGAACGTTCCGGGCATAGAAATTTGCGAGCATCTGCCCAA
Organism: Armatimonadota bacterium; assembly: GCA_031363095.1. Classification (GTDB taxonomy): domain Bacteria; phylum Armatimonadota; class Armatimonadia; order Armatimonadales; family Armatimonadaceae; genus JANLTX01. The sequence continues at coordinate 47,979 of JANLTX010000007.1, read as the reverse complement.
AATCGCCGGAATGATGGACAAGTTCGCGCTGATTCGCTCGCTTACGGGCATGCGCGACGAACACGACTCGCACATTTGTATGAGCGGCTACTCGGTCGCGGAGAGCAATCAGAACCACGCGCCGAGCCTCGGGTCGGTGCTCTCGCGGCTGGAAGGCCCGACCGACAAGACCGTCCCGCCGTTCGTCGGGCTTCAGGGCAAGGCGGGCCACATGGAGTGGGCTGACCCCGGCGATTCCGGCTTTCTCGGCCTCGCGCACGCGGCGATGCGCCCGAGCGGCGACCTGATGAAGGACATGACCCTCGGCGACGTGACGCTCGACCGGCTCGCCAGCCGCCGTCAGCTTCTGAACAGCCTGGATCGCTTTAGAAAACGCGCCGACACGCTCCCCGAGCTGGAGCCGCTCACCCGCCAGGCGTTCGACATTCTGACGTCCAGCAAGCTCGTGAGCGCCCTCGATCTCTCGAAAGTGGACAAGAAGACCCGCGAGCGGTACGGCGTCGGGCGGCTGGAGCCGGTGGACGACGGCCTGCCGATGCTCAACGACCAGTTCCTCACCGCTGTTCGGCTCGTGGAAGCCGGAGCGCGGTGCGTCTCCATCGGGTACGGGCGCTGGGACTACCACGGCGACAACTTCGGCCAGCTCAAGCGCTACCTCCCGATGCTCGACTCCGCCATCAGCTCGATGGTGCAGGACATCCACGACCGGGGCCTCGACAAAGACGTGTCCGTGGTCGTGTGGGGCGAGTTCGGGCGCTCCCCGAAGATCAACAAGGACGGCGGACGCGAGCACTGGCCCCGCGCAAGCTTCGCCCTGCTGGCTGGAGGCGGGATGAAGACCGGGCAGGTGATCGGCAGCACGAACAAGTTCGGCGAGGAACCCGACGAGCGCCCCGTGGACGTGAAAGATGTCTTCGTGACCCTCTACCAGAACCTCGGCATCGACATCGTCAACACGCCCGTCCCCGACATGACGGGCCGCCCTAACTTCCTCTTCGCCGGTCGAGAAGCCCTGCCCGAGTTGGTATAATTTTTATCATGGCCACCTCCACCGCACCGTCTTTTAGCCCGCCGCGCCACGCCTTCTCCCGCGAGGACGTGGCGTTTCTGGTGCGCTCGGGCCTGCTCGGCGAGGACGGCGTGGAGCTGATCGAAGGAGACTTGATCCAGAAAATGCCGCGCAACGAGCCGCACGTCTTCTGTACGCGTCGCATCGCCCGAACTCTGGAAGCGCTTTTCGGCTTCGAGTACGTCCGCGCTCAGGAACCAATCGCTCTTAGCGCACGGAGCGAGCCGGAACCGGACGTCGCCGTGACGACGCGAACGGATCGCGACTACCTCGCCCTCGGAACCCCGCCCGCCTCCGACATTCGGCTCGTCGTCGAGGTTTCCGACACGACGCTGGACTACGATCTTGGCATCAAAGCCGCGCTCTACGCCGCCGCAGGAATCCCCGAGTGCTGGATCGTCGATGTCAACGCCCGCGAGCTGCACCGCCACACCCAGCCGACCGCGAGCGGCTACCAGAGCATACTTCGCCTTCCCGACACCGCCAGCGTGATCGTATCGGGAACCTCCCTCGCCCTCGCCGACCTGCTACCGTAACTTTCAGTCGTCACCCTGAGGCATCCGCCGCCGCGCCGCTTCGACCTGCGCATCGGTCATTTTCACCATCAGCTTTCGAACGTGAACCCGCTCATTCCAAGTACGTGCTTCCTGATAATTAGAACACCGTTCCAAATCAGCCACGTTACGAATCTTAAGGGATTCTTCACCGATGCTGTCAAGATGAAAACGGATTTGCTGAATACGCTCCCACATTGTTTTTACTGACGCACCGCACATAAAAACAACTTCGCGTGGAGGGGTTGGATCAAGTATTTTATCAGAATCTCCAACCGTAACTACTTTTCCAGAAACACAACTGGTGTAAATGCAGGTTATCAGTAATTTAGTCTCACCCATGTGGGGAAACATAAGCCGATTTCGTGTCCAAACCACAGAAGCACAATAATCTCCATCAGAATGAATTAAAAATGCCCCGCCATTATCTACAGAAAGAGGATAAAGATGCTTCGTCAGTTTGTGGTAAGCAACCAGATGAAATCCTTGACGCTCCAGAGAAGAGATTTGAGGTAAAAGTTTCTCCAGGCAATTCTGCGTGAGTTCTTCGGGATCGACAACAAGTTCATTCCATTTTTGCGGTAGCCATTGACCTTCGTTGAATTCAACAGTGAGAAAACTGCGGAACAGATAAAAGAGCACCGCACCCAAAATCCCTCCCTGACCTAAGCGACGAAACTCCCCAAAGGAGAGACGGCGAATATCGCTGGCGTAGTAGCCCGGTTCGGTGGGATCGGTGTTTTCCATTTCGCAGACAATTTACCAGACGCGGGTATACTTTGGGCTAATCGTCGATGATTCCCCAAACCCGCCTCCGGTTTCGTACACGCGGCAGATCGTGCTGCTTCTTCGCACGGTCTGCCGCAGGAAGCTATTTCCCATCGCCAGCTTCAGAGATTCTAAAAACCGCTACACAGCCGGATCGGTCTTCTCCGCTTTCTCCAGAAGCTTCTCGGCGGGGAACTGCTCGCCGATCAGCCGGGTGGCGAGAAGCGTCTGGATCACGCCGGTGATCTGGTTGGTGGCGTCGCCCGCCGCGCCGCTGCCTCCGCCGCCGCTGATGTTGATGAGCTTGGCCTGCGCGAGCGCCGCACCGATCTCGGCGGCGATTCCCGGTAGCAAGTCCAATTGCTTGAGCGTGAGGTAGGCGTCGCCGCCCTGCTGGATTGCCTCGTTGACGGCGCGAATGGCCTCCGCCTGGGCCAGACCGACCGCACGGATCTTCACCGCTTCGGCGTTGGCCTCGGCCTCGGCGTTCAGGCGGATTTTCGTGGCGTCGGCCTCGGCGACGACCTTGGTGCGGTTGGCTTCGGCGTCGGTGGCGATGCGCATTCGGGCGGCTTCGGTGTCGGCGGCCACTTTCGTGCGGTTGGCTTCCGCCTCGATGTTGATCTTCATCTTGGTCGCCTCGGCCTGCGCTGCGATCTGCAAGCGAGTCGCAGCGGCCTCTGCCTCGACTTTCGCTTTGGATGCATCGGCGTTGGCCTGGGCGATAAGTGTGGCGCGTAGCTCGGCTTCGCGCTGGATGGCGAGCGAGTTCTGGCGCTCGGCCTCGGCCTGGGCGATAGCCGCCGCGTTCTCGGCCTTGCGGCGCTCCAGGTCGCGCTGCTTGTCGTTGACGGCCTGCTCCGCCTGAAGCTGGGCCTCCCGCGAGCGCCGCTCCTGGTCCGCCGCGACGATGTCCGCGTTGGCTTTTGCTTCCACCGCCGATTGACGCCGCCGAGCCTCGGCGACCTCGGACTGCACTTCTTTGATGTTCAGCGAGTTGAAAACCAGCCCTAAATCTTGAAGCTCACGAGAACACGCACCCTTGATAATAATCGCCAGTCGATCATCTTCTTCGGCAGTATTCGACGCTCCCTGCCCGACGCCCGCCGAGTAGAGTTCGTCGTGCTTGAGGAGGTTGATCGCGCGCCGCCCGGTGGATGTCAGCAGGTCCGAGAGAATCGCGTTTTGCTCTTCGAGGTTCTTGGCGAAGAACTTGTTGGCTGCCGTCATGATCATCTCGTTGGAGTCGCCCACCGAGACGATAGCACTTGCCAGCACCCGAACCTTGATCGGCTTGGGAACGCCCGCTGCGTCCATGTCGGCGGTCTGGTCGGAGATGTCCAGGTCGATATTGATCGCTTTGGACGGAATGGTCGTGCCCGTGGTAAACAATGGCACTTCGAGGGCTTTTCCCGGCCCCCGGTAGATCGAGGTCTGGCCGCCCCACTTGGTGACGAGCCGGATACTTCCGGCGTCCACGGTGCGCAGAAACTGGCTGAAAAGAACCGGAAGCAAGACAATCGCCCCGACGACGATTCCAATGACAATGAGAACAGTTGGGTCCATAGTTTTTTGTTTTCTTTCTTTTTTTCAAGCTTACAGCCGCGTCACGCAGCAGGTGTTGCGCCGGGTATCGACGCTGAGAACGACGAGTTTTTCGCCGGGCAGAACCTCGGCGGGAGAGTCGAGCCGGGCCAGAAGCCGGACGAGCCTGCCGTCGATGACAAGCTGGACGATGCCCTGGCCGCGTTCGTCGAAGCGCCCGGTCGCCTCGGCGCTGGCGGCGACGGAGTCGCTCAGGGTCTCGGCGGGCTTGCTGGCAAACTTCAGCGCCACTCCCAGCAGAGGCCGGGCGATGAGAAAGTAGAACGCCAGCCCGCCCAGAGCTGCCCCGAGAGCCAGAAAGAGACCGCTCTTGAGCGAGCCGCGCAGAACCATTCCGGTCGCGCCTGCCCCGAGGCTGAGCGAGAAGAGCAGGAGCGGCGAGAGCAGCCCGGCGAGCAGCTCCAGTGCGCCGCTTCCTCCGTGGCCGCGTCCGCGCCCGGCTCTGGTGTGTTTTGCGCTGTGCCTGGCCCCACGCCCCGCGTGACGACCGTGAGAACGTCCGCCCGCCGCGCCCAGAAAGACCTGCGAGAGCGTCCCGACGAAGCCGATTCCCAGCAGAAGCTCGTAGATCATAGCTTCGTCACCTGGCACGTGTTCTTCGCGCCGTCGATCCGGGTTATGACCAGTTTTTCGCCGGGCGCGACCTCGCCGGGCGCGTCTAACTGAGCCAGCAGCCGCACTCGCTGGCCGTCCACCGTCACCGTCACGATCCCGCGCCCCAGCTCGTCGAAGCGAGAGTCGGCGGTGGCTTCCTGCGAGAGCGCACTCTGGAGATTTTCGGCGGGCTTGCTCGCGAACTGCTGCGCCACGCGCCAGAGCGGACGGACGACAAGCTGGTAGAACGCAATACCAAGAAGTACCGCCGCGACGCCCAGCAGATACGGCGAGCGAATCAGTCCGCCGAGCGCCACTCCCGCCGCGCCGGTCCCGAGGGCGAGCGAGAAGATTCGGAGCGGCGAGAGCAACGCCCACACCGAGTGCGCCTCGTGGTTGTGGTCATGGGCATGCCCGGCGTCGTGCCCGTGACTCTCCGCGTGGTGATGGCCGTGCCCGTCGCCGCCGTCGCCATGCGCAAAACCCAGCACCGTCTGCACGATTAGCCCGAGTCCGCCGATGGCGAGTAAAATTGAATACACCATTTTATTGTGGTCCTTTCTATAAGGCACTCTACCAAAGAGCAAGTTGCACCTATAAACAATAACAACTCAAAAAGCTTTTGTCCCGATCTTCTACCCTTTCATCTGGTGTTCAGGATTGCCGGGTATCCTGAGGCCAATGCGTCGGCACTATCGAGTTTTTTTCTGCATCGCGAGTGTATTTGCGCTCGTCGGGTGGGCACGGGCACAGGAGCCGCTGACCCTGGCCGATGCCCTGAAAAAAGCCGAGGCCAGCCAGCCGACGGTGCAAGCGGCGCGGGCGAGCGTCGCGGCGGCGCAGGCACGCACCCGACTTGCGGGGACGCAGCCCAACCCGACGCTCTCTCTTGCCAAGCCCTACGGCTCCCCGGCGACAGGCGGCTTCGGGGAAGACTTGATCCTGGCGCAGACCATCGAGCCGGGAAAAATTATCGGGCCGCGCAAGCGCGCCGCCGGGCAGCAGCAACACATCGCCGAGCAAGAGCTGGGCGCGGCGCTTCTGGACTTGCGGCTCTCGGTGACGACGGCCTATGTCGGGTGCTTGCTGGCCGACGGCGAGCTTTCCCAGGCCCGTGCGACGCTCGATGCCGGACAGAAATTCGCCGATGCCGCCCAGGTTCAGTTCACGGCGGGCGATGCCCCGCGCAGCAACGTCGTGCGGAGCCAGATCGAGGTCGCTCGTTTTTCCCAGGCGCTTACCGAGGCGACGAACGCTCGCAGCAATGCCTACGCCACCCTGCGAAGCCTGCTCGGGCTTTCGGAAGAGACGCCGCTCGTGCTCGGCGACACGCTCGCCGAAAAAGCGGTGCCCATAGACCGGGCCGCGCTGAAAACCCTCGCGCTCTCCCGCCGCCCCGAGGTTCTCGCAGCCCGCGCCCAGGTTCTTGCCAGCGCCGCCGAGCTGGACGGCGCGAAAAACCAGCGGACGCCGGATCTTATCGTCGAGGGCCGACGCGCCAGTGTGAATCCGGCGCAAAACGGGGCTTCGTCGATTCGGGTCGGGGTCAGCTTGCCACTCTTTGACAACGGACGGATTCGCGCCGAGGTTCTTGCTGCCCGATTGTCCCGACAGGCCCAGGAAGCCCGGCTCAAAGAAGCCGAGCGAGTCACGCTTCTGGAGATCGAGCTGGCGCTGAGCGACCGGGAGCGAGCCGAAAAAGTTGTCACCAGCTTCGAGGGCGCAGGACGGCTGACAAAATCGAAAGAGCTGCTGCAAATGGCACAGATTGGCTACGAAAAAGGAGGGAGCGGCTACCTCGAAGTGATCGACGCCCAGCGGGTCTTCGCCAGCGAGCAGGTGGAGTATCTTCGGGCGCTCGCGGCCTTGAGAGTTGCCACCGCCCGGCTGGAGCGTGCTGTGGGAGGGCCGTTGCCATGAAACCCGTCTGGTTATTTGTGTTATTTTTGCTGCTGGCCGGGTGCGGGAAGACCGAAAAAAAAGCCGACGAAGCGAAGCCCGAAGAGACTGTGGCGAGCGTCTCGGTGGCGACTGCCGAAAAAAAAGACATCGAGGAGACGGTGGCGGCGCAGGGAGTGGTTCAGCCTGCCCAGGGAGCGATGACAAAGCTCTCACCACAGGTAGCCGGACGACTGGTGCGCGTCCTGGTGAAAGAGGGCGAGCGGGTCTCCGCCGGGCAGGTCGTCGCGACGCTCGATACCCGTACGCTTGTCGCTCAGAGCCGGAGCGCCGAGGCGGGCTACCAGGCATCGCGAGCGAGTGCGGCGCAGGCCGTGAAAGCGATGCAGGCCGCCGCAAGCGATCAACGAAGCGGCGTTCAAACGGCCCGGCTCGCGCTGGAATCGGCCCGAGCCGAGCGCGACGGCTCGGTGCAGGCCGCGCAGACCGCCCGGAAGCTGGCGCAGGCGGAGCTGGCGAGAACTCTTGCAGGAGCACGGCCCCAGGAAGTGATCCAGGCGAAAGACGCGCTTCGACAGGCCGAGGCGACCCGTGATCGTGCCCGGATCGAGGCCGAGCGCCAGCAATTTCTGTTTGAGAAGGGAATCTCGGCAAAGCGCCAGGCCGACGACGCCCAGACCGCACTCACCGTCGCCGAGGCCAGCGTCGAGAGCGCAAAGCAGGCTCTGGAGCTGACCCTGGCCGGGGCGCGCAAAGAAGACCGCGACGCTGCCCGGCTCCGGGTGCGCCAGGCCGACGAAGCCCTGGTTCAAGCTCAGAAAACGGGTAACGCAAAAGTGGTACAGGCGCAGGCGGCGCTCTCGCAAGCCGAGAGCCAGACGCTCGCGGTGGACGCAAAAGTTCAGGAAGCGGAGGCGGCCCGCAGTAGCGCCCTGAAGTCGGCAGCGGATGTCGCGGTGGCACAGGTCCAGGCCGAGTACGCCGCGCTCCGTGCCCCGATCTCGGGCGTCGTGACGAAGCGATGGCTGAATCCGGGCGACATGGCCGACCCGGCGGGTGCCGTTCTGGAGATCGCCGACAGCCGAAGGCTGGAGCTACTTGCCAGCCTGCCCGAGAGCGACGCCGAGCGCATCCAGCCGGGCCAGCGGGCGCGGCTCGGGTCGGGGCAGACGGGCACCGTAACCAGCGTCGGCGCGGTGGACCCGCAGACGGCGCTGGTTCCCGTGCGCATTCGGGTGAGCCAGAGCGCCAGTCTTCGGGCCGGGGGGCTTCAGAGCGTGAAGATCGTCGTGCGGGTCGCCCGTGGCGCGACGGTGATCCCGAAAGGAGCTTTGCTCACCCGCGAGGGCAAGAGCGTGGTCTTTGTGGCGACGGGCGAGAGCGCAAAAGAAACCCCCGTGACGCTCGGCGCGGAAACCGAAGCGGGCGTCGAGGTGCGTGGCGGACTTTCGGCGGGCGCAAAAGTCATTACAGTCGGCGGCTACGAACTCACGGACGGAGCAAAAATCAAGGCCGCGAAACCGTGAACCTGGCCCGGCTTGCGCTCGCCAATCTCAAGGCGATCTTATTTGTCGCTATCGCGTTGTGCGCTATCGGAGCGTGGACGGTTTTCTCGTTCCCTGTCGCCATTCTGCCCGACGTGACGTTTCCCCGGCTGGTTATCATCGCGGAGACCGGGGAGCTGCCCGCCCGCCGGGTCGAGGTCGGGGTCTCGCGCCCGCTCGAAGAGGCCATCGCGACCGTCCCCGGCGTCTCCCGGCTGCGCTCGAAAATACAGCGCGGCGCGGCGGAGCTTTCCGTGGACTTCGCCTGGGGGACGGACATGCTCGTCGCGCAGCAACTGGTGAGCGCCAGGGTCAACGAGGTGCGCGGCCAGCTCCCGCCCGAAACGAGCGTGAGCGTCGAGCGGATGAACCCGACGGTCTTTCCGATCTTCGGGATCTCGCTGCGCTCCAAAAATCTCTCGCAGGACGCACTCTGGAGCCTGGCGACCTACAAGCTCAAGCCGACTCTGGGCCGCGTCCCCGGAGTCGCGCGGGCCGTGGTCCAGGGCGGACGCATCCCGGAGATTCTGGTCGAAGCGGACCCGGCGCGGCTCGCGGCGCTGCATCTCTCTCTTCCCGATCTGGAGTCGGCGCTCGCAAAAGCCAATACCGTGCGCTCGGTCGGGCGGCTGGACATTCGGTTTCAGCAGTACCAGGCGCTGGTCTCCGGCGAGGCCGCCACCATCGACGAACTGAAACAAATCTCCGTCGCCGAGCGCGGCGGGACGGCAATTCTTTTAGGCAGCGTCGCGAAAGTCACCCCGAGCGTGGAAGACCGCACGACGATTGTCACCGCCGACGGCTCCGAGTCTGTTTTAATCAATATCGTCCGCCAGCCCGATGCCAACACGGTCGCGGTCGTGGCGGGCGTCCAGAGCGAGCTGGCGCGGCTGAAGAAAACGCTGCCGCCGGGCACGGAGCTGGGCGTTTTCTACGATCAGTCGGTGCTCATCGGCGAGGCCATCGCCAGCGTCAGAGACGCCGTGCTGATCGGCGCGGGCCTCGCCGTCGTGGTTTTATTGCTGTTTTTAGGCGACGTTCGGGCGACGCTGGTCACGGCGCTGATTATCCCCGTGACGGTTTTAATTACGTTCTTGCTCATGCGGCTCACCGGGCTGACGCTGAACTTGATGACGCTCGGGGCGCTCGCCATCGGAGTCGGTCTGGTCATCGACGACGCAATTGTCGTGGTGGAAAATGTCTTCCGGCACCTTGCGGCAGGCCAGAGCCAGGGCGATGCCGTGCGCCTCGCGGCGGCTGAAATTTCGGCACCGATGATCTCCTCGACGCTCACCACGGTCGTCGTTTTTCTTCCGCTGACACTGGTGACGGGAGTCGCCGGTGCGTTTTTCACGGCGCTCGCAGTCACGCTGACGCTCGCGCTGCTGGTCTCTTTAGTTCTTGCGCTCACCGTCAGCCCGAGCCTGTGTGCGGCGTTTCTGAAAACGCGTACGGGCCAGAAAGAGCACGGGCGGCTCTTTGAAAAAGCCCTAGGGCTGTACACCCGAGTTCTGCGCGGCTCACTGAAAAACCGGCTCTGGCTCCTGCCGCTCAGCGCGACGCTCGCACTCGGCGGGACGGTCTATTTCGGAGCGCGGCTCGAAACCGGGTTCATGCCGACGATGGACGAAGGCGCATTCATTCTGGACTACCTGACGCCGCCCGGAACCTCGCTGACGGAGAGCGACCGGATTCTGAAGAAAATCGAGGCGATTCTTTCTGAGACGCCCGAGGTCACCTCGTACTCGCGCCGGACGGGAACGGAGCTGGGATTTTTCATCACCGAGCCGAACACGGGCGACTTCGCCGTCGTTTTAAAGTCCGGTAAGCGCCGCGAGATCGAGGCCGTGATCGAGGAGGTGCGCGGAAAGATCGCCGAGGAAGTGCCCGGCGTCGATGTGGAGTTCGTGGAGATCCTCCAGGACATTATTGGCGACCTTGCGGGTGCCCCCGAGCCGATAGAGATCAAGCTCTTTGGCGAGGACCAGAAAACGCTGGAAGAGGCCGCGCAGTCTGTCGCCGGGAAGCTCGAAAAAATTACGGGTGCCGCCGATGTCCAGTCGGGCGTCGTGGAGTCCGGGCCGGAGCTGACGGCCCGCGTCGATCCGATCCGGGCGGGCCGCGCCGGGCTGAGCGCCACCGAGATCGGGGATCAGACCGAGGGTGCGCTGCTGGGAGTCCAGGCGACGCGCGTGCTTCAGGGCGACCGCCAGATCGGGGTTCGGGTCCGCTACCCCGAGGCGCTTCGCTCGGACGAAAAAAGCTTCGGGGCGGTTCAAGTTAAAACGTCGTCAGGGGCGTACTTGCCGCTGTCGGCTCTCACCCACATAGAGGCGGTGCCCGGCACGAGCGAGATCACCCGCGAGGACCAGCGCCGCATGCTGGGCGTCACGGCGCGGCTCGAAGGGCGCGACCTCGGGAGCGTGATGCGCGATGTCAGCGCCCTGATGCAAAAAGAAACGCTCCCGCCCGGCGTGACGTACTTACTGGCCGGACAGTTTCAGAGCCAGAAAGACTCGTTTGCCAACTTACTCCAGGTGCTGGCGTTGGCGATTTTATTGGTCTTTGCCGTGATGCTCTTTCAGTTTAAGAGCTTCACTGCTCCCATTTCAATTCTTTTAATTCTTCCGATGGCGCTTTTCGGAGTCGCAATGGGTTTATATTTTACAAAGACGCCACTCAATGTTAGCTCGATGATGGGAGCGGTGATGCTGGTGGGAGTTGTCGTCAAAAACGGGATTTTACTCTTGGATCAAGCCCAGAGCGCCGAATCTGAGGGGCTTTCTCCCGAGGATGCCGTGATTCAAGCCGGAGAGCGACGCCTGCGGCCTATTTTAATGACGACGCTCACAGCGCTGCTCGGCCTCGTGCCGCTCGCTCTCGGAATCGGGGCCGGAGCGCAGCTCCAGAAGCCCCTCGCCGTGGCCGTGATCGGCGGCCTGACCTGCTCGACTCTGTTTACGCTGATTCTTGCCCCGATTCTCTACGTCTCTCTTCGGAAACTGCCCAAAAAGCAATAGGAAAACCATGAAAACTCTCTTCACGCTGCTTGCTCTGACACTTGCGCTCGGATCGCAGGCACAGACCCCAAAAAATTCCGGCTACCACGAAGTCGGAAGGATCGCCGTCGGCGGGGAGGGCGGCTGGGACTACCTCACCGTGGACAACGAGGCGCACCGGCTCTACGTCACCCGTGGCTCGCATGTCATGGTGATCGACATAGCAAAGAACGCGCTGGTCGGAGATATTCCCAACACGCCTGGCGTCCACGGGGTGGCTATCGCTCCGAAGCTGCGGCGTGGCTTTGTGAGCTGCGGGCGCGAAAATTCAGTGCTGATCTTCGACATCAAGACACTCAAGGAAATTCAACGTGTCCCGGTCGGCAAGAACCCCGATGCGATTCTCTTCGACGCCGCGACGAACCGTGTCTTCACGTTCAACGGAGCCAGCAACGATGTGACCGCGCTCGATGCCGCCACCGGCAAGGTTCTCGGGACGATTCCGGTCGGGGGAAAGCCCGAGTTTGCTCAGAGCGACCGTCACGGGACGGTCTTCGTGAACATCGAGGATACGAGTGAGATACTCGCGCTGGACACCCGCAAGCTTGTGGTGAAGAGCCGCTGGCCTATCGCGCCGGGGGAAGAAGCCTCGGGCCTGGCCTTCGACGCTGCCCATCATCGCTTGTTTGCGGTCTGCTCCAACGAGAAAATGGTGATTTTAGATGCACTCACGGGGAAAGTCCTCGCGACTCCAACTATCGGCAAAGGCCCCGATGCCGCTGCTTTCGACCCTAAAGCCAATCTCGCGTTCAGCTCGAACGGGCGCGACGGCACCCTGACGGTAATCGACGCAAAGACTTTTCAGCCTGTGGGAGATGTCCCGACCCAGACCGGCGCACGCACGATGACCCTCGACCCGAAAACCGGAAAGATCTACACCATCGCCGCTCAGTACAAGCCGCTTGCGCCCGGTGAGCGTCGCCCGGCCATGATCCCGAACTCCGCCGTCGTTCTCATCTTCGGGCGATAGAATGGCTCTGTGAACCATTAATAATGGAGAAAATAAGATGCCTGCGACGATTTCTTCCCCGCTGCCCCTTCCTGTGGAACAGGAAACCTGACTCCAGCCAGCACAGCATCTCTAAAGTCAGGGTAATCCGTGGATACACCGCACGTTAATTTTGAGACAAGTTTCGGCGCAACGACCAATGCCTTCCCGAACCCCACGTTTTCAGGACGCGCCCAACTGATTCTGTGAAGTGTCGTTTTTCTTGCTACCGCGTGCGGCTCTACCACCGACGCTGATAGCCGAAGTTCTGCTCGACGTAGCGATAGTCCTTGAGCTTCTTGTACGCCTCAGCCTGGGTCTGCGCGGCGCTCTTTCCCTTGCTGCTCTGAGGCTTGCCTTTGGCCGGAGCCTTCACGACTTTCGGAGCGGGCCGAACGTAGGTTCCGGCCTCGGCGGACTTCAAGAGCGTAGCAAGCGGGGCGAAGCCGTTTTTCAGCGCCAGCTCGCGCGGGGTCTGGAACTCCCGGTTCCAGGCGCACGCGTCGGCTCCTCTGTCGAGCAGCGCCCGGACCAGCTCGCTTCGGCCTGCGGCGGCGGCCACGTGAAGCGCCCAGTCGCCTGTCTCGGCGTTCAGGATGTTCGGGGTGACTCCCTGAGAGAGCAGGCTTCGGACAGCGGCGAGGTCGTTTTTCTCGACAGCATCGAAAAGGCGACGAGGAAGGCCACCAGGAGTCTCGGTGGAGAGCGTCACCACGCGCGGCGGTAGGGCGTCCTCGGCGCAACGGCCCACAACGGGCGAGAGAAGGGCGAGGCCCAGAAGAGACAGACCGACGATTTTGTTGGTGTTTGCGTTCATAACAGAGGCATCTTGGGGTGCCGCTGTGTACATAACGTGTACAGACATAATTTCCGTGTAAAATCTCCGAAATGAAAGGACGCTGTTGAGCACTCCCTGGCAGATCGCACTGCTGGGCGGGCTGCGGGCCGAGCGCGAGGGCGTGGTCGTCGCGCACTTCCGCTCGCAGAAGATCGGGGCGCTGCTGGCCTATCTCGCCCTGTTCAGCGAGCGCGTCCACGTCCGGGAGGAGGTCGCAGGGTTGCTCTGGCCCGAGGCGGACCCTGATGTGGGGCGAACCAACCTGCGCACGGCTCTCTCCCACCTGCGCAAGCTGCTGGAACCCGATGGCGTTGCTCCGGGCAGCGTCCTCATCGCCGAGGGGCGGCACCAGATCGGGATCTCCCCTGCCTGGATTCGGGTGGATGTGCACCGCTTCGAGCGCCAGCTGACGGGCGCGAGCACTCTGGAGGAACTGAAGGAGGCCGTCGATCTCTACAGCGGCCCGCTTCTGCCGGGGCGCTACGAACCCTGGATGCTGGCCGAGCGCGACCGGCTGGCCGAGCGTTATTTTCAGGCGATGGATCGGCTCATCGCCCTGCACGAGGCGCATGGTCAGATCCCTCGCGCCCTCGATCTGGCCTGGCGCGCCCTGGCCGCCGAGCCGCTACGCGAGGCATCGCACGCCGTCGTTTTGCGGCTTCTGCACGCTCAGGGTCGCCCCGAGGCGGCACGCAAGCACTTTAAAGATCTCGAAAGTCTTTTCCGGCGCGAACTGGAGAGCGAGCCGTCCCCGGAGTTGCGACAGATAGCGGAGTTGCGAGTCGCCGCCCCGCCCTCGCTCAGGCCGCCGCCCGCCCCGGCTGCCGCATCCCCTCCTCACTTGCTCCCGGCGGCGCTCGGGCCGCTCTTCGGGCGGGAGAGGGAGCTGGCGAGGCTCACCGAGCTGCTTTGCTCGCCGGGGTGCCGCCTGGTGACGCTGTGCGGGCCGGGTGGGATCGGGAAGACGCGTCTCTCGCTGGAGACGGCGCACGCGCTCTCAGAGAAATTCCCCGGCGGCGCCTGGTTCGTGCCGCTTGCCGAGGTGCACGAGCGCGTCGCGGAGGCCGTCGCGGAAGGAATCGGACTGGCCCCGGACGCCTCGGCTCCGGCAAGCGAGCGCCTCCGCGAGGAGCTGCTCCAGCGCGGGCGAAGCGGGCCGCTTTTGCTGGTACTCGACAATGCCGAGCAGATCGTCGAGCCGGTCGCGACGCTCCTGGAGGGACTTCTGGCGCAGGTTCCGGCGCTTACCTGCCTGGTCACGTCGCGCCAGAAGCTCCTGCTCGACGGCGAGGCGGAGCTGTCGCTGACGCCCCTCCCGACGCCGACCCGGCCCGCCGATCCCGAGGAGCTGCGGGAGTTGCCCAGCGTCCAGCTTTTTTTGCACCGCGCCAGGCGTACCCACGCCGACTTTCAGCTCACGGAGCGCAACGCCGACTCGATCGCACGGCTCTGCGCCCAGCTGGAAGGGATTCCGCTGGCCCTGGAGCTGGCCGCCGCCTGGGCGCACACGCTCACTCCCACGCAGATGCTGGAGCGCCTCGCGCCCGCGCCCGACCGGACGACCTCGCGGCGCTTCGATCTGCTCGTCGCGCGGCGGCACGGCGTCGAGGAGCGGCACGCCTCGCTCCGCTCCGCCGTCGCCTGGAGCTGGGGGCTGCTGCCGCAAGACCTCCAGCGCTTCTTCGCCCGGCTCTCCGTGTTCTCCGACGGCTGGACGCTCGAAGCCGCCGAGGCGGTCACGGGAGAGCCGAACGCGCTGGAGTTCCTCACCGAGCTGCGCGAGCGCTCGCTGATCCTCACCGAGGAAACAGACGACATCATGCGCTTCCGGATGCTGGAGACGCTCCGGGAGTTCGCCATCGAGCAGTGCTCGCCCGACGATTCCATCCAAATAAAAAAGCAACACCTGACCCACTTTCTGGCCCTGGCGGAGAGCGCCGCTGCGCACCTGCAAGGGGCGGAGCAGACCGCCTGGCGCGCCGTACTCGACGCCGAGCGAGGGAACAGTAGCGCGGCCCTTTCCTTCGCCATCGCGACTGGCGACGGTTCTGGCGAGCGACGACTGATTAAAGCCCTGTGGCGCTACTGGGTGCTGCGTGGCCGCACCTCCGAGGCGCGCGTCTCCCTCCGCAACTCCTTCTCCCGCGACGACATTCCCGAAGGCGAGCGGGCTTTTCTGCTCAGTGCGGGCGGAAGCCTGGCGGGCGTTCAGGGCGACTACCAGGAAGCGCAGGCGCTGCTGGAGGAGAGCCTTGCACTGCTGCGCCGCCAGGACAATTCTCAGGAACTCGCCCAGGCGCTCTGCGGACTCGGAACCGTCGTCAAATGCCTCGGACAGTACGATGTCGCTATCCAGTATCTTACGGAGAGCGCTGAACTCTGCCGTGCGCTGGGAGATCGGCGGGGAATTGTACGAGCTTCGCAAAATCTGGGCAATCTCTACAACGAACAGGGAGAGCTGCAAAAAGCGGAGCGGCTCTACCAGGAAAGCCTGCATCAGAGTGAGCTAATAGGCGATATCGCAACCCAGGGAATGGTTCACCACAATCTGGGGGACAACTACTTGCGCCAGGGCAACGGGCGGCGCGCCGAGGAGCATCTGCACAAAAGCCTCGAGATCCGGCAGGCGCAGGGCGATCTCCTGGGAATCGGGGTGACGCTCTCGGGGCTGGGAACCATCGCGCACCAGCAGGGCGAGCGCGAGCGGGCGGGCGACCACTATGCCGAGGCTCTCGTCTCGCTCCGGGCCGCCGGAGCGCGCGACGGCATGGTGATGGTGCTGCTCAATCAACTGGAGCTTCTTCTGGACGACGACACACAAAGCCTGGGCCGGACGCAAGAGATTCTCCATGAAATGATCGCGCTGCTGCAAAAAGGCGGCCTGCAGCGCTACCGCGCCTGCGCCATCGAGCTTGCCGCGCGCATCGCCACGCTTCGGGGCGAGACGGACAGGGCCGCCCGACTCTGGGGAGCGTCCACAGCGCTGCGCGAGCGGATCGGCGCGCTCTTAATCGATCCGGAGCAGCTTGAAAGCGACCGGCACTTTATCCAGGGGCGAAGCCTCCACGGCGACGAAGCCGCCTTCGACAGAGCCGTCGCCGCCGGACGGCTCCTGACCGACGAAGAAGCCCTGGCCCTGTCTCTGGCCTGAAAATCTTTTTTAATTTTTTTCGTACACGCGGCTGTACACGCTATGTACATCGCAGCCTCCTAATATCCGTTTCGTAAGCGCCGCTGCAAGAGACCTTGCACGGACAAGAAAGCGAGACGGAACATGACACGAACGACACAGGCCGCTCTGATGGCCGCACTGATTCCCGCCGCCCTCGGCAGCGCGGCTCTGCCAGCCCATGCGTGGAAGCCCAAGACGCATATCTACCTGGCCGAGCAGGCTCTCAAGGACGCCGTGGACAACGGCAAGGTGACGATCTACGAGACCGACTACCAGAGTGGAAAAATCGTCGGCACCCTCGGCGAGTTCCCGGTCGATCCCCGGATTCTGGCATCGCTCAAGGCCAGCCCGAAGCACTTTCGCGCCGGAGTGCTCGGACCCGATGCCTACCCGGATATCACGACCGGGCAGTGCCTGATCCACCCGCACCAGGCCCACGCCCTCCCCGGTGAGACAATCGATGGCACCAATAGCTGGCTGACCCACATCTGGAACCTGACGTATGGCCCGATGAACCTCTACACGGGGACCCAGACTCGGGCGTTCGCGGTGGGCTACCTGACGCACGCAGCGGGCGATCTCTTCGCCCACACGTTCATGAACCACTTCAGCGGCGGCGAGTTCATGCTCCAGCCCGACCCGCGCAACGCTCTGAAGCATCTGATTCTGGAAGGCTATATCGGTAAGCGCACCCCGCTCACGATAGATACGTTCGGCAGCGCCGCAAGTCTTACGACCGAGGCTGCAAAAGCCGCCTACCCCGGCTCGTCGTATCGGGCGCTGTTGACCTTCAGGCCTTCGCAGCAGGTGGCGCTGGAGAACGCCCTGGTCACCGAGAACGACATCTCCATCGACGGCATCGAGAACTTCCTCGCCGGTGAGCTGACATTTGGCCGCCCCGGCAGCGTGCTCTACGACAGGCTGCTCAATGTCGGCGAGCGCATGAAGTCGCTGCCCTATATTTTCTCGACGCTACGAAACAGCCTTCAGGGTGAGGTGGACCGCTACAACAAGCTCAGTGCCGCCAATAAAGCCAAGTACACGCTGACCCATCCGGGACGAATCACGTTTATCCAGCACTGGATCAAAGACATCGACCGAGGGCTCGTCGCCTGGCCGAAAACCAGCCACGAGATGGCAAAAGCCCTGGTCTACAACGAGACTGGCGATGGCGCGGATCTCAAACAGGTCAAAGCGGTGCTCAATGCGTATGTGAAAAACTACCTGGTCTACATGGGGCCGGTGCCCGACATCGCCATTGATGCTTTCAAGTTCATGGGAGCGATTTTAGATGCCCTGATGCCAGACTTTCTGAAAAAGGCCATCGACGAGCTGGTTAAAGACTTTCATAACTGGGTGATTAAAAAGGCGACCGGCAAGAACCTCGACGAGTGGTCGGACTACGCGTCCAACCCCGAGGTGCACTTCGACCCGGTTCTGAACGCTCCCGGCGGGGCGCGGGAAGGACGCACGGCCCAGAGCGTGACGCTTTCTCAGATGAACCGCGAGTACCTGAAGCTGAGCGACGCGGGCTACAGCGAGGGGACAACCGAGACGTTCCAGGTCGAGAACCTGCCGCCCGCCTTCAACACGCTCCAACTTTGCAAGCTACTATTGCTCGGCAAGGCCGGGGTCAACCAGCTCCTCGACGCTCTTGCTGCGAAGGGAGCGAAGCGCCCGACCCTGCCTCCGAGTTTCGAGAACGTCATGCTCGGCTGGCACCAGTCGCTTGACAACGACAACCAGTGGCAGGGACTCACCAGCCAGGGCTCCAACCCGCAGGCGACCCTGATCTTCGCCCAGGACAGCGGCGCGACCTACCAGCATCTGTTCCTGAAGCAGGTCGGCGAGGTGGACTGGGTGAAGCGCACACCGGGTACCCCGACAGGCACGGAAACCGGTCCGACAACGACGACTCCGACGGCAGAAGCGGCGGCAAAACTCCTCGCCGGGCTGCAAGGCACCTGGAAGACGACGCGCGGGACGATTCTGGTCATCGCCGACGCCCAGGCGACCGACGGCTCGCAGAAGTTGCGCGGCTCGGCGAATAGAGCGACGACTTCGCTGGAGACGTTCTATCTGGAGGCGCTGACGAACACCAGCGCAGGCGGACTCTGGACCGGACAGCCCGGCCCGACGAACGCCGCCACGCTCGGGCGGGTGACTCTCACGCTCTCGGCGGATGGCGACGCCTTCACCGGCGAGGTCACAACTCAGGATGGCACGAAAACCATCTACAACGGGACGCGCGTCAGGTCGGCGACCCCGCAGCCCGATCCGACGCCCGCGCCCGACCCTACTTCCGAGCCGGGACGGCCCGGCGACAAGAAGCTCTACGCCCTCGACCAGTTCGGCGTCCGGCTGGACAGGGTGCAAAGGGGCCAGGACGACGCGCTGGAGGCTTTCGTCACCTACAAAAATCTCAGCAAGAGCCGGGTCGGAGTCAGCGCAGGCGTCTTCGCCCTCACCCTCACCGACGCCGACGGCATCGGCCTGCGAGATCGGGGCAACCTCTACCGCGTTACCGGCAAGCAGCCCGTTCGGATCCAGAACACGATCTGGCTGGAGCCGGGCGACGAGTGCCGGGTGCGCTATCTCTTCAATCTGCCCGGCGGCACCGAGGCGCTCAAGAAGCTCTCCGTCCAGGAGAGCGGACGCGCCAATCGATTCTTCGACCTCTCCGGCGTCAAGCTGGAAAAACCTCAAGAAAGAATCAAGTAATGAACCGCAACTCAACTCTCTTGCTCGCGATGACGCTCGCTCTTGCCGTCGCCCCGAGCCTTGCGCAGTCCGTCAAGCCAAAGCCGCTGGTCAAACCGGCGGCGAGGCCGACACCAAAACCGCCGACGAAGCCCGCCGGGCCGATCGTGCTGGGAACCCAGCAGCTCCCCGGCGACTTCGGGCAGCCTGGAACGACCTACACCATCGGACGTATCGAGCCGCTGAACGTCACGCTGAAAAGCGCGGCCTATACCATCGAGCCGTTCGTCGCGGGCGGCAACGCCTGGGTTCCGAAAGCCGACGAGAAGCTTCTTCTTCTGCGCTTCACGGTTCATAACCCGAACCCGAAAGAGTTTTTTCTCAGTGCATCGAGCCTGAAGCTCACGGGAGTCGATAAGACCGACACGAACCGGGTCGCACTTCCTGCGATGGTTCGCGAAGGGCTGATGGAGCCGCTGAACCTGGCGCTCAAACCGGCCCAGAAACTCGATGTCGTCTTGGCGATTCTCGTCCCGGCGGCGGGCGTCGTCCCCAAGCTGATCGTCGAGCGGGAGCCGGGCGCTCCGGTGATCCGCTACGATTTGCGCGGCAAGGTCGTTTCTTTGCCCGCGTCCATGGCCGACGAGAGCGATCCGAGCGGCGCGAGCGTGAAAAAGTCGGTTCCGGCGCAACCGGGGACGTTCTACCCGTTGGGCGTCTTCGACACACGCCTGGATTCGGTCGGCGCAGTGGAGGGCAAGCTGCTGGGCCGCGACCCTGGCGCAGGCAAGTACTGGTTCACGTCAATCTTCACGATCAAGAACCGGACGGCGACCAACCAGCGCTACGTCTGGAGCGACTTCGTGCCCGAGCTGCGCGACACCGACGGCGAGAAGCCGCGTTGGACCCAGGCCATTCTCAAAGCGACCCGCGACGAGCAAGCCTGGGGCGAGCTGATGCCCGGTGAGGAGGCCCGCATCCGGCTTTTCTTCGCGCTGCCCAAAAACGTCGCGGGCAAGACCCTGACCCTCGGCGAGGGAAAGGCCGTTCACCCGAGCGTCGCCCGTCCTTTTGCCTTCGACCTGACCAACGCTCCCAGAGCGAACTAAAACGACAAGGAAAACTACCATGAAAAACCAGACTTTCACCTACCTCGGCGACGACATGCACGGCACCTGCCTTGTGAGCGCCAACGAGACCGGCGGCGCGTTCTCTCTCTTCCACATCGTCGCGGCGCTTGGTGCCAGCGTCCCGCCGCACGTCCACCACAACGAAGACGAGGCGTTCTACGTCCTGAAGGGCAGCTTCCAATTCCAGATGGGCGAGCGAATCGTCACGGCGGGGCCGGGCTGCGTCGGGTTCGGGCCGCGCGGCGTCCCCCACTCCCTCGCCTGCACCAGCGAGCACGCCGAGCTTCTCGTGATGGCGCTTCCCGGAGGTTTTGAGGCGTTCTTCACCGCACTGGAAGCGCACGGGCCACTTCCCATGCCTCCCGCGCCAACGGACATCGAAGGTTTCTTCGGACTACTCGCCCGGTTCGGGATGACGCCCGCCGCGCCGCTTCCCGAAGGCACACCCGTCGAGGCGCTTTCCGCTCAGCCCTACCCGAAGCTCGACCTGGGCGATCATCGGATCTGTCCGAAGCTGATCGCCGAGGACACGAAAGGCGCACTGGTCTTGAGCGAGATCGAGGCGGACTACGGCGGGAGTGTCCCGCTGCACGTCGGCGAGCGCGAGTACTGGGCGTTCTACGTGCTTTCGGGCCGGTTCGCCTTTGGCATCGGCGGAGACAGCGTGGAGGCCGCGCCGGGGGATTGCATCCTCGGACCGTGCGGGATCGAGCAGAGCTGGCGCTGCGTCTCCCCCGAGGGCGGGCGACTCCTGATCTACGTCGCGCCGGGCGAGTAGACACCACCGTGAACCGAGATCCCGCTCCGTTTCTCGTTCCTGCTGGTGGCGGCGAGGTCCAGAACCTCGCCGCCCACCGGCTCTTCCTCAAAGTGGCTCATGGGGTGGCGCTGGCGGAGCTGGAGGCGGAGTTCGGCGGCGGCGAGCCGACTCAGGTGCGGGAGGAAGACACAACGTTCTACATTCTCGATGGGCGATTCCAGTTCGAGTGGGGCGTCTCCCACGCCGAGGCCCAGCCCGGTGACTGCGTCTTCGTCCCGGCGCACGTGGCGCACGCCTGGCGCTGCGCCAGCGCGACAGGCGGCCTGATGCTCGTCATGCGAACCCTTAACAGACGGACACAAACCATAAAAACAAACTTCTAAGACACTCGGCGCTCCCGTTGCGGAGGGCAGGCAGGCACGCACGCCCCGCGTGAATCCTGTATGCCACGCGATAGAATATTTCTGTGAACCTCCGCAGCAGAACCATTACCCAGGGCGACGAGCGTGCGCCCAACCGCTCCATGCTCCGCGCCGTGGACTTCTCCGATGCTGTAGAATAAAGCAGGAGAAAATATCATGCCTGCGACGATTTCTTCCCCCCTGTCCCTTCCTGTGGAACCTGAAACGCGCCGCGCACTCTGGACGCGGGAGGCGCTGCATCACGCAGGCAGCCTCGGCTTTCTGGACCCGGAGCGCTACGAACTTCTCGATGGAGACCTGATTGAGAAAGTGAAAAACCTGCCGCATACTTTTGTTCTGACCGCGCTGTTGGAATGGGCCGCAGCAAATTTCCCTCGTCACTGGCAGAGCGAAGCTCCCATTGATGTTGCGCCAGGAGAGAACGAGACCAACGCCCCGGAGCCTGACCTAACCGTCGTCTCGCGCTTGCTCCGTGAACTCAATGGGTTTCCCTCACCGGAAGATATTCTTCTCGTCGTCGAAGTCGCCGACTCCACCCTGCGCCGCGACCTTGGAGCCAAAGCGCACCGCTACGCCCGCGCCGGAATCGTCGAATACTGGGTCGTCGATGTCGAAGGCCAGCGCGTCGTCGTCTACCGCCAGCCAGGCGGAAGCGAGTGGGGAAGCATCGATTCTTTCGATATCACGCTCACTATCGCGCCACAGTCTGCCCTGAACGCTACTCTTGTCTTGAGCGAGTTATTTGAAACGTTCGGGTAGAATGCAGACGAGCGGATTGGAGCCTCCTGCCGTGTGGCCGGAAGAGATAGGTGTAAATTCCCGGTTCCACGGAAAATTGCTGCTCTCAATACTGTTATGAATGAGCAACAAATCGAACTCGAATTCATTGCAAAACTTGAGGATCTGAAGTACACCTATCGTTCTGATATTCGTGATCGACTCGCACTGGAGCAGAATTTCCGCCATCATTTCGAGGAGCTAAACCGGGTTCGTCTCACAGACAGCGAGTTCGTTCGTTTGCTGGAGAAAATCGTCACGTCCGATGTGTTTGCTGCTGCCAGTACTCTACGCGAGATCAACAGCTTTGAGCGCGATGACGGTACTCCTCTCAACTATACTCTGGTCAATATCAAGGACTGGTGCAAAAATACCTTCGAGGTAGTCAATCAGCTTCGTATGAATACGGTGAGCAGCCATCATCGCTACGATGTGATGCTCTTGATCAACGGCGTTCCCGTAGTGCAGATCGAGTTGAAGACCCTGCATATCAGTCCGCGCCGGGCCATGCAACAGATCGTGGACTACAAAAGCGATCCTGGCAACGGCTACACCCGTACCTTGCTTTGCTTTTTGCAACTGTTTATCGTCAGCAATCGGACAGATACCTGGTACTTCGCTAACAACAATGAGCGGCATTTTCGGTTCAACGCCCAGGAGCAATTTCTTCCGCTTTATCAGTTCGCCGCAGAAGATAACAGTAAGATTACCCATCTCAATGACTTCACTGAGGCGTTTCTCGCCAAGTGCAAGCTCAGTGAGATGATCAGCCGCTACATGGTGCTGGTCGCCTGTGAGCAGAAGCTGATGATGATGCGCCCCTACCAGATCTATGCGGTTCAGCATATTGTGGACTGCATCCAACAGAATAGCGGCAATGGCTACATCTGGCATACGACCGGTAGCGGCAAGACCCTGACTTCGTTTAAGGCGGCTACGCTGCTTAAGGATAACCCGGACATTGAGAAGTGTCTCTTTGTGGTGGATCGCAAAGACCTGGACCGGCAGACACGTGAGGAGTTCAATAAGTTTCAGGCCGGGTGTGTCGAGGAGAATACCAACACCGAGGCGCTGGTACGGCGACTTCTCTCGGACAATAAGGCCGACAAGGTAATTGTGACGACGATCCAGAAGCTGGGACTGGCGCTGGATAGTAAACACCAGAACTATCGGGAGCGCCTGGAGCCTCTGGGCAAGAAACGCATTGCTTTTATCTTCGATGAGTGTCATCGCTCGCAGTTCGGAGAGAACCACCGAGCCATCAAGAGCTTCTTCCCCAAAGCGCAGCTTTTTGGCTTTACTGGGACGCCGATCTTTGAGGAAAATGCCAGCTACGTCCAGGTTCAGGGTCAGCAGGCGTTTCACAAAACCACGGCAGACATTTTTCAGCAGGAGCTACACGCCTACACGATCACTCACGCTATCGAAGATAAAAATGTCCTGAAGTTTCATATCGACTACTTCAAGCCCGAGGGTAAGAACGCGCCCAAACCCGGCGAGGGGGTCGCAAAGCCGAAGGTGATTGAGACAATCCTGGGTAAACACGATACCGCGACCGCCGGGCGGAAGTTCAATGCGATCCTGGCGACCTCTTCCATCAACGACGCGATTGAGTACCATGGTCTTTTTCAGTCGATACAGGCACAAAAGAAAGCAAAAGACGAGAGCTTTGTTCCTCTGAATGTTGCGTGTGTGTTCTCGCCGCCCGCCTATGGCAACCTGGATGTTCAGCAGATTCAGGAAGATCTGCCTCAGGAAAAGAACGATAATTCCGTGGAGCCGGAGAAGAAGAAAGCCGCGCTGGAGACGATTCTTGCCGATTACAACGCTCGGTTCGGCACCAACCACAGTATCAATGAGTTCGATCTCTACTACCAGGATGTGCAGAAGCGGATCAAAGATCAGCAGTACCCGAGTCCCGATCTTCCCCGCTCCCAGAAAATCGATGTGGTGATCGTGGTGGATATGCTGCTCACGGGCTTTGACTCGAAGTACCTGAACACGCTCTATGTGGATAAGAACCTGAAGTTCCACGGGCTGATTCAGGCGCTCTCACGCACAAACCGGGTGCTCAACGAGACGAAGCCCTACGGCAATATCCTGGACTTCCGCCAGCAACAAGCCGCCGTCGATGCCGCTATCGAGCTGTTCTCCGGGGCGAACAAGACCCAGGCTAAAGACATCTGGCTGGTCGATAAAGCGCCCGTGGTGATCGAGAAGCTGACCACTGCGGTCAAGCGGCTGGACGCCTACCTGTACTCTCAGGGGCTGGAATCTGCCCCGGAGCAGGTGGCGAACCTGAAGGGCGATGCGGCGAAGGTGCAGTTTATCCACCTGTTCAAGGAGATTCAGCGCCTCAAGACGCAACTCGATCAGTACACCGATCTGACCGAGGAGAATACGGCCACGATCAAGGCGGTGCTGCCTCCAGACACGCTCCAGGCGTTCCGAGGAGTGTACCTGGATGTGGCCCAGCAACTGAAGGCGAAGCAGGACAAGGCGGATAAATCTGACAAGCCCGCCGAGGACGACAGTACCGAACAACTGGACTTCGAGTTCGTGCTGTTTGCGTCGGCGGTGATCGACTACGACTACATTATGAACCTGATCGCTCGCTACTCGCAGCAGCCGCCCGATAAGCGGACTCTCTCGCGCACGGAGCTGATCGGGCTGATCGCCGCCGATGCGAAGTTTATCGATGAGCGCGAGGTGATTGCGGACTATATCGAGAAACTGGAGCAGGGCAAGGCGCTGAATGAGCGGGAGATAAAGCACGGCTACGAGCAGTTCAAGGCGGAACAAAACGATAAGGCGCTGGCCCGGATCGCCGCAAACCATGGCCTGGAGCCTGCACCGTTGAAGACGTTTGTGGAGACGATGCTGCGCCGGATGATTTTCGACGGGGATCAACTGAGCGAGCTTCTGGAGCCGCTGGCGCTGGGGTGGAAAGCCCGGACGAAGAAGGAGCTGGCGCTGGTGGAGGAGCTGAGTCCGCTACTTCACAAGCTGGCGCAGGGGCGGGAGATTTCGGGGCTGAGTGCGTATGAAGAGTAAAAGGGATTGTTTCGCCCTCTGATTACGTAGCGCTGACTAACTCGGGCCAGGAAGTCACTTCGAGCAGGCGCTGTGCCCATGTTCTAAGCTGCACTTCCGACGCGATTTCAAGGATGGGTCGAATCTCGGGACCGGGAGGCCCGAACCGGTTAGTTCCCACTAGCATAAGCAGGTTCCGCTCTCCCTGTACTACTCCCTCTGCTTTCCCGTCCGCCAGAATTTTCTGATAGGTGCTTGATGCCTCAATCATCCCTATAATCTACTCCGCTATAAGTCCTTGCCACGACTCCACTTCCATGAGCCGGTCCGTCCAGGCGTGGAGCCTCCTCAGCGAGGCACGGTCCAAGATGCCACGGATCGAACTGTCGGGAGCACCCAGACGGCGCGAGCCGAGCCGAAGAAGTGTCTCTCGTGCTTCTTCTAATTGCCCCTCTGCTCGGCCATCTTGTAGAATTTTCTGATAGGTACTTGATTCTCTCATCTGTGCCACTACCTTTCCCAAAAGCGCCTCGGACTCACCGGCGTTGAATCGCAAGCCCGAGAGTAAATAGGTGCTCGCCCAGAGCTCCTCACTCTCATTTTCGGACGCTTCCGCCCGAACCCGCTCCTCCATTTGCCCGACAACGGCCTCGGCGCTCGTCCCGCTCAGGTCAGACAGAAGCGCCAGCGGCAAGGTCGCCAGCCCACCCGCCAGAATCGTCTGCACAGAAAGCTGCCAGAGCCGCACCACCCCGTACTCAAAGTGCAGGTAGACGGAGCCGTCAGGGCGCATCAGCTCCAGCACTTCACTCAGACGGGGGCTATCGGCATCGGGGCGCAACAAGATTGCGTAGCTCAGAGTTGCCCTGCGCGTCTTCAGCACCGCGATCCCGTTGTAGCGCAGAAGCCGCTCCGGAACCGCCGCACCATCGTGCCCGCTCTGGAACTCGATATGCGCGACGTAGGGTTTTGCCGCTTCGACCTCGATCAGGCGATCCGCTTCGGTGGAGACAGTCGCCAGATCGGAGTCGATCACCTGGCAGTGGGTGAAGGGCAGCCCCAGAAATCGAAGCCAGTCCTCCGGCCCAAAGTCCACCAGAGTCTTGGTGGTCGCATCAAACGGAGTCGCCATCTACGGTTCTTATTGTACCGCCACTCCACAGGCGATGCAGGTCGCCGCTGGTCGGGTACAATCGGACGCGTGGAGCAAGAAAAGCCTGTCGGCAAGATCACGGGGAGTTTCGCTGGGATGTGCGGCGCTGGTGGAGGAGCTGAGTCCGCTGCTTCACAAGCTGGCGCAGGGGCGGGAGATTTCGGGGCTGAGTGCGTATGAAGAGTAAGAAAAGTGGGAATGAAGCGATGACGGAGGAAGGGGAAGAACGAGGAGTAACGCCCAAACTGCGTTTTCCTGAATTCCAGGATTCGGGAGAATGGCTGTCTATATCATTTGGCGAAGTCTATTTATTTAAATCAACAAATACTCTTTCGAGAGATCAGTTAAATTACAATCAAGGCTCAATTAAAAATATCCACTATGGAGACATCCACACCAAATTCTCTACTCTATTTGATGCAGCAAAAGAACAAGTCCCATTCATAAATGAAGACCAGATGACACTGAAATTTACGTCTGATAATTGTTGTGCCCCAGGTGATATGGTTTTTGCGGATGCCTCAGAAGATATTCATGATATTGGTAAGTGTATTGAAATCGTAAATACTAATAGTCAGAAAATTGTTTGTGGTCTCCATACTATCTTTGCAAAGCAAAAGAAAAATGATTTATGGCTTGGGTTTGGTGGATACTTGTTTAGGTCATCAAGAATAAGGTTGCAAATACAGAAAGAATCTCAAGGTACAAAAGTATTAGGTTTATCTTCAAAACGCTTGGCAGGCATTGAGATATTCTTTCCGGAAGATAAAAAGGAACAACAGAAAATCGCGGATTGCCTTTCTTCCCTCGACGAACTTATCACCGCACACACTCAAAAACTCGGCAAGCTCAAAGCGCATAAAAAAGGATTGATGCAACAGCTTTTCCCGGCGGAGGGTGAGACGGTGCCGAAGCTGCGTTTTCCCGAATTTCGGAATGCAGGAGAGTGGAAGGAGTATTCCTTTTATGATTTACTTGAAGAAATATTGGATTTTAGAGGACGCACACCATTAAAACTCGGAATGGCGTGGGGAAATGGCAACATCATAAGCCTTTCTGCCAACAATGTAAAAAATGGATTTATTGATTACAAGGCGGAGTGCAATTTAGGCAGTCAATTATTATATGAAAAATGGATGGGGAAAGTCGCGCTTGAAAAAGGTGACATTATATTTACTATGGAAGCCCCTTTAGGAAATGCTTTATTAATCATAGATTCACAAAAATATATATTAAGCCAGAGAGTTGTTGCATTTAAAACAAAGAATAATATCGATAATAATTTTCTCATTCAAATTATATGGGGAGTCAAATTCCAATTAGATATTCAGAAATTAGCCACAGGGTCTACTGCAAAAGGTATTAGTCAAAAGTCTTTACAGAGTGTATCCGTAAGAATACCGAGTAAGAGTGAACAGAAAAAAATTGCAAGTTGCCTTTCTTTAGTTGACGAACAGATTTCGGCAAAGGCTCTGAAAATCGAGTCGCTAAAATTCCATAAAAAAGGGCTGATGCAGCAGTTGTTTCCAGTTTTGAGCGAGGCGCGATGAGAACCGCGCCCACTCCCAGTGCGGTGGATCGGTTTCCCGAGATAGATCGGCTGGCTAAGCGACTGCGCGACGATCTGGGCGCAAGCAGTGCGATTCAGTGCATTCTCCTCTACGCCTACAACGGAACCGGGAAGACGCGGGTTTCGATGGCGTTCAAGGATATGTGGAGAGGCAAAAAAGACGGTAGCCGCGACACCCTGTACTTCAATGCTTTCACCGAAGACCTGTTTAGCTGGGACAACGATCTCGATGGCGACAGCGAGCGGGTGCTGAAGATGAACACCAGCTCTCAGTTCTTTGCGGGGCTGGCGGAACTCGAAATGGATACCCGGATTCGGGAGTATCTGCACCGGTACGCAGACTTCGAGTTTACGATTGACTACGAAACAGCGACGGTGCGCTTTTCTCGCCAGCAGGAAGTGCAGGTGCGAAACCGGGACGTGGTGACGCCAGGAACCGAGACGGTAGACAATATCAAGGTCTCACGCGGTGAGGAGAACCTCTTTATCTGGTGCTTCTTCCTGGCGATTGCGGAACTGGCGATGGACAGCAGCATCGAAGCCTACAACTGGGTCAAGTACCTTTACATCGACGACCCGATCTCCTCGCTCGACGACAACAACGCAATTGCTGTCGCTTGCGACCTGGTGCAGCTTCTCGGGCGAGCCACCGAGATCAAATCCGTGGTCTCTTCGCACCATGGCCTCTTTTTCAATATCCTGTGCAAAGAGATCGGAATCGCAAAGCTCCGGTACAAGCAGTATTTCCTGCACCGAGGGCGAAAAGACCAGACCTACACCCTTCGCAGCCTGGAGAATACGCCGTTCTTTCACCATGTCGCTATGCTTCAGGAGCTTCAAAAAGCTATCGACTCGGGCGTCGTTCACACCTATCACTTCAACACGCTCCGAAGCCTCTTTGAAAAAACCGCCAGTTTCCTGGGCTACGACGACTACAAAAGCTGTATCCACGGCCTCGACGACGATGAAGTCTTGTTCAATCGCGCCCTGAACCTTTTCAGTCACGGCGGCTACTCGATCTACGAACCCCGCGAGATGGGCGAGGACAACAAAGAACTCTTCCAGCGGGTCTTTACCGCGTTTGTAGATCGCTACAAATTTCAGGTACCCAACCTCATCGTCCCCCCGCCGGGCGGGGGTGAGGGGGCAACAACATGAACGAACAAGCAAGCAAGCAACTGGGCAACCTCCTGTGGAGCATTGCCGATCAGCTACGAGGCGCGATGAACGCGGACGACTTCCGCGACTATATGCTCTCTTTTCTCTTTCTGCGCTACCTCTCCGACAACTACGAAGCCACCGCCAAAAAAGAGCTTGGGCAAGACTACCCCACGCTCACAGAGGGCGACCACCACACGCCGCTGGAGGTGTGGTACAAGGACAACCCCTACGACCGGGAAGAGTTTGAAAAGTCGATGCGCCGGAAGGTACATTATGTCATCAAGCCCGACTACCTCTGGAGCGGCATCGTGGAGATGGCACGCACGCAGAACGTCGAGCTACTCAACACCTTGCAAAAAGGCTTCAAGTACATCGAGGAAGAGTCTTTCTCCAGCGCCTTCAACGGCCTCTTCTCTGAGATCAACCTTGCCTCCGAGAAGCTCGGGAAGAACTACTCCGAGCGCAATGCCAAGCTATGCCAGGTTATCACTCGCCTGAGTGAGGGGCTGGCACAGTTCTCCACTGATATAGATACCCTCGGCGATGCCTACGAATACCTGATCGGGCAGTTCGCCGCAGGCTCCGGCAAGAAAGCGGGCGAGTTCTACACCCCGCAGCTCGTCTCCAGCATCCTTTCCCGAATTGTGACGCTGGACAGCCAGAACCCGGCGACAGGCAAGAAAAAGCACCTGGACAGTGTCTTCGACTTCGCCTGCGGCTCCGGCTCGCTCCTACTCAATGTCCGCAAGCAGCTCGGTTCAAACGGTATTGGGAAAATCTACGGGCAGGAGAAGAACGTCACCACCTACAACCTCGCCCGCATGAACATGCTCCTACACGGCGTCAAAGACACCGAGTTCGAGATATTTCACGGCGACACCCTCACCAACGACTGGGACATGCTAAAAGAAGCCAACCCCGCCAAGAAACCCCAGTTCGACGCCGTGGTTGCCAATCCGCCGTTCAGCTACCGCTGGGAGCCGACCGACGCCATCGGGCAGGATGTCCGCTTCAAGAACTACGGCCTCGCGCCCAAGTCCGCCGCCGACTTCGCCTTTCTTTTGCACGGCTTCCACTACCTCAAGCAAGAAGGCACCATGGCGATTATTCTCCCTCACGGCGTCCTCTTCCGAGGCGGTGCCGAGGAGCGCATTCGTACCAAGCTCCTGCAAGACAACCACATAGACACCATTATCGGCCTGCCCGCCAACCTCTTCTTCTCGACGGGTATCCCGGTCTGTATTCTGGTGCTGAAAAAGTGCAAAAAATTCGACGACGTACTCATCATCAACGCTGCCGAGCACTTTGAGAAAGGCAAGCGCCAGAACTACCTCACCGAGGCGCATATCGACAAGATCGTCGAAACCTACCAGAACCGCACGGAAGAAGACCGCTACTCCCGCCGCGTCTCTCTGGACGAGATCGGCGCAGAGCACAAGTACAACCTCAATATCTCCCGCTATATCAGCACCACCGAGGCAGAAAAAGAGATAGACCTGGCCGCCGTAAACGCCGAGCTTGTCGCCCTGGAAGAGCAAATCAAAGTGGCAACCGAAAAGCACAACGCCTTTCTCAAAGAACTTGGTTTGCCACCCCTGCCGGGATAGCTTTCGTCCCCGCAACTTTTCAGGACATTGTGAGTCTACGAGAGTGCAGAGGCTTTCGGAGAGGGCGCGCAACGCTCTGTCGAGTGTGCACAAGCGTTCGGCGAGTGTGCGCAACCTTCTGTTTAGTGTTCCGTGAGCCTCTGCGATAGAGCAACAGGAGGAAACGAGAATGTCAGAGACCACAGAGACCATGCAGAGCGCCCCGGTGACCGCGCCGAAGACCCGGAAGATGACGTCGCGTGCCATCGCGAGCAAGATTCGCCGTGCGGAGCTTCTTCTGGACGGCACGGAGAGCCATCCGGAGATCATCGCGCTGGTAGAGCCGTTCGGCTACACGGCGGCAAGGCGGGCCGAAGGCCGTGCGCTCTTGCTCTCGGCGCAGGAAAAACTCGGCCTGACCCAGCTCCAGCGGGCGAAGCAGAAGCAGAGCACCGAGGCGCTTTTAGAGATCGAAAAGATCGGACGCCGCGCCTACGCCGACCTCGCCGCCGCCGGACGTGCTCTCTTTCCCCCAGGTTCGCACGGACGAACCGCACTCGGGCTGAACGGCAACGCGCCCCGGAGTATGACGGCGTTTCTACGCGCCGCCGACGCCCTCTTCAACGGTGCCACAAACGGCCCCGACGACGTAAAAATAGCCCTGGCGACGCACGGCTACACGGCGCGGAAACTCGCCAGCGAGTGGGAAAAGATCGTCGCCCTGAAAGCCGCCGACTCCGCTCAGGAAGGGGAAAAAGGGGGTGCGCAGGACCTCACTCCCCAGCAAACCGAGGCGCTCGCCGCGCTGGATCGCTGGTGTGCCACCTACCTGAAGTTCGCCCGAATCGCCCTGCGCGAGCGGCCCCAGCTCCTCGAAAAGCTCGCCGTCTCCGCGTGACCCCCCGACGCCCCCTTTTCGCGTAGGAAAGGGGGCGTACACCCCGCGATAGAATGGCTTTGTGAACCTTCGCAGCAGAACCATTACCCAGGGCGACGAGCGTGCGCCCAACCGCTCCATGCTCCGCGCCGTGGGCTTTTCCGATGCCGATTTCGAGAAGCCGATAGTTGGAATCGCCAGCGCCCACAGCACCATTACGCCGTGTAACATGGGAATCCGTCCCCTTGCGGAGCGAGCCGAGGCCGCCATTTTTGCCTCCGGCGGGATGCCCCAGACGTTCGGGATCATCACGGTCTCCGACGGAATCTCGATGGGCACCGAGGGAATGAAATACTCGCTGGTGAGCCGCGAGGTGATCGCCGACAGCATCGAAACCGCGACCATGGCCCAGAGCATGGACGGCGTCCTGGTGATCGGCGGGTGCGACACGAACAAGCCCGGCGCGATGATCGGAATTGCCCGGATGAACGTCCCGGCCATTTTTGTCTACGGCGGAACCATCAAAGCGGGCAAGTTTCGGGGCCGAGACCTGAACATTGTGAGTGTGTTTGAGGCGGTCGGGGCGCACTCGGCCAAAAAAATCGACCACGACGAGCTGCACGGCATCGAGTGTCATGCCATTCCCGGCGCAGGCTCGTGCGGCGGGATGTACACGGCCAACACCATGAGTAGTGCCATCGAAGCGATGGGAATGAGCCTTTTTAAAAGCTCGACCATGGCCGCCGAAGACCCCGAGAAAGCCGAGAGCGCCGCTGAGTCGGGCCAGGTATTGGTCGAAGCGATCAAAGCACAGCTTCTGCCGCGTCAGATCATGACCCGAAAGGCGTTTGAGAACGCAATTTCTGTCGTCATGGCAACCGGAGGCAGCACAAACGCGGTTCTGCACTTATTAGCCATTGCCCATGCCGCCGAAGTGTCGCTCACCATTGATGATTTTGAAGAGATTCGCCAGAGAGTTCCGGTTCTCTGTGACCTGAAGCCGTCGGGCAAGTACCTGGCGCACGACTTTCATAACGTCGGCGGGGTTCCGCTGGTGATGAAGATGCTTTTAAACGCCGGACTTCTCCACGGAGAGTGTCTGACCATCACCGGCCAGACCATCGCCGAAGTTCTCGAAGGCATTCCCGACTCCCCGCCCGAGGGCCAGGACATCGTAAAACCGATCACCGACCCGATCTACGCCCAGGGCCATTTAGCCATTCTGCGCGGAAACCTGGCCCCCGAGGGCTGCGTCGCCAAGATCAGCGGCGTGAAATTGCCAAAGATCACCGGCCCGGCGCGGGTTTTTGAGAGCGAGGAAGAGTCTCTCAAAGCCATTCTGGCGGGAAAAATTCAGCCGGGCGACGTTCTGGTGATTCGTTACGAAGGCCCCAAGGGTGGGCCGGGGATGCGCGAGATGCTGGCCCCAACCAGCGCGATCATCGGGGCGGGCCTCGGCGACTCGGTCGGGCTGATCACCGACGGCAGATTCAGTGGCGGAACGTACGGACTGGTCGTCGGGCATGTCGCGCCGGAGGCTTTCGTGGGCGGAACCATCGCGCTCGCTTGCGAAGGCGACTCCATCACTATCGACGGCATCGCTCTGACCCTCACCCTGAACGTCGAGGACTCGGTTCTGGAAACCCGGCGCAACAACTGGCAGCCGCCCGCGCCTCGTTATCCGCGCGGGGTTCTCGCCAAGTACCGCAAGCTCGTCGGCACCGCCAGCAAAGGAGCCGTCACCGACGGCGATTGATGCGAGGGATTTCAATCCCTCGCTGGAGGCTTTGCCGAACGTCCTCACGGACAATTTTTTGGGCGACTACGTGCGACTGAGCGTCGCCCAGGCGCCGCGCAGGTCTTTGCCGTAGACGCTCTCGCCGCCGTCGGCGAGGAGTGGGCGCTTTCCGACTGCGAAGCCACCACGTGCGGTGCCACCTTGGTTCGTGTGGAGGAAGTGTAGCGCGACGCCTGCCCGCTCGCTCTCGGTGAGGTTCGCGCCGGTCGCGTGGGGCGTTCCGTAGGCAAAGAAAATAATGCCGCCCGCTTTCAGCTCCACGGGGACGGCCTGGGATTCGTCGGGGTAGCAGCGAATGTGGTGGTCGGAGTCCGGGTCGCGCTCGTGCGGGAGCGACTCTGCGAATTTTTTCGGAATGACCCGGAGCGTCCCGTTTTCGAGTGTGGCATCGTGGACGGCGGTCCAGAGCGCGGTTCCTCGAAGCGGGTCTTCAATCTGAAAATACGCGTTGTCCTGGTGCCAGTTCGTGCCCGCGCCGTGCTTGCCGGGCTTTAGAAATACCTGGTCTAAGTGTAACAGGGCAGGTGTGCCAATAAGTTTCTCTATCGCCGCGATGACTTTCGGCGCAAGCGGCATGGCCTGAAACAGCTCTGAGTGCGGCCACATCGGACAGAGCTGAAGATTTATTTTTGTCGTCGAGTGCGTGGTGCCGTCGCCGTCGGTCGAGACGTTTCTCAGCTTGCCCTCGGCCTTGAGTTTGTCCAGCTCGGTGCGCATCGCAGAGACTTCTTGCTCGCTCCAGAAGTGCGGGATCGCCAGCCAGCCCTCGGCCCGAAACTGCGCGATCTGCTCGTCGGTGATTTCCATGGGGAAGATTTGGCGGAATCGATGTACAATTCCTCCCATGACGCTCTGGTACGACAAACCCGCCGAAAACTGGCTTGAGGCCCTGCCCGTGGGCAACGGATTGCTGGGCGCGATGGTCTTTGGCGGCATAGAGAAAGAGCGGCTCCAGCTCAACCATGCGGATCTCTGGGCCGGGCAACCCCACGACTACGCCAACCCCGAGGGCCTCGCCGTGCTCCCGGAGATCCAAAGGCTGGTCTTTGCGGGCGAGTGGGCGGCGGCTCAGAAGCTCGCCCAGGAGCGTTTTATGAGTGTCCCGCTGCGCCAGAAGCCGTATCAAACTCTGGGAAATCTGTGGATCACCCGAACAACTCCTGCCCCCTCCGCCCCCAGTTCTGGGGGGACCAATGACGGGTATCGCCGCGAATTGGACCTGGAAACCGCGACGGTGCGCACGGAGGCCGGGGAATACTCTCAGGAAGTCTTCGCAAGCTACCCCGACGGCGTGATTGTTGTTCAAATAACCAACGGAAGAGATTTTTCGCTTGGTTTCGATAGTCCACATTCCAAACATAAAATCAGTACCAATAAAAATAGTCTGATTCTGTCCGGGCAGAGCGACTCGGTGCAGTTCGAGGCACGGATTTTCGTGCGTTGCGAGGGCGGTGGAAAAATAACGCCCGAAGAGACAAAATTAAATATAACAGGTGCAAAGACAGTCACTTTTTTTCTCTCCATGGCGACAAGCTATGTGAACTGGAAAGATATTTCAGGCGATCCGGCGATGCAGAACCAGAAAAAATTAGAAAAAATTAGTAGGAAAAATTATTCTTCTCTCAAAAAAGCACATGTGGCGGACTATCGAAAGCTTTATGCCCGAACGACGCTCGATCTGGGGCCGCAGCCGGATATCCCGACGGACATGCGAGTACGGGAGTTTGCAAAAGGCAACGATCCGGGGCTGGCGGCGCTGCACTTTGCGTTCGGGCGGTATCTGCTGATTTCTTGCTCGCGGCCCGGCGGTCGGCCCGCGACGCTTCAAGGTCTCTGGAACGACTCGCTGACGCCGCCGTGGGACTCGAAGTACACCGTCAATATCAACACGCAGATGAACTACTGGCCCGCAGGCCCGGCGAACCTGCTGGAGTGCTACGAGCCGCTCTTTGCGATGCTCAGCGAGGTCGCCGAGTCGGGACAGAGAACGGCAAAAGCCCAGTACGGGGCGCGGGGCTGGGTCTGTCACCACAACACCGACGGCTGGCGCGGGACCGCTCCGGTCGATGGGGCGTTCTGGGGGATGTGGCCGATGGGCGGCGCGTGGCTCTGCAAGTCCATTCGCGATCACTATGACTTCACCGGCGACGAGAGTGCGCTGAAGTTACGCTACCCGCTGCTCAAAGGGGCGTCCGAGTTTTTTCTCGATGCGCTCGTGCCCGACCCGACCACGGGCTACCTCGTGACCTGCCCCTCGAACTCGCCGGAGAACGCACACCACAAAGACGCCAGTATCTGCGCCGGGCCGAGCATGGACACCCAGATTCTGCGCGATCTCTTCGACAGCACGCTCTTTGTGGCCGGGAAATTCGGGCTGGAGCGTGGATTTTGCGAGAAAGTAAAAGCGGCCCGCGAGAAGCTCCCGCCGGATCGGGTCGGGAAGGCCGGACAGCTTCAAGAATGGCAGGCGGACTGGGATCTGAGCGCCACCGAGCCGCACCACCGGCATGTCTCCCATCTCTACGCGCTATTTCCGTCGGATCAGATCACGCCCGACAAGACCCCCGCGCTCGCCGAGGCTGCCCGCGCCTCGCTGGAGCGTCGCGGCGACATGGCGACGGGCTGGAGCCTGGCCTGGAAGCTGAACCTGTGGGCGCGGCTCCACGACGGCGAGCGAGCCTATGCGCTTCTGAGCGGCCTGCTCACCCCCCAGCGCACGGCTCCCAATCTGTTCGATCTGCACCCGCCGTTCCAGATCGACGGCAACTTCGGCGCTACTGCGGGAATCTGCGAGCTGCTTCTCCAGAGCCATGCGGGGACGCTCCAGCTTTTGCCCGCTCTCCCCAGGGCCTGGCCGACAGGCCGCGTCGTGGGATTACTTGCCCGTGGCGCAGTCACCGTGGACCTCGCCTGGCAGAGTGGCAGGCTGACGGAAGCCTATCTTCGCGCCACAAAATCCGGCCCGGTCACGGTTTTCTACCAGGGCGAAACCCGTACCCTCAACCTGCGTGCCGGACGGCGCACCCGAGCTGTGTAGAACCCACCCGGCCCCTCGTTTCCCTCGTGTCCACCCTCCCTTGGCCGCCAAGGGAGGGCAAGGGTGGGTTCGACTACCGGACGATCAGCGAGCCAACCGAAAGCCCGACGACAAGAAGTACGGTAGCCCAGGCGATGGCGTTGAAAATCGGGCCGTTGGTGAACTTGCCCATCAGGCGCTTGTTATTGACCAATCGAAGCATAAAAATTAAAATCACGGGCAGAAGAACGCCGTTGATGAGCTGCGCTTTTTCAATGAGCTTGAAGAGGCTTGCTTCGGGGGTGAACAGAACGACAGGCGTCGCAATTACCAGGAGTGCGGTGAAGACGCCCACAAAGAGCGGAGCCTCGCGGACCTTGCGGCCCAGCCCGCTCTCGCTCCCGATGGACTCGGTGACAGCGTAGGCGGTCGAGAGCGGGACGACCACGGCTCCCACGGCGCTCGCGCCCAGAAGCCCGACGCCAAATAAAATCCGGCCCCAGCTTCCCAGCCCGCTCAGAGCTTGCGCCGCGTCGCTCGGGAGCTCGATCTCGGTCGGGCCGTGCGGAATGTAGAGCGTCGCGGCACACGCGACGATCACAAACAGAGAAATAATGTTCGAGAGGGTCGAGCCGATAAACACGTCGAGGCGGGCGTGGGCGTAGTTCTCTTTGCGGGTGCCTTTGTCTCTCACGCTGCTCTGGACATAGAACTGCATCCACGGCGCGATGGTGGTTCCGATGAGCTGGATCGCTTTGGGCAGGTAGCCACGGGGACTCTGGGGAAACTGGGGATGAATCAGCTCCCGCCCGACATGGCCCCAGTCGGGCCGGGCATAGAACGCGGCAAAAACGTACGCAAAGAAGACCAGGCACAGCGTCAGGAAAACTCGCTCGATGCGCCGGTAGCTCCCGCGCGTGACCAGCAGCCATAGCCCCATGGCGACCATCGGGATCAGAACAAAGTGCACCCACTTGAGCGAGGGAGGCAGGAACATCGTGACGGCGGCGCTGATTCCAGCAAGCTCCGAGATCGTGGTGGCGAGGTTGGCGATAAACAGCACGGCCATCGCGAAAACCACGACGCGCACCCCGAACTCCTCGCGGATGAGATCGGCGAGTCCCTTGCCGGTGACAACCCCCATCCGGGTGCCCATCTCCTGCGCGACGATCAGCGAGAGAGTCGAGAGGGCGAGCAGCCAGAGCATCGAGTAGCCAAAGCTCGCTCCGATGCTGCTGTAGGTGACGATGCCCCCGGCTTCATTGCCAGCGGCGGCGGCGATCAGCCCCGGCCCGAGGACCGAGAGGAAGACGACAAAGCGCGAGCGCCGCGCCCGAGTCGGGCGTGGCGAGGAAGTCTCCAGCATGTAGAGGGAGGTTCCTTTCGCATGGTTGATCGTCTTTCTCTTCCCCTACTTCGCCCCGACGAAGTCGGAAAAGGGCGAGGGAGGGGCCAGGGGTGGGTGAAAAACGCCGGACGTGCAAGCCGCACGTCCGGCGCTCTGATTCTACCCTGCCCGGCGCAGGGGTGCAAGGGCGCTCCTACGCCTTGATGCCTAATTTTTCGAGGAGCTGGGGGCGGGGCTTGAGGGCGCGACGAGCTATTTTCCGATACGTCATCGTGGCATCGTCGAGGTCGGCGAGGGTTTTTCGTTGCTGGGGCGTGAGGTCCTGTGCGGTTCCTCGGGCCTGCTCCTGTCGCTGGTTGGCGGTGTGAAGCGCGGCGATCTTCGCTTTCTCTGCCGTCAGGCGGGCGTCGTTGTAGCCGCGTGTGGCGAGCTTTTCTTTCACGGCTTGCGGGGCGCTGAGGGCGCTTGCGAAGAGCGTATCGGCATAGAGCAGGAACGCGTCGAGTGCCTGGGGTGCGGCTCCGGTGTTGAGACCGAGTGCGGCGAGTGTGCCGGGATCGTCTTTCAGGGTCTCGCGGCAGACGAGGGCGAAGGTGGCGGCAACGTCGCGGCCCTCGCGGAACGCCGCTCGGGTGTTTCGGGTGGACTGCTGGTACTCGCCTCGTTTCCGGGTGGCCATCGCGACGACCGCGCGGCCTGCGCCGAGCGCCTCGTCGAGCGCCTGGATCGCAGCGTCGTTGTAGCCAAACGGAGCCATGGCGCTGCGGATATCGGCGTCGCTGCGGTGCCCCGCGACGACAAGCTCGGAGCGCATCAGTATGGCTTGCTGGGTGTAGCTGGTGTACTTCTTCGCTTTTTGTACGACGACGGGCGGCAGTGGTCCGTCGGGTGGGGGTATCTCGTTGTTGCTCTCGGGCATCTGTCTATCCTCCTATCGGGCTTGTACGTCGCGTGGCTATCTCTGTTCGTTCTTCAGACACATCTATACGTTCTTTCGCTATTTTTGTACGGCGTCGAGCGTCTTCTGTCCGTGCTCTGGGTGTGCGTCGCGGTTGGCCCTCTCTCTACATACGTTGCAGGAGGATAGCTATGTTCCCGCCGGGTGCCTCTGTCCGATTATAATTCCAGGCCGGGCTGTGATTCTTCGACTCGGTTTGCTTTTTTGAAGGTGGCGTCGGCACCCGTGAACGGAAAGTCAAAGCCCTGCCCGCTCAGAAGCTGCTCGATACTGCGAAGCTGTAGGGCGCGAACCTTTCGCTTGCCTCCATAGATCGGGGGGCTGTAGTACCCGGCGGCGAGCGCCTCGGCTTCCATGTTTTTTGTCGGCTCTTCCAGGCAGAGAAAGAAGCCCATCTGCGCTTTTTCTTTTTCCATAGCGCCGCGAAGCTGCTGGACGGCGGGTGCGCCGACCTTTCCACCCTTCACCTGAACAATCGCTTTGGAAGGATTCTTGCCGCCATCGTGAAAGTACGTCACGCCGTCAATGCCGCCATCGGCTCCTTTTTTCTCCTGTGGGATCGCAGGAACAAGCCCGACAGCCCACATCTCGAATTTCTTGTGCATCGGGTCGGTCGGGTCGTTAAACATGAGCCGTGCGCCTGTCAAATCCGTAGGTAGACCTTCGACGGCAAACGTCGGCATCGTTGCCGGTGAATCGGCGGACTTCAGGCGGGCATCGCGTGCCTGGAACATATCAAAGAGCCGCTTCTGGATAAGCGTCGTCGCAATCGGCGTCACGTCGATCCCGATCCACGAGCGGCCCAGCTTCTGCGCCGCTGTGATCGTGGTTCCGCACCCACAGAACGGATCGAGAACGACATCTCCGGGATTGGAAGAAGCACCGATAATTCGCTCCAGAAGTGCTATTGGCTTCTGCGTCGGATAACCCAGAGATTCTTTGGAAGAAAGCTGGAAAATATCGTCCCAAATATCAGCTATTTTCTCTCCTTGATTTTCATCTAAGTATCTTTTGAAACGGGGATAGCCTGTTTTTGTATATACAATTCTTCCAGCACTATCTAATTCCTCCATTTTCTCCTTTGCATAAACCCAGCATCGCGTTGACGGTGGTGTTTTGCCTTTCCACTCATATATCTGTCCTTTAGAGGCTCTTTGCATCGAGGCAGTAAGATTATCCATGGAGTAACGACGACCTGTTTCAGGCTCGACGTATTTATAGGTTGTTTGTGTATATTCTTCTCTTAATGGACGATATTGTTGATTCCATACTTCAGTACCTCTATTTTTTGTAAAATAGTAAATAACATCGTGAATAGCACCGAATTTAAACTGGACGTTACCTTTAGAGTTGACCCGTTGCCAGATTATCTCACTTTTGAAGTTTTTGGGACTGAACAGGCAATCCAGAATAAGACGAAGATACGCACTCGCGGTCGGATCACAGTGAAGATATAAACTGCCCGTTGGTTTCAGCACGCGGCGCAGGTGGTAGAGCCGTGGGGCCATCATGACTAAATACGCCATCACATCGTTTTCGCCGATAGCGTTGTGAAAGCCACCCATCAGCTCGATGACTTTCGGGACCGGGCAGAGCGCCGGGAAGTTCGACCAGGACTCTGCGGCACCCGCCCAGTTCCAGGTATCGCCGAAGGCTTTTATCTGTGCGGGAGACTCGCCGCCGCTCTGCTCTTTGAACAATACATTGTAGTCGCGGTTCGAGTTAAACGGAGGATCGAGATAGACCAAATCTACAGATTCGTCGGGAATATGCTTCTGGAGAATGTCGAGATTGTCCCCGTAGTACAGTGTGTTCACGGGAAGAACTTCGTGAAAAGCGAGGCGAATCCCTCCCCTGTCCTTGCATCAGACAGGGGAGGGAGAGAGCGCGTCAGGCGTCGGGTTCGGGCTTGGCGAGCGTCCGGGTGGTGATGAACCCCCGAATGAACGCGCGGTCTTTCTCGTTGCCGCCCTCGCCGAAGGTCTTGTTGTCGCCGTCGAAGACCCCGTTGATCGTCCCACTGATCAACCTGGAGTTGGTGTTGTATTTTAGCACCTGATCATAGCCACCGCCGTTGCAGATGTCGCAGTGGTCGTCGGCCTTGGTCGGCAGGTCTTCGTCCCAGACCTCGATACGGATATCGACGCTCTCGACGCTGTCATCGACGAACTTGATCGTCTCCCAGGGGTGCCCGACGTTGTCGCGGTCCTGGTAGGTGTTCTCGATGAACGTCATCCCGCCGATGGTGATCTTCGCCCAGAAATCCGCCTTGCCGCCCACGTCGATCTTCGCCTCGAAGAACTTCGTCGGAAGCTCCTTGATCTCCGTGGTGCGAACCAGGACGACCTTCTTGTTCATCGGAACGTGGGCCACCTTCGGCACGGCGTCGGCCTCCGGGTCGGTGTCCGTGGACTCGGGGAGCTTCAGGTTGAGCGCGTCGCCCTGGCCGCCCGTGAGGAGCTGCTGCCACTTGTCGTCCTTGAAGTGCTTCGTGAAGACTCCGCCGGACGACGCCATCCATCCAGCGGTCATGCTGGCGAATCCCGCCGAGTAGCCGCTGCCCTTGCCCTTCCAGGTGCCGCTCTTGCCCCCGGCGGTGATCCACAGGGAGATTCGGTACGCGGCCTCCATGCCATTGGCGAGGCCCCTTTTGTCATCGTCGGAGAGCTT
Source organism: Armatimonadota bacterium (assembly GCA_031363095.1). Lineage (GTDB taxonomy): Bacteria > Armatimonadota > Armatimonadia > Armatimonadales > Armatimonadaceae > JANLTX01. Next base: position 6,930 of record JANLTX010000007.1, on the reverse strand, counting down.
GAGGTGCTGGGCGTCGGTCCAGACCTGCGGGTCGATCTCGCTTACCCACTCGCGGATCTGGTGAACCCACTGGCGCGAGGCCGCGTAGCCGAAGACGTAGGCGCGTCCGAACTCGGGGCGCGACTGGGAGTCGTGGTTGATGCCGTAGTCGTAGTCGCCGTGGTCGTTCGGGTCTTTGGTCTTTGAGTTCGGGTAGTTTCCCGTGCGGACGCCCGTTCGGTTCTTCGTGTCGAACCAGGTGACGGTGTTGTAGTCCGATCCTGCCGGGGCGGGGTGCGTCTCCACCCAGTTGGAGTGCGTGTAGAAATCCTGCACCGCGTGGAGGCTCATGCCCGTGAGCGCGAGCACCTTCATCGGATTTTTCTCTTTGGCGGCACCCTGCACGGCGTTCTTCGTGTTGAGCGTCAGCCGACTCCAGTACCGAGTTACGCTTTCGGTGTTGGTCAGGGCGTCGAAGTGGAGCTTCTCCAGATCGCTTTTGGTGCCCGCGATGGGCTGGTTCGAGTAGTAGTCGCTCAGCCAGTTTTCGAGCTGGACCGTGCGGTTCGCCTCGTCGTTCATTCCGACCTCGGCCATCACCTCGCGCGTCAGATCCTGATGCGGCCCCGTGTCGAAGGCGTGTGCCATGGTTGCGGTGCCCAGCACGAGTGCGCAGGCGAAGAGTCGCAGGGAATTCCCAATATGTTTTTGCATTGCCCTGATTTTACAGCGCTTTTTTCTCTTCCATCCTCTTTTTTGCACCCGCCCGGAGCATGGTGTCGTAGAGCTTCATCATCGGGTCGTTTTCGCTCTCCGGCACAAACCCGATGAACGCGATGCACATCTCGTCGGTGGTTTCCTCGCCCCAGGTCACTCTCTTCGGCGGGAGCGCGGGCTGGCGCGGGTTCTTCTCCGAGTTGTCGAACGTCGCTCGCAGAGACAGCTTCGAGCCGCGCACGAGCTTCAGCGGGTCTTTGTAGCTGTACATATCCTGCCAGTTGAAGTCCCAGTCGTCGATCTTGAGTAGCGGCGTCAGGGTACCGTCGGGCGCGGTTGCGTCTACTTGCATCGTGCGGCCCAGCAGGTGCATGTGCGGAATAATAAAGATCACTTTTGCATCGAACGGTAGTGGGAACGCCGCTTTGACATCGTGCTTGTCTACGCCCGCCGGAATATCTAAATTGAACTGCACTATTGGTAGAATTCGCAGAAGTTTGGTGGCTTTTTTCTTCCCGAAATAAATTCCTACCTGCGTTTTATCTTTTTCTATCTTTCCCGACGGATGATAGTGAATCTGCATTACCAAATCGGTGCCCTGTTTCAGCGGGCGCGCGATGCCGTCGGGGAGCGGTTGCGGCGTGAGTCCGGGAACCCAGCCGCCCAGCTCGCCCGTCGGCATGAAGCCAGGGCCGCCGAAGCTGGTGAAGCCGGGGCCCGTGTCTTGCTCATCTTTCTGGCGGCCCAGTCCGTTGCCGTCCAAGTACCCGATGATGTGATGTACGGTCGTGCGGTTGCCCGGTCGGTACTCCACGGCGACCACTTCTCTGTCGGCGTCCAGCGGGACCGGCAGGACGAAGCAGCGATAAATATCCGGGCCGCTCGCCGGAACCTCGTAGTCGTCGGGCATGGAGAGTACCAGGTCGGGTTTCCCCAGCGCCCAGCCCTGCGTGAACGCCTGCGGCTTCGGGGCTTTTGTTAAATCTCCGGGCGGTGCGCCCGCGCTCGCCCACTCCGCGAGGACTTTGATCTGCGCGTCGGTCAGCCGCCGCTCGCTCTTGAAGACTCCGTGGCCCAGGGCGGGTTTCCAGGGCGGCATCTGCTTGCGCCCCGTGACACCCGCGATGTTGTCGGCGAAGCGCCGTGCGCCCTCGAACGTGTCGAGCCGCATCGGGCCGGTCTCGCCAGGGCGGTGGCACGAGATGCAGTTCTCGTTGAGAATCTTTGCCACGGACCCGGAGTACGTCGGGGCACCCTGAAGCGCGACGGCCTTGAGCTTCTCGATGTCGCACCCGAACGGCTCGGTGCGCGGGAGCAAGACAAACTTGCCCGCGATCACCTGCTGGGCAGCGTTCTCTAAAAACTTCTCTCGAACTCCGGCTCTGGGTTTGCCCCGCTCGACATACTTGTCATCGAGAGCGCCACAGTACCGCACGATCCGTTTTTCATCTAAAACAAACGCCTCGGGCGTCATGGTTGCGCCCAGTTTTTTCATGAGAGCCTGGTCTTCATCCAGAATCCGAATGGCCTCGGCCAGCCCGAAACGGGCCGCGTGGGCGTCGGCCTCGCGGGCGTCGCCGGGGTTGGAGTACACCAGAACAAGCTGCCCGCCCTGCGCTTTGAGCGACTTTGCCAGTTTTGCGTACTCGGGCGCGTAGCCGTTGGAGATGGGACAGGCGGTCCCCACAAAAATAACCACCGTGGCCTTCGTGCCCGCGAGGTCTAAAAACGGCTTCAGCCCCTGCCCCGCGACGGTCACGGGCAGGAACGCGGGCACGGCCAGCTCGGTGCCCGCTTTGTGTTCCATTCCCTGCGCTCGCGCCCCTGATGAAAGCAGCATGCTCAGCGCAAGAAACAGCGCTCCCCAGACTCGAAGTTGCATAACCCCAGTGTACCCCCTGATAAAGTAGGCTATCCATAGAGATTAACCATGAATCACGACCATCACTACGAAGAGCACTTCACGGCGGGCGCTTCCGTCCGTGACATCGTCATCGGGATGTCCGACGGCCTCACGGTACCGTTCGCGCTCGCCGCAGGACTCTCTGGAGCGGTCTCATCGTCCTCGCTGGTTGTCACAGCGGGCCTCGCGGAGATCGCAGCGGGGTCGATAGCGATGGGACTCGGTGGCTACCTCGCTGCACAGAGCGAGCGGGAGCACTACCACAGCGAGCGTCGCCGGGAAGAGCAAGAGGTTGCCGAAAAGCCCGAGGTCGAGGCGGAAGAAGTCGCTGCGATCTTTCGGGACTACGGCCTGAGCGAGGGAGAGATCGCCCCGATTCTTTCGGCGCTACGCCAGCGGCCCGATGCCTGGATCGACTTTATGATGCGCTTCGAGCTGGGCCTGGAAGCTCCCGACCCGAGGCGCGCCCTCCAGAGCGCCCTGCTCATTGCGGGAGCCTACATCGTCGGTGGCGTGATTCCACTCGCGCCGTACATGCTCCTGAAGAACACCTCGCTGGCGCTGGTCTACTCCAGCGTCGTGACCCTGATGGCGCTACTGGTCTTCGGCTACGTCAAGGGCAAGTTCACCGGGGCCTCGCCCTGGAAGAGCGGCCTTCAGACCTGTCTGATCGGTAGCGCCGCCGCCATCGTCGCGTTTTTCATCGCCCGTGCGTTTTCGGGCTGATCTGGGTAAACTTGACACTGGAGATTTCCCAGGGTATAGTGCGAGTTGCTTCCTCATGGCGGGCGTAGCTCATTTGGTTAGAGCGTCAGATTGTGGTTCTGAAGGTAGCCGGTTCAATCCCGGTCGTCCGCCCTGTTTGTTCTTCATACTCCGAAACCATCCCATACGTTTGTGATCTGCAACCTCTCAACGTTTTTTGGGGAGGATGATGCCTGAGACAGAGAAGCTAAAAACGTTGGCTCCGTCCTGTGTATTGACGTTCAAAACAACCATCTCGCTATCCTGACCTCGCAAAGATTTTGAATAGTGTAAAGCTCCAGTACAGTTCATCAACTCTGAATATGTCAGTTCGACAGGCTGATCAAACCACTTAATATCCTCCATTGAAGAATAATTCAAAGATGAACGAAGATCAAGTGGCAAATCTTGCCATTTAATTTCTCCTCGTTCTCGCAAATCTTGCCAGATTTCCGGTGAAAGTTTTCCCAGAAAACGAAGCAGTTCAAAACTAACAGTTGTTAAACCGTTTCCTTGTCCAGGAGCTGGACTCATTGGTATTTCTTGATAAAACGTATCTCGTAATTGATAGTCATTATACTTAGATGCAACTTTAATCCATTGTTCTAACGTGAATCCGTTTTGTTTTTCTTTTAATTTTTTCCAATATTCTAGTTCTCTATCTGGAATATCTGCCCTACGTTCAAATGCCCAAACAGGACTCCAAATATAATAAACTCCTTCATTTTGTTCAGTGATATAGTTATAATTCCTCCAGATATATTCAAAGATTTCTCTCAGGGTACCTTTTTTCAATTGGAATTCAAATTTGTGAGGATAAGTAAAATATCCTCTCGAAATAAAATTTTCTGATACGATATCAATATTTGTGGTTTTTGATATATAGCCCAATAAAAAACCTAAATCACTACGCATGGTTGAGGTAATATTTTTATCTTTATAAAGTTCCGAGAAATCATATTGCTTTTCGTTCGGGATTTTTTGCATTTTCTCTGGTAAAAATGTAGATAGAGGAGACAGAGGGTTAGTACAGCTTTGAAATGGATCGATTATCTGACCATTATCGTTCCATATTCCTTGTGCAGGCAAATGATTTATTGCACCTGCAATGCTGATAGTATATAAAAAACTTGATCCTCGTTGTGGTTTTACAGTAATCATTGGTTCTTTATACGGGCCTTTTTTTTGTTCCTGACTAAAGGCGATTCCATTTGCTATAGAATCTTGAAAATTCTTAGAATACATTTTTTGATAGTTATCAACAAGATTTTTTGGAACAAACTGGGAAACGGAAATACCCTTCCCCGAAATAAGAGTTTCCAATTGTGAGTCAGTTAGGCTTTTTAATATATTATTATGAAGTTCAAAACCTGAAGAAAAAGTATTTGTTCCATAAACTATTTCTTTATCTGAATTAAGATTGTCTCGTGTATTCTTTAAAATTAAAGCGATTTGTCGTTTGGGATATTCTAATAAATTCCTCTCTTCTTTCTTATCGTGTAAATTCCGTGTAAGTATAAATGTGTTTTTATCGACGCCTTGATGCCATTCATAAGAAGTAGGCGTGTCTATGCTATGGCCAAGGACGCGGAGTAAAATATTTTCAGCTTTTTGTTTTTCAGTATTTCGCAGAAATACGGAAACACGTTGATCTTTCAACGTTTTGGAAGCAGTTAAAATACGAGTTTTTGTAGATAATTTTGAAAGAACTTGCTCAATAGTAGATGTTTCAGCGAGTGTGATAAATTCTTGATTTTCTGTCGATCTCTGATTTATTAAAATCAGAGAAGCACTTAAAGGGAGAAACATTTCAGATTTCTTTCTGGAAGTACTGACTGCAATTTCCATCTAAAATTATTTTAGATGGAAATTGCAATCAACAGCCAATTCAGTTGCCGAGGCGTTGTAGAGTAGATGATGACCACGGCACAGGAAATGAGCCTACTTGGGTCTGATTCCCTGGGATTCCATAATAGAAAGTGTGTGTTCCTGTATATTTATATGTTGCGTTTAGTCTGAGAAAGAAGCCATTCAGGTCAACAACAATCTGCATTGCAAACTGACCATAGCCACCCGCCTGACTCCCATATGGTAAAACCGTCCAGCCTGGATCGGTGCCATTCCAGTATCCTGTCTTTCCAGCACCGGAGAAAACAGCACCCTGGGAGGTTAGCATTATTCCTTGAGTAGGAGATGTTGCCGGGTAGTAGACTTCATACCCGACGCTCCAGGTGCTGGCTGGAATAGTAATCGTTCCCGAATTTGCAACCGGAACGCTACCATTGAAAGATGCCGGCATAGTGCTTGATCCTGGAACCGTTTGTGCCAGAAGACGGTCGTTGAGTGGACTTGAGGCACCTATTTTTGATGCCGTGAAACTTGCAGGAGTGGTTGGTGGAGGCCCGCCTGGAGGACCACCTTGAGCGAATGCGCTGGTGCTGAGCAGGAGGGTTGAGGCTATCGTAGCCTGGATGGAGAACTTCATCTGAGTTACCTTTCTAATCTGGTTCGGCAACGCTGCTGGTTCGGCAACGCTGAAGCAGTATAGCGCTATAAGCTTGAAAAAAGCAAGAGTAAAACTGAGGCTTTTTGAAAATTTACTTTTGAGCCAGCTAAGAATAGGTTAAAAATAACTGCTTTTATGAGGTGGAGAAATCTACTCGCTCCGCTATCTATGTTTTCCAGGCTTCTTTGAACAGGGCTTCGTGGCGTCCGTCTAAGAGAACCACGGTGATTTTCTCGAAGTCGTCCTCGTATTTTTTGGCGGCGTCCCGGTAGATTTTGGCGGCGTCTTTCGGGGCGATTCCCCGAAGCGGCGCATACGCCAGCCCGACGGTTTTCGCATTGTCTTTTCGTGCCAGAAGAAGCGCGGCCTGAAGCCCTTTTTTCACCCGGTTCGGGTCTACGTGCAGGTCTGTCGGGGCAAAGACCACGGCGTGCAAGAGCTTCCCGACGCCCAGTGCTCCGGCTCCGGTGAAGAGAACTTTATCGAGGTTTGCGGGCGAGGCCAGCGCCACTTCTTTCTCTAGTATTTTTCCGCCTGCGGTGAGCAAGATCCCCGAGGGGCCGCCGAGCGAGCGCAGGTGGGTCGAGGTGGGGAGAATTAATGCGTCCACGAAGGGCAGACGATAGGCGCTGCAAATTAGTACCGAGAGCTTGCCTTCTTCGTAAATCTCTTCGACGCGGGCCTGCTTCTGGGCTGTCATAATGCAATACGCCGTACAGAGACTCATCATAACAACATTTACCAGCAATGCCGTCGGATTTGGCTTTTGTCCGAGCAATAATAACATCCCAAAAAGGGCAATTGCACCGATCACGATCCCGACAGTCTTGATTAAATTTCCGTTGAGCTTTGCCTTACGAACTCCCTGCGAGTAGCCCGTAAACAAAACCACAATGAGCACCACATAACCCCAGAGAAACCAGCTATTGTTCATAATTTATTCCGTCGAATAAAACGCTTGTTGTGAATTAGGGGCGCAACGCCCCTCTCCTCATCTCCAGCCCAGCAAATCAGCAAACTGGAGGGAGGGGCGACCGAGGCTGCGGTTGAGAAAAATACAAAAGTTGTGAAGAGCAACTTT
>JANLTX010000125.1:0-43923 GCA_031363095.1 Armatimonadota bacterium | reverse complement strand
GGCGTGTATGTGCGCCACTCCAGTAGTGCAATATGGACTTGCCCGAATCGTCCTTCGGAGGAGCACTGCCGCGAGTACCGACCGAAGTTGCGTCCCGCTTGTTTCTCTTACCCATGCCTCCATCCTACACGAAGGGCACCGGGTAGAGAGAGTGCAGGTCGAATCGTTTCGTAGCCGCGTCCTTGTAGCCATCCCTGGCAAGGCCAGGGATGGGGTCACGCTCCTCACACGGTCTAAAGCCCGTGGTTTCAGCGCGTTCAATGCAATCAATTCGTGGCTACGATCACAAATTCGACCTGCGGCTTACCAGCCAACCTTGTCGAATCCAAAAATTCTCTTTGATTCGACAAACCGAGCTTGCGAGGTGCAGGTCGAATTAGTCGTCTTAGCCACGAATTGATTCGATGGCGACCGCCGTAACCGTCGGGCAGTGGTCTGCGTTAAGATGCCCATGGGACTTTCACGAAAGACGCTGCTGGGCTGCGGCGCACTGGGAATCGGGCTGCCAATGCTGGGGCTGGGCGGCGGTTTGATCTGGGTTTTGAAGACCTTCGGCGCGTCGTCGTCGCGGCTGGAAGAGGAGCGGGCGCTGGCAAGAAAAGAAGGCGTCCCGCTCACGCCAGAAGATTTGCGCCCGAAGCTTCTGCTACCCGATAACCAGAACGCCGCCCCGCTGATCCGCGAGGCGCTCGCGCTCTGGCCGGAGCGAGAGAAAAAGAAAGACGAAAAAATTCTGGAGCCGCTGCTCAAGCCGGGCTTCACCGACGCCCAGCGCAAAGAAGCCGAGCCGATTTTCCAAAAACTCGCGCCGATTCTTGCGCTCGCCCGTGAAGCTGCCAACAAAGAAGGCTGCGACTTCCAGTACGACTACGCCCAGGGCTTCAAGCTGGCGCTCCCCGAGTTTGCGCTGGTCCGGGCGCTGACCCGGCTTCTTGGCGCGAGCGCCGCGCTTGCCCCGACGCCCGAGGCGGCGTTCTCCGAGGTCCGGCTCATGGCGCGGCTGGGAAACCATGTCAACGAGACTCCGATTCTCATCGCCGGGCTGGTAGGCGTCGCGATCCACGCCATGGCGCACAAGCGGTTCTGCGAGCTACTCGCCCGGTTCGGAGCCGCCGGGCTGCCCGAGGCCCACAAAGCGCTCGCAGGCTGGGATATGCCGAAACCGTTCGGGCATTTTCTCGCCAGCGAGTCCGTGATGTACCACCTGACGGCGCAGCAGCTTCTCGACGGCAAGATCACGTTCAAAGATCTCCAGGGAGACGCATCCGAGGGGACGCAAAACCCGACGCCCGGCGTGCCGCCAATAGTTGGGCCGCTGGTGATTCGGTCCTGGGCGGCGCGCGGAGTGGCCTACTGGCGCGGTGCATACCACCTGCTCCGGGAAACCGGAGACGACCCGGCCCGCACGCAAGCGGCGTTTCAAGCCTACAACGACCGCTGGGAGCGCTCCCAGCGCTACGAAGACACGTTGATTAAGATCCTGACGCCCGTTTTCTCCCAGGCTTTCGAGAAGCTGTATGTTCACACCGAGGCCGAGCAACTTCTACGCGAAACCGCACTCGCGCTGATGGAGACGCCCGGAAAAGAGATAAAGCTTCCCGCCGATCCGTTCGCGAAGAACAACGCGCCGCTGAAGCTTCGCCGCGAGAAGACGGGCTTCACGCTCTGGAGCATCGGGCCGGACCGCACCGACGACAACGGAACCGAGCGGGGCGAGGACAAAAAAGTGAAAGACCTGGTGGTGCGTATCTCTGCGTAGCGCCCGTTGGTCCGGCATTTAAAATACCGGCCTATTAGAAGCGAACCTCCGGCTCGCGAGAGCCGGGGTGCCCGAACGATGTTCGGGTATGGCGCTCTCGCGCCCCGGAGGGTGCGCTTCTATGAGACCGGTATTTTAAATGCCGGTATTTTCAATGCCGGGTTATAGCCCGCCCGCCGCGCTGCCCGGTGAGCTGATTGTTTTTGAGCGTGTGAACCCCGCTCACGAAAACGTCGCCCAGGCCGATGGGAGCGCTTCGGGGGTTTTCGACCGTCGCCGTGTCGTTGATTTTTTGCGGATCGAAGATCACTAAATCGGCGACGTTGCCCGGCTTCAAGACGCCGCGCCCACCAAGCCCGAAGCGGGCGGCAGGGAGAGACGTGGCCTTTCGAATGGCTTCTTCAAGCGAGAGAACTCTTCGCTCGCGGACGTAGCGGCCCAGGATTCTCGGGTAGCTGCCCGCGCCGCGCGGGTGGGTTCCACGCAGGCCGCCATCGGTACAGAACATAATTTTCGGGTGGCGCAAAAACGCGTCAAGGTCTTTCTCTTGCATCGCCGTGACCACCACGCCGACCGCGCCGCTGGCTTTCAAGACCAGCTCGCTGGCAAGCTGCGCAGGGGATTTTTTAAGCTCGCGGGAGAGCGCGTCGAGGGTTTTGTTCTGATAGCTCGGCTCGGGCGCGTAGCCCGTGATTCGGATTTGTTGGGCACCGCCGATGCCCGCGATGGCCTTCTCCCAGAGCTTGATGTCGCCCCACTCGCGCGACTCCAGAATGGTGACCAGGCCCGACTGCCAGAACGTGTACGGATAAACATCGGCGGAGACATCCAGACCGCGCTTTTTCGCGTCGTCGAGCTTCTGGAAGACGGCTTTTGTCTTGCCCCAGACCGGCGCGGAGCCAAGCTTGATGTGGCTGATCTGCGCCGGAATCCGTGCTTTCTCAGAAATCTCAATCAGCTCGTCGAACGATTTCAGGGCATCGTCTTCTTCGTCGCGGACATGGCTGATATAAATCCCGCCGTAGCTTCCAGCGACCTCGGCGAGGGCGATGATCTCGGGGGTGTCGGAGAACAGCCCCGGCTCGTACTCCAGCCCCGAAGACAGCCCGAGCGCTCCGGCTTTCATCTCGCGGGCAACCAGCAAGCGCATCGCTCGAACTTCGCTCTCCGTGGCCTTGCGCTGGTAGTCTTTCCCGAGCACCTGCCCGCGCACGCTCCCATGCCCGATGAAGCTTGCGAGATTCAGTGCGGGGCGGGCCGTTTCTATCTTTCCCAGCCACTCGCCGAGCGGGAAGTTGTGGCCGCCATCCTGCCCGACGATGGCCGTGGTGATTCCCTGGCGAACCTGGGTCTCGGCATCGAGATCGGTTAAAATCCCGCCGTCCGCGTGGCTGTGCGCGTCGATGAACCCCGGCGCAATGACTCGTCCGCCCGCGTCGAGAACCGACTCGCCCGGCTCGGGTCGCAGGTTGCGGCCTATCTCAGCGACTCGCTCGCCCTGCACGCGCACGTCGGCCCGGCGTGCCCGCGCCCCGGTTCCGTCGATCATCCACCCGCCCCGAATCAGCCAGCTCATGCCGCTATTGTACGCTGTCCCCCGAGTGTCGCGTTTCGGGCAAGCCCGAAAAACTCGCTCGCCCCCGTCTTTTTCCTCCTTCGTCGGGACGGGGGAAACTACGCTCGCTTGCGCCAGTGCTACGCTTGGCAGCGTCAGTGATACGCAAGTGAGTGTATCTGGTACGCACGCTTACGTAAGCACTACCCTCGCCTGCGCAGATGATGCGCTTGCTTGCGTAAGCACTACGCTTGCTTGCGTCAGTGCTACACTCGGCTGCGCAAGCACTACACTTAGCTGCGTTGGTGCTACGCTTGATAACCACAGAGTTCCCCCGCCCCCTGCAAAACGTTACGTTGTTTTTGCAGCGCCGTTCACGGTGCTTGATTCTGCGTAGCAGGCTGCTTCAGCTGCCTGGATACTCGGGGACAACCTCCCACTCGTCGCGCAGAAGCTCGGCGTGCCAGAGGTCTTGCCAGGCTCCATGCCGGAAAATCTCCCTGCGAGCGATTCCCATGGTTTTATAGCCCGCTTTCTCCAGCGCACGGCGGCTCGCAACGTTCTCGATGAACGCCTCGGTCTTGAGTTTTTCGAGACCCAGCATCTCAAACGCGTATTTTGTTCTCAGCGCAACGACTTCCGAGCCATAGCCCTTGCCCCACTCGGTCTTGTCGCCGATGAGATTCCCCGTGATGGCGTTTCGGTTGCGCCAGTCGATCTGATGAATCCCCGTGCAGCCGATGTGCTTCTCCCCGACAAAGATTCCCCAGAGATAGTCTTTCTCGCTCTTGCTGATGCGCTCGTACCACTCGTGCTCCATTTCGAGCGTCGGGCAGCTCGTCGCGCCCAGCCAGCGGATCACGTCCGGGTCCGCAAGCCACGGCACGAAGTTCTCCGCATGCACTTTCTGAATCGGAGCGAGCCGCACCCGCTCTCCGACGATCACCGGTCCAAACATAAAAATTCGATTTCCTTCGGTAACTCAAGCTGCCCCCTCTTGGGCGCTCGTACCTCGCTTCCGTTCTCCCCCGGCTGCGCGAGGGAGATAGGTTCTTCGTAGATACCCCTTCGCCAGCGAGCTTGCGAGCGATTAGCCGGAGGGGTCGGTTGCTTGCAACCGGGGGAGGACGGGGCAGGTCGAGTATTGAGGGCAGTATCGCGCCTGCTTCGACACTTGCTAAAGCCGGGTGGTACCATGAGCCTATGCCGCACCGGATGCATCAGGACATCGAAGAGGTTCTTTTTTCGACAGAGCAGGTTCAACAGCGCGTCGCCGAGCTGGGCGCACAGATCACCGAGGAGTACGACGGGCGCGAGCCGCACCTGCTGACCATCGCCAAAGGCTCGATTCCGTTCTTCGCCGATCTGATGCGAGCCGTAGACACGCCGCTCTCCATCGATCTGATCGGAGTCGCCAGCTACTCGGGGACGCAGAGTTCCGGGGAAGTCAGATTAACCAAAGATCTGGACGATCCTATCGAGGGACGCCATGTGATCGTGGTCGAAGATATTATCGACACGGGGCTGACGCTCTCGTACGTCCTGAGAAACCTGCGCCAGCGTGCGCCCGCCAGTTTGAAGGTCGTGACGTTCCTGGACAAACCTGCCCGGCGCGGCGCTCCGGTGAGCGCGGACTACGTGGGCTTCTCGATCCCCGACCTGTTCGTGATCGGCTACGGCCTCGACTGGAACCAGCGCTATCGGAACCTGCCGTACATCGGAGTTTTGAAGCGCGATATTTATGCGGGACCGGCGTAACCTTTTGGGACGCTCGCGCGTCGGAGTAATTATCCAATGAATCACGTGGAGACAGACATGGCCGAAGACACCGAAAAGACGACGACAGACGACAAGACAGACGTGAAGACCGAGGCAGAGGAAACTCTCGAAGAGCAGGTCGAGGCGCTCAAGGAAGAAGTAGGCGAGGCGGCGAAAGCAGCCGCGAACGTCGTGGAGCGCTTCTTTGATGTGACGTTCGGGGCGGGCGCTATCGCCGCCGAGAAGATCGACACCAACCTGAGGCGGCTCTGGGACGACGCGCCGGGCCTGATCGACGAGCTGGAGCAAAAAGGACGCCCCATTCGCGAGAAGCTCACCGACGGACTCAAGGGCAAGCTCCCGACGACCGCCGCCGACGGCACGACCACAACACCGCCCGGCGAGGACGACATCACGACCCTGGAGAACCGGGTGAAAGAGCTGGAGCAGCAGGTGGACGGCGAGGGCGGCGAGAGCAAAGAGCCATCCCGCGCCGACATGCTGGAGCTGGACAACGACGGCGAGGCGGAAGCCAAACCCAGGCCGAAGCGCACCAAAAAGCCCGAGGAGAGTGCGGCTGAGTAGGCGGCTCTACCTCGCGTCGGCGTCGCCCCGGCGGCGTCAGCTTCTGAAGCTGCTCGGGGTTCGCTTCACCGTCGCGGTCAGCCGCTTCGATGAAGCGAGCCTTCTGCACCTGACCGACCCGAGCGAGTACGTCCGGCGGGCCGCCCAGGGCAAGGCAAACGAGGTCGCCGGGCGGCGCGTCGGGCTGGTACTGGGCGTCGATACCGATGTCGTCGCCCCCGATGGGCGCGTGCTGGGAAAGCCCGAAAGCCCCGAACATGCCCATAAAATGCTCCGAACGCTCTCGGGAGAGACACATACCGTGCTTACGGCGGTCTCTCTGGTCGAGTCGGCGGGGCGCACGGGTGGTATAGTACACCAGGAGACGCATCTGACAGAGACGCAGGTGACGTTTGCCTTGCTCACCGACGAGGCCATCGCCGCTTACGTGGCGACAGGAGACCCGCTGGACAAAGCCGGAAGCTACGGCTTTCAGGGAGGAGCGCTGGCATTCGTCGCTCGCCTCGATGGTGACCCGTCCAGCGTCATTGGTCTGCCGCTCGCACCCGTTGCGGCGCTACTGCATGCGCGTGGTGTCCCCCTGTGGAACGCTTCTCTGTAGAAATCAGTCGAAGTTGTGATGAGCAGGTATCTGGAAATTCCCGTGAGTGGCCCGCTGGAGCGTGTCGCAGCCCGTGCCCGCGAGGCGTTTCATGCCATCGGGCGGGTCGAGACGTTCGAGCCAGGCTCCCAAATCTCCGGGACGATCCGCTGCGATGGCGGAGTCGCCCGCGTGACGGTGCGCTGGCGTCCCTCGGGCGAGAACTTCTTGCTCGACATCGAAGCCAACTCGGGCGAGCGGCTCTATCAGGTCGCCGACCGGGCACTCTATCTCTTTGCAGGCGAGTACAAAGACATCGTTCTGGCCGAGCGCGAGGCGCTGGAAGCAGGAATGGTGGAAGAAGAGAGCGACATGCCATGGTATCGCCGTCTGTGGCGGGGCCTGAAAGGGGAATGAGCCAGTGACCGAGGACCCGGAGGCGCTTCTGGAGCGTTTCATCGAAACGTATGCGTCGGCGCGTGAGCGGAGCGAGCGCTACTGGCGGCAGTGGACGAGCGCTCTGGGCGAGCTTCCCCGGCAGGTCGTCGAGGGAATGGCCCGCGACCAGTCGGAAGCGAGCGGGCTACCGCTGGAGCAGGTTCAAGCGCGGCTGGCTGCCGAGAAGATCGCCTCGGACATGGGCGAGGACTGGGTTCAAGGCTGGCTCACCGAGCACGACGCCCGCACCCGAGCACGTGAGCAGCAGGTCCAGAAGCCGCTTCAGCCCCTCGCTCTAAAACGCAAGAAGAAATAGGCGACGCTCACGCCGCCCAGAGTGAGTAAAACAAAGCTACCGGGTTCGGGAATCGCAACGGTGGCTCCGTTGATCGAGACATTATCAAAGTTCATGGTCTGGTTGTTGTTCGCACCATGAAGATAAACACGAAACGTTGTCGCGGACGTAATATTCTGAAACGACGGATTCCCCGAAACGGAGTAGTTGTAGCCGGTTATGGTCGCCGATAGATTGGACTGTGCACCAATGTCTGTCGCAAAACTGTCGAGGCTTGAGCGAATCGCGAAGCTGGCGTTGTTTCCAAAACCGGCATCGATTCCGACACTGCTGATGCTCATGGACTGGCCGATATTTGGCGTAATCACGAACTGAAAGTAAGAATTTACCGATATTGCCGACGTGAGATTGTTGTTTCCACCCGTCGCGCCGTTCGCAGGAGCCGCATTGAGCAAGTTCCCCGACGCTCCGAATGAGACAAGGCTCGCGTTTGTAATCGAGGACGCTGTCACGGTGGGAATTAGTGTGGTCGGCGTCAGAACATTGCCAGTAAATGCCCACTGTGCGATCTGTGCCTGCGCCGAGCCAATGGTGAGCAGTGCTACTACTCCAGTGAGAAGCGGGCGTACCGTCTTCATGTCAATCTCTTTTCTATGTGTGAACCTCGCTATTTTACCATGATAAATTATTCTATGCAGAAATTATTTGAATTGATTAAAATTAACCGTTATTTGTCTGTCTCAATAGAGCGTCGTAATAAAAAAAGCCAGGTGCGGCTGCACCTGGCTTTTTGAAGTCACCCGAGAGGGCGGTTTTTACGCGCGCTCGGCGGCACGAGCGACAGCCGTTACTTCAAGGTTCACGCCCGGTCCCATGGTGGACGAGACCGTGATCTTCTTGATGTAGCGGCCCTTGGCAGACGACGGCTTCGCTTTGACGAGTGCGCTCAGAAGAACCTGGAGGTTCTCCGTAAGCTGCTCGGAGGTGAAGCTTGCCTTGCCGATGGGGGCGTGGATGATCCCGCCCTTGTCCACACGATACGGGACACGGGTCGCTTTCTTGATCGCGTTGACGACGGTGGCGACATCGGTCGTGACGGTGCCCGACTTGGGGTTGGGCATGCGCGGTCCGAGCGTGCGGCCCAGCTTGCCGACGGCAGGCATCATGTCGGGCGTCGCGACGAGCACGTCGAAGTCACGCCAGCCGCCCTGAATCTTGGCGATCAGCTCGTCGGCTCCGACCTCGTCGGCTCCGGCGTCCTCAGCGGCTTTGGCGAAGTCCCCCTTGGCGAAGACGGCGACTTTCTGGGTCTTGCCGGTGCCATGCGGGAGATCGGTGGTGCCACGGACGTTCTGGTCGCCCTGGCGCGGATCGACTCCGAGAGCCACGGCGACGTCGATGGTGGCGTCGAACTTGGTCGAGGAAGTCTCTTTGACGAGCTTGAGGGCTTCGTCGGTGTCGTAGCCTTTGAGTCGGTCGATTTTGGCGCGCTCGGCGACGAATCGCTTGGACGGCTTGATGAGACCCTTGCTGCGGCGGTCCTGTCTGGTCATTTTTTTAGCCCCTATTCCCCGATGCTGACGCCCATCGACCGGGCGGTTCCGGCGATGACGTTCATCGCGCCGTCGATATCCTGCGTATTCAAATCGGCCATTTTTTCTTCGGCGATCTCACGAAGCTGCTGCTTGCTGAGCGTCCCGACCTTGACCGAGTTCGGGTTGCCCGAGCCGGACGGAATGCCGAGCTTCTTCTTGATGAGATCCGACGCAGGGGGGGTCTTGAGAACGAACGTGAAAGAGCGGTCATCGTAGATGGTGATAACCACCGGGACGATAGATCCCGCTTTGTCCGCTGTCTGGGCGTTGTAGCCCTTGATAAACTCCATCATGTTGATGCCGTAGCCACCGAGCGCAGGCCCGATGGGCGGTGCAGGCGTTGCTTTACCCGCATTGATCGCCAACTTGACGACACCAACGACTTTCTTTGCCATTTTTTCCTCCGTAGTATTAGCGGCGGGAGTGTTGCAGGCCCGCCTCCTACTTCAAACGACGCTTAGAGCGCCATCTAAATCTTTTCGACCTGATTGAAGTCCAGCTCCATCGGTGTATCTCGGCCAAACAGCGAGATCGTCACCCGGAGCTTTTCTTTCTGGTCGTTCACTTCTTCGATCTTGCCGGTGAAATCAGCGAACGGCCCCGAGTTAACTCGAACGACCTGGCCTTTTTCCCAGATTTTACGCGGACGGGCACCGGCATTGCTCGGGTCGAGCGCATCCAGAATATCCTTGACATCCGAGTCTTTCAGCGGAACCGGTTTGTTCCCCGACGAAACAAACCCGGTGACACCGGTTGTACTTTTGATCAAGTACCAGGTCTCATCGTCCAAAACCATATCGATAAGAACGTAACCTGGAAAAATCTTACGCTTGTACTCGGTTTTTTTGCCGTTACGATTGCGCATCTCCGAATCGGTGGGAACAAGAATCCGATAGACCTTGCTTTTAAGCCCCATTGTCTCGGCACGCTTCTCGATTGTCAGCTTAACTTTGTTCTCGTGCCCGGAGTAAGTATGAACAGCATACCAGTGCCTTTGCATCGTGTCTCTCTACCTCTAATTTTTGTTAAAAACGCGACTCACCAGCACCCCGAGGATGCTGTCTATCGCGCCACAGTACACCCCGACGACTGCGATGAGAAGAAGAACGATCTGAGTGAGTCGGATCAGCTCTTCTCGCGTCGGCCAGACTGCTTTTTTCAGTTCCTCGCGGACCCCTTTGAGATACTCGACAAAACCCTTCCAGCTCGGGGCGGGTCTCTTGGCCACTATCTGCTCGGCAGTGCGCAATGGGTTGGTTGCCATCGACATGGTCTCCTCGCCGCACGTGCGGCGCGACAAAAAAGCAGGGGTCTTACCCCTGCATGGAAAAATCGTATCACAGAGGCAGGAGACTGTCAAGCCTCCCACCCCTTGAATACGCGCATCAGCCCGATAGCGTTCCCGGCTACAATAGCTTCGGGCGCATCACGTGCCAGTTTGTTGCTTGCTCGTAGGCGTGTGCGATCCGAAGCAAGGTCGGCTCCGAGAGCGCCGTGCCCAGATACTGCACCCCGATGGGTAGCCCGGCCTCGTCGAACCCGCAGCACTGGGAAAGCCCCGGAATCCCGGCCAGATTCGCCGGAATCGTGCAGATGTCGGCCAGCTTCATCGCCATCGGGTCGTCGCTTTTTGCCCCAAGCGAAAACGCGGTCGTCGGGGACGTTGGCGTCACCAGCACGTCGAACTTCTCAAACGCCCGCTGAAAGTCTTGCAGGATCAAGGTTCGGACCTGCATCGCTTTGCGATAGAACGCATCGTAGTAGCCCGCCGAGAGCGCGTAGGTGCCGATCAAGATCCGTTGCTTGACCTCCGCCCCGAAGCCTTCTTCGCGGGTCTGGTCGAACAATTCGATGTGCCCGCCGACCTTCGACGAGCGATGCCCGTAACGAACGCCGTCGTAGCGGGCCAGGTTGCTCGATGCCTCGGCGGGCGCGACGATGTAGTAAGCCGCCAGCCCGTAGTCGGTGTGCGGCAGGCTGACCTCCTCGACGTGCGCTCCCAGCTCCTTCAGCACCGCCACGACCGACTCGACCGCCGTGCGCACCGATGGCTCCAGCCCGGCCCCGAAGTACTCGGTCGGAATTCCGACCCGAAGCCCGCGAATGTCGCCGGTGAGCGCCTCCCGAAAGCTCGGCACCGTTCCTGGCAGCGCGGTCGAGTCGCGAGGGTCCGGCCCCGAGATCGCCTGAAGCCCGAGCGCCAAATCTTCCACGGTCCGAGCGAACGGCCCGATCTGATCCAGCGACGACGCATACGCAACCAGCCCATAGCGACTGACTCGCCCATAGGTCGGCTTGAGTCCGAGCACGCCACAGAGCGAGGCGGGCTGACGAATGGAGCCGCCAGTGTCCGACCCGAGGGCCAGCGGCGCGAAGTCTGCGGCGACCGCCGCTGCGCTCCCGCCCGACGACCCGCCTGGCACCCGGCTCGTATCCCACGGGTTGCGGGTCGGGAAGTACGCCGAGTTCTCGCAGCTCGATCCCATCGCAAACTCATCCAGGTTCGCTTTGCCGACGCAGACCGCCCCGGCGGCCACGAGCTTCTGAACCACCGTCGCATCGTAGGGCGGCACGAAGCCCTTGAGAATCTTGCTCCCACAGGTTGTCTCAATGCCCGTTGTGCACAGGTTGTCTTTAAGTGCAACCGGGACACCCGCCAGCGCCCCAACCTCTTCCCCGGCGGTGATCTTTTTGTCTATCGCATCCGCCTGAGCGCGTGCCTGCTCCACCGTGACGGTGAGAAACGCCTTGATCTCCGGCTCGTGCGCCTCGATCCGGGCAAGAAACGCATCGGTGACCTCGCGGGCAGAGAGCGCTTTGCTGCGAACTTTCTCAGCAAGCTGCGCCGCCGAGAGCTGCGTCAGCTCGCTCATGCCCCTCCTCCGTCGCCGGGAAGCACCTGCGGGACGATGAACCCGCCCAGCATCTCATCGACGTGCTTCGTCAGCTTCATGACAGCGCTACGCCCAAGAGAGGGATGAATGACATCTTCCCGAAGCAGCGCCGTCACCGGAACCGCGTGGCTGGTCGGGGGAACTCCGTCTGTGTTCAGCTCCTGAAGCTTATCGAACTGACTGAGAAGGCCGTTGAGGTGGTGAGCCATCCGCTCCGCCTCGGCATCGTCGAGGCTCAGGCGGGCCAGCACTCCCACCTGGCGCACGTCGTGGGGGGTCAAAGACATGGCCTGATTATATCGTGATGAGTCCCTTGAGTTTTTCAAACGTCTTCTCACCGATGCCGCGCACTTCCTGAAGATCTTCGGTGCTCTGAAACCCACCGGACTCTTTTCGGTAGGCCAGAATTCGCTCCGCCATCGCCGGACCAATCCCCGGCAACCTCTGGAGTGCCTCGGCATCGGCCTTGTTGAGATTGACAGCTCCGTCGGCGGCGCTGGCTATCTTCGCAGGCTTCGCTTCGGGAGCAGGAGCCAGCGCGACGACACTTCGAGGCGAAGAGATTGCGGGCTTGCCGACAACCCGGCCCAGCGCCACGGCACCGCTGACTTTCCGGGTCGGCTTGACAGGTTCGTCGCGTTCGATAGACGAACAGGTATCGGTCAGCTTCGGCGCGGCTTTGGTCGGGACGTGAATCTGGTCGGCATCCTTGAGCTGGTCGGCGAGGTTCAGAGCCTCCTGCACCGCGTCGGGCTTGAAACCGCCCGCCTTCTCGACGGCCTGGTAGAGACGCTCGCCCGTTTTGAACCGGTAGACGCCGGGCTTCTTCACGGCTCCGGTGACATACACCACCAGCTCTTTTGGCGGAGCCGGAGTCGGGTTGGGCGTCGGCGCAGGTTTCTCGGCAGTAAGAACTGTCGCGCCCTCGCCCGTGACGCCTGCCCGCGCGATTTTCTGTGTCGGGACCAGCGGCGGTGCGCTGGTTTTGTTGTAGGTCCAGCCGCCCAGCACGATCAGCGCGATCAGTCCTACAAAGGCCGCGACGCCCAGGCGCTCACGGTTGGTCATCTTCGAAATCGGGTTTTCCATCTGTAGCCTCCGAGGGAAAAACAATGCCCCTCACTTACTACAACGGGTGAGATCGTCGATTCTGACAAATTGTTAGAAAATTTGTCGAATTATTTTTTTGGTCCACTCAGCGGAGAGAGCGACCAGCCGCGCGTTCGAACTCGCTGTAGAAGCTCCGGAAGGACCGCGCGGGTCTCGGCGATGCCCGCGTGGAGCAAGTAGACGGTCTCGGGGCGCAACCCGAGCAGCAGGCGGCGGCGTAGCTCGGCCTCGCCGGGCCGGGTGTCGTCGAACGGCGTGACATGGGCCAGTGGCAGCGGTGCGCTCACCTGTTCTCCGCCTAAAAGCCGTCGCACTTCGGCCCGGCCCGGCGGGCGGTAGAGCGCCGGGCGGGAGCCGAGTTTCTCCAGCGCGGCCACCGTCCGGGCGAGCTGCGGACGCCGGATGTCGTGGTCCCAGGAGTGGACCTCCAGCGTATGGCCCTCGACGATTGCCCGACGCGCCAGCGCCGTCCCGGTCGCCTCGGCGAGATGCTCTCCGAGGCAGAAGAAGCTCGCGCGTACGTCGAAGCGGCGCAGAATGTCCAGTAGCAGGTCGTCGTCTCTCTGCGGGAAGTCGTCGAAGGTGAGAAACAATCGCCCGGTGCGCCGCTCGCTTTTTTGCGCCAGCGCCTCACGGATCGTCGCCGCGCGGGCGATGCCCATTCCGGCGTGCCGGACGATTCCCGAGGCGTCGAGGACCAGGGTGAACGGCACGGCCTGAATCCCGAGCGAGCGGCTCCACACGCCGCCCGCGTCCAGCAAGAGCGTGCCCAGTGCGCCCTCCGTCGCCCGCTCGCGCCAGCGCCCGTCGATGGAGACGCTCAAAAACTCCGTCGGGGTGCCGTGCAGCGCCGTCCGCAGGTGCGCCAGACGAGCGCTCTGCTCCTTCCAGGTGTCGCACCAGAGCGCGACGATGCTCACGACGCTCGGGCGACCTGGCTCCCAGCGACGAAGCTGTCCGCTCTCCGTCGGTAGCGCAAACGAGGCCAGGCGCTCGCCCGGCCCGATCATTTCTTTGTCTCCCGAACCGTGAGCCGGATCGGCGGTGCCACCGTCTCGTCGCTGCCGCCGAAGAGGTCGGCGGCACGGGCGGGGTTGAGCGTGAAGACGCCCTCCGCCTCGGCCCGGAAGTAGCAGCGGATCGGCAGCGGGCGGCCCTCGCTCTGCACGTAATGGATCAGCCGCCCGTCGCGCACTTCTTCCTGGACGAACCCGCTGCTCTGGTAGACATAGAGATCGCTCTCGACGAACTCGAAGCCCGCCGGAAGCGTCTGCTCCAGGCGCATGGTCTCGACGCCCTCGGCGGGCCAGACCATCGTGGTCAGTCGTAGCGTCTCGCCCGGCGCAACCTGTGCGTCGGCCTCCAGAGAGACTTCCTGCCAGAGGCCGTCCGCGTCCTGCCGCTCCAGACGCCGCAGCAGGCGCGACGGCCCGGAGCCGCTGGCGCTCGCGGCGACGTGGGGCCGACGCACCGACAGGTAGACGACCCCGCTACTCTTTCCTTCCAGGGTCAACGTCTCGCGCATGTCGCCGGGCGGCAGCGTCAGGTGCGCCCGACCGTTGCGGTCAAAGACAAGCGGCTTGCCCTCCAGCAGAAGCGAGAAGCTCGGGGCCGGGCCGGGCGACTCGCCTTTGAAGCGTGCCAGCGCGACGACCATCGCGGCCTGGTCCGCTCTCTCCTGCCAGGAGCGCCCCAGGGTCTGATCGGGAAACGCGAGGCCGTGCGCCAGCGACGTGTCGGCAGGCTGGACGAAAAGCGCCTCGGCGCTGGTCTGCGTCTCCGAGAAGCGCCAGCCTGTGCGCACTCCGGCAGCGACGCTCGCCCGCTCGGAGCCGCTGCGCCGGGTCAGCGAGCTGAGCGCACCTCGCCCGAGTAGCCGCAGCCGGGCGTACGGCGAGAGGTTCTGGCCGCGCCGGACGACCTCCTCCCGCTCAGCCCCGCCCAGCTCGGCGGCGAGCAGCGCACGCCGCTCCCAGGAATCGGTGTTTTTATAGAGCTGCCGTGCGCCGTCCTGGGCGCGGGCGAGCGCCGCCTCGGGGAACGCGAAGGCTTTTGCGGCATTGCTCTTCTGGAACTCTCTCAAAGTGCGCAGGACGTGGGCCGTCGCGTGGGCATCGGCGGGAGCGCCTTCCCAGAGTCCCCAGGTGCCGTCGGGGCGCTGGGTGCGCAGCAGGTGCAACACGGCGTCGCGGACCGTCGCGGGCGCGGCTTCTACCCCCAGCCCCGGTGCGACGACAGCGACCCGGAGCGTGTCGGCGGCCTCTTCGGGGCTGTGCGGACGGCTCGAAAGCACGTCGCGGGCGGCGGCCTGCGCCGCCTGGCGGACACCGTGGCGCACCTCGAAAAGAACCAGGCGGGGCGAGCCGTCGTCGTTGAGCGGCAGCGGCAGCGTCATGGACTCGCTCACTTTGACGAGCGTCGGGCGGTCGATGACGACGCCGCGCGGCAGAACCGGGACGCTCTGGCGGAGCCGGTCGGAAAGCTCAGGGCTACCGCTCTGGCTCGCGACGCTCGCCTCGAAGCGGGCCGCACCGCTCTCGGGCCAGCCCGAAACCGCGACGCGCCAGCTCACCTTCCCCTCCCCACGCGCCGGGACGCTCACCCGGACCGTGGCGTCGCTGCTCAGGGTCGCGCCCTCGGCCTTGAGGGTTGCATCGAAGCTCTGCGGGCTGTCGGTGCGATTGTTCACGGTTCCGATCAGCGTCCACGCATCGCCCAGAACCGCCTGCCGGGGCGTTGCGAGCCGGAGCGTCACCGAGCGCGTCGCGACGGTATCCGTGACGACTCTCCCGGCCTGGGTCTGGTCTGTCACCGCCAGCGCACTCCAGCGCCAGGTGGTGAGATTTCCCGGCACCTCGAAAGAAACCTGCGCCTCGCCGCTCGCGTCGGTGACCAGGTGCGCGCTCCAGAACGCCGTATCGACGAACCGCTGGCGCAGCGGCGCACTCTCGCCGTTGGCGCGCTGGTACGCGCCGCCGCTGACCTCCTCGGGCGCGGACTGGAACGTCTCGACCTGCGAGGCGCGCCGCCCCCAGAACGTCGTCAGCGGGTCGGGCGTCGCGTCGGGTCGGAGCGCAAAGATCGCGGCATCCACGACGGAAACCCCGACCTCGGCGGCGACGGGCCTGCCCGCCACGTCGGTGACGCGCACGCGGGCGCGGGCCGTGTCGCCCGGACGCAGCTCGCTCTTCTCAGGGGTCACGGTAACGCTCAGCCTGCGGGTGGGGTCGGGGACGGCGATCAGCTCGCTGTCGGCGAGAAGCTGCGCGGGTCTGGCCCACTGACTGACCTCGACGTAGCCGTTGGGCGAGAGTTCCCGCGTCGCCAGACCTTCCCAGAGATAGCTTCCGCCCCCCCGCAGCACGCGATAGGCGAGCTGCCCGATGCCGTGCTCCAGCGTGAGCAGGACTGGACGCGCGGGCGTGGTGTTGGTGACGAACGCTCGAATTTTCGCGCCGGGCGCGTACTGCGCCCGATCCAGCCGGAGACGAAGCTGTGGCTCGGCTGGCTCTTTCTCGGGCTTCCAGTCCGGGGCGGCCACCCAGACGCTCGCAACAGCCTGCGCTCGTCGCCCGCCCGAGTCTTTCGCCGTGGCCGTCAGGCGTAGCTCGCCGTCGTACTGCGCGGGAAGCGGGACGCTGGCCTTGCCGCTCGCGGGAACGCGCACCTGGGCGCGAGCAGCCTCGCGCCAGACCATCTGCTTCTCTTTTTCCTCCCAGAGCTGCCGCTCGACGCTCACAGTGACATCGGCGGCGGTCGGTTTGCCATCGAGATCGCCTGCCCGGAGCGTCGCGCGGAACGTCCCGCCCCTGGCGACGCAATTACTGTCGGGGATCAGGCCCAGACGAAGCGCCGCACCGAAGACCGGGACCGAGGCACTGCCCTCCACCTGGCGGCGCTGGCCGTCCGTGACAGTGACGCTGAGCGTGTAGGTCGCATCGGGCGCACCCTCCAGCGTGTTCACGGAGATCGTCGCGCGGCCTTTCGCGTCGGTGGTCGCCTCGCCCTCGGTCACGAACGGGTCGCGCTGGTAGGTATCCGACGGATAAAGATTCCCGTCGCCGCCGAGCTGCCAGCCAGACTCGCTCTCGTCCGAGGCAAAGGCCAGCGCCGCTCGTCGTACTTGATATTTTACGCTGGCACCGGGGACGGCAGCGCCGAAGTAGTAGCGGGAATCGACCGTAAAGCCCACTTTCTCGCCGGAGAGATAGCGTGGCTTCTCGGGGGCCGCACGGACGGTGAACTCGGGCTTTCGGTAGGCCGCGACGGTGAAGCTGGCGTAGGCGGAGCCACTTTTGTGGGTCAGAACGACCGTATGCGGCC
Organism: Armatimonadota bacterium; assembly: GCA_031363095.1. Lineage (GTDB taxonomy): Bacteria > Armatimonadota > Armatimonadia > Armatimonadales > Armatimonadaceae > JANLTX01. Next base: position 27,031 of record JANLTX010000125.1, on the reverse strand, counting down.
CGAGCATCGCCTCCTCGGAGAGCTTGATCTCCCCGGAGACGGTCCCGAATCGGCCTGTCGTCGCCTCGTTTTTTTCTAAAACATTGTCATGGGAGTCGCGAACCTCGATCCCGACTTTCTCGTTGGCGGGCACGGCCCAGCCGCGCCCCTGGCTGGTACGCAAGATGGCCCGGTACAGAACGCTCTGGCCGGGGCGGTAGATCGGGCGGTCGGTCGAGAAATGCGCGACCAGCTTGCCGTCGGGGTCCTCGACTCCCAGGCTGAGCGCGGCGACATCGCCGTTTTCCTGAATCAACACGCTCTCGCCACGCGCGGGCCTGGTCTCGAAACGCGCCACGCCGTCGCGATTGGTCGCCTGCTCCAGGTAAAGCGCCCCTTTTGCATCGAAGAGCTTCACCTGCGCCCCGGCGACGGTCCGCCCTGTTTTGTGGTCGCTCACCCAGACCAGCGTCTGCCTCGGCGCACGCTTGACCAGAACCGCCAGCTCGGTGATGTTCACGACGCTCCACGCCGACGCGCCGCTACCCTGGGCCGCGATGAGATAGACGCCCGGCGGGAGCCGGGGCAGGTTGAGCTGGCGGCTGCGGTAGAGATCGAGCTGGCCGGGGTCGCGCTTCTCGCCGGGGGCGATCATCCGAACGCTTCCCAGAGACCGGATGGGGCCGATGGTCGTCGGGCGGGTCTGTTTCTTGCCGCGCACCCGGTCCTGAAGCCAGGCCGCGCTATCGATGCGCGCCGCCGAGAGCGTCAGCGCCCCGACGTTGCGCGTGTTCGCCGAGAGACGAATCTTCGGGCCAGGCGCAACGTCGCGGGCCACGGAGAGATCGATGCTCGGCGGCAGCGGCGTCGGGCGGGGAGCGGGCTTCTGCGCAAAACTCAGAGCCGCCAGCCAGAGAAGGAGTAAAAGTGCGATTCCCGCGTTTTTCATGGTTGTCTTTATCCCCGAAACCGGGTAGCGATCAGCCGCTGAAGCGTCGCGGACGCCCCGAAGCTCACCCCGGCTTTTTGGTAGGCCCAGCGCAGGCGCGTCCGGGCATCGCGTCCCTCGAACGGCAGAACGACCCCGACCCGCCCGCCCGAGGTCAGCACCAGCCCGGCCTCGGGTGTCAGCGCCGCGATCTCTCGTAGCGGCTCCAGTCGCTCGACCAGCGTGATGGTAACCAGAAAATCCGCAAGATCGGCGGGGCGACGCGGCCCATAGCGCGGATCGTGGAGCGCAGCGCTTCGTGCGGCCTCTAAAAGTTCTTCTTCCAGCGTCCTCCGGCGCGGCGCGAGCGTCCCGCGACACCCGATCACCTGCCCGCCTCGTTCTATCGTGACAAAAACCCCGCGCGGCGCGCTCGCCCCACCGGGCGCGGGCGACGGCTCGCGGAGCACGACAGCCCGCACCTGCGCCCGCACGAGCGCGATCAGCCGGACTTCTTCTTCGTGTTGTCTCATTTGTCCTTATGACTACTGAAGTAGTCTAAGAGTTTCAAGATTTATCCACGCCAGATCTGGAGCAACAATTTAAAAAGCATCGGGTCGTGTTTCTGGAGCGCCACGCGATCAAACGGATAGAAGTCGTTGGTGCCAAAGAACGCCTCGGTCCCCTCGGCAAAATACTCCTGGACACTGACCAGCGCGTAGGCCCGATCCCGCCGCTCGTTCCCTTTAGCATCTCGCCGCAGGACGCTGTCGTAGGTGCCGCTCTTGCGGGCGCTTTCGTAGGCCGCCAGAAGGCGAGGTTCCTGGAACGTCAGCACCCGGTCGTGGTAGCCATGCGCCAGCTCGTGCAGAACAAAAAGCGGCATCCGGCGCGTCTCCTGCTCGAAGAGGCGAACATTGGTGATCTCGACCGCTTTTGCCATCGCCGGGTCGCGACCGTTCTCCACGAGCCAGTCCGCGCCCGGATGATACTCCGCCCGCTCCGGGACGTTCGGGTAGCGCGGCGATAGAAAGATCGGCACCTTCCGAAGCTCCCGCAGTGGGCCGCGCGGAACCCGCCGTCGAATGGTTCTGAGCTGCATGGCGAGTAGCGCCTCGGCCCGCTTCAGCGCCGGTTGCTCCTCCGAAGAAAATCCAGCGCGGACCGTCACGCTCCAGCCTTCGATCTGACGAGTTATCTGTTTCATTTCAGCCTCTAATTCGCGACGATGTTCACCAGTTTTCCTGGCACGACGATGACTTTGCGAACCGTGAGGCAGCTCAGGTCGGACTGGATCTTCTCGCTGGCGAGTGCGGCGGCTTCCTGCTCCTCGCGGCTGGTGCCTGCGGGGACGACCAATTTATCGCGCAACTTGCCGTTGATCTGAACGACGACCGTGAGTTCGTCCTCGGCGGCGAGCGCGGGGTCGCTTTTCGGCCAGTCGGTGCGGTACAGAAAGCCCTCAGCGCCAAGGCGCGACCAGAGTTCGTCGGCGAGGTGCGGGGCCATCGGAGCCAGTAGCAAGACCAAAGCCTCGGCGGCTTCGCGGGCGGCGGGGTGGCTCGTGCCGCCCGCGTTGACGAACTTTCTGAGGCTCTCGGAGAGAATCATCAGGGCGCTGACGGCGGTGTTGAACCGGAAGTTCTCCAGGTCGTCGGTGACTTTGGCGATGCTCTGATGCGTCTTACGCCGAAGAGCACGAACCTCACTCTCCTTATCTGGTCCCCCATTACTGGGGTCAGGGGCATTATCGGGGCTGGGGGAACCCTCGATCACGTTCATAATAATGTCCCAGACGCGGCCTAAGAATCGAAAAGTGCCGTTCATGCGCTCTTCGGACCACTGGATATCCGACTCGAACGGGGCTTCGAACAAGATATACAACCGAAGAGCATCCGCGCCGTATTTCTCGGCCATTTCGTCGGGTGTGACGGCGGTTTTCTTGGACTTGCTCATCTTGAGCCAGGAAAACTCAACTTCTATCGGCTCGACGGACTTCACGCCGTCCAATTCGACGTAGCGCTCGGCAGGAATCGGTTTTTTGTTCTGGTTGTAGGCAGCAATCCAGTCTTCGCGTGGATAGTGGACGAACTCTTCGGGCTTGATGGCCTTGTCCGTGCCGGAGAGAATCGGGGTGTAGGCGTTGAGCATGCCCTGGTTTTTCAGGCTCGCGGCAGGCTCGTCAGCATCGCACAGGCCCAGCTCGTGCAGAAACTTGGTGAAGAACCGGCAGTACAGCAGGTGCCCGACCGCATGCTCGCGCCCGCCGATGTAGGTGTCAATCGGCATCCAGTCGTTCGCGATTTTTGTGTCGAACGCCCGCTCGGAGTTTTTCGGGTCGGCGAAGCGCAGAAAATACCACGACGAGTCCATCGCACCCGCCATCGTGTCGGTCTCGCGCTCGGCCTTGCCGCCGCACTTCGGGCAGGCGCAGTTCACGAACTCGGGAACCGTCGAGAGCGGCGAGCGTCCGTCGGGGCCGGGCCTGTACTCCTCGATGTCGGGCAGAACCACGGGCAGCTCGCTCTCGGGAACCGGGACGATCCCACACGCCAGGCAGTGAACAATCGGAATCGGCGTCCCCCAGTAGCGCTGCCGGGAGATCAGCCAGTCGCGCAGCCGGAACTGAATTTTTCCGCGCCCCGCCCCGAGCGTCGCCAGATGGACAATCGCGGCCTTGACGCTCTCTCCCTCGCCCTTGCCCGCCGGGATGCCGTCGATCACGCCCGAGCTTGCCATCGTGCCGTCGCCCGGCCAGGCAGCGTCCAGCGTAGCGCCGTCGAGTTTTTCGCCCTCGGGCTGCACAACGACTTTGATCTCTAAATTATACTTACGAGCAAACTCGAAATCCCGCTGATCGTGCGCCGGAACAGCCATGATCGCGCCAGTTCCGTAGCCCGTCAGGACATAATCGGCGATCCAAATCGGGACTTTCGCGTCATTTACCGGATTTACGGCGTAAGCCCCCGTAAAAACGCCCGTTTTCTCTTTGGTATCGTCGGTTCGGTCGGCCTCAGACTTCTTTGCCGCCTCCGAAATATAGCTTTCAATACTACTTTTCTGCTCGGGCGTCGTAATTTGAGAGACTAACGGATGCTCGGGCGAGAGAACCATAAACGTCGCGCCCCACAGCGTATCAGGCCGGGTCGTAAAGACAGTGATTTTGTCCCCCAGCCCCAATAATGGGGAGCCAGATTCGGAATTTTCTACTTTTGGTTCCCCGTTATCGGGGTTAGGGGAAGCCATCACCGCAAAATCGACCTCGGCACCTTCGCTGCGCCCAATCCACTCGCGCTGCTGGGTCTTGACGCCCTCAGCCCAGTTGATTTTATCTAAACCTTCGATTAATTTGTCGGCGTAAGCCGTAATCTTGAACTTCCACTGCGCCAGCGGACGCTTCTGAACGACAGAACCGCAGCGCCAGCACTTCCCATCGACGACTTCTTCGTTGGCTAAGACGGTTTTATCGTTATCACACCAGTTCACGGGCGCAAAATCCCGATACGCCAGACCTTTTTCGAATAATTTCAAAAAAATCCACTGGTTCCAGCGATAGTATTCCGGGCTGGTTGTATTTATCTCCCGGCTCCAGTCATACGAAACGCCCAGAATATCTAACTGTTTTTTATAGATTTCGGCTAACTTCGGCACAATCTGGCGTGGATTGACTCCATTTTTAATCGCATCTTGCTCGGCGGGCTGACCGAACGCATCCCAGCCCATCGGATTTAAGACGTTGAAGCCCTGCATACTCTTGAAACGCGCGGCGACATCGCCCGGAACGTAGTTCTTGCAGTGCCCGACATGCAAACCGCTCCCCGATGGATACGGAAACATCACCAGGACATAGTGCTTGGGACGGCTCGACTCGTTCTCGGCCCGATGCACGCTCGCGTCGGCCCAGCGCACCTGCCAGGTCTTCTCAATCTCACGGAACGGATACCGCCCGCTCTCTTCAACAGTTTCGTCGCTCATAATTGTGTGCCTGAAAGTATATCGCCGTTTTAATCCCTTCTGCGAAAAGCGGCGCTATAATTCGGTATGAACCTCGCTCTGCTTGCTCTGACGGTCTTGCTCGTGCCGCCTGCCGAGCGCCCCGGCCCGCTTCCGTCGGGGGCGACCCGGCTGGTGACGGGGCAGCTCGTGACGCCAGTCGGGGATTCGGTCACGGTGAGCGATCTGCCGACCGAGGCGAAGCTCTCACCCGATGGCAAGACGCTGGCCGTCGCGACGGGCGGCGCGGGTGCACACCGGGTCTACTTGCTGGAGCCGAGCACCGGGAAGATCCGTCAGGACATTTCGCTCTCCCGCTCTCAGCTCGCGCAGCTCTGCTGGACCCGAGACAGTAAAACCCTGTTCATCGGCGGTGGCAACAGCGGCAAGATTCACCAAATCTCCCTCACCGACGACGGTGTGGCGCTTCCAAAAGACCCGATTGTACTGGTCGGCAAGAGCTACCAGGGCGGCCTCGCGCTGTCACAGGACGAAAAAACGCTGTTTGTGAGCGATTTAGAATCGGCGAGCGTCCGGGCAATCTCACTTCCCGGTGGCACCGAGACGGCGCGGGCCAGCTTCACGCCCGAGGAAAAACCCGCCAGCCTGACGCTCTCGCCCGACGGAGCAACCCTGTACGCCGCGCTCTGGTCGTCGGATCGTGTCGCCGAGCTGGACTCCACGACGCTTACGGTAAAAAGAACGCTTACGGTCGGGGCGATGCCCTCGGCGATAGTCGCCACCGACAGGCGGCTCTTCGTGGCCTGCGCCAGCGCCGACACGGTTTTCGTTCTGGACTCTCAGAGCGGTCAGGTTCAAGAGAAACTCAAGCTCAGCCTCGCGCCGGGTACGCCGATAGGTGCAACCCCGACCGCACTTGCTCTTGCACCGGGCGGCAAGAAACTGCTGGTTGCGTGCTCGGACCTCAATGCCGTCGCGGTGATCGATGTGGAAACGGTGGGCAAGTCCGTCATCAAAGGCTTTGTGCCGACCGCGCACTACCCGAGCGCCGTCGCATTCACCGAGGGCGGCAGGAAGTTTCTGGTCGGAAGCGCCAAGGGCCTCGGGACCGGCCCCAACCCGACCCCGCCCGGCGAAAAGCGCTATCCGTACATCACGACTCTGCTCAAGGGTCTGCTGTCTACCGTCGAAACACCTGACTCAAAGCAGCTTGCGATCTGGACAAAGCAAGTTTTAATCAATAACCCTGTTTCTAAAAATCTGCCCAGGCGAAATAGCAGCCCCGTTCCGTCGAAACTTGGGGATTCTTCGCCGATTCAGTACGTTCTGTATATTATCAAAGAAAATCGAACCTACGATCAGGTATTTGGAGACATCGGAAAGGGTGAATCCGACCCGAATTTATGTCTATTTGGCGAAAACGTCACTCCGAATCACCATGCACTCGCGCGTGAGTTCGTGCTTTTCGACAATCTCTATGCCTCGGGGGAAGTCAGCGTGGACGGCCATCACTGGTCCAACGGCGCGTATGTACCGGCGAGTCGGCAGAAGACCTGGCCCGCGCAGTACGGAGCAAAAGGGGCACCGCCGATCCGCGAGGGCGACTTCAATGACGGCCTCGCGACGCCCCCCGCAGGCCGACTCTGGGACGTGGCCGGGCGCGCGAAAATTCCCTACAAAACGTACTACTACCACACGCTCAAGAACCACAGCCCCGCCTGGACGGAGGCCCGAAACAGGGGCGAGCGGGATTATGTCGCCGCCGATATTTTCATCAAAGAGCTAACCGAGTGCGAGAAAAATAATAACTTGCCCCGGCTGATGGTCATGGCGCTCTCCGAAGACCACACACGCGGCACGACCGTGGGCGCACCGACCCCGCAGGCCGCCGTCGCGAGCAACGATCTGGCGCTCGGAAAGATCGTCGAGGCGTGCAGCAAATCAAAGTTCTGGCCCAAAATGGCGATCTTCGTGATCGAAGACGATGCCCAGAACGGCCCGGACCATATCGATGCGCACCGGACGGTCGGGTTGGTGATCTCGCCCTACACCCGGCGCACCGGGTTTTTAGACAGCACGTTCTACAACACCACGTCGATGCTTCGGACCATGGAGCTGATTCTCAATCTTCCGCCGATGAGCGCGTTCGACGCCAGCGCCACCCCGATGCACGCCGCGTTCACCGATAAACCCGACCCGACTTCGTTCGTCTGTCGGCCTGCAAAGATTGACCTGAACGCCAAAAACGGCTCGGTGGCCTACGGCGCGGCCCGCTCGAAGAAATTCGACTTCTCCAAACCCGATCAACTGAGTTTAAACGACGAAGACGCCCTGAACCGTATTTTGTGGCACGCGGTGAAGGGCAAGAACGCGCCGTACCCTGGAATTACGCGCCGTCCCTGGTTTGGAAAGAGCGGCCACTCCACCGTCCGCGAAGGCGACGATGACTGAGCGACGCTACGGAATCGCGTTTCTGGTAAGCCTCGGGCTTGTAGCGATTGCCTTCGGGCAGGAGCCGCTCCTGGCGACGCAGCTTCTTGGCAAGCCGCTCGTCCAGGTGGAGACGGCCCTGGGCAAGCCGCGCCATGTGGCAAGAGCCGGGGAGCGCTACTACAAAAAAGACGGATTCGTCCGCATCGTCGCCACGTTTTCTGCGCAGAAAACGCTGGAGTCGGTGACGTTCCAGTTTGCGCCGGGAGAGATAGACGGCGAGCGAGCCGCGCTGGTCCGTGTCGGTGGCTCGCTACCGACGGGCTGGACATCGAAGTGGAGTGCGCCGGGCGAGTCGAACAACGACGAGCTATTTTTATTTCGTCCCGCAACTGTGCGCCCGAAGCCTCTCGCCCTGACCCGTCACTTTCTGGAGCGAATGCGCGAGCGAGGTGTCTCGGAAGCGCAGGCCATCGACCTGCTGGAGAGGGGCCAGCTTTTCTACGACCCGAAGGGCGACAGCTATATCCGCTGGAAACAAAATCTCTATGTCGTCTTGACCCGCGACGGCGTTCTTAAGACCGTCGTCCGTGGCCCTATCGCCCGGCGCTGGCAACCGCTTTAAATTTAAAGCGACAAAGATAAATCAGAAAGGACCCGAATCCCGCGAATTTATAGCCGGGGTCAGCGTACTTCTCGATAACATAGAATAAAAAATAATACCAGCGACAGAACGCCCAGATGCAGACGCCCAGCAAGAGCACCCGTCGCCAGAGCATGCCATCGGTGTCGAAAAGAACGCCCGCTCCGCCGAGAAGGCCGAGCAGCAAGAACAGAAAGCCCTTCACAAAGAGCAACGCCGGACTCTTGATATCGCCCCACATGTTTTTTAAGAACGCATGTGGGGCCAGATCGGTTACGTAGCAGCAGGCAGCTAAAGCAGCCTGCTGCAAAGAGCGAAGGAGGCACCCAGCCGCTGGGTACCCGGCCCCCTGCAAAACACAACGTTGCGTACAGACCCCTACCGATTGCAGCGCCCTTCAGGGTGCTTGTTTCCCCGTAGCAGGCTGCTTTAGCTGCCTGCTGCTACGAACCCGCTGCTTCGTTTACGGACCTGCCAGCTTATTCAGGAGTAGCTCAAGCTACGCGAGGGCCTGGTCTAAATCGGCGATGAGGTCGTCGGCGTGCTCGATACCGACGCTGATCCGGATGAGATCCTCGGTGATCGTGAGCTTGCGGCGCACGTCCTCGGGCATGGAGAGGTGCGTCATGGTCCATGGCTGCTCGATCAAGCTCTCGACGCCGCCCAGGGACTCCGCTAAAACGTGCAATTTGACGCGGGTGAGCATCTTCTCAGCGACCGCGCCGTCGGTGACACGGAAGCTGAACGTCCCGCCGTAGCCGCTCATCTGTTTCTTCGCCAGCTCGTGCTGCGGGTGCGAGGGCAAGCCGGGGTGCAAGACCTGCGTCACTTTCGGGTGCGCTTCGAGCCACTTTGCGATGGTCAGTGCGTTTGTATTGTGGCGCTCCATCCGAACGGGCAGTGTTTTGATTCCCCGAAGCACCAGAAAGCAATCGAACGGCGATTGTCCGGTTCCCATGCCGTTCTGAAGCTGAAAGATTCTGTTTCCCAGCTCGGCGTCTTTCACAATTGCGCCGCCGCCCACAACGTCCGAGTGTCCGTTGAGATACTTGGTTGTCGAGTGCATTACTACGTCGATTCCGAGGTCTAAAGGCTTCTGGTAGAAAGGAGAGAGAAACGTATTGTCACAGAACGTAATAATATTCGGGTGAGATTTCGCGATTTCCGAGATAGCCGCCAGGTCCAACAAATTCATCAGGGGATTTGTGGGCGTCTCGGTCCAGATACCTCGGGTGTTGGGCTTAATCGCTTTTTGCAGGGCATCTAAATCACGTAAGTTCACAAACTCGACCTCGATACCCTTCGGCGCGAGAATGCTCACTAAAAGCCGATAGGTTCCGCCGTAGAGATCATCGTGGACGATCACATGGTCGCCCGCGTTGAACAGACAGAGCAGGCTGGCGCTGGCGGCCATTCCCGTCGCGAACGCAAAGCCGCGCGTCCCGTTCTCCAGAGCGGCGAGGCAGTCTTCCAGCGCGGCGCGGGTCGGGTTTCCGCTGCGGGTGTAGTCGAACTTGCCGGGCTTGTTGTAGCCCTCGAACGCGAACGTCGAGGTCTGGTAGATGGGCGGCATCACCGCACCGTAGGCCGGGTCCGGTCCCTGACCGGCGTGAATCACAAGCGTCTCGAACTTCATTTAGCCGTCAGTATATCGCCTTATCCAGCCCAGAAAGTCCCTGTAGGTCATAGTAGTTCAAGTGTGCCGGGTATTCATTCTGGTATACTGATTCGGTTTAAATCCATGTTGATCTCCTACCTCACCACGCTCTCCACGACGCTGCTTTTCGCTCCCATCGGTCTGGGAGGGTCGGCTGGCCCGACTCCCAACGAGATCGGGCGCATTCCGATTGTGATGTACCACTCGGTCGGAGAGCGGGGAAAGATCGACAGTCGCGGGCTGAATATCTCATCGGATACCTTTCGCAAGCATCTTTCGATGATGGTGAAAGCGAACTGGTACCCGATGAACGTCCGGGATATCTACATTCCCGAGAAGCTCGCAGCGGTTCCCAGAGGCATGACGCCCGTCGGGCTGACCTTCGACGACGCCCGGACGTCGCAGTTTCGTTACGGGAAAGACGGCATCGTCGATTCGAACTGTGCACTGGGAATTCTGGAAGCGTTCCACAAGAAATACAGCGCACGCTGGCCGCGCGGCGGGACGTTCTACATGTTGCCCAGGTCCAGCTACAACCCGACTCCGTTTGGCCAGACGGGCCTCGAAGTCAAGAAATGCCAGTGGCTCCTGAAAGCGGGCTACGAGCTGGGAAATCACAGCTTCGCGCATAAAAGCATGGCTTCCATGGGCGGTGCCCAGGTTCGCGAGGCTGTCTGGGGCTGCATTAGAGACATTAGAAAATTAGCTCCGAGCGCCACCATGGACACGTACTGCGTCCCGTACGGTGCCTACCCGAGAGACAAAAATACCTGGGGAATTATTTTGAAAGACCCGCAGGGCCAGTACACCAATAAAATCGCGCTGAAAGCCTGGGGCGATGAGTCCTATGCCCCGCTGGATAAGCGCTTCGATGCCCGCCAGGTGGACCGGATCGGGGTCGATCCGGGGTACTTCGAGCAGGTCTATGCGCGGCTGGTGAAGTCCGGAAAGCTCTATATCAGCGATGGAAACCCGAATACACTCAGTGTCCCGCGTACTTGGGAAGCGTTTCTCGCAAAAAACCGACTGAACGGCCAGAAAGTCACGCTCGTGGGCAAGGCAGCCCCGGCAAAATCCCCCAAAACCCCCAAGAAAACGACTAAGAAGCCAATTACGTCGGCCAACGCACGGTAGTTCCTCCCAAAGCCCCCAGTAATGGGGGAATCCCCCCGTTACCGGGGGTCAGGGGGCTTTTGGTGGGCCAGCATCGCGGTCGGCTTCGGCGGCGGCGATGGCCTCGCGGGCGCGGGTGAGCTGGGCCACCAGAAGCGGGGTCCAGTCGGCCTGCGGGACGCTCTTCATCAAGCTGGCAAGCTGCCCGAGAATCTCCGGCGTGTGCAGGCTCGACTCTTGAGCCAGCGCCTCCGCCAGCAAGATCAAGGCTTTGCGGCGAGCGCGGCGGGCATTGGGCTGGTCGTGACTCGCGCGCTCGGTGAGAAGCCGCGCCATAACATAGGAGTTCCCCGCAGTTCGGGTCCGGTCTCCACCGGTGAACATGGTGAGAACGCTGTCGTCGCTGAGTGCGATCAGCGAGTCGGGGTTCAGGCCGGTTAAATCCCGCCCGGCCAGCTCGATCTCGCCGAGAGCGCCCGCTCTGTCTGTCGCTTCCAGGCCGAGCAGCCGGGCCATGGCGACCGCCAGCCCCTCGATCTGCTGCTCCAGGTAGCCTTTACGGATCAATCAGTCCTCGGTGCTCCAAGGGGATGGCATCAGAAACGCCAGAATGCCGGACGTCCAGGCAATGACATGGCCGCCCGCCGCCCCGAGAAGCTGGATCGGCTGGTCGTTGCTGCCATGCTCCGAGATACTGAAAAACAGCGCGACGAGAATTCCAAAGAGAACCCCGCCCCAGAGCACCAGGGCACGCACGACGAACGGAAGCTTCAAAAACAGACTCATAACGCCCTATTCTATCGCACGCGGCACGGCCCTGCGCTTGCCCCAGCGGAGAGTCGGTTGCTCCAGGCCGTAGGTGAGCGCAGTCGCCACCAGAACCGAAAGCCCGATCACGATCAGCGTGTAGGAAAGCTGCCAGGTCGGGTCGTTGTGCGGGTCGGGCGTCTTCGGGGCGGGCCAGCGACGACGAAACAGCTCGTCGGTGATTAATTTGTGCCACAGATACAGGTTGTAGGAGATCGCCCCTAAAAAGCGCAGCAGCGGGTTGGCGAGCGCCACCTGGATGCCTCGATAGCTCATCGAGCCGCTCGCGGCGACCAGCCCGACCAGAGCGCCGATAGTCAGCCGCCAGCGCGACTGCCAGAGCGGAGTCCCGCACCTGTCGTAGGCGATCCACTCGTGGTTGCGAAAGAGCCAGAACAGCCCGACCAGTGCGCCCACGGCCACGACGCTCGCCACGGCGGGCAGCCAGCGTCGCTCCCCGAGCTTTTGCGGGACTTTCACCGTCGCCCAGGCCGAAAGCATCCCGCAGGCGAAGAGATCCAGGCAGCCCGGAAGCTGGTTGAGCCGCATCGTGTAGGTGCCTTCGTCGCCCGCGCTCACGTCCCAGGCCCAGCGGCGGGCGAGAATGGAGATCAACGCCAGCCCGAGCGCCGTCAGAACAGGTTGGCGACGAAACAGCGGCAGGAGCAACGGAAACAGTAAATAAAACTGAACCTCCACGGCAAGCGACCAGGCCGGACCGAGAGTTGAATAATACGTCTCAAACGACCAGTTCTGCGTAAACGTCAGATGAGAGCCTAAGTGAAGCCAGGGTTTGGACGAAACCGTCCCGTTATCAAAGAAAATCGCGGCGCACAAAATAACAAGGACATACGACGGCAATATTTTCAGCGCACGACGCCCATAGAACTCTTTGAGGTCTAACTTCTTGCCCAACACAAACGGATACGCGATGCAAAACCCGCTTAAAACAAAGAAAATCTCCACGCCCACAAAGCCGATGCGTGGAAGCCAGGTCAGTTCCTTGAAGTTCAGCCACGAGAGCTGCCAGACATGAAAGACAACAACCAGCGCAATCGCCAGCCCCCGAAGGCCGTCGAGCACATCGATTCGAGATTTGGTTTCGACGGCCATACGGGGGGATTATCGGCTACTCCGGGGATTCTGCTTTAAGATCCAGCCAGAGCAGCTCTTTCTCGGTCAGGGTCGTGTTCAGCGCGGCGACATTGGCATCGACCTCTTCCTGAGTCTGCGCCCCGACGAGCGCGAAGACGTTCATCGGGTAGTTGAAGAGGTAGGCCAGCGAGATCTGCGCGACGCTCAGCCCTTTTTTCTTGCCGAGAGCTTCTGCACGGGCCAGTCGCTCGAAGTTGGCATCGGAGCAGTAGCAGTCTTTGACCAGCTTGTCCTGGCCTTCGGTGTACTTCTCTAAATCTTCTTTTTTGTAGCGCCCGGACCAGAAGCCGCCCGCCATGGACGACCAGGAGAAAACCGGGAGCTGGGTCTCGCGGTACCAGGCGCGCTCCTCCTCGAACTTGTCGCCCGAGATCGTGACGCAGCCGCCCCACGGCACCCGGATCGGGTCGGCGAGGGAAAAATTCGGCGACGACACGGCAAACGGAATCTGCCCGGTTTTCTCGGCGTAGTCGTTGGCGGCTTTTATACGAGCGGCGCTCCAGTTGGACCCCCCGAACGCCCCGATCTTGCCCTCTTTGACGAGCAAGTTCAGCACATCGACTATCGGCTCGACCGGGTAGCTCTCGTCGTCGCGGTGGAGGACGTACAGATCGACACTCGGTAGCTGCATCCGCGCCAGCGTCTCGTGCAGGTCGTGCTGGATATCGAACGGCGTCACTTTCTTGCGGATCGAGTCGTGGGCACCCTTGGCGAGGATCACCACTTTCTCGCGCAGGCCGCGCTCGCGCACCCACTTGCCCAAAAACGCATCGGTTCCGTAGATGTAGGCTGTGTCGATACAGTTGATCCCGGACGCAAAGGCGGCATCGAGCTGGGAGAAGCCTCTCGCTTCGTCGCTACGGTCCACCTGAATAATTCCCTGCACCAGCCGCGAGACCGGTTTCTCAATCCCCGGAATCGCGGCATACTTCATCACATTGCTCATATCGGCCCTATGATACCCTGAATGGTGTCGTTGTTAATTGAAGCCCGGTCTCTGACCAAGCGCTACGCCGGAGCATCCCGCGCCGCCGTGGACAATCTCTCGCTGGAGGTCGCGGGCGGGGAGATATTCGGTTTTTTAGGCGAGAATGGCGCAGGAAAAACAACGACCATTAAAATGCTCTGCGGACTGATCCCTCCCGACAGTGGTGTCGCACAAATTGGGGGTTTCGATGTTCAAAAAGAGCCAATTCCAGCAAAAAAATCGCTGGGATATATCCCCGATAATCCGTTTTTGTACGAAAAGCTCACAGGAAGCGAGTTTATGGAGCTGATGGGCGACTTATATGACGTCCCGCGTGACCCGAGTCGGGTCGGCGACCTGATGAATCTCTTCGAGCTGAGCGACAAGCGCGATTCCCTGATCTCGGGCTACTCGCGGGGGATGCGCCAGAAGATCGCGCTGGCCGCACAGCTTCTTCATCACCCGAGAGCGCTGTTTCTCGACGAGCCGACGGTCGGGCTGGACCCCAAGGGAGTTCTGCGGCTCCACGAAGTGCTGAGAATCGTCGCGGCGCAGGGCACGGCGGTATTTCTCTCGACGCACGTTTTAGACGCCGCCGCACAGCTCTGCGACCGAATCGGGATTCTGCATCAGGGCAAGCTGGCAGCGCACGGGACACCCGCCGAGCTGACCTCGGGCGGGCAGAGCCTGGGCGACGTTTTCCTGGAAGCGACAGGCGGCGCAGGCGCAAGCGGTGAGGTGGCACGCTTGCTCGGAGGAACTTTATGAAGAGCGCACGAATCGCGGCGTTTTTTGTCGCACTGCTCATCGGCGGGCTTTTTGCACTCTCGCTGCTCTCGATGCGCGGGCTTCAGAAGCTCGAAGCGGGGCCGATGATCCAGCGGGCGCTCGACGATCCCGCTCAGGCCGAGGCGCTGGCGCAGCGGGCAGGCGACGCGCTGGGCGGCGACGGCGCGGCAGGGCTGGCCTTCACTCACTACCTGTTCGCCCGAAACAAACCGAAGCTGGCCACGATCCTGATGCAGCGGGTCGTGGCAGCAAAAGATGGCGCACGCGACCCGCTGGCCTGGGGGACGCTCGCGCTCGCCGCCCGCGCCAGCCACGACGACGCGCTGGTCGCCCGCGCCGACAGCCAGGCCCGAGGGATCGCCGACGACATTCTAAAAACGTCCGGGAAAGCCACTCCCGGAGACACGGCGGCGCTGAAGCGCTTCCAGAATGCCGGGCTGTATCTCTCGGAGAAAGAGCTGGGCGACGACCCGAAGAAAGCGATCCAGGCGCTACGAGAAGCTCTGCGGCTCGCCCCCGAGGACAAAGAAGCCCTCAACGCGCTGGGCTACACGCTGGCCGACCGGGGCGAGACGCCCGCCGAGCGCGACGAAGCCGTAACGCTCACCCGTCAGGCGCTGGAGAAAGACCCCGAAAGCCCGATGGTGCTGGACTCCTACGGCTGGGCGCTCTTCAAGCAGGGCAAGGACCTCCCCGCCGCGCGGCGCACGCTCCGGCAAGCCGTGGAGAGCGACCTGGACATCGAGGAAGCCGATATCCGCTACCATCTGGCCGTCGTTTGTGTAAAACTGGAGCTTCTCGACGAAGCGAAGCTGGAGCTGAAGCGGGCGCTGCTCACCAATCCGAACCACGCGGCGTCTAAAGCGCTCCAGGCTTCGCTTGTTCAAGCCGCGCCTGGAGAGACGCCGAAAGCTGCTCCGTAGCGAGCGGCCCACCCGAGCGAACGCCGCCGAGCCGGACGTGGGGCTTGGGTGCGCCGTGGAAGTCCGAGCCGCCCGAGACCTCCCAGCCGTATTTTTCCGCCAGACGCAAAAGCCGGGCTTCGTCGGCGGGCGAGTGCTGCGAGTAGTACGCCTCGATCCCGTCCACCCCAGAGGCGGCGTAGGCTTTCAGGCGGCCTTCGAGGGTTTCATGCGAGTGAAGCTTGAGAAGCTGCGGATGCGCGACCAGGCAGACTCCCCCGGCACGGTGGATCAGCGCGGCGCAGTCTTGCGGACTCAGCGTCTCTTTCTCGACGTAGGCCACGCCGTCGTCCGCGAGGAACCGGGTGAACGCGGAGTTTACGTCCGGGACGACGCCCTTCAAAACCAGGGTCTGGGCAAAGTGAGGTCGCCCGACGTTCGCGCCCGGCGGAGCGACGGCGGTGACTTCTTCCAGCGTGATCGCGACTCCGAGCGCGTTGAGTCGCCTGATGATCTCCTGGTTTCGGGCGCGGCGCATCTCCGAGAGCCGGGCGAGGGTCTCGCAAAGCTCCGGGTGGGCCGGATCTATAAAAAGTCCCAGCAGGTGGCTTTTACCCGGCGGCCCCTGCGCGGAAAGCTCGACGCCCGGCACCAGCGTCAGCCCGGCACCTCGGGCAGCAAGCTGCGCCTCAGGGACGCCCGCGACCGTGTCGTGGTCGGTGACGGCAAGCACGCTCAGCCCGGCGGCTCGCGCCGCGTGAACTAATTCGGTGGGCGTCAGGGAGCCGTCGGAGGCCGTCGTGTGGGCATGAAGATCGACATAATTCAACGGGCAAACTCGCTCTGGGCGTCGCGGCGATTTGCGACCGGGATGTCCTCGCACACCTCGCCGTCGCGAAACCGGATGATGCGCGTGGCATGCTCGGCGATGTCCTGCTCGTGGGTGACCATGATGATGGTCTTGCCCTCGCCGTTCAGCTCCTGGAAGATCGACATGATCTCCTCGCTGGTACGGGTATCGAGCGCACCCGTGGGTTCGTCGGCCATGAGCACCATGGGTTCGTTGACCAGCGCCCGTGCAATCGCGACGCGCTGCTGCTGCCCGCCCGAGAGTTCGTTAGGCTTGTGGTGCATCCGATCCTTCAGCCCGACCCGCTCCAGCGCCCACTCGGCCCGTGCCCGGCGACTCCGGCGACCCGCATAGAGCAAAGGAAGCTCGACCTGCTCGCGAGCCGAGCGCCGCGCCAGCAGATGAAAGCTCTGAAAGACAAAGCCGAACTTGTGGCAGCGCACCTCGGCCAGCGCATCGTCGGAGAGCCTGGAGACATCCTGGCTGTCTAAAACATAGCTCCCCGAGGTCGGGCGATCCAGGCAGCCTAAGATGTTCATGTACGTAGACTTGCCCGACCCCGAAGGCCCCATGATGGCGATGAACTCTCCCGAGTAGAGGTCGAGGGTGATTCCCTTGAGAACGGGGACGGCCATGGGGGTGCCGCCGTTGTAGGTCTTGGTCAGCTCACGGGTTTGTAGAAGCGATTCCATTTATTTTCTTAATGTGCTCGGGGGCTTCCTGGGGAGTGCAGTAATGCTCCCAGAGAAACGTCTTGACCGGCGGCGGCTGGACCTGGCCAGGCGGGACGGTCGCCTCAAGCATGTAGTAGACATACACCGACTTCAATTGGTTGCCAGGCGCATCGTGGGCCGCCGACGAGCGGCAGGCATACTGCCCGAAGTTCTGCCACTGGCCGCGCCACTCCGCCATCCAGAGGTTCATCAGGTACTTGCGCCAACGCTCATCGGGGAACATCCGGTTGACATTTGCAGGCTTGACCCAGGCGACGGGCTGGTGGGTGTAGAAGTCTTCGTTTTTCCCGTTCTGCCAGATCGCGGGCATGGCGAACCAGCCGTCGTCGTGGGTCGGGTAGGGAGCGAACATGGACCAATGCTGATCGATGCGGGTGAACGCGGCGATCCAGCGCACCTGGATCGGGATATATTTATTCGCGTCGAAGTTCCAGGCCGTGACCATCCAGATAAAGAACGCGGCGACGAGCTGGGTGGGAAGCCACGGAGTCAGCACGGGCAAGGGCTTGCGGGCCGCGACGCGCGCTGCCACGCGCTGGTTGCGCCAGGCGAGCAGGTGTAAATAGACGGCATGGACTGGTGCCAGAGCCGGATGTGCGCGGACCCGATTCCAGCGCACCGCAAGATCGTCCCAGAAGCTTCCTGGCAGCAGCGCAAGCCACAGAAGCGCCGAGGTCCACGAGAGCGGCCCGACATCCATGAAAATCCCGATTCCCACGATGTGAAAGGCCAGAAACATCAGAACGACAACAGTCCGAACGCGCTCGATAGGCACAAAGAGCAAAAGCGGCCCGAAGGCCTCCCACAGAAGCGACGAGCGCGTCCCGAGCCAGCAGAGCGTCGGGAACTGGCGCAAAATCCGTCCGGGCCAGGTTCCATAGAGATCGATGGAGAGCGCATAGTAGAGCGCCGTGCCGTCGGCGCGCCAGTCCGCGCCGGTCTTGAGAGCCGCCGTGAACCAGTAGACCAGGCAGATCTGCCAGAGAAGCCCGAAGCTGCTCATCGAGAAGATTTTAGTCGGTACAACAGCATCGTAGGCCCGGCGGATCGCACACGAGCCATCGACCGACCAGCGGGCGCCCAGCGGCAGGAACACGCTCCAGAAGAGCAGCATCCGCACCATCTGGTCGCCCCCGTGGAGCACCATCATGTTGCGGTTCTGAAGCGAAATATTAAATATCCAGCAAAGAAGCACCATGAACCGGGTCTTGTAGCCGACCAGCATCCCTACCAGCAAAAGAGCGTTCAGTAAAAACACAAACAAAGCCCAGCCGACATCGCCGCGCAGGGCGTGCAAAGACCAGTAGTTGGGCCAGTGGATGTTCCAGTCTTCCCACCACCAGCCCTGGGTCCACAGGCTATCCTTGAGAAACGCGACCGGGTAGACACCGATATCGCTGTAGTGGGCTTCCAGCGAGCGGCCCCGATCCCACAGATCCCAGAGCAGGTAGAGCGCCAGCCCGATGCGAAGTAGCGCGAGCGAGCGCAGGTCGAGCGCGAAGATTCGCTCCATCCAGGGGCGGATTTTATCCAGAAAGCGTCGCATAATCTCTATTATGGCTTTTAGACGCCCGACGCCAGAATTCCTTCAGACAGAGGCGCTACGAATTAGAAGGCGCTTCTCGGCGGCGTCGGCCTGGCGAGAGAGCTGGCGCGAGAGCACGCCTGCTTCGAGGCTCCGTCCAGGGTAGATGAGCAGGGAGCGGCACTGACGCAGTCGCCTGCGGGCCTCTTCGGTGTGCCCTTCGGCGGCAAGCTGACCGGCAGCCCGGATCAGTCCGGCGGCAAGGCGGACAACCAGCTTGCGGCGGTCCGGGCACGTGGCATGGGACTCGGGAGACTCCAGCGGGAGCGGAGCGGATGGGAGCGCCATCAGTATCCCATCGGCTTCTAAGAGCTTGCCGCGATCCAGTAGAGTCGTCGCCTGCTGACAGAGCGTCGGCGCTTCGTCGTCAACAACGACCGACACCATGGCTGTGGGCTGAAACAAACGCCCGAGGAGAGTCCCGACGACGATCAGGCTGAGCGTTACAACCGATACAACGGAGGACAGGGTCCGGGTGGGGCGTAGTGCGTTCATGGGTCTTTCTTTTCAAATAGGAGTTACGGAGTTGCCGGTTTTGCCCTCCGGCCCCCAGGTTTGGGGGAGAAGATTCCGGCTTCGACAAGATGCTTTCCGGTCCCCCCATTACTGGGGGTTAGGGGGCAATCTTAAAACGATTCGCTATAGGATAAAAATTCTATTTTTATAGATTTTTATCACATAGTAAAATCATTTTTATTTATTATTTTATTACAGAAAATTTGGAAATTATGAAATTCTTAAATTCATGAGAAGTTATTCTGAATTTCCAGCGGCATGAAATCGACCTCGCGTACGAAGACATCGAGAGACGAAGCACTCGTCAGGCTCTCGAAGCGGGTGAGAATCGCGGCGGCCCCGCCCAGGTTTACGGGCATGTCCGGCAGGCGACGGATTCGGGTCGCCCGGCTCCAGAAACGCTGGACCTCGGGCAGGCCATGGTGGATTCGCCCCAGACGCGTCGTGAAGCTCGTGCGCTCGCAGGGGCACGAGACAACAACGTGGAAAGCGTTGTGGAGCACGCCTGAACTCGCACCTCGGGGCACGCGGCGTAGCTGGGCGGCGTGCCCGCAGTGGTCGCAAGTCGCGCCCGCTCCCTCAAGCCCCGCGTTCAGCCAGCGCGTCCCGGCGGCATCCAGGCGCTTGAGAATGGGCCGATACCCTTTGACGCCCGCGACGATCTTCTGCATCTCGGGGGTCGAGAGATCGGCAAAGAGATAGACCGAGCGCGGCTGGGTGCAACACGCCGGGCAGACCAGCCGGAACTGCTCGGTCGGCGCGTCGCGGCGGGGAGAGAAAACCAGCCGGGCTGCGCCGCAGTCCGGGCACCAGATGCTGGTCGCAGTCTGCGTCCCACCCTCGGGAAAGAGCAGCCCCGACGAGAACGCGTCCTGGTGGAACCGCGTCGTGATGATTTTCTGAAGCGCCTGCCGCCCCCGGTGGAGCCGCACCGTCATGGCGTTTTCGCTCAGCTTCTCCCGCGCCGCCAGCTCCGCGATAGGCAGCTCGTCCACGTAGCGCCCCACCAGCAAGCGGCGGGTCTGGTCGGGAAGCTGCGCCATCGCCCGGTCCAGAAGCTGGGCGGTCTCGGACGGCTCCAGCGCCTCGGGAAATGGCGCGGCCTCAGCGTCCGTCAGCGAGAGCGGAGTTACTTCCTGGCCGTGCGCACGCCGCCAGCGCAGGCAGACGTGGCGCGCGATCCGGTAGAGCCAGCCCGCCGAGAGCGTGGGGCCAGACAGCTTGTGGCGATTGCGCCAGGCCTCGAAGAGCGTCTCCTGGACCAGATCCTCGGCGGCGTCCGGCTGGCCGCAGTAGCGCAGGCATAGCCGGAAGAGGCCGCCGCGCTCCTGCTCCATCAGCCAGGTCAGGTTTCCGATGATCTCCGTACTTGAGCGTTCCATCTAATAATACAGACGCAGCAGCCCCCGAAAATCAGCGGACTTTTTTTTCGGGTACACTCGACCTTGATGCGAATCTATACCCGTACCGGCGACTCGGGCGAGACCGGGCTTTTTGGCGGCGAGCGCGTCTTCAAGGACGAACTACGCGTAGAAGCCTACGGAAGCGTCGATGAAGCGAGCGCCGCTCTCGGGCTGGCGGTGGCGTCTCTCGAAGAAAAAGACACGCTTGCCGCGCTGGTGTTGCACCTCCAGAACGAGCTTTTTATCGTCGGGGCGGACCTCGCGACGCCCCTCCCTCGCGCGGTTCCCCGAATCGAGGAGCGGCACGTGCTGGCGCTGGAGAAACAGATCGATGCCTGGGACGAGGCTCTGACGCCGCTCCAGAGCTTTATCTTGCCGGGCGGAACTCAAGCGGCTGCCGGGCTGCACCTGTCCCGGACGCTCGCTCGCCGCGCCGAGCGCCGCGTCGTGACACTGCTTCGGGCCGAGCCGGAGAAAACCAACCCGGCGGTCCTGCGTTATCTAAACCGCCTGAGCGACCTTTTATTTGTTCTCGCGCGCGCCGCGAACGCACGCGCAGGCGAGGACGAAATTCCCTGGAAGAAAGAAGAAGAATAAAACAATGAGCCAGCCAGACGTGGGCGACCTCGCCCCGGAGTTCAACCTGCCGACCCAGACCGAGGGCGAGAGCGTCTCCCTGAAAGAGCTGCGCGGCAAGCCCGTCGTGCTGTATTTTTATCCCAAGGACGACACCCCTGGCTGAACGGTAGAAGCCTGTGCGTTCCGTGATTTGAACGCCGAATTTACCGCCGCCGGTGCCCAGGTTCTGGGAATCTCCCGCGACGACGCGAAGTCTCACGCGAAATTCGCCGAGAAGTTTGCGCTAAGCTTCCCCTTACTGGCCGACACCGAGAGCCTCACTTGCCAGGCGTACGGTGTCTGGGTCGAAAAAATGAACTATGGCAAGAAATACCTGGGCATCGAGCGCACGACGTTTCTTATCGACGCCGAGGGAAAAATCGCAAAAATCTTCCCCAAAGTCAAGGTCGAGGGCCACGCCGATCAGGTCTTAGAGGCCATTCGAGCGCTCTGAGCTTACCCGCCGTAGCCGACCCAGGGGCTGGCATCGACGATCACGGTGCCGCAAGAAAAATCGTTGCCCTGTGGCTCCAGAACCAGCAGTGCCTCCATGCCCGGTTTCAGCGCGACTGGCCCAACCGACTCCAGCCGGGCGATGGGAAGCTGGGCCGGAATCAGAACGGTCCGGCGCTCGCCGCCCGGAAGCTGAAGAACGACGTCCGGCTCCAGCTGTCTCAAGACGCCCGAGAGATAGATCGGTGCGTCGTCGCGCCCGGCAGCCGACGGGTAGCGCCCCGGCCCGATCAGCAAGGCGAGCGTCGCCAGCTCGGAGCGCCCCGGCAGCCGCTGGCCCCAGACCGTGACTGCGCTCCCGATCTTCAGTGAGTCCGGGTCGAGCTTGATCTCTCGGAGCAGGATGACACCCGGCTTCAGGCGCACCGTGATCCTGTCGCGGGTGTAGCGAGGCTGGATGGTGAGCACTTTCTGGCGGAGTTCCACCGACAGAATTCGCCCGAACATCGTGCCGCTGGCGGAGTAATCGAGGTCGATAGTGATCAGCTCGGCCTGAAGCACGCCGTCGGGGGCGAGCGGGCCGCTGGCGTTGAAACGCGTCCCGATCAGAAGCGCCCGGCGGTCGGCGACTCTAATTTCTTTGACGTTGCGCAATCTCTCCGTCGGGAGCGTCCAGGACTTCCCTGCGCCGTCTTTGATCATCAACGGGCTGAGGCTCTCGATGGTCCCGGTCAGGTTGGCCCAGGTGCCGTCCGGCATGACTTCGAAAGCGCGGAGCGTCTTGAGCGGCCCGAGCGGACGCACCGAGGCTTCCACATAGAACGGGGTCAGGCCGTCTTTGGGGTTGTAGAACCCGCCGCACTCGGCACGCATCCCGACCTTCAGATAGTTTTTATCGACGCGATGGTACGAGATGAACTCGGTCTTCGACGAGACGCTGAGGCGCATCAACCTCGGGCGTAGCGAGGGACGGACCTGGTAGATCCCGCCACGCACCGAGACGACGGTTCCCTCGACCTGAGCCTGTTCGCCCTGTTTCATGACTGCACTCCGTAGCAAAACACGCCTGCGGCTCCGACGAACGCCGCGCCGTTCGCGACGCTCGGGCCGGTGAACTTCCGCCCGGCCAGAAGCTGGTCGGGGCCATTTCCCGAGGCGAAGAGCTGCCTTCCGGTGAGCGCGTCGAAGGCGAGGAGTGCGCTGGGCTGGCCGGGGAACTCGGCGGCCTCGACGAGCCAGACGATGCCCTCTTTCCCGCCCTGGCTCGTGACGACCGGGGCGCTGGGCCGATTGATCGAGCGCGGAAGTGTCCAGGCTTTCGTAAAGCCACTTCCGGTCAGCGTCAGCGCCACCAGCCCGAGATTTTTATCCGGGCCGGGGTTGTCGCCCGGCACGAAGAGCATCGGCGCACCGCCGTCGGGAGCGAAATAGGCCGCCGTCGCCCGGATGCCTTCGTGGTAGGTCGCTTTCTCGTCGCAGAACAGCCGGGTGCGCTGGCGCAGCCCGCCTCGCTTTCCACCCAGGCCACCCAGGGCGCTTTGAGAGAGCAGGTACGCACAGCCGTCTTTCCCGCCGGTAAAGAGCAGCGGGTCTTTCGTAGGGAGAATCAGGCAGGTCGCGCCGCCCAGGTCTTCGTCCTGCTCGTCTAAAAATCGGTAGTTCTCGGGCGTGAAGAAATCGGCGGGCTTTCCGGAGAACGTCAGGTCGGGAGCGAGCCGGACGATGCTCTGGCCGAAGTTCTCGCCGCCCTCGGGCAGGTCGTAGTCGCCGTTGCCCGTGACGGCATAGACGCGTCCCTGTGCATCGATGCTCACGCCGCCCGCGCTCCAGACGCCCGCGCCGTCCGTGACGGGCGAGAAACAGAACGCTTTCTGGGGGGCACGCGGATTCTTCACGTCCAGCCCGATCACCCAGCCGCGCCACGGCGGAATATCCCCGCGCCCGCCAAACGGAACGTAGAGCCGACCTCCTGCGAGCGTGAGTGCGCCGCGCTGCATCACCTGCCCGGCAGTGAACACGGCTTTTTTGTAGTGGGCCGAGAGCGCCACCGGCCAGCCCGGAACGCTCGCTCCCGTTTTGATGTCGAGCGCATGGACTTCGTAGACCTGCTTGAGCCGGACGGCACGCGGGGCGCAAAAATACAGAACGCCCGCCACCGGATCGATGACGGGCGTCGAGAGCACGCCATGACGCTCGGGGCTGTTCCAGCTTCCGTTGAACTGCCCCGCCGTGAGGGTCGGGAGCAGGTTGCGCCGCTCCCAGACGATCTTCCCGGTCGTCACGTCCAGAGCGAACGCGCTGTTGGCATCGGTAACGACGAAGACGCGTCCGTCCAGCACCAAGGGCGCTCCGTGGACCAGGCCATCGAGCGGGTTGTGCCAGAGCTTCCCGAACCCCGGCGACGACACGCTCGCGGGCGTCAGAGTGTCTTCGCGGGGGTTCCAGCCGAGGCGCTGATTGTCGTAGTGGTAGGTGCAAACACGGACATCGGATTTCACAACACCAGTATAACCTGAGAACGTGATTTACTCAGTGCCCGATTTTTTCTGCGCTTTTGCATGCCCGTCGAGAAACGCCACATTGGCATAGTTCTTTTTGCCGCCGTGCCGATAGGCAATTGCCGTCGGTGCGGCGAGGGCGCTCGGCGAGCTGGCGTTGGCATCGAACAGTAGCGGCACCGCCTCAGGCTCCGAAATCTTCTTCAGCTTCTTCCCCAGTATCTCTACGTTCATCGCGTAGCTCGCGGGTTCAGCAAGTGCGGACGGACACTGGAAGACCTTCTCATTTTTGAGGTAGGACGCCAGCAGCGGCTGCCACGCCGTGTCTCTGGGTGGAAGAGTTTCGTCGTAGTCCTGAGCGTACATCAGGGTTCCGAGCGCCATCTGCTTGCAGTTCGACAGGCAAGAAGTTTGTCGGGCTTTCTCGCGTGCCTGTGAAAACACCGGGAACAAGAGAGCGGCCATGATCGGAACTCCCAGCAGTGGAAGCCCGACGCACCCGATCAGCGCCCAGCCCCAGGCGGGCATCCCGGACTTTCTCGGCGGCCCGCTCGGGCGGTCTTCATAGTTTGGTGTCATTGTTTTTTCCATTCGCTAAGTTTTGCACGAGTTCCTCCCGAGCCTCGACGTGGCCGTCGGCGAACGCGACGATGCCCAGGCCGCCGTGACGCGGCGAAAACTTGCCCTGCGGGTCGGCCTCAAAAAGCAGAACGGGCGACGGCTCTACGCCCCGCGCCCAGGGCTTTCCGGCCAGGTCCGGGCTGAGGGCGTAACCAGTGCCGAGCGCGGGCTGCCAGGCTCCCTGAGGACAGCGAGCCGAGCTATCCCAGCGGGTCGGGTAGGTCTCGTCCCAGTCCTGCCCGTAGACCAGCACCGCGTAGGCTTCTTTTCGCACCTGATTCAAGCACGTCTCGCGCCGCCCTCCTCCGCCCAGCGTGAACGTCGCCTGTGCCAGCGCCCACGGCACGCTCACAAGAGCGGCCCAGCCCAGCCAGTTCGTTCTTTTTGAGCGTCTCATTTCTTTTCCTCAAAGGCAATAGGCGCGAACAGCAGCGTGTATCCCTCGGTCTCTGAGTAGGCTCGCGCATGCCCGTCGAGAAACCCGATGTTCCCGAAGCCGTTGTGCCGTGTTGCGAAGCCGATCCCAGGGTCCGTCGCGTTTTTTTCCAGGTTCAACGAATCCCAGAACATCGGTCTTTTTCCCAACTCTTTTATCTGATACAAACTTTTTCCGATTAGCCGCGACTCCAGCGCATACCCCTGGCCCCCCGACGATCTTTTCACTTTTGGACAACGATAAATCTTATCGTTTTTTAAGTACGGATGAACAAGCTCCTGGTACTGATTTTTGTGGGGCATTTTCTCATCATAGTCTTGAAGATACATCAAGATCCCCAGGGAGATTTGTTTTATATTCGAAAGACAGCTACTTTTCTTTGCACTATCTTTGGCCGACTGAAAGACAGGAAAAAGAATCGCTGCAATAATGGCGATGATGGCAATCACCACCATCAGCTCGGTGAGCGTAAAAGCCAGGATGCGTTTCATGCCGTAGAAACGCACCAGAGCACGAAATGGTTACGCTCTCCGCCTGCGAAGCAGGCTTGGCGCTTCGCCCCGTTGCCGCACGTTTATCGTGCAAGGCATCCTGACCCGGCTTAGACGCGCTCGTAGCGGGTATTTCTTCGGGCCGGGGCATAGCCCGCATCCAGAATCAGGCGCTCCATCTCTTCCAGCGGGACGGCAAACGTGCAGCCTGCCGTGCTCACGACGTTCTCCTCCATCATGGTCTGGCCGAAGTCATCGACCCCATAGCTGAGCGAGAGCTGCCCGATCTTTGGCCCCTGCGTCACCCACGATGCCTGAAAGTGGGGGAAGTTGTCGAGCATGAGCCGCGCGACGGCAATCGTCCGCAAGTAGTCGAACCCCGATGCCCGGACGCCGCCCAATTCGGTGCCATCGGGCTGGTAGTTCCAGGCTGCAAACGCCGTGAACGCCGCCGGAGAGTTTGTCAGAGACTCGTCCTGGAGCGCACGAAGCTTTGTGAGATGCTCGACGCGGTCTTCAAACGTATCGACCGAGCCGTACATCATGGTCGCGGTGGACGGAATCCCGACCCTGTGGGCCGCCCGCATGCACCCGAGCCACTCATCAGCCGTATCTTTGTAAGGCGAGATGAAATTTCGCACCCGATCCGTCAGAATTTCTGCGCCACCACCGGGAATCGACTGCAAACCCGATGCTTTGAGCCGAATAAGAAGCTCTTTCATAGAGAGTTTACTGATCTTAGCCAGATAAATAAGCTCGGCAGGCGAGAAACAGTGCCGGATAATCTGCGGAAATTCTTCGCGCATCCAGCCTAAAAGCTCCTCGTACCACTCGATCTTGAGCTTCGGGTTCAGACCACCCTGCATCAGCATCTCGACCCCGCCCACCTCAGCAAGCTCACGAAGCTTCCGGCGGATCTCGTCGCGGGTTAACACATACGAGTCGCCTGAGGTGTCTCCTGGCGTCCGGTAGAAGTTGCAGAATGAGCAACGCACCCAGCAGACATTGGTGTAGTTGATATTGCGGCTGACAATGTAGGTCACGACTCGCTCGGGGTTGAGCCGCCTGCGCACCGAGTCCGCCAGTATCGCCAGCTCATCGAGGTTAGGATGAAGAAAAAGCCGAAGCCCGTCCTGCGCCGTCAGCCGCTCCGACGCCCAGACCTTCTCGGCCAGATCGGAGATATCGCTCTCGGGCGCACGGCGTGCGGCGGGGAGCGTGGGGAGGGCGAACTCGGTCGTCAGGATGCTCATACTTTGTGCCTCTTTTCACAAAGTGTACCCAGTGAGACCGCTCTTGTCAAGCCTGGCCGGAGCAAAGCAAAAAACCACCCGAGCGACGAAGCTCGGGTGGTTTTCACATAAAATCTGGGATTGTGCTATTTTGCCGGGGCCTTGTGGCCCAAGTATCGTCGCCGCAGCGGGTCTTAACTACCGTGTTCGGAAAGGGAACGGGTGGAACCCCCGCGCCATAAACCCCAGAAATCGAGATCCCCCATAGCG
>JANLTX010000060.1:0-21781 GCA_031363095.1 Armatimonadota bacterium | reverse complement strand
CACGAAGGGCACCGGGTAGAGAGAGTGCAGGTCGAATCGTTTCGTAGCCGCGTCCTTGTAGCCATCCCTGGCAAGGCCAGGGATGGGGTCACGCTCCTCACACGGTCTAAAGCCCGTGGTTTCAGCGCGTTCAATGCAATGAATTCGTGGCTACAACTACAAATTCGACCTGCGATTGGCAAGCCAATCTTGTCGAATTAAAGAGAATTTCTGGATTCGACGAGGGAAGCTTGCTTCCTGAAGGTCGAATTTGTAGCCATAGCCGGGAATTTATTCCACGGAGACACGCACTAAATCTAAATCCAAATGCGTTTGCCCTGGATCATTCCGGGCATGTACGCAGCAATCAAGATACAGTTTCGAGACCATGGCTTCCTATATTCATTGTCTCGAAACGCTGCTTCCTCCCCACTGCTATGCGCAAAAAGATATCGCGGCGATGCTCCAGAAAAACATCGCGGGGGGAGATCGAAGGACGGAGAAGATCATCCATCAGCTTTTTGTGCGCTCAGGGATCGAGCAGCGCCACAGCGTCGTGGCGGATTTACTGCCTGATTCTCCCTCAGGGATTTTCTTCGACAGGGAAACCGGGGCGCTTCTGTGCCCGTCCACCGGGGAGCGCAACGCGCTCTACACCGAGTCGGCCCGAGGGATGTTCACGGACATCGCCCGAGAGATTCTGGCAAAGTCCGGGTTTGCGCCCTCCGAGCTGACCCACTTGATCACGGTTTCGTGCACCGGTTTCTTCCAGCCCGGCCCGGACTTTGCGATTCTGGAAGCTCTCGGGCTTCACGCGGGAGTCGAGCGGTATCACCTCGGGTTCATGGGCTGCTATGCGGCATTCCCGGCGCTTCGGATGGCGAAGGCGTTCTGCGAGTCCAACCCGGATGCGGTGGTTCTGGTGGTCTGCCTGGAGCTTTGTACGCTCCATGTGCAGTGGACCGCCGCGCCCGACGACCTTCTGGCCGGAGCCGTGTTCGCCGACGGAGCCAGCGCCGCGCTGGTGAGCGCACGCATCCCGAGCGGCCCGGCGCTCCGGCTCGATGCGTTCGCGTCGGCCATCGCTCCGGCGGGCGAGGCGGACATGGCCTGGACCATCGGCGATACCGGTTTTCGGATGCGGCTCTCGTCGTATATCCCCGAGATCATCCAGACCAACCTGAGCGACGCTCTTGCTCCCCTTCTCTCCCGCGCCAGGCTGACGCAAGAACAGATAACGCACTGGGCCATCCATCCCGGCGGACGCGCGATCTTAGATAGAGTAGAAAGCGGGCTTGGACTTCCCAAAGAAACCCTCGGAGCCTCGCGCGAGGTTCTTCGAACCTGTGGCAACATGAGCAGCGCCACGATTTTATTTGTTTTGAAAGAGCTTCAGGCGCGGGGCTTGAAACCGGACGAAAAAATTCTCGCAATGTCGTTCGGTCCTGGCCTCACTATCGAGACCGGGCTTCTGTCCGCCGCCTGAGCCACCGCGAAACTCTACCGTCAGCTTCCGAAAAAGTCACAAACGCTCCAGCGCCGCTTCTGCTTCCGCGACAACTTCAGCACTTGAATCTCCCAAACCATGCTCCAGCGCCTGACGAATTGCCAGAACAGACTCCGGCGCGAACCGGGCCAGCTCCGACAATGTAAAAGCACAGTGAGCGCGAACCTGCTCGTCCGGGTCGTTTTTAAGTAACTCACAAAGCTTCGGAATCGCCAGAGTGCTATCTGGTCCGAGTCCGCGTAAAACTTCGACCGCACTGAACCGTGTGGAATCGTCCATATCACTCAGCTTTGTCAGGCAATATCCCAGCGTATCTTCGCAGTAGTCCACATAATCCACAAAATACGCCTCGAAGTCTTGCTCCACCGCAACCTGAGGAAACCGCACGGCGAGAAAACGAATAGAAACGATGCTGTCAATTACCTCAAGGCATTTTCGTTCGCGTGTTGCCAGTTCCCTCCCCAGGAATTGCCGTGCGAGGGCGATAAGATCGTTTCTTTCTTGCTCTAACTGCACTTTTGTCACGTGTTATACCGTAATGGTGATGCCGTCGAACGCGACGAGAATTTGGTGCGGGAGAAAGGCTTCCACAAGCTCTTCGTGGAGCAGGCCGCCGTTGTGGGAGAAGTGGGTGGCGATGCACTTTGTTTTCTCGGTCACGACGCCGCGCCGGACTAATTCATCGCGCATCAAGATCACGCCGTCGATGCCGAGGTGTCCCCGGTTCTTGCTGGGCGCGCCGCCGTAGGTGCAGTCCAGCGTCGCCAGCTCGACCGGCCCGGCGCTCTCCAGCGCATCCAGCGTCTCGGTCGGATACAGCCCCGAGTCGTGGCCCCAGAAAATAGACTTTCCCGAGGGCCGGGTAATTCGCAGAACCAGCGCGCCCGCGACGTGATCCGCCGCGAGCGGCAAGATTTCGTCGCCCGCCGGGGTTTTCACCGTCTCGAAGGCTTTGAGCGCGGGCTGAAGGGCCAGGTTCAGCCGAAGCGGGTCGGGGAACTCTCTTAAAATCATCTGGCAGACCTGCTCGTTGCCAAAAACCGAGATCGGTTCGGCGGGAGGGGTGTTGGTAAAAACCCCGCCGCTCCACTCCAGCTCGCTCGGCACGATGTGATCCGAGTGCTGATGGGTAAAAACAAGGGTCTTGAGATCACAGAGATCGCGTCCGGCCCGAATGAGCTGCATCACCGTATCCGGCCCGAAGTCGATTTTCAGGTCGTCGTCGATTAGAGCGCCGGAGCGCGAGCGCAGGTTGGGTCCGCCGCGCTTTCTGGCTTCCTGGCAAGCTTTGCAGCGGCAGAACGGCGCGGGCCAGGCTTCCGCCGCTGCCGTCCCGAAGATCGTCAGTTTCATCGGCGCTAACTTCCGCGCCATGGGCCGGGTTTCCTTCGAGTGATTGAAATCACTCGCTCAGGGCACTGCCTGCCGAATGTCCTTCAGACATAGACGAGTTTCCGTGGCGACAGTTTGCGGATCACGCCATCGGGTGATGGTGATAGGCCGCGTATCTGCCCGTGACGAAGTGCTCCAGTTGCCGCTCGATATCCGAGAGCAGGCTACTGGCTCCGATTCTAAATAACTCCGGGGTTAACCAGGTATCTCCCAGCTCTTCTTTGATTAAGATCAGCCACTCCATGGCTTGCTTGGCGGTTTTAATTCCGCCTGCTGGCTTGAACCCGACAATATGCTCGGTTTTCTCGTAGAACTCTCGAATCGCGCGAGCCATTATCAGGCTATTTCCGGTGGTGGCGTTTGTCGGCTCTTTGCCCGTGCTGGTTTTAATGAAATCTGCGCCCGCCATCATGCAAACCAGGCTCGCTTTGTAGACGTTTTTCAAGCTTCCCAGCTCGCCCGTCGCTAAGATGGTCTTCATGTGAGCGTCGCCGCAGGCTTCTCGCATCTGCTTTATCTCTTCGTAGAGCGCGGGCCAGTCGCCCGTGAGGGCGTGGCGGCGCGAGATCACGATGTCGATCTCTCTTGCGCCAAGCGCCACGGACTCACGAATTTCTTGAAGGCGGAGCGCAAACGGTGAGAGTCCGGCAGGGAAGCCCGTCGAAACTGCCGCGACGGGGATATTACTTCCCTGAAGCGCTCTCACCGCGTGCGGGATCAGCTCGTGGTAGACGCACACCGCGCCGACGGTGAGGTTCAGCTCCTCGCAACCCAGTGCTCTGAGGAGATCGGCGCGAACCGGATTTCTGGCCTTGGCGCAAAGCCGCGCGACGTTTCCCGGCGTGTCGTCGCCCGCGAGCGTCGTGAGGTCCATGCAGGCGACGGCTTTCAAGAGCCAGGCCGCCTGCCACTCTTTCTTCACGGTCCGGCGACCGGGCAATGTAGAAACCCGCCGCTCGACAGCGGGTCGATTCACGCGGACGCTCTCGACCCAGGAAAGGTCCAGCGGCGTACCAGGATTGCGAGTCATGCCCCGATTATATCCGGCCAGAAGAATCGCCCGTATGAACACGGGCGTCATGGCGAGCAAGCTCGACGAAGTCGCTCCGCGACAGAATCTGAGTTGTTTTGCTCGGGAGCGTGTTCCCAGGCAGGCCGTAGTTTGCTCTGCCGATGATGTTCTTTCTGCCGATTTACATAGACAATAGCTTTTTGACGATGATTTGGACTCATTGCAAACGCTGCATAACCATCTGCCCAGCGGAAATACCCCTCTGGCCCGAGTAAATCGCGTGCTACCGAAGAAGAGACTCCTTTCATTTGTTGTAGAAGCCGGGCAATGGTCGTTGTGGATGGCAATAGGACAATCACATGCACATGATCTTCCATTCCACCGATAGCCAGAAATGAGCAGCCCAGTTTTCGGGCTTCTCCTTCGATAACACGGTAGATGGTTGACTCCAGAGTAGATGTAATTAATGGCTGGCGCTGATAGGTACACCACACAATGTGCAGACTGACCTCCAGGCGATTACGACGTGATGATTCCATAAAAACGTTCTCCCTCACTTACTACAACGGGTGAAAACCTCCATTCTGACAAAATCGTCCCAAAAAATTCAAAAATTCTGTCGCGGAGCGACTTCGTCGAGCTTGCTCGCCATGACGCCCGTGTTCATACGGGCGATTATCCGGGCGGCTCTTCCGGGCGGGCGTGGTACCCTTCCACAAGAGATGGACGAGGACGCGAGCTATCTGCCGCCCGCCGAGGGGTTTGCGCTGCTGGCCGATACCTACGATGCCCGGCTCAGCGGCGATCCGGCGCTCAAGCAAGAAAGCGAGGCGCTGCTCTCGCTCATTCCTTCGCTCAAGGGAAAGATCGTCGGGGATATCGGCTGTGGGACCGGGCGCTACACCCTGCCGCTCGCCCGAACCCAGGCTGCCGAGGTGATCGGGATCGACCTGTGCGCCGCCATGCTCGCCCGCGCCCGCCGCAAGGCCGACGATGCCGAGCTTCCGGTCAAGCTGGCGCGGGGCGACCTGCTCGCCGCTCTGCCCCTGCCCGACCACTACCTCGATGTCGCGCTCTGCGCCCTGACCCTGAGCTTCTTAAGCGATCTGCCCAAGGCATTTGTCGAGCTGGCGCGGACGCTGACTCCGGGCGGAGCGCTTCTCATCAGCGAGCTACACCCGCACGGACTCTGCGCCGCCCGCGCCGAGAGCCGCGCCGCGCTCCGAAAGGGCCACGCGCCGTACCTGCGTTTCATGGACTGCGACGGAGCCGAGCGCCGCATCGCCCGCGAGCCGCACCTGATCTCCCACTATCTTGATGCCGCCAGCAATGCCGGGCTGACGCTGGAGCGGCTGGTCGAGCCGGTAAATGAGCGCATCGGGGTTCCGCTGGCCCTGGCATTGCGGTTTCGGGCACCGTAGTGAAGCCACAGGCCGACCGGGAACTGGTCGAAAAGTGTCTGCGCGGCGACGCTGCCGCCTGGGACGCGCTTCTAAATCGCTACGCCGGGCTGATCTGGTCCATTCTGAGGCGCTGCAATGTCCCGACGCCCGACGCCGAGGACCTGTTCCAGAACGTCTGCCTCAAGCTCTACTCCCAGCTCGCGACCCTGAAAAACAGCGAAAAACTGGCGGGCTGGCTCGCTGCCGTCACGCGCCAGGAGGCCGCAGGCTGGGCGCGTCGTCGCCGAGCACTCTCCGAGATTCCCGAATCCCTCCCCGACCCCGGCCCGTCGCCCGAGGACGCCGCGCTGACGGAGGAACGACTTTTTCTGCTTCGCACGGCACTCTCGCAGCTACCCGAGCCGTGCCGAACGTTGCTCACCCGGCTCTACAGCGAAGACCCGCCCGGCTACGCAGAACTCGCGGGCGAGCTGAAGATTCCCGTAGGCTCGCTCGGGCCGCGCCGCGCCCGGTGCCTGGAGCGCCTGAAAAAAACTTTAGAAAATTAAATTGCCCGGATGTATTTTTGGGGAAAGTTCGGCATTCTCTAAAAGCACGATGCGACGCGACGACCAAAATCTGGAAGAAGACTTGAGAGCAGCCCTTGGTACCCCGGTGTCTTCCCCTCCGGCGTTGGCGCTTCAGGCGGCCCGGCAGATATTTGCAAAGCCCAAACCACGCCCTGGGATTCTCGCGGCGCTACGCTTCGATGGTCGCCAGGGTCTTGTTCTGGCCCGAGACGGTAGCCAGGGCATGCCCGGCAGCTCGTTTCAGCGAATTTTTGAGACGGAAACCTATCTGGTCGATTTATGGGAAGAGCGCACGGCAGGACAGACAAGCTATCTCATCGGGCAGGTCTACGAAAAAACCACCGGGGCGACGCTTCCTGCCGAGGGTGTCTTTCTGATGGCCAGCGGCACGACGCGCATCGCCCGCTCCGAGGGAGCCGAGTGGCACGCGGAGTCGGTTCCTGCCGGGCAGTGGTCGGTGCAGCTCTGGCTGGAGAGCGAGACCCTGCTTTTAGAAAACATCGAGGTGGGTGCATGAGCCTGCCGCCCGCCGTCGAGGGAGCGCTGAGAGAGGCGCGGACGCTTCGCCAGGAAGGTCGTCACGCCGACGCGCTGCTGGCATTCGACGAGGCCGCGCGCCTGGCAAGCACGGCGGGCGATGCGGTTCTCTCGGCAAAAACGCAGATCGGGAAGATCGACTCGCTCGGGATGCTGGGCCGCTACGACGAAGCGTTCTCTCTGGGCGAGACAACCATCGCTGCCCTCGAAGCGCTCGGAGCCGACGCCGACGCCGCCCGCGCCCGGTGCAATGTCGGGAATCTCTACTGGCGCTGCGACCGCTACGACGAAGCTCTGTTGCGCTACGAAAGCGCTACAAGAACGTTCGAGGCGCTCGGCGATACGCTCGCACTCGCGCTCACGGCGACCAACCGCGCCAACGCTCTGGCCGAGCTGGGCCGGATCGACGAAGCCCTGCCGCTCCATGAGCAAGCCCGCGACGCCTACGCCGCTCGCGCCATGGACGTGGAGGCCGCCGAGGTCGAGACGAACCTCGGGTATCTCCACCACGCGTCGGGCCGACCGGTCGCCGCGCTCGCCGCGCTCGCTCGCGCCCGCCGGACGTTCCAGGCGAAAGGTCGGCTCCACGAGGACGCCCGCGCCGCGCTCGATGCCGCCGAAGCCTCGCTCGCGCTCAATCTCTGGCCCGAGGCTCTCGCGCTCACCCAGAGCGCACTCGAAAGCTTCGCCCGCCTGCCGCTCCCCGACGACGAGGCCCATGCCCACGCGCTCCGAGCCGCCGCGCTCGCCGCCCAGGGCCAGCCCGACGAGGCCCGCGCCGCGCTCTCGCTTGCCGAGAAAATCTACAAGCGCCGCCACAACGGAGTCCGGCTCGCCCGAGTCCGGCTGATGCGGGCGAGCCTTCCCGGTGGCAGCCCCGAGGACGCCCGCGCCGCCGCCCACGCGTTTGCCCGCCGGAAGCTCGCAGGCTGGGCCGCCGAGGCCCGGTTCCTTCAGGGCGACCACAGCCTGCGCTCGCTCCAGGCCATTCGCCGCGCCGCGCAGAAAAATCACCGGGGCTGGCTGGAGTGCCGCGCCCTCCGCGCCCTCGCCCGAGTTCACGCCGACACAGGCCACCCGCGCCGCGCCCTTTCGTGCCTCCGAGAAGCTGTCCAGGTGCTGGAGGCTGCCCGCACTCAGATCGCGCCAGAAGAGCTGCACCTGGCGTATCTGTCGGACAAGCTCGAAATCTACGAAGCCCTGATCGACGCCCTGCTGACTCGGGGCGGCAAGTCGGACCTCGCCGAAGTGCTCTCGGTGATCGAGCGGGCAAAATCACGGCTGCTTCTGGAGAGAGTTTTAGGCCAGCAAGCCCCGCTCGCCCCCGAGGCCGAGGCGCTCCGGGCGCAGCTCAGCCGGGCCTACCGCGAGGAGCACGCCCTGGAGAGCGCCGACCCGGACGACCCGCGCCGCTTTCGGCCACAGGCACGTCCGCTGGCGACGCTGGAGCGAGCCTGGGACGACGCGCTCAAAGCCGCCGAGCTTCAGCACCGGGACGGGACGCTGCTGGCGGGCTTCTCCGGCGTGGACCTTCGGGAGCTTCAAGCCGCGCTGAGCACAGATGAATCCCTGGTCGTTTATTTCTCCACGCAAGAGAAACTCGGGGCGCTGGTGATCTCGGCGCGGAAAATCAGCGCGGTGCGGGAGTTAGCCTCGCTGGAGATGCTGCGCCACGCGGCTCGGCGGCTGCGCTACCAGCTCCAGAAACCCGAGCGAGAGACGCCGCTCACCCGGCTGCTGCCCGCCACGCTCCAGGCCGGAGCCGACAGCGTCCTGCGCGAGCTGTACGATTCTTTGCTACGCCCGCTGGAGAGTCTCTTGCCCGGCGAGAAATTAACGGCGGTTCCCCACGGACCGCTCCACGGACTGCCCCTGCACGCCCTCCTGGACGGAAGCTGCCCGGCCCTGGAGCGCTGGGAAATTCTGACCGTGCCCAGCGCCGCGCTGTATTTGACGCTGAAAAACCGCCCGGCCTCTCTCAAGACCGGAGCGCTGCTTTTAGGCGTCCCCGCGCCCGGCATCGAGCGGATCGCCAGCGAGATCGAGGCGATAGCGAAGGGTTTGCCGGGCGCTCGGGTCGAAACAGGGCAGCGGGCGAGCGGCGCGGTGCTGAGTGCGCTGGCCCCAACACTGAGAACCTTGCACATTGCAACACATGCCCGGTTCCGCGACGACAACCCGCTGTTCTCGGGCCTGAAGCTCGCCGACGGCTGGCTACTGGCGCGAGACCTCTACACTCTCAAGCTCGATGCCGAACTGGTGACTCTCAGCGCGTGCCAGACGGCCCAGGCAAGCGTCGCGCCGGGCGAGGAGCTGCTCGGGCTGACGCGCGGGTTTCTCGCGGCAGGCACGCGACGCGTCGCGGCGAGCCTCTGGCCCGCCGACGACGAAGCGACCACGGAACTGATGACCCACTTTTATGCGCTCCTGCCGACAATGACTCCGGCAGCGGCACTACGACAGGCGCAACGCACGCTGCGCCAGCACTTTCCGCACCCCTATCACTGGGCAGCATTCACACTGGCAGGCATCCGATGAAATTCATGAAACACAAACAACAGTCTCCCCTTCCCTCGCCCCTGCCAAGCGGGAAAAAGGCGAGGGCAAGGGGCCGGGGGATCGCTACACTCGCGCTGAGCGGCGCACTCGCCGGGCTGATCGGATGCGGTGGGAGCGGCAGCCCCACGACCAATGGCACCCCGACCCCGACGCCCACTCCGACGATCCCTCCGCCGCCCGGCGGCTCGCGCTCGGTGCTGGTGGCGCTCGCGCCCGGCGCGGACCGGGCGGCTATCGAGCGGGAGCTGGGCGTGACACTCGAAGACGGCGGCACCGGCGGACTTTTTCGGGTCCGGCTGCGCGACGACGACGACGAGGACGAAATCACCGGGCGGATCTCGCGCGACAGTCGGGTGAGCGGCACGGAGAAGAACCGCTTCCTGCGCTCCCCCGAGGTTCACGGCTCGCCCATCCACCAGGCATTCGATATTCGACTCAGCGCCTCGGGCGGGTCGGACACGGGCTTCGAGAACCAGGGTGCCTGGGAGCAGGTCAGGCTGCCTGCAGCCCAATCGGTGACGCGCGGCGCAGGGATTACTGTTGCTGTGCTGGATACGGGCGTCGAGTCAAACCACCCGGACCTGCAAAATCACCTCCTGCCCGGCTACGATGTCCTGGCTCCAGAAACCCCGCCCGACGACGACTCCGACGGGACGCTCAACAATGTCGTGGGACACGGGACGATGGTCAGCGGGCTGATTGCAAAAATCGCCCCCGATGCCAAAATTCTCCCGGTGCGCGTGCTCAACGGCGATGGGTCCGGCACGACGCTGGGGGTGCTTCAGGGAATGCACTGGGCGATTGACCATGGCGCGAACGTCATCAACCTCAGCCTGGGGAGCGATGAAGCCTCTCGGTTTCTGAAAGAGGCTATCGATGCCGCCAGAGAACGGGGCGTCGTGGTGGTGGCCGCCGCTGGCAACGACGGCCTGGCACGCGTGGACTTTCCCGCCCTCGAAAGTAGCGTCGTCTGCACGACAGCGGTAAACGCAGAGAACCAGCGGGCGCGCTTTGCCAACTACGGCTCGCCCGTCGATCTGGTCGCGCCGGGCACCGGAATCCGCTCGACGTTCGGCAAGGCGGGGTACGCCTCGTGGTCGGGGACCTCGTTCGCCGCGCCGTTCGTCGCGGGGGCAGCGGCGCTGGTGCGCTCGGCCAACCCGAGCCTGCGCGCCGACAGAGTCGTCGAGTTTCTGGAAAGAACCGCCCGGCCCGTAGACTCTCAGAACCCGGAGATCGCCGGAAAATTAGGCGAAGGGCTTCTCGACATCGGGGAAGCCGTCAAAAGACGTTAGCAGGGATGCGGGCGGCTCCTGGACAGAATCCTGCCCGCACCTCTGAGGCGAATCGCCCTGCTGGCAAGATACACCAGCAGGGCGCAGAAAACAAGAAAGAACCCTGAAACCATGAATCGCAACAAACAAACCCTCTCTCTTCTCGGCCTGGTCGGTGCTCTCCCGGCGGCGCTCTGGCTCGCCGGGTGCGGCAGTGGAAGCGCTCCCGTCGGCGGGGGTGGCGGCACGAGCCGCGCGACCGTGCTGCTGACCGACAGCCTCCGTGAGGACTACGACTCGGTCTGGGCGACCGTTCTCAAGGCCGAGCTGATCGGGGCCGACGGCACCAGCGTGACCCTCTTCGACGATCCCGAAGGCCAGGTGCTGGACCTGCGCCGCCTGAGAGATGTCTCGGGGGCACGCTACTCGTTTCTGGCCAGCGCCGAGATTCCAGCGGGCAGCTACACGGGCGTCAGGGTCACGGTCAAGCCGACCATGACGCTCTTTCCGAAGGGCAGTGTCACGGGGCAGAGCCTGCCGCTGACCGATGCCCTCACTCGGGACTCGGGGGGCAACGTCCCGCTCACGCTGAGCTTTTCGGCCCCCAAAACTCTCGGGGCCGGGGCCGACGAGAACCTGATCGTCGATTTCGATCTGGCAAATTTCAAGGTCGAAGGCGGAAAAATCATCCCGGCCCTGCGCGAAGGACCGGCAGCGGGGCTGGACAACCCGGAGCGTCACGAGCGCCATGAGATTCGCGGCGTGATCACGCGCCTCGACGGAACGGCTCCGACCCAGAACTTCCTGCTACGCCGCCGCGATGGACGCCCGGTGCCCGTCGTGACGACCGCCGACACCGCGATCTTCTTCCGTGGCTCGACCGCTCCGGCAGCGCTCGCGGTGAACCAGGTCGTCGAGGTGCGGGGACGCTTCAACACCGCGACAGACCGGTTCGTCGCCACCCGCGTGGTGATTAAGAACGACACCGGCTCCGACGAGAGCTTCCGGGTCGAGGTCGAAGGAATCGCCGACGATGTCAGCATCGCCAACAAGACGTTCGTTCTGCGCGCCGTCCACATGATCGGGGCCGAGCCGCGCCGGATTCGGATCAAGGTTGTCACCAACGACACCACGATCTATCGCTCCGACCGGGGTGTCGCGGTGGGCGCGGCGCGGTTCTTCAACTATCTGGTAGCCAATCCGGGAACGCTCGTGGAGGCCAAAGGAAGCTTCAACCCCGATACCGACACTCTCACGGCGAAAATTCTCAAGATCGAGGATGAGAGCAACGACGGCGGCTGGGAAGACGGACGCCACGGCGGCGGCAACGACCGGGGCGGCAACGACGACAACGGCGGTAGCGGCAAAAAATAACGCCGCGTAACCTTCGGGCCGGGGCGGCTGTCTTTGTGGTATGAAACTGATTTTTCTGCTACTGACGACACTCGCCCTGGCCGAAGGAGGGCTTCCTACCGCCGAGCCAGGTGACTGGGTTGTGGCGGGCGAGGTCAAGAAAAGTATCCCCCTCTCCGGGGAGCTTCGCTTCGACTACAAAATCGACCCGGCGGAGCTTGGCGCCATGATGCTGCCCCTGCCCGGCGGCTTCAAGGACGCCAGAGCCGCCCGCTTCGAGGTCAAGACCGACGGCCCGCGCACCCTGGCCGTCACGCTGGAAGAAAAAAATGGCGGGCGCTGGCTGGCTGTCGTCGCGACGCCCAAAAGCGACTGGCAAAAGGTCGAGCTGAGCGCGGCGGATTTCTCGCTCTCCACCGGCCCCGGCGACCCGAAAGATACGAGCGGCAAGCTGGAGCTATCGAGTGTCCAGAGCCTCGGGCTGCTCGATCTCGATATGCTGTTCGTGCGGGACAAAAGCCCGGTCGCCCAGCTTTTCTTCCCCGATGCCATCGCCGGGCCGCGTTTTCTCACCCTCCGCGAGGTGAATTTTTCGGCGACCGCTCCCGCCGCGCCAGGACTCGACGGACTGACGCGTCCCCAGGCAAGCTGGCTTCCCGTCGGCGGGCTTCGCATGAAACGCGTGGCGATGTCGCCACTCGACAGCCCCGCTCTGGAGGCGACCTACCGCTCCGGCGCGACGCGCGTCGGCGGAATGATACGCCCTCTGCCCCCGAAATCTCTCGCGATGAAAACCGCGCTGACTCTGAGCCTGGCCTCGGAAAAGCCCGCGACGCTTCGGCTCCAGCTCGAAGATGACCGGGGCGCAAAATGGGACATTCCGATCTCGGTACCCGGCGAGAAAAAGAAGAAAACCGTCCGGCTGGCGCTGTCCGACTGGAACCCCTCGCAAGACAGCAAAGACCCGGACGCCAGGTTCGATGTCGCCCGAATCAAGCAAATCGCCCTGATCGATGCCAGCGGGCTGGCAGGCGCGGAGACGACAGAGAACACCCTCTGGCTGGGCGGCCTGAGCGCCCCGTAGAAAATTCCTGTCACGCGCGGGCTGGCTTTGTCGTCTAAGAACCTACAAGAGGTACTTTGGATCATGAAACTGGCTCTTTTCGCTCTCCTTGGCGGCCTGATGCTTGCGCCGACGACGGCTCGCGCTCAAATCTACGACGACACGACGCCGCTGGCTCCGCCTCTGCGCGGCTCGTATTCGGACCGCTACGACGACAGCATTTCCTGGCGCGAGCTGCGCGAAGGCCGAGACATTCGCATCACCCGAGCCTGTTTCGATCAGGATGGCTACCAGCTTTTCGACACGCGTGGCCAGGTAATTTCCGTGCCGTTCGAGGGCAACAATCTCTATGTGATGCGCTTCGGGCGGACCAACGGAGGGATGTACTTCACGGTCGAGAACGGAGCGCCGACGCTCTATCTCTCGGGGAGTAGCTACCTGGAGAACCTCGCGGCGTCGGGGGCGCGCTGGTATCCGCTGCCGCAGCGCTACGACTACGTGAGGCCGGTGTATGTCGGGCTGGCTCCGACCTGGAGCGACTACTGCTCCATGGGCTGGTATCCGGGGATGACGTTCTACGGCGGCTACTGCGACTATCAGCCCTGGCGCTACGGCTCCCGCTTCGCCCCGATGTCCACCCTGACGATCTCCGTGGGAAACGTCTCGTGGACCCGCTGGGACGACTACTGCGACTACTGGCGCGTGACGCCCGCCCGCCGCGTGATCTTTCTGGACAATCGCCGGTTTGATCGTTATGATCGGGACGACCGCAGAAGCGACGACCGGCGCAATGACGATAGGTTCTATCGCTCAGAGCCGCAGAAAGAGCGCCTGGTTCGCCCCGGCAACTCCGACCGCGACGATAGATTCTCCCGCTCGGGCGGCTTCGAGAGCCAGGGCAGTTTCTCGCGAGGAAGCACCTCGCGCGACCGGGAAGCGTCCCGCACGGATGACCGCTTCGGCGCGTTCGGCTCGGGCCGCGACGACAGGTTCTCTCGCTCCGGCGGCTTCGAGGGCCGGGGCAGCTCGGATCGAGGAACCACCGACCGGGGCAGCGTCGGGCGCGACCGTAGCAGCAGTAGCTCGGACCGCCGCACCACGGGTTCGTCCTCGCGCTCGTCGGACTCTCGCAGCTCGGGCCGCTCCAGCGGGAGCAGCCGCGACCGCGAAGCCCGCAAGCAGTAGAGCCTGAACCCACCCGGCCACTCGAACCCACCCGGCCACTCGTTTCCCTCGGGTCCACCCTCCCTTTGCCGCAAAGGGAGGGCAAGGGTGGGTTCAGAGCGCGGCTTCGATAGCCGACAGCTCGCTCTCGCTGAACTCGGTCTTCTCGGCGGCTTTCACGTTCTCGACGATCTGACTGGCGCGGCTCGCACCGATCAGCGCGCTCGTCATGCGGGAGTCGCGCAAGACCCAGCTCAGCGAGAGCTGCGCCAGCGACTGACCGCGCTCTTTTGCAATCGCGTCGAGCTTTTTGAGTTTTTCGATGAGTTCGGGCGTCACGGCGTTCTCGCTCAAGAACCCCGACGGCTGCTTGGCGCGGCTGTCCTCCGGGATTCCGCCGAGGTACTTGTCCGTCAGAAGTCCCTGCGCCAGCGGACAGAATGCGATCAGCCCGACCCCAAGCTCGCCGCAGGCATCATAGAGATCCGGCTCGATCCAGCGGTTGATCAGCGAATAACTCGGCTGATGCAGGATCGGCTTCACAAACCCGCTTTGCTCGCAGATCGCCAGCGCCTGCCGGGTGTGCTCGGCAGAATAGCTCGAAATTGCCGAATACAGCGCTTTTCCTGAACGGACGGCGGTGTCGAGGGCGCCCATGGTCTCTTCCAGGGGCGTATGCGGATCGAACCGATGCGAGTAAAAAATATCGACGTAGTCCATTTGAAGTCGTTTCAGGCTTGCATTGAGGCTCGTGAGCAGGTACTTGCGGCTTCCCCACTCGCCATACGGCCCCGGCCACATCCGATAGCCCGCTTTTGTGGAAATTACCAGCTCATCGCGGTACTCGGCGAAGTTTTCCTTTAAAATCCGCCCGACACGCGTCTCGGCGGCACCGGGCGATGGCCCATAGTTGTTCGCCAGATCGAAATGGGTGATTCCGAGGTCAAACGCCGTGAAGAGCATCTCTTTGGCGCTCTTGTGCATGCTCGCTTCGTCGGTGTGGCGCACGGCGTCCGTGCCCGGATCACCGAAGTTGTGCCAGCAGCCCAGCGAGATCGCGGGCAGGTGCAGCCCCGTGCGCCCACAGCGACGAAACCATCCTTTGACCGGCTTTTCGTAGCGGTCGGCGGGAAACTCAAATTGACTCATATCACCGAGTTTACCCGTAAAGCTACCCCCCTGCCCCCGGTAACGGGGGAGCCGGAGGGGAGTTTCCCCCATTACTGGGGGGCAGGGGGCAAAGACGATGCTATAATCGGCATCATGCCAACGGTTTATGGACGAAGTCTGACGCGGCGGGAGCTGGCCGCGCGAATCGGCGACACGGCTCAGGCGCTTGGGGTCGAGCGGTTCACCTACGATGAAGGCGTCGAGGGGGGAGTTCGGGCGGCGCGGGTGCGCTCCGGCGGCGGGCTGGACTTCACCGTGCTTTTCTCGCGCGGGATGGACATCGGCGCGGCGAGCCTGCACGGAATCCCGTTTGCCTGGGTCTCTTCGACCGGCTGGG
Organism: Armatimonadota bacterium; assembly: GCA_031363095.1. Lineage (GTDB taxonomy): Bacteria > Armatimonadota > Armatimonadia > Armatimonadales > Armatimonadaceae > JANLTX01. The sequence continues at coordinate 6,462 of JANLTX010000060.1, read as the reverse complement.
CGCACCCGCACGCACTGGTGCCTGAGAATCGCGGCTGGCTTCAGACGTTCCACGGCGGACTGCTCACGGGCTGCGGCCTGACGAACGCGGGCGCGGCGAACGTCGATGGCGACGACGCCCTGGGAATCCACGGGCGGCTCTCGCACCTTCCGGCCTCGGACACCTCGGTCAGGACAATCTGGGACGGCGACGAAGGGATTATCGTCGTCGAGGGCGTGCTACGAGAGGCGACGGTCTTCGGCGAGAACCTGAGATTACATCGAAAAATCACCGTCCCCGTCGGAAAAAACTCGCTCACGATCACCGACACGGTCACGAACGAGGGCTTTCAAACGTCGCCCTTGATGCTGCTCTATCATCTCAACTTCGGCTGGCCGCTCGTAGACGAAGGCACGACGATTACGTTGCCGCCCGGCTCCACCACGACCCCGCGCGACCCCGAGGCCAGGAGCGGGCTGGCAGGCTGCCTCACCCTCGACGCCCCGACGCCCGGCTACGCGGAGCAGTGCTTCTTCCACGACGTTCCCGGCGAGAGCGTCGAAGTGACCATAACGAGTCCGTCGGGCCGGGGCGTCACGGTGGCCTACAAAAAGTCCGAGCTTCCCCACCTGACGCAGTGGAAGATGATGGGCCAGGGCGAGTACGTCTGCGGGATCGAACCGGCCAACTGCAAGGTGCTGGGCCGCGCCGCCGAGCGCGAAGCGGGCCGCCTCCAGACCATCGCCCCCGGCGAGGTCCGTACGTTCTCCATGAGCATAGCTGCGTTTTAGTTTCCCCCTGTTTTCCCCCGGCCCCAATAATGGGGAGATTCCCCCCGGCCCCCCGCGGAGCCGGGGAGGGGGTCGCCGACGCGAGGAACGAGCACGAGGCGGGGGGAGGGAAACCAAGGATACAATAGAACCTATGCCAACCCTGGTGCTCATCGACGGCAACTCGTTGCTCTATCGCGGCTTCTTCGCCATGCGTGCGCTCACGACCAGCGCCGGACAGCCGACCAACGCGGTCTATGCGTTCACGAACATGGTGCTCTCCCTGATCGAGCAGCACAAACCGCACCTGATGTTCTGCGCCTGGGATCGCCCCGAGCCGACGTTCCGGCACGTGCGGTTCGCCGAGTACAAAGGCACCCGCAAGGAGACGCCCGACGACCTGCGGGCGCAGGGGCCACTTGCCCGCGAGCTGTGCCAGGTCTTCGGAATCCCCGCGCTGGAGGCCGCAGGCTTCGAGGCCGACGACATCATCGGGACGCTGGCCGGGCAGGGAAAGGCCGCAGGCTACGAGGTTCTGATCGTCACGGGGGATTTGGACGCGCTCCAGTTGGTCGAGCCGGGCGTCAGAGTCACGACGACCGTGAAGGGCGTCTCCGACACCGTGATCTACGACGAGGCCGCCGTGGAAGCCCGCTACGGCCTGAAGCCCAGTCAGCTTGTAGACCTGCGGGCGCTGCGCGGCGATGCGTCCGACAACATTCCAGGGGTTCCAGGCATCGGCGAGAAGACCGCCGTCAAGCTGCTCCAGACCTTCGGCGACGTAGACACGCTGCTCCACAAATTAGACGAAGTGACGCCCGGACGGATTCAAGCGGCCATCGTCGGCGCGACGGACGCCATGCTGATGAGCCGCGACCTGGCCCAAATCGAGCGAAACGTCCCGCTGCCCGAGGTTGTTCTGCCTGCTCCGGATCTCTGCGCCCCGTATGCGTTCGAGACCGATAAAGCCCGTGCTTTTTTTGAAAAATTGGAGTTCAGAACGCTCGTCAAGCGCCTCACAAGCCCAAAATCTTCGGATACCGTCGCTGAATCGGGAGAGACGAGCTATGTGGTTTCTCAAAGCATTGCAAAAGTCGCCGAGATCGAGATTTTTGAAAGCTTGCCCGAGAAAATCGACGGCCCGGTCGGGGTCGCGCTACACCTGGGCGAGGACGACGCGCTCCACGGAATCGCGCTGGCCGTCGCTGAGGGCGTGGTGCACTACGTCGCGCTGAACTCCGCCCCGCTCCCTGCCGCCATGGGCGGCCTCTTCGACGAAGCCCCGCTACAAACTCCCCCATTACTGGGGGCCGGGGGGCAAATATCCGGGTTAGGAGCATTTCTAACAAACCCTAACATCCCCAAAGTAACCCATGACGCCCGGAGCGTTCTCACCACACTCTCAAAACACCAACTTACGCTTACAAATATCACTTTTGACACGGAACTTGCTGCGTACTTGCTCGGAGCCGGGCGACGGGGTAGTTTTCCGCTGCACGAAGTCGCAGCAGACTACGCGAGCCGCGCCGTAGATGCCCCGATCACGCTCAAAAAAGAGCGGCAGGGCTTCGACGACGATGCGTTCTTTGCCCGCGAGAAAGACCGCGCGATCCGAAGCGCCGAGTCGATTCTCGCCATGCGTGCGGTCCAGGAGCCGCGCCTTTCCGCTGAGGGCCTGACCGATGTTTTACAGAAAATCGAGCTACCGGTCGCGCCGATTGTCTCGCAGATGGAGCAGGCGGGCCTTGCGGTCGATGTGCCCGCGTTCGAGAAGATGTCGGCGAGCCTCGGTACGCAGCTTGCGGCGCTCGAAACCCAAATTCACACACTGGCCGGGGAAGTTTTTACAATTAACTCGCCCAAGCAGCTTTCCGTAGTTCTTTTTGAGAAGTTAGGGCTTCCGGCGGGCAAGAAAACGACCACCGGATACTCCACTGACGCTGAAGTGCTGGAGCAGCTCGCCGAGAGCCATGAGATCGTCGCGCTGGTGCTGAGTTATCGGGAATTAGCCAAGCTCAAGGGCACCTACGCCGACGCCATGCCACTTCTGGTCGATAAACGAGATGGCCGGATTCATACATCGCTGCATCAGACCGTCGCCGCGACCGGACGACTGAGTTCCAGCAACCCGAACCTGCAAAATATCCCCATTCGCACCGCTGTGGGCCGCGAGATTCGCCGTGCGTTCGTCGCGCCGCCCGGCTGGGTGCTGATCTCTGCTGACTATTCGCAGATCGAGCTTCGTTTGTTTGCCCATGTCTCCGAAGATACCGAACTTTGCACGGCGTTCGACTCGGGGGAAGACATCCATGTGTATACCGCAGGCAGAATCTATGGAATCGAGCCAGAAGATGTCACGAAAGACATGCGCCGCGCGGCAAAAACAGTAAACTACGCCGTTCTCTACGGAATCTCTGATTTTGCACTCGCTCGGCAATTAAAAATTCCCCAATCTGAAGCCAAGTCACTCAAAGAAAATTATTTTTCAAGATTTCCTGGCGTCAAAGAGTATTTAGACGACACGATTACGTTTGCTCGTGAAAAAGGGTATGTCCAGACGCTTCTGGGCCGCAAACGCTGGATTCCTGACATCAACGCCCGCATTTTCCAGTTCCGGCAGGCTGCCGAGCGTGCGGCGGCCAACATGCCGATTCAGGGTTCGAGCGCCGATATTATGAAGCTCGCCATGATCGATGTCTGGAAGTTCTTAGAAACCGAAAAACCACGAACAAAACTACTGCTTCAGGTCCACGACGAACTTTTATTCGAATCTCCCCCCGAAGAAGTCGAAAAAATCGGCGCAAAAATTCAAGAGTTGATGGAAAAAACCTACCCACTCCGAGTTACACTGGATGTCGAGGTAAAAACCGGCACCACCTGGGCTGACGTAACGCCAGCAGGCAGCTAAAGCAGCCTGCTACGCAAATAAAAGCACCGTAAACGGCGCTGCACCAACATTACGTTTTCCAGGGGGCTTCAGCCTCCTTGGATTCGCGTAGCAGGCTGCTTTAGCTGCCTGCGCCGTCGCCTGGTTTTTGTTCCGGGGTTTCGCGTCGAGACTCGACGGCACAATTTCCGCCCATTCAGGTGGAGACGCCCATTCCAGGCAGAATCCATTTCATTACAACGACATAACCGACCACAAAAAGCAGCGGAATCGCCCAGTCTGGCATAATAATTTTTCTCATTTCTTATTTTCCGCCGACATAGAACACCCGGTGGCTAAGGGCTTCGCCACAAAGTCCTTCGGACGTAACTTATCTGCATTTCTCCCCCATTACTGGGGGCCGGGGGGCATTATGGGTCAGCGGCGGAACTTCACCGTGGCCGGGGCCGAGGGCGCTCCATTTGCACTCAGTGCGACGACTTCGGCGGTGATCGTGACGCCTGTGAGGTCGCGCGGGACTTTTAGAACTAATGGCTGCGTGGACCAGGCACCTTTGTCGTCGGCCTTGAGCGTGATCGTCGCGATCTGCCCCGAGGTCGGGACCACCAACTTGCGCCCGTTGTACTTCAGGGTCACTTTCACGCTCGCGCCGGGCAGGGCGCGGCCTGTGAGAACCACTCGATCCCCCACCGACGCACCGTCCTGCGGGGTGTCGATGATCGGGCTGTAACCCATGCCAGGCGCAGTCGGCGCTGCCGCGCCGCCTGTCGTGCCGACAGTTCGGGTCGCCACCGGACCACCGCCGGGCGGGGCGAGCCGCACCGTCACCTGCGCCCCGGCCACGGCGTCGTCGCGGCGGACCGTGTAGGTGCCCACGTAGATTCCGGGCGAGTCCTCACGCAGGAGCTTGTCCTGGACGATCTCCCCGAGCGAGAACGACGCTTGCGCCCCCGGAACGCCAACCACTTTCACCGTCAGAACGTCGCCGTAGCTCAGCGCCTGGTCCGTGGGCGAGAGGCTCACGCTCTGGATCGGCTCGGCGGACGCGCCCTGAATCGTGAAGCTCCACTCTTTTTTCAGCTCGTTCCCGGCGGCATCGCGCACCAGAAGCTGGGCGTCGATCTTGCCCGGCTTGAGCGCCAGCGCGGGTTTGTAGGAGAAAAACCCCTCGGTGAAGACCGCATCATTCGTGACATCTTTGCCGCCGATCAGCAGCTTCGACTTTTTCGTGTCGATCCCGCTGCCCATGTCGGTGTAGATTCCGGTGAGCTGCGGGCGGGTCTCGTGGGTCACGGTCGCCAGGGCGGGGGTCAGCTCGGTGAGGGTCGGAGCGCTGGAGTCGATAGCGAGCGTGCCATCGAGTGCGACCTCGGCGGAAGCCAGCTCGTCGAGGCTCAGACGGGCCGTGGCATTGGCTTCCTTGACGCTCAGCCCGGCGGGCACACTGACACTGGCGACGTAGACGCCAGGGGTTTTCTCGGTCATCGCGACGTTCTCCGCGCCGGGAATGTCGGGCAGGATCAGGGTCGCTTTCGCGCCGGGCGTCCCGGTCACGGTGAACGGAATCGACGTGCCGCCCGCCGCCCATCGTCCGGGGAGCGCATGGCGGAGCTGGGAGATTTCGAGCTTCGTCGGCTTCAGGCTCGCGACCACCGGCTTCATGGCTTTCTCGCCGGAGACAACGGTGCGCGGAGCCGTCGCACCGGCGACAAAAGCCTCGACGACCAGCGCTTTTCCCTCACCATCGAGCCGGACCATCACGGAGTCGCCGACGCGCAGGGCATCGAGGTTGCGTCGCACCGACGGATTCTTGCCGCTCTTGACCAGGATCACCGGCTCGGGCGCAAGTGCCAGTCGTTCTTGAACGCCATCGCTGCCCTTGATCGTCACGTCCTCGCCGAGCGCCGTGATCGTCCCGCGTAGCAGACCGGGAATCGAGATCGGGGCGGGCGCGGTCAGCGGCTCTGGCTTGCGGCTCGCCATCGCCGCCGTGGGAATATTTTTCGTCGTTACCGACGCGATGCGCGTCACCGGGCTGAAACGGACTTTCGCGCCGAACGCCTGCGCCAGAAAGCGCAAGGGAACCAGCGTCGCGCCGCCCACGAGCTGAGCGGGCGTGGTCAGCGAGTACGGAGTTCCGTTGATGTAGCCCGTCAGCTCGCCCAGTTTCAGAGTGACTGTAGTTGTCCCACGAACGGCGACGATGGCACGCTCGCGCGGGCTGTACTGCACCGCCGCGCCCATCTTCTGAAAAACGCCGCGCAGAGGAACCAGAATCGCGCCGTCGGGCGTGCGAATCGCCTTGCCCGTCAGCGCCACCGGCTCGCCATCCACCGTGATCGCGATCTCGTCGTTCTGCGCCTGCGCCGGAGCAGAAAGAACGACCAGAGGAAGAAAAAGAGAAAACGCGGCTATCTGGACCTTCATGAGACTATTGTACGGCATTACCATAAAAAAAGACGGCTCCCGGAGGAGCCGTCTTTGCTGCGTCTTGGGCTTTTGGCCTACGGCAGGGTGTGGGACAGCGGGTTGGTCACCACGCCGCCGATGGAGCAGGTCGGGTTGACCTCGATGGTGCCCAGCGTGTACGCACCGCTGCTCGGGCAGGTCGGGTCCGACTTGATGTAGCCAGCCGTACCAACCAGCGTCGGCATACCACCCGTGACAGTGCCACCGGCTGCCGCACGGTTGTCCATCGCCCACTGCTGCTTGGCAGAGTCGATCTGCTTCAGGTTCGCGACGCACGCCTTGGCGCGGCTCGCTTCACGGGCACGGACGAAGTTGGGCACCGCGATGGCAAGCAGGATGCCGATGATCAGAACAACG
>JANLTX010000043.1:0-5116 GCA_031363095.1 Armatimonadota bacterium | reverse complement strand
GGCGTGTATGTGCGCCACTCCAGTAGTGCAATATGGACTTGCCCGAATCGTCCTTCGGAGGAGCACTGCCGCGAGTACCGACCGAAGTTGCGTCCCGCTTGTTTCTCTTACCCATGCCTCCATCCTACACGAAGGGCACCGCGTAGAGAGAGTGCAGGTCGAATCGTTTCGTAGCCACGTCCTTGTAGCCATCCCTGGCAAGGCCAGGGATGGGGTCACGCTCCTCACACGGTCTAAAGCCCGTGGTTTCAGCGCGTTCAATGCAATAAATTCGTGGCTACAACTACAAATTCGACCTTCAGGAAGCAAGCGATAGGTGCGCGGCGCACCATCGCGCTTCCCTCGTCGAATCAGAAAATTTCTAAGATTCGACAAAGCTCGCTTGCGAGGTGCAGGTCGAATTCGTAGTCGTAGCCACGAATTTATTCGATGGTAAATCGGCAGTAAATATCAACAGCGTCAATCAACCCAGGGCAGATTTCAAATGCGTTTGCCCTGGACCCGGAACGAGGTGAGGTAAGATGCCCCAAACGCCATGATAGTTTTCCAGCTTGATGCACGCACCTCCGACGCCGCCGGAGAAACCTGGGGCGGATTTCGGCGCGTCGGCAGCCCGCAGCTTCGCGAGCTGGGCGGCCAGAAAGCTGTTTTTTTCAGCGGCACCGGCGACTCCTACGAGCGAGAGACTCCCCCCGAGTTGTGCGGAAGCCGCCCGAGAACCATCGAGGTCTGGGCCTACAAAGAGAGTGTCCGGGGCGACGAAGAAACCCTGATCGCCTGGGGGCGACGCGGCGGCCCGGCGGGGACGAACCTTGCGCTCAACTGGGGAAACAGTGGAGCCTACGGCGGCGCAACCCACTGGGCCGCCGATCTGGGCTGGCACGGGACGCCCCGCGCCGGGCAGTGGCACCACCTGGTCTACACCTACGACGGCAGTGTCGCCCGGCTCTACGACAACGGCGTCGAGAAGAGCCACATCGAGGTGCCGCTCCAAACGCCCCCAGGCTTCCCGATCCGAATCGCGCTCCAGAGCGATTCTGCGGGTCGTCCGGCGCTCAAAAACGAGTTCAACGGTAGCCCGCTCTCCGGCCCGGTCGGATTTGCGCTGGTCCGAATCCACGACGTGGCGCTGAGCGAAATTGACATCCAGAAAGAGTTCGAGCAGGGCAGAGAACGCTTCGGAGCCACGAGGCCGCTGACGCTCAAGAGTCTGCGCGAGGCGGGCACCACGACCTTCACGGCGGGCGGCCTGACCCTGACGCTGACAAAAGACGGCAAGCCGCTCGGGCTGATAGATACGGCCTCGGGCTTTGATTTTCTGCCCACCGACCGACTCCTGACCCGGCTCGGCGCAGGCTTCTCTCACGTCGGCGACGTTCTGATCCGCGCCAGCGAGCCGGTCGAGACCGCAACCCGGTGGAAGGCCGAGCGCGGCCAGCTTGTGTTGCGCGCAACCATCACGAACAAAAACAAAGCCCCCGTGACGCTGGGCGCGGTCGGGTTCCCGCTGGTCTTCAACAACATTATCTCCGACCGCACCCTCCCCGAGGCGCATGAGCGGTGTACTTTCATCGATCCGTATGTCGGGCGGGACGCCGGGTATGTCCAGGTGACGCGGCTCACGGGCGGCGGTCCCGCGCTCGTCGTGATCCCCGACGGCAGGACGCCGCTGGAGGCCTATCTCCCGCTGCGCGAGCCGACCGGCTCCAGCCAGACCTTCGAGGGAGCGTACGCCTGGCTCGCCCACAGCGCCGCCTACGCCGAGAGCGAGTGGAAACACGCCGCGCCCTGGAACCCGCCGACCGAAGCGGTACTGCAACCGGGCGCGTCGGTTTCGTACGGACTGCGCTTCGTTCTTGCCCGGAGCATTCGGGAGATAGAAAAAACCGTCGCGGCGGCAGGAGTCCCGACTGCCCTGGGAATTCCCGGCTACATTATTTCCGAAGGCAGCTCGGCAAAACTCATTCTGAACCATAGAAGCCCGCTCAAAAACTACGATGTCACGCCAGCCGGGGCGCTTCAGCTAACCTCCGACGGAAAGACGCCGGGTGGCGGGACGAGCTACGCGCTGACAGTAAAGGGCTGGGGCCGAACGCGCCTGACCCTGACGTACGCCGACGGCAAGGTTCAGACGGTTCATTATTATCTCACCCGGCCCGCGCCAAAAGCCGTCTCGGATCTCGGGAATTTTCAGTTCACCCGCCAGTGGTTCGAGCGGCCCGGCGACCCATTTGGACGAAGCCCGTCGGTGATGGGCTACGACCGCGAGGCAAACAAAATTATCGAGCAGGAAAGCCGGGTCTGGATCGCGGGCCTCGGCGACGAAGGCGGCTCGGGTTCGTGGCTGGCAGCGGGAATGAAGCTTCTCCTGCAGCCCGACCCGGCGCAACTCGATAAATTCGAGCGCTTCATCGACGGAGTTCTGTGGGGTAATTTACAGCTATCGAGCGGTCCCAATAAATACGGGGTCAAAAAGAGCCTGTTTTTCTACGATCCAAAAGAGATCCCCGGTTTTTCCTACGACAAAAATACCAACTGGGGTTCGTGGACGAGCTGGAATAAGAAAGCCACGGAAGATATCGGGCGGGGCTACAACTATCCGCATGTGGTCGCGGTCTATTGGAGCCTCTACCGAATCGCCCGAAACCATCCGGGCCTGGTGAAACGCCGCGACTGGCGCTGGCATTTAGAACAAGCCTACCAGACCACAAAATTTCTCTTTTCCGGGCGGGTGGGCTACGCCGAGTTGGGCCTGATGGAGGGGACGATCTTCCTCGAACTCTTGCGCGATCTCCAGCGCGAGGGCTGGAGCACGCAAGCACAGACCCTCGAAGCGGCGTTTAAACGGCGGGCCTCGCGCTGGCGGCAGGAAGCGTATCCGTTTGGAAGCGAGATGGCCTGGGACTCGACGGGCCAGGAAGAGGTCTATGCCTGGTGCCGCTACTTCGGCTTCGACGACAAAGCGGACGTGACCATAAACTCGATTCTGGGCTACACGCCGACGCTGCCGCACTGGGGCTACAACGGCAACGCGCGGCGCTACTGGGACTTTCTGTACGGCGGCAAGCTTCCCCGGATCGAGCGGCAGCTACATCACTATGGCTCCGGTCTCAACGCACTCCCGCTTCTGTCCGCATTTCGTGCCAGCCCGACCGACACCTACCTGCTTCGGGTCGGGTACGGCGGAATGCTGGGGCCGCTGAGCAACATCGACCAGGAAGGCTTCGCCTCAGCCGCGTTCCACTCGCGCCCGGACACCCTGAAGTGGGACGCCTACTCCGGCGACTACGGGCCGGGCTTTCTGGGCCATGCGCTGGGTGTCGGGTGCTATTTAATCAACGATCCGTCGCTGGGCTGGCAGGCATTCGGCGGCAAGCTCACCCAGAAAAAAAATAAAGTCACCGTCGCGCCGGAAGACACCCTGCGCCAGCGGGTCTTTCTCGCCCCACTTGGACTCTACCTCACCCTCGACGCCGGTAAATTTTCGCAGGTCACGCTGGACACAGGCTCGAAGAAAGTGACGATCACCCTCGACCCCGGCGACATCGCCACGCCACGCGCCTACCTGCGGGTCGCGGGCAAGCATCGGCCAGCCAACCCGCTCGCCACCGAGCGCGAGGCGTTCGTGGTCCCGCTGAAAACCCGCCCCACGCAGATCGAGCTGACCCCCTGACCCCCAGTAATGGGGAGAAATCCCCCCATTACTGGGGGCCGGGGGGCGCAAGAAGCTGGATGCCTTCGCCGTTCCAAAGAACGCTGAGGGCGCTCTCGTTCCAGGTCTCGCGGCCCACAGACGGGTCGCCGATGTCGAGCTTGCCGCCGGGCAGGAAGCCAAAAAGAACCACGGCATGGCGCTTGCCCGGAGTCCAGCCCCACTCATTCACGTAGCGCGGATCGTAGCCGCGCTGCCAGCGGTCCAGCCCGACCGAGAGCAAGATTGGCCCGGTTTCACAGGCCCGGCGCAGCTCCCCGACGCTCGCCCGCGAGAGCACCCGGACCCGGCCCGGAGCCTTGAGCGAAAGCCCGTGGAACACGCCCAGCATCGGTGTCCCCGACGAGCGGGTGAAACACAGCCGGGCCAGCTCTTCCTCGGTCGTGGGGATTCGCGCAGAAAGAAGCAGAGTCGCCGCGCTCGCCGCCGAGCACGACGACTCACTGGTCTGCATCACGACACCTCGCGAAACTCTCGGATTGTCCAGCGGCGGCGGCCCGCCAAGCAGCGGCCCGAGCGCCTGATAGAGCGCCCCGAGCAGTAGCGCCGCCAGCAGCCAGCGCCGGGGCAGCCTCGGTGCTGCCAGCAGAGCGAGCAGCACCGCGAGCGGGAGCAAAAGCCCATTTCCCAGAAAAAAAATACCCGGCCAGGGAATCCCTCGGGCGAGAGATAATCGGTCTTGCAGCAACAGCACGTAGAGCGGAGCCGCAAGAATCAGCCCGACCATGAGCCAGGTCGCGAGGCGCGTCCGGGCCAGCCGGACGCCCAGAAAACCAGACAGCACGGTGAGTAGCGCCAGCGTGAGAAGTCCCGCCATGGGTGTCAAACGATCAGACAGGGCCAATGGTTGCGCTCCAGGCACAGGGCAAGAGCCTTTGGATTTCGGGGTGCGTGTGCCATCGAGTAAATTCGTGGCTACGACAACAAATTCGACCTTCAGGAAGCAAGCTTCCCTCGTCGAATCAAAGAATATTTAACCCAAGTTGCTCCCTCTCCCTCGAAGCGCTAAGGAGAGAGTCGGTCTCTGTGGATTACAGCCCGGCGCATCGTAGATACCCGTTCGCCCCGAGGAAGGAGGATCAGGCAGGAGGGGTCGGTTGCTTGCAACCGGGGGAGGCGGGAGGTAGCAACTTGGGTTGTTTATAAATCTCTTTGATTCGACAAAGCTCGCTGGCGAGGTGCAGGTCGAATTTGTCGTTGTAGCCACGAATTTATTCGATGGCGAAAGAGCAGTCACCACCAAAATACATTTCAAAGGCGGTTGCCAGGGTCATTCAGTTTTCTCTTTGAGTAATTGAATTGCTTCGCGGGGTCGTGCTGCAAAGCGTCGGCATGTCGCCGCGATATTTCTGACTCGCGCCCGACGATTCAGATTGAGGGCCGCTCCACGAAAAAGAGACAATA
>JANLTX010000040.1:0-8607 GCA_031363095.1 Armatimonadota bacterium | reverse complement strand
CGTTTTGCAGGGGGCCGGGTAAGCAGAAGCTGATTGGTCGGGTTACACCGAACCCACCCGAGTGCTTCGAACCCACCGAACCCACCCCCTCGCAAGCTCGGACCCTCCCTTCGCGGCGAAGGGAGGGTGGACACGAGGTTTACGAGTGGCCGGGTAGGTTCGGTGTAACCCAAGTTACAAATATTTGCTTACCCTCTGGGTGTGTACTGGTAGCCACGAATTTATTCGATGGTTCGGACAAAACCCTTTTTCTCGTTGGTCGCCAGCATCAGAGCATTGTCTTTGAGCTGACGGCGAGTGAACCCAGGCAAACCCAGGCCCTGTAGAAATCAGGGGAACACCCGATACTGACAGTTAGAAACAACCGATTCGGAGGCACCTGTGTCGCTCAAACAACTACCGCTCGATGCCATTCTTCTGGCAGACAACAACCCAAGAAAGACCTTTGTCCAGGAATCCCTGGAAGACCTTGCCGTCTCGATTCAGGAGCGCGGGGTTCTGGTTCCGGTGATCGTCCGGCCCACGGCGGACGGGCGCTACGAGCTGATTGCGGGCGAGCGCCGGGTGCGTGCCAGCCGCATCGCCGGGCTGCCCGATATCCCCGCGCTCATTCGCGACGTAACCGACGACGAGGCCGCTATCGACTCGCTTCTGGAGAATGTCCAGCGCGAGGACATGAACCCCATTGATAAAGCCCGAGGCATCAAAGAGCTGCTTGTCCGGCTCCCGCTGGACCAGGTCTGCCGCTCGCTGGGAACTTCCGAAACGACGGTTCGTCGATTATTAGAGCTTTTAGAGCTACCTCCGATGCTTCAACGCGAGCTAATTCCTCGCCCTGGAGTCGAATTAACCCTGAGCGAGGGCCATGCACGGGTTTTATTGAATTTCAATGATAATTCTGAGCTTCAGAAGAAATTATTGGAGAAAATTAAAACCGAGAAACTGGGTGTCGGCGCGAGTGAAACCGTCGCAAAGGCGATTAAAGAGTTCCCGGATCGGGCGGAGATATTTCTAACCGCTGCCGGACAAGCCTCGGGCGAGATGACCCGCTCCTTGCGCGAAAACAATGGGACCGGGCCGCGTGCGCGCCGCTCGCAGACCGCAGGCGAGCACCTGAAAACCGTCGATAAGTTCGGGCAGGGGTTTTTAGATGCCCTCGACCCCGAGCTGATCCCGTTTCTCTCCGGGGAAGAAATGAACCGGCTCCTGGCCCTGATGACCCGAATCTGCCGAAGCTCCGAGGTCTTCACCCACAAGCTACGTCAGGCGCTGGAGAAAGAGGAGTTCGGGTTTCGGGAGGTCTACACCCACTGCCCGCTCTGTGGCCGCGTCGAGCTGATCGGGGCCAATAAATGTAGTGCGTGCTGGACCATTCTGCGACGCTGCTCCGACTGCGGGCACTTCGACGACGAAAGCAAGCGCTGCGCCGTCCACAAGGTTCCGATCTCCGCGACCGAGGCCGATGCGCCCACCGAGGCGAGCAAGTCGTTCAAGTGCCAGGAGTACCGCCCGCGCTACCAGCCCAAGGGGACGCCCCTGCCCGTGGTCGGCGCAGGTAGCGGTCGGCGAATTTAGAGCTTTCTTAAAATGGACGACGAAGACGACTCCCTCCCCTCGCCGTGGGCCGGGCTGAGCCAGGCCGAATTGCTCGACGAGAAAACCGGGCTACTCTGCGGCCAGCCGCTGTACGAGCGCGCCGGAGTGGCTGAGGTCGCTCTGAGCGCCGACGAGGTCATCGAGGCGCTGGCCGCCGTGCCCGGCGGCTCGACCTTCGGGCGGCACGAGGCGCTACGCGGGCTTCTGGAAGAGCGTTCTGACTCTCCTGAGGCACTTGTTACGGAGACCATCGCCGACGCCGCCCGGAAGCTGGCGACCCTGAGCTGGGCCATTGAAGAGGTTATCAGCGAGTGGGAGCTGAGCCGCTGGGCACTCACCGAGCGGATGATGAAGCGTGAACGCGAGCTTTCCGAGCTTCGGGAGCGCCTGAGCGCCCTGCCCGAGACCGAAAAAGAGGCCCCCGCGCTACGGGTCGCGTCATCGCTGGCCCAGGAAGAGCTGGCGGGCCTGATCGCGTTTCTGGACGCTTTCCGGCTGGGCGAGCGACAGGAAGTAACGCAGGGAGTGACCGACAATGGCCCGGCGTTCGCCCGGCCCGAGAACGTTCTGCGGTTGCTTCAAGCCCAGGCCCGGCAAGAGCGCAAAAAAGCCGCTTAAAAACGCGCTATACTGACAGTTACGAATGATCATACGCTGGCGGATCGAGCTTCTGGGAGGACTGCAACTTCTTCGCGACGAGGTTGCGCTGCCCGAGGCCACGCGCCGCGCCACCGGGCAGCTTCTGGCCTACCTCGCCTATCACCAGAGCCAGCCGCAGAGCCGCGAGTCGCTGGCCGCCCTGCTCTGGCCCGACGCTGACACGCCCGGCGGACTCACCTCGCTTCGCGTTCTCCTGACCCGCCTGCGCACAAGGCTCGGCGGCGACCTTCCCCTCAAAATAGAGCGACAGAGCCTCCAGCTCGACACACAGCACGCACAGGTCGATGTCGCGCAGTTCGAGCAGGCCGTCCGCCGCTCACGCACTGCCGAGACGCCAGAGCTGCGCCAGGCGGCGCTCGAAGAGGCTCTTGCGCTCTACAGCGGGCCGCTCACGCCCCGGCTCGACGACTCCTGGGCCACCGCAGCACGCTTCCGGCTGGAGAGTGCCCTCTGCCATGTCTGCTTACAGCTTGCCCCCCTCTACGAAGAGCAAGGCCGCTTCGACGACGGGATTCTCGTCGCCCGCCGCGCCATCGCCGTGGACGAGCTACGCGAGGAAGCGCACCGGGCGCTGATGCGGATTCTCCTCAGGCAGGGCGACCACGCGGCGGCACACAGGCACTACGAAGGGCTGAGCGAGCTTTTGCGCGAGAAAGCCCGCAGTGCGCCGTCCCCCGCGACGCGAGCGCTGCTGCTCACGCCTGCCCCGCTTCGCGCCGACACCCCGACGGTCGATGCGCTTCCCACGCCCCTCACGACGTTCTTCGGACGCGAGGGCGAGCAAGAAGCGCTTCTCCGATTGCTTCGGGCAGGGAAGCGGCTTGTCACGATCACGGGTCCGGGCGGCGTCGGAAAGACCCGCTTCTCGCTGCTCGTCGCCCGGAGCCTCGGCTGGGAGCGAGCGCTGCACTGGGCACCGCTGGCGGACCTCTCGCCGGGCGCTTCCCTGGATAGTGCGCTGCTGGGCGTGCTCGGTGGGGCATCCGAGCCGGGCGTCGCGCCGCTGGACACGCTCAAAAAACTCTTTGGCGCGGCTCCGTCGCTATTGATTTTAGACAACCTGGAGCACCTGCCCGAGTCCGACTTGCACGCGCTGATCGTCCCGCTTCTGAAGGCAAGCCCGAACCTCTCGATTCTGGCAACGTCTCGCAAGGCGCTGCACCTGAGCTTCGAGCAGGTCTTTCCTCTGCCGCCTCTGCCGGTTCCCGAGGAGAAAGCAAGGCTCGCCGAGCGCGAGAGTAACCCGAGCGTCCAGCTTTTCGTGGACCGTGCGCGGCTTCTCAATCCGGGCTTCACGGCAACAGACAGCACGGCCATCGCCGCTCTGTGCCGCAGGCTCGATGGCCTTCCGCTCGCTATCGAGATGGCCGCCGCCCGCACAGGCGTCGCGACCCCCTCGCAGATTCTGGAGCGCCTCGGCTCGGGCAGCAAGTTTCTGGTCAGCCCCGGAAAAGATGTCCCCGCCCGCCATGAATCCCTCCACGCAATGCTCGCATGGAGTTATGCGCTTCTTTCTAATGAATTACAGGATTTCCTATGTGAAATTTCTATTTTCCGAGGTAGCTTTGATTTAGAAGAAGCAACCGATGTAAGCCTTCGTGTAAATTCCTTCGATTTAATGCAACAATTAGAAGATATATCATTAGTACAATCTCATGAAATCGATAATATAGTTCATTTTTATTTACTTGAAACCGTAAAAGAATTCACAAAAGAGGTATGCACAATTGAAAAAACAAAAATAATAAAATTCAATTACTCACAATATATCATAAAAATATGTAAAATCTACAAACTCAATAAACTAAACAATCGTATTAACGAAATTTTTTCAGTATTGGATGATTTTATAATACAACAAAACGATGTAAAAACAGGATTATTAATCTTAAATAAAGCTTCCAGTCGTTTTTCAACTTCAATCAACATACAAATATTTTTAAAATATCTTGATATAATTAAAATGCAAATTAATAATTTAAATATCGACGATATTATTTATGTACTTGGCCTCTTCGTACAAAACCTATCTCTTTCTGGCTCAAGAGAATCTGCAACAGAAATCGTCCAATATCTTGATGAAATTATCAACAAAACGGAGAACCCAGATCGTATTTGTGGTTATTTTTTATCAAAAGGCCTTTATTATACAGACATAGATATTAATCTATCAATTCATTATCATTCTAAAGGATTAATACTGGCAGAAAATCACAATATTGAAGATTTTTTAAAACTTTTTAACTTGAATTTAGGATGCGTATATATGAAATCAGGTTCATTTAAAGAAGCATTATATCATTTAAATATTGTCAAACAACGCATAAAAATATACAATGACCCTAATTTCTATTTTTCATATGCAGTTGATTGCGAAAGCGCTTTAGTAGTCGCACAATTTAACGATGCCTCAAGTTCGTTGCCACTTTTAACATCTGCACTAAATGGATTTTTAAAAATCAACAACAAACGAGGAATCGCCACTTATAATATATATCAATCCTTTATACTATCTATATCCCAAAATTCAATCAACTGTATTGATTTTGGATTACAAGGTCTAAAAATATCAAAAGAAATCAATCATTTTTATTTATATACAACCGTTTTTGAATCTTTTGCCAGATATTTCTTAATTTCTAAAAATTATTATCTTTCCGCATTGTTTTTAGGAATTTCAGAAACCAAAATCGAACCAATTCCAAATCATCGAAGTGCTTTTGAGAAAGAACGGCTTGATCTTATTCGAAACGCATTGCCGATGGGCGACCCTGAAATTCTCGCAGCCTGGCAACTTGGAAAATCTATGAATGTCCACGAGGCCGTCGAGCGGGTTCTGAGCGGGGAGATCTCCCTGACTTGAAATCGCTGGTGGGATTCGGGTTGGTGAACAAGGATCTGGTGGCGGTAGCAAACGGGGTTCAGAAAGATCATAAAGTCGAGGCGAGCCACTACTTCGAGCAGGTGGGCGGGCCGGTTCCGGTGGCGCTTCAGTGCGCGGCGCGACTGGGCGGGCTACGTTGCACACAGCTCGGTGTGGTCGGGGCAGACGACGAAGGCGACGAACTCTCCCGGTGGCTCGAAGAGTTTGGCGTCACAGCACAACTTCAAAAAGCGCGCGGAGCCGCGACGAGCAAGTCGCTGGTGCTGCTCGACCCCGCCGACGGAACCCGAACGCTGGCAAACTACGCCGAGAAACTTCCGACGTTTGTTTTCGACGAGGCATCGGAGACGGCTCTACGAAGTGCCGACCTGCTCCACCTCGATGGGCGCGACCCAGACGGCTGCCTGCACGCGGCGAAGTTGGTGAAGAACTCGGGCGGCACGGTGAGCTACGACCTCGGGACGATGCGCACGGGCCGCGAGAAACTCTTCCCACTGTGCGATTTGGTTCTGGCGAGCAGGAAAGGCGGCGCGGGCGCGTTCCCCGACGTTGCGAGCAAGCCGCTAACGCAGGTCGCCCGGTTTCTGGAGGCCGGAGCGACTATCGCCGGGGTGACGCTCGCCGAGAGAGGCGTCGCGCTGGGCTGGCGGGGCGGCCCGGCCCCACAGCTTCTCCCGGCCCCGATAGCCTCTTCGGTGGTAGATACCTGCGGGGCGGGCGATACGTTCCACGGTGCGTTTGTCTGGGCGCACCTGGCGGGCTATCCCCCACCCGACGCCGCCCGCTTCGCCATGAACGCGGTCGTCCACCGGATCGGGCGCTACGGCAGCCGGGCCGGGCTGCCGACGCTCGCCGACATCAACGCGCCCTGAGTAGCTTTTCGATGACCTCGTGCTTGTCTCCAGCATCCAGCAGTTGCGCCGTCCAGCGGACCTTGTGCGTCAGGCGCTGGCCGAGCTTCAACGTCACGAGCGGCGACATCGTCTCCACCTCGACATAGCTCAGCGCCGGGTCCGGGTCGCCACCGTTGTAGAGGGTGATCGGGAAGCCGTTGCCCGGCGCTCCCTCGGGGTACTCGGCTCCAGCGATCTTCTCGGCCCGCTGCAAAAACGCCTGGCCTTTTTTCAGGATCGCCGCCGCCACGACCGGGACATCCGCACCCAGCTTGTAGCCGCCGAGCGTCGGGCCGAACTCCAGGAGCGTCTTGCGGACGTTGCGGGTGCGGCTCTCGGGCGGGGTCTTGCCGCCGAACCAGTGGAAGCCGCCGGTGTAGGTGCTCTCCGGGTTCAGCGGAAGATAGACCGCCTCGGGCGACCTGACCTGCGTGACGTGCCAGATCGCGGTAACAACGGGCGCTCCCTTTTCTTTGGTGAAGGTCGTCTCGACGCTCAAAGCGCCGTCCGGATCGAAGCTAATCGTACGCACCGAGCGAGTCCCGTAGCCCGCCATCACCGGCCCGACCGTCCGAATCTTCCCACCGGACAGAACCTCGCCTTTGTGAGGAAGCCCGTCCCAGGTCGGGTGCGGCGGCCAGATGCCCGTCGGCGAGAAGATTCCCCACTCGCTCTGAAGCGCGGGCCAGGTCTTGTCGCCGCCCCAGTTCTTCCAGTCGCTCGGGCCAAATAGCTTGCTCTCCGGCGGAGTCCAGAGCCAGCTGTCTCCGCCCACCGGCCCGAACCGGACGATCCGCCCGGAAAGCTCCGGAACGACGAGCGCCTCCATCGTGCCATCGGTAATTCGCAGGGCCGCCATGCCCCGATACATTGTCTTTGAAACCTCTGCCATAACCTTCTCCATAAACCGAGCGATTGAAATCGCTCGCTGAGGGCGCTTCGCGCCGAATGTCCTCGCGGACGAGCTTGTTTTTATCGGAACCGTTGCTCTTTCCAGGGGTCGCCGAGCATGTGGTAGCCGCCGCGCTCCCAGAACCCCGGCGCGTCCTCGGCCAGAAACTCAATACCGCGCACCCACTTGGCCGACTTCCAGGCATAGAGCTTCGGAACCACCAGCCGGAGCGGTGCGCCATGCTCCAGCGTTAATAACTCACCGTCGTGGGTGTCGGCGAACAGACAGTCATCGTCTAAAAACCACTCCAGTGGGAGATTCGTACTCCACGGAGCGCTTCCGCCGTAGAACGTCCGTGGCTCATCCCAGGCCCAGACCTGGACGAACCTTGCCTCGGGCTTTATCTTTAAGTGTTCGCAGACGACTTTTGTGCTCACGCCTTCCCAGAGATTCCCCAGGCGGCTCCAGCGCGTGACGCAGTGCATGTCCGCGAGCACTTTCACCCGTGGCAGGCTCTGGAAGTCTTCCCAGCTCAGAGAAACGTCCTCTTCGACCAGCCCCGAGAGAGTCAGCGTCCAGTTTGTGGCAAAGTCGGGAGCGGGTTGCGCTCCGGCGTCCAAGACCGGCCATTTTTTCGTGCGCGACTGGTTGCTCGGGACTCGATTCTCGCGGTGCGTGTCGGGCGAGAGGAGCGCCTCGGGCGGGGCATCGGCGGGACCGGGCGGCGCATCGCCCTGGAGCTTGGGGTCGGGCTTTCCAAAGAGCATGCCCAGAGTTTACCTGGTCAGCGATATACTGGCGTCATGGCCTACAGTGCATTCACCCTGCCGGAGAGCCTTCAGCAGTTCGGTCTCCGACGCCAGTCGATACCCGATCTTTTTGTCGGCGTAGCACCAGTTGCGCCCAGCCCGGCGCTGGCGCTGCATCTGGCGGAGAACGCCGCCTACGCCCTGAATCTCAATACCGAGAAAGCCCGCTCTGAGCTTCTCATCATGCCGATCTTGATGGATATCCGTCGGCAGAGAAACTATCAGATCAGTATCCACTCGGGTGCAGACTTCTCTGTGGCTCCCGAGCAAGGACTCTCGGGGTTTTGCGACTATCTGGTCAGTGCCTCCGCAGAGGCTCTGTTTCTGGAGTCGCCAATTCTTGCCGTGGTCGAAGCAAAAAAAGAAAGTATTCGCGAGGGTTACGGGCAGTGCGTCGCCGAGATGATGGCAGCCCGAATCTTCAACGAGCGTGCCCAAACGCCCCGAGAAATTATCTACGGCGCTGTTACTACGGGTGACATCTGGAGTTTTGTCACTCTCCGGGGATCAGATGTTGTTATCGAAGATAAATTTCACTATTTAGACAGCATAGAGAACATTATTGGGGCTTTGTTGCATATCGTCCGGTAAATAGAGGTTATTCCGATTCCCGCCGTGGAATAAATTCCCGGCTAAAAAAATAAATTCGACCTTCGGCTCGTAAAACTCGCCTCGTCGAATAGACCAATTCGACAAAACGGGATCGCCCGTTGCAGGTTGAATTCGTAATCGTAGCCGCGAATTTAACGCTTGTTGTGAATTGGAAATGGAAGGTGGCCTGCGGTAGATTAGGAGCATTCCCGACCAAAGGAGCGCTCCGCTCATGCTCTGCATAGACACCTTCCTGACGACATTGTACTTCAACGTCGATGA
>JANLTX010000037.1:0-5872 GCA_031363095.1 Armatimonadota bacterium | reverse complement strand
CGCATCTATGCCTGTCCGTGCTGTGGTCTGTCTTGTCATCGCGATCATAATGCCTCTCTAAACATACTCAGACTGGGATTACAGTCTGTGGGTATCCAATCCCGAGAAGCCGCAGGATTTATCCGTGCGGAGTAGTCACTGTGCCGAAGAAAAGCTTGCTATCGAGGTCGATGGCTCGATCCATCTTGATCCCAGCATTGCTGAAAACGACCACGTTCGACAGGAAGCCCTGACGAGTGAGCGCGGTATTCGCTTTCTCCGGCTGACCAACGACGAAGTTCTGAAGTCCAGCCCGGTCCAGCTTCGCCAGAAGGTAAGGGCAGCCCTCTCCCCCTGACCCCTCTTTCGCTCGGGGAAGAGGGGCGAGGCGAGGTACGAGCACTCGGGGAGATGGCACAACTCGGGGAAATCGCGCGGTCAGAGTTTTTCCAGGCGCTCCAGGGCGTCGTCGGTGAGGCGCTCGCCCAATTCAGCGTCGGACGTAGGCGCGTCGAGCGGCTCTTCTTTCGGGCCGTGACGTGCGGCGAACCACGAGCCAAAACCGATGATCCCGAGGAAAACCACCCAGAACAGCCACTTCGGAAGCTCCGGGAAGCCGGGCCGCCAGAGATGCCCCGCCGAGAACGCCAGCTTTACCCCGGCCCAGGCCACGAGCGCATAGGCCGTGTGGTCGAGGTCTGGGTAGCGACGCAGGAGCCGGATAAACGCCGACGCCGTGAGCCGCAGGGCCAGAACGCCCAAAAAGCCGCCGAGATAGACCACCCAGAGCTTGTCGGGGTGCCGGGCTGTGTCTACGAGCGCGACCGCAACCAGGATCGAGTCCACGGCGAAGACGACATCGGTAATTCCCACCAGCGCCACGGTTCGCCCGAAGCTCAGCGACTTCTGCCCCGAGGCAATCGCGCTCTCGTCGTCTTCGTCGTGGCGGCGGCTCAGAAAGTGCTTGAGCGCCAGAAAAACCAGGTAGCCTGCTCCGAGGGCACACAGCCACCAGAGCTGGATGAGGTAGGCCGCCAGAAGAATCCCGATAGCCCGCAAGACAAACGCCATCATGAGTCCAAGGCTGAGGGCTTTTTGCTGCTCTCTGGCACCGAGATGCCGAACCAGCAGGGCGAGCACCAGCGCGTTGTCAGCGGAGAGAAGCCCTTCGAGCAGGGCGAGCATCCCGACGACAAGAATGTCGGGTGAGGCAAAAGTTTGTGGATGCAAGGTCGTTTTTAAGTATACCTTGCCCGCAAGGGTGCCAGAAGGTAGAATGGCCGCGTGTCTCAGGTTGAGGTCAAAGGCTGGCGCAACGGCCTATTAATTCTCGTGCCGCCGGAATCGCCGTGGGACGGCATTCTTGGCAGCCTTGCGCTACGTCTCGATGAAGCCAGCGGGCGCTCGTTCTGGAGAGGCTCCCCTGCCGTCCTGGACTTCGGGCCACGCGAGGTGACGCTGGAGCGGCTGACGGCTCTGGTAGATCGGCTCAAGGAAGACTACGGAATGGTCCCGACCGCTGTGGTGTCTTCTGAGGAGCGGACGCGCAAAGTGGCCGAGAAGCTGGTTCTCACCACGTACGAAGCGTTGCCCGCCATCCAGAAACCGAACCAGAGCGCCGAGGTCAGCCGCGCCCCGCTCACGGAGGCCGTCGGCAACAACGCCCGCTACGTGGTTCAGACCGTGCGCTCCGGCCAGCGCATCGAGCACGATGGGCACCTGATAGTCTTAGGCGAGGTCAATCCGGGCGGCGAGGTCGTCGCGGCGGGAGACATTTTAATTCTCGGGACACTTCGAGGACTGGCGCACGCGGGCTGCTACGGCGACGAATCCGCACGGATCGTGGCGCTCTCGCTGAGGCCGCCGCAGCTTCGGATCGCGACCAAGATCGCCCGCTCCCCCGATGTCGAAAAAAGCAGTCGCGAGCTTCGGCCCGAGGTGGCCCGCATCGAGGACGGCGAAATCCAGGTTTTCCCGTTATAATGGCGGGGCAATTTTGAAACAATGGGGAACGAGGGTATTTCTTTGGCAGAACAACTGAGAGTGATCGTCATTACCTCCGGCAAAGGCGGCGTGGGAAAGACGACCACGACGGCAAACCTGGGGATGGCACTGGCGAACATGGGCGAGAAGGTCGCGCTGGTCGATGCCGATATCGGTCTTCGCAACCTGGACCTCGCGCTGGGCCTGGAAAATAGGATCATCTACGACATCGTCGATGTGGTCGAAGGTCGCGCCGAGGTGCGCAAAGCCCTGATCCGCGACAAGCGCAACAGCTCGCTGGCGCTTCTGCCCGCCGCCCAGACGCGCGACAAGTCCGCCGTCACGCCGGAGCAGATGAAAACCGTGATCCACTCCCTCGGCGACGAAGGCTTTACGTTCGTTTTAGTGGACTGCCCGGCAGGAATCGAGCAGGGCTTTAAGAACGCGGTCGCCGGAGCCAACGAAGCGATTGTGGTCGCCAACCCCGAGATGAGCTCGGTGCGCGACGCTGACCGGATCATCGGTTTACTTGAGGCCGAGGGTCTCACCAGCCCGATGCTGATCGTCAACCGAATTCGCCCCGCGATGGTCAAGATGGGCGAGATGCTGGCCGTGGAAGATGTCCAGGAGGTTCTGGGCAACTCGGTCAAGCTGGTCGGCGTAGTCCCCGACGACGAAACCATCGTCACGAGCACGAACCGGGGCGAGCCTGCGTCGATGGCCGAGCACTCCCGCGCAGGCCAGGCGTTCCGCGACATCGCCAGGCGGCTCAAGGGCGAAGAGGTTCCCTTTCCGATCCTCGACGAAGAACCGACGGGCTTCCTTTCGAGGCTCAAAAAGCTGTTTGGAGGTTAACGATGGCGTTTTCGCTGTTTGAAAAGCTTTTCGGCGGTAAAGAGAGATCGGGGGCGGTGGCGAAAGACCGCCTGAAGCTCGTTTTGATGCATGATCGGACCGATATTCCGGCCCCGATGATGGAAGCGATGCGCCGGGATCTACTGGCCGTGCTCTCAAAGTACGTCGATATCGATGAAACGGACCTCGATGTCCAGCTTGAAAAGGCCGACGGCTCGGTGATGCTGGTGACCAACATCCCGATTCGCCGGGTCCGCACCGAAAAAGACAACGAACACCACAATTGAACGCCCGCCCCTTCGACTCAAAAACCCCGATCAGCGAGATCGGGCTGGGCTGCTGGCAGCTTGGCGGCGACTGGGGTGCGGTCTCCGACGCCGAGGCGCGGTCGATTCTTCGGGCCGCCTACGAGAGCGGCGTGACGCTCTTTGACACCGCCGATGTCTACGGCGGCGGCACGAGCGAGCGGCGGATCGGGGCATGGCTGCGCGAAGACAGACCCGAGGGGGTTTTCGTGGCTACCAAGCTGGGTCGCCGCGCCCCGTTCTCCGAGAGCCTGACGCCGCAGGCGATTCGCAACTTCACCGAAGAGTCTCTGAAAAATTTAGGCATCGAGGCGCTGGACCTCACCCAGCTTCACTGCGTCCCGACGGAGTATTTGGAACCTGAGGGCGAGGTATTCCGAACTCTCCGTGAACTTCAAACCGAAGGAAAGATAAAGCGCTTCGGTGCGAGTGTAGAAACCGTGGAGCAAGGACTTCTGTGCATGAAACAGCCTGGCATCGCCTCGCTTCAGATTATTTTGAACATTTTTCGCCAGCATCCGCTCGAAAAACTTCTTCCTGAAGCCCAGAAACAGGGAATTGCGGTCCTGGTACGGCTTCCGCTGGCGAGCGGGCTGCTCTCGGGCAAGTTCACGGCCCAGACAACGTTCTCCGAGACCGATCACCGCACCTACAACCGCGACGGCGCAGCGTTCCATGTCGGCGAGACGTTCTCGGGGCTGCCGTTTCAGCTTGGCGTCGAACTGGCCGATGCGCTCAAGCCGTGGGTGCCCGAAGAACTCACCATGGCGCAGTGGGCGCAGCGCTGGTGTCTGGACCAGCCGGGGGTGACGTGCCTGCTCACCGGCGCGTCCCGGCCCGAGCAAGCCCGCGAGAACGCTGTCGTCAGCGCCCTACCCTCGCTTCCCGCCGAGCAGCTCGAAGCGCTTAAGAAATTTCACGATGAGCACGTCGCCCCGTACATTCGCGGAGCCTGCTGAGTTTTTGCGGTAAAATCAGCGCATGTCGAAAGCATTTCTCTGTCTGATTCCTCTTGCTCTCTTTCTTTCGGGCTGCCCGACCGACGCGCCCGCCGAGGCACCGTCGCCGACGCCCGGCACGGACCAGACCGTCGTCTCTGTCGCCACGCCGGAGCCGACCGCTCCTGAAGCAAAGAAGCCCGCACTCAAGACCGAGGCTCCCAAGCCCGAGGCTCCGAAGGAAGGCGCGCCTAAAACCGCCGGACCGGACGCCCCCAGGCCCGACGCGCCCGCAGCACCTGTAGCCGGTGATCTGACCCGGCTTGGCCCCAGGGCTGTCAAGAAAGACGACGGACTTCAGTACGAAGACCTGAAGGTCGGCGACGGCAAAGAGTGCCCCGCCGGAGCGAGCGTCAAGGTGCACTACACCGGCTGGCTTCCCGACGGCACAAAGTTCGACAGCTCGGTGGACCGGGGGCAGCCCGCGTCGTTCTCGCTCAATCAGGTTGTCAAGGGCTGGGGCGAAGGAATTCCAGGCATGAAGGTCGGCGGCAAGCGCAAGCTCGTGATTCCGCCCGCCCTCGGCTACGGCGAGGCCGGAACGCCCGGTGGCCCGATCCCCCCGAACGCCACTCTGGTCTTCGAAGTCGAGCTGCTCGAAATTCAATAACGTCGCCCAGATAAAACACCCGGCGGCTGGGTACCCGGCGTCAGGGCGAGCAAGCTCGACGAAGTCGCTGGCATGGTGCGCCGCGCACCAGCGCTCCGCGACAAAACCAATTTTCTCCCCTATTACTGGGGGCCGGGGGGCAAATTGGTTTCGTACGGGCGGCAACCTTTTTGTTTTTCGCGGGTCGGTAGCGCTCAGGAGACAAACGAGCATGGCAAAGATCAAGATCGGGTGCGGGTGGTACGTCCTGGCGGTGCTGGGCGTCGGAATCTGGGCCGCCAACAAGTGGGCACCCAACCATGTCGCGCGGGCAAAAGCCGCTGCGTGGGCGAAGGTTCCGAAGATGCCCTGGCAGCGCGGTGCAAGCCAGGCTCCCT
Source organism: Armatimonadota bacterium (assembly GCA_031363095.1). Lineage (GTDB taxonomy): Bacteria > Armatimonadota > Armatimonadia > Armatimonadales > Armatimonadaceae > JANLTX01. The sequence goes on along the minus strand of JANLTX010000037.1, from coordinate 765 downwards.
CGCCCGCACCGACGCCTCAGCTCGCGACGCCCGCCCCCGAGAGCGCGACGCCCTCGCCCGAGCCGACGGCGGCTCCCCTCACCCCGCAAACCTCTCCCGACCCGACGCCCGAGCCTACCGTCTCTTCAGGCACGGTGAAGACCGACGACGTACGGGTCGGTGCGGGCAAGAGCGTCGCGCTCGGAAGCACCGTTCGGATTCGCTGCGCAAAGCTTGGCGACGGCGGCGAGAACCTCGGCGGCTCGTCGGACTTTCTCTTCATGGTCGGCGCGGACGAAGTCGCACCGGGGCTGGACAAGGCCGTGCTGGGCATGAAATCCGGCGGCAAGCGTCGCGTCACGATCCCCGCAGAATTATCCAAAGGAGTGCTCCCCTCGGGCGTCGAGGCAGGCGACGCCGCACTGAGCTGCGAGATCGAGCTGGCCGAGGTTCTGTAACCGCAGCAGGCAGCTAAAGCAGCCTGCTGTATCTGGGCAAGCACCGTGAACGGCGCTGCAAATTGCAGGGGGCCGGGTAAGCAGAAGCTAATTGGTCGGGTTACACCGAACCCACCCGAGTGCTTCGAACCCACCCGAGTGCTTCGAACCCACCCGAGTGCTTCGAACCCACCCGAGTGCTTCGAACCCACCCGAGTGCTTCGTTCGTTCCTCACTGCGCCTCGCCCTCCCTTCGCCGCGAAGGGAGGGTGGACACGAGGGAAACGAGGGGACGGGTGGGTTCGGGGTGGGTTCGAGTGTAGCCCAACTTCAAAATACTTGCTTACCC
>JANLTX010000033.1:0-28418 GCA_031363095.1 Armatimonadota bacterium | reverse complement strand
CTCGGCGGCTTCGATTTCGGTGGCTCCTTCGTCGCAGGCTTGAACGATGCGCTCGCGAAGGTCAAGAGAGTAACCTTTCATGAAAAGCACTATGACTCAAATCAAGAAAAACTGCAACCCTATCCGAAATGGCTATAATTGGAATCGTGCCGTAGTCGTCGTACTGCGCCGTGATTCCCTTGGTGACTCGTTTGCCGATTTCGACAAGCGTAAAGCGCGAGGAAAGTTCTTCACGAAGGGCGTCTACATCGGGTCTGAAAAACTGTGAATCTAGCCTTTCAGCATTCCAAACGTCCGATGCCTTCCGCGTGTACGTGAGCGGGTCGGGCGGTTGCCAGTTTTCCAGGCCGAGGGCGGAAAGAAGAAGTTTTTCTGCTAATCCTACTGATTTTGTGGCAGTTTCTTGTACTGTGGTTGAATCCACAAAGTATTGAGCTACCAATTTTTGAAAACGAGATGAGAGGGTTGGAATCCAGATACGTTCTAAATAATATGGTGAAACTTCCGGCTGTGCCGCTCCATAAACACCTTTATCAATTTGCATCTTTCCATAGTAGCTGTTGAGAAATGCAACCAGAAATTGATGGTTCCATTTTGGATCACGTATTATAAAAGTATGTGAAGACGCTATAGTTTCTTCGTCCGAATCGAAGTATGCACAATCTCCACGATTCGCTCCTGTTCGTGTGAGAACAATATCGCCATTACTCAACTGATTTTTTGAAAGCCGTGAAGCATCTTCTGAAGAAATAAAAACTTTATTGGCTTCATTAATTTTCAGTGGACGAATATTTTGCGCTCGAAAAAACCAGATTCCATTTTCTTCAACATAATTGCGCGTAATTTCATGCGGATGCAGTATTGAAGGTTTGGATTCAAGAAGTTGAGTTGCGCCAAAATTCTTCACAGAATCAATGACGTCTCTATATTCTTTGTAATTGAATTCGCTATCGATACGAAAATGTTCATTGTCGATAAGTAATTCAGATTTTGAAATAACGGTGATTTCCAGCCCCTCCAGTAGCGCGTTGTACTTGGCGCTATCGAAGGGGCTGGTCAGAAAAAAGAGAGCTTTTCTTTCTTGGCAAACTCTATAAACGCCTCGGCGATTCCGTCGGGTGTATAGATTCCGTCTTTGAGTTCTGTGGAAAAGAGATCGTGCTGCCAGACGAAGTGACCGAATCGGTCTCGCGCCGGGCCATCGTACATTGTCGCCAAACGAACGAGGACAATATTGTGGAACGGCGTTTGCTCCAAAGCCCGAAACGATCCAAACTCTGCTTCGATTCCCGCCATGGAAAACTCACCCGTCTTGCCGTCAGGGTAGGTCACGCGCCACGTCGTCGCGTGTTCCGGGTCGCCATGTTTTTCCTCAAACTGCTCTTTGGTCAAAACCTCTCGCAAAGGCGGACCTGAAACAGAGCCATCCCACCAAGAAACATACTTTCGCATCCGAGGGATTTTATCGCCAGAGTTGTCCTTTGACGCCAGCTTCTGCGTCGCAAAGAAAATATCGTAGTCGTCCACCTGCGGGCAGAGCGCCCCCGCGCTCGGGTCATCGTTCCATTTCTGCACCAGAAGGACGCTGGTTTTTGTTCCGGTGTGCGGCTTGAACGTGTTCGGATGCAGCCCCACCACTCCCAGTATCCGGCAACGTTCCGCGATGAAACGGCGGACACGCTTGTCAGTTGCGTTGTTGAACCGGCCCTGCGGCAAGACCACCGCCATTCGGCCACCGGGTTTCAAGAAGTCCAGGTTCCGCTCGATAAACAACAGGTCGCGGCCCACAGCGGTTTCGTACTTGCCACTCTCTTTGCTGCCCATTTCGTAGGGAGACAGCATCTCAGTTTGCTTGATGTCTCCAGCAAAGGGCGGGTTCGCCATCAGCACATCAAATTGATAGTTGCGGAAACCCTTCTTCTCCGTCTGGAGCTTGCGAAATTTTTTCCAGCCATCGAAATAGTTATCCATCCAGGTTTCTTCTTTGATCGCCTCATCCCAGCGGGGATAATCGAGCGTATTGAGATGCAGAACGTTCGTCTGGCCGTCGCCCGCAATTAGATTGAGACACCGTGCTACCCGAACACTCTTTTCATCGAAATCAATCGCGAAGACTTTTTCTTGAACGTAGGTCTCACACCGATAACCTTTCTTTTCCATAGAAAAAAGATGGGAAACGTCCTTGCCTTCCTGACGAAAAATCTCTTTCCAGACGTGGAAAATGCCGTGGACTGGAAAACCAGCAGAGCCGCAGGCTGTGTCGATGAGCGTCTCATGCTCCTGCGGATTCAGCATCTTGACGCACATATCAATGACCCAGCGCGGCGTGAAATACTGGCCCTTCTCGCCCTTGCTGGACTTGTTCACCAGGTACTCAAACGCTTCGTCCACAATATCCAGGTTGGAGTTGAACAGCTTCCACTCCTCCAACGACGCGACACACACCTGCAAGTGATCCGGCGTCAGACGAATCCGCTCGTCCTCCAGAAACACACCATTCCATTTCTTTTTTGCATCGTCGAAGAGTTTCTGAATCGACTCTTTCACCTGTGCCGCCGTGTTCACATTTCGAAATTTCAGATGCGTGTACTTCCCCTGATGGCACGACATCTCATCATAGAGCTTCGTAAAGATCAGTTTGAAGACTTCCTCGAAAACATCCACGCCCGCATTGGCGAGCACTTCGTTTTCCATATCAAGAATCAAGTCTTTCAGCGAGCCAGTCCGCGCTTCTCCCGCTTCCCGCGCTTGCTCAAACTCAACCAGGTTCTCCATCGTCCACGTCTCGCCCGCCACATCGTCGATGGTCTCAGAAGTAGTGGGGAGATCAGGAATCTTGACGAAGTAATTGGGGTTTTTACGGTGCCAGATGATTGTCTCTGTCCCGTTGCTCCAGACCGCCAGCGGCGCTCCGGTAGCGTGACAGTAGGATTTCAGTTGATCTTTCCCGCCCTTGCTCGTCGGCTGCTTCACCTCGATAATCGCATACGGCACCGTCGGACGGTCTTTGTCCATAATCACAATATCGGCCCGCTTCGACGTATCCCGCCCGAACGTAATCGGATACTCCACCTGAATTCGGCCTACGGGATACTGATACGTTCCCAGAGTCAACTGATACAGCCAGAGCTGCCGAATCACTTCCTCTGGCGTCACTCGAACATCTTTGTTTCGGACATAACACTTCAGGAAAGACTTACCGTCCTTTTCTGTCAGACGCATCTGCACCGCAGTAATCGCGGCACTTTCAAACTTCTCCAACGAGTAGCTCGACTTCGAGCCACGGACGATTTCATCCAGGGTCATAGCCCCCAGTGTACCAAACCCTCTCAACCCCCTGCCCCCAGCGAAGCCGGGGAGGGGGTCGCTGGAGTGAGGAACGAACGGAGGCGGGGGGAGGGAAAAACACCTACCATTCTGTAATGCAGCCGTCGGGAGTGCGCCAGACCGGGTTGCGCCACGAATGCCCGACCTTCGCCCGCTCCCGGACTCGCTCCTCGTCGATCTCGATGCCCAGCCCCGGCGCGGTCGGCCTCAAGACGTAGCCGCTCTCATACACAAAGCTGCCCGAGTCGGTCAAATAATCTAAAAGCTCCTCGCCCTGATGATAATGAATCCCGAGGCTCTGCTCTTGAATCAGGGCATTGGGCGTGCAGAAGTCGAGTTGCAAGCTCGCCGCAAGAGTAATCGGCCCGAGCGGGCAGTGCGGCGCGACGGCGACATCGAACGCCTCAGCCATCGCGGCGATCTTGCGGCACTCCCAGATGCCGCCCGCGTGCGAGATGTCCGGCTGAATGATGTCCACGACGCCGTCTATCAGAAGCTGCTTGAAGCCCCAGCGCGTAAAAAGACGCTCGCCCGTTGCTATCGGCACCGACGTATGCCGGGCGATCTCTTTGAGCGCCTCGTTGTTTTCGGAGAGAACCACTTCCTCGTAGAACATCGGGGAGTAGGCTTCGAGCGCTTTCACCAGCGGCTTCGCGTAGCCCTTGTGGACCCGCCCGTGGAAGTCGATCCCGATCCCGACATCCCGGCCCACGGCGGCGCGGATCGCGGCCAGATTCTCCACCGCCGCGTCGATCTTGGCGGGAGAGTCGATCCACTCCACCGGCCCGACCGCGCCTATTTTCAGGGCCGTGTAGCCCTCCGCGATTCGCTTCTTCGCAGCCTCCGCGCTCGCCTCGGGCGTGTCGCCGCCCGCATGCGCGTAGACCTTCATCTTCTCGCGAACCGCGCCGCCCAGAAGCTCGTACACGGGAACTCCGAGGGCTTTTCCCTTGATGTCCCACAATGCCTGGTCGATCCCCGAGATGGCCGATGTCTCAATCGGGCCGCCCCGGTAGAACCCGCCCCGGTAGAGCGTTTGAAAGATGTCTTCGATGTTCCCGGCGGGCTTGCCTAAAAGAAACTCGCTCATCTCCTCGACGCACTTTGCCACGGTCGCGGCTTTCCCCTCCACCACCGGCTCGCCCCACCCGAACGTGCCGTCGTCGCAGGTGATCTTGAGAAAAAGCCAGCGCGGAGGCACGGCGAAAAGCTCCAGTCGGTCGATCTTCATAAAACCACCATTCGACGTTCGGGAAAAAAAACCTGCCCCGCCGGTTGTCGGTCAGGCAGCTAAAGCAGCCTGCTACATGAAGAAAGCACCGTGAACGGCGCTGCGAAACAGGCTGCGCGGAGAGTTCAGCGATAGAATTGGCACATGGACAAATTCCCGATTCGCATCACGGTTCCGGCGGGCTTGTCTGTGGCGTCGTACTTCGAGAACGCTCCGTACTGGCGCGTGACAAAAGGCGCGGCAGACTGGGAGATGGTTCTCACCCAGAGCCGCTGCCTTCTGGAACTGGAGCTGCGCCATGTGCCATCGGGTGTCGTGATCCATCGCAACGTCGTGCCTGCCGCCGAGGGAGATCAGGCTGCGCTCTGGACAGGGATACTTCGCCGTTTTACGCTGACTCGCCCGGTCACAGCGACTGTGGTCGGAACGCACCGAGAAGTCATGCAGATCAATAAGGGCTTCCATGACTTCGTCGAAGCCGGGATGGAGTTTGAGGTCGTTCGGGGCAACCGACAGATTGCGTCGCTCCGGGCGACGAGCGTGCAGCCCGGCGACAGTATCCTGCGCGTCACCGACTACGGGCGAGGAATCAAACCCGAAGATACCGCGCTGAGCCTCTGGGTGCCGTAAATTTTCGATAGCCACTGTGGAGGCGTTGTAACGCAGGATGCTACTGTTGTCCGAGCTACTGACCAGGAGGTCGGAGGTTTGCGCGTGGGCGCGTGCGGGAGCGTCACCTCCTGGGTGGTTCGTGTGGCTTCACGCGCCGTCCGATTCGGAGGCGTTGGGGTGGAAGTTATCTATGTAATCGAGACAAATGATCCACTATAACCGAATATCAACCACCGCCACACGGCGTTCGGTGGCTCCATCGGCTCGCTCGCGACCCTGGCGGGCTGGTCGCTCGTCCACGTCGGACTCACGGATGTCGGGCTTCCCAGTCGCGTAGTGGTGATGTCGAGCGAGATTTCCTACCTGGCGTCGGCCACCGACGCATTCGCCGCCCACTGCGCGACGCTGACCGGGACGTTCGTTGGTGTGGCTCCCGATTCGTGGGCGTGATACAGTCCGGGCGTGATACAGTCCTGTTACTCAATTGTTTATCCGGGGCGCGGTAGGCAAGGGGCTGCAAAATCCTCATGCGCCGGTTCGATCCCGGCTCGCGCCTCTTCCCTCTCGTTTGATCGGGGGAACCCATGAGTATGACGCCACCTCCTCCCAGCAATACGACGCCACCTCCTCCCAACAAACAGATATCTCCGCTGGTGATCGGCCTTTTCGGCGTGATTGTGATTCTTCTCGGCGCACTGGGTTTTGCTATGAACCGTGCCAGCAAGAAACCCAATCTGGCTCCCTCGCCCTCCGTTGCCGCGCCGACGGCAAGCCCGGAAGCTTCCGCTTCACCGGAAGGCTCGCCGAAACCCGCCAGCCCCTCTCCGACGCCAGGTACGTCGGAGCCGGGAGAGATCGTCTTCGGTCGCTCGGTCGATCACATGAAGCTCTCCGGGCGAACCGATTCGTTCGCGCCGAAAGACTCCCTGGCCTACGTCGCGACCTCGCCCGAGCCGTTCTCCGCCACGACGCTGGAGGCCAAGCTCGCCCTCAAGGACGGGCGCGGCGAGCGGAGCCTCCGCAGCTGGGACGTCGAGATCTCTGGCCCCGAGAACAAGGAGTTCTCCCAGAGTCTTTCTCGCGCCGACGCCCTGATCCAGAGCGAGGAGCCTGGAACCTACGTCCTGCGGCTCATCCGCGACGGCAAGACGCTCTGCAAGGGCGAGTTTAGCCTGCGTTCTAAAGAGAAGGTCGAGCCGGAGAATACGATAGATGCCGACGGAACTCCTCTACATCCTGGCGACTGGCCGCACTACCGCGCAGATTCGTTGGGCGTCCGGTTTGACGCCCCCGAAGGCTGGACGGTGAAAAGCGGTCGCGACGGCCAGGAAGTCTACGTCTCGATCCACAAGAGCGACACCCCGCCGATCTCTATGAAACTGAGCCAGAACCCGCCGAGCAACATCGACGCACAGGAGCACGACAAGCGAGAGGCGTTCGGCAAAAATTACCACCGAATCAACCTGAGCTCGGATCGCAAGTTCCAGAATCTCCCCACAACGTCCTGGTCGTTCGAGGAGATGTCCGACTCCGTCGCCACGAAACAAATCCGGAAGTTCCAGTTTGACAAGAACGGAAAGCGGTGGGAGTTCTCCATCGTGGCGCCCAACAATTCCTACAGCCCCGATTTCGAATTGGAGTTCCAGCGGGTCATTGACGGCATCGTATTCAACTGACCGCGCCTCTCTCCTCGACGCCGCCGACCCGCTCGCCCGGTTTCGCTCCCGGTTCCTGCTCCCGTCCGACACGATTTATTTGGACGGCAACTCGCTCGGGCCGATCTCGGCAGACGTAGAGAGTGCGCTTCAAAACGCGCTGGAGAGCTGGAAGACTCACCGAATCGAAGGGTGGACGGAGAGCGAAAACCCCTGGCTGTTTCTCCCGGAGACGCTGGGAGCGCGCCTCGCGCCGCTGATCGGCGCGAGGCCGGAATAGGTCATCGCGACCGGCTCGACGACGGTCAATCTCCATCAGCTTCTGTCCACGCTGTATCACGGCTCCGGCGGGTTTTCTGGCGGCGTTTGATTCCGGCCACAGGGACGTGGCTGGAACGCCACCGACATCCATGTCGGCGGGTTGTCGGCGGGCGGTACAATCCGGGGTATGAACAAGACACCCATCACGGTGGCGCATGGCGATGGCATCGGGCCGGAGATCATGGAGGCGACCCTTCAGGTTTTAGAGGCCGCCGGAGCGAGATTGCAGATCGAGACGGTCGAGCTGGGCAAAGCGATCTACGAAAAAGGCTTCGCGTCGGGGATCGACCCGAGTGCCTGGGAGTCGATCCGGCGCACGAAAACGCTGCTCAAAGCGCCCATCACGACGCCGCAGGGCGGGGGCTACAAAAGCATCAACGTGACCCTGCGAACCAGCCTCGGGCTGTATGCGAACGTCCGGCCTTGCGTCGCGTATGCCCCGTTCGTGCGAACCCTGCACCCGAAGATGGACGTGGTTATCGTCCGGGAGAACGAAGAAGACCTCTACGGCGGGATCGAGCACCGACAGACCGACGAGGTCATGCAGTGCTTGAAGTTGATTTCGAGGCCCGGCTGCGAGCGAATCGCGCGGTATGCGTTCGAGTACGCTCGCTCCCATGGCCGAAAGCGGGTGACGGCGTTCACCAAAGACAATATTATGAAGCTCACCGATGGGCTTTTCCATAAAGTCGTCGAGGAAGTAGCGCTAAACTATCCCGATATTGCCTGCGATCATCAAATTATCGACATTGGAGCTGCTCGGCTTGCTGATAGTCCCGAGAGATTCGATGTGATTGTTACCAGCAACTTATACGGAGATATTATCTCGGACATCGCCGCGCAGGTTGCGGGAAGCGTCGGGCTGGCACCGTCGGCGAACATCGGGGAGCGTGGCGCGATGTTCGAGGCCATTCACGGCAGCGCACCCGACATCGCCGGAAAGGGAATCGCCAACCCCAGCGGGCTGATTCTGGCGTCGGTCCTGATGCTGGTTCATCTCGGGCAGGGCGACGTTGCGACCAGCATCCACAACGCCTGGCTGAAGACGGTCGAGGACGGGATTCATACGGGCGATATTTTCACCGAAGGCCAGAGCGTCGAGCGCGTCGGGACCAAGCAGTTCGCCGAGGCCGTGAGCGCCCGGCTGGGCCAGGAGCCGGTCAAGCTCGCGCCGGTTCGGTACGCGCTGGAGCACGACCCGGCAACCGTCGCCCGTAAGTCGCTCTCCCAGCGCCCGCCCGCCGCCGTCAAAGTTCTGGTGGGCGTCGATGTGTTTTTGCACTGGCGCGAGAGCGACGTGGGGGCGCTGGCCGAGTCGTTGCAGCTCATGGAAGGCGACGGCGTGAAGCTGGACATGATCACCAACCGGGGCGTCAAGGTCTGGCCGGGCACGACCGAGGCGTTTCTCTCGGACCACTGGCGCTGCCGGTTCGTCGCGCTCTCCCCGACGGGCAACGTCAGCCACAACCAGCTCATCCGGCTACTCTCGCGGATCAACGAAGCGGGCTACGACTTCATCAAAATCGAGAACCTGTACACCTTCGACGGTCAGCCCGGCTTCGGCATCGGCGGCGCGGGATAGGTTTGTCGCCCGCCGATATAAACCCGCCCGTATGAACACGGGCGTCTAAGGGCTTCGCCACGAAGTCGCTCCGCGACATGGGGAACGGGGAACCACACGGGGCGATATTTAAGACGAATAGCAATCTCGGACGTAGTTGAGCGGTCAAAATTATGAAAAGCACCATCGAGATTTTGCCCGATGATGCTTTTGTAAGGATCGTAAAACGTCTACTTCGCGACGTTCTTATTGCCGTCGCTGGTGATTGCGCAGACCTGAGGGCCATCGGATTTCTTGCGGTTGTTAGACCACTGAAGTGGCTGAAGATTGCTTAGATCATCTGAGCCACCGTTAGCTACGGGGGTGATGTGGTCAATCTCCCAGCCGTAAACCGACGAAGTATCTCCATGATTCGCGCGATTGATCCATGCACCACATGAATCTTTGCGCCATGTGTTGGGATCATCAGAAACCGCCTTGCCCTTTTGCCAGACAGCCTCAACTGTCGCCGCGTCGAAATTACTACCTGCTCGGTTTGTACCGTGTTTTCGCATTTTGAAGAGTTTCTCGAGGTGCATAACCTCGTTTGAAATATCTCCTGCCAGCCGAGACCAACAGGAGATGATGACGATAGCTACTTGCCTTTGCCCGCACCGTTGTTGGTCGGGTCAACCAACGTGTAGCTCGACCCCGGTTTGGGGGTTGGCGGCAGAGTCGTACCCTGTGGAACGGTTCGCTCCGGGCCGTGCCCGCCGCGTGGTCCAATGATTTGGTACTGGCCGCTCTGTGGGGCAGGCTGCCCCGGCTTCAGGCCGCTTGGTCGTCTTGACATGTCTATCACCTCCTTTCTCGTGGAATCCGCAGATACGCAGATCAGCGTATCACGGATAGAAAAAAATGCAAGAGCTTCATAGCAAAGCACCCTGGACTTCGGTTTTTGGGGTATCCGAAATATAGCCAAGTTGTTGGAGTCGGACCCGTGCTGCATCAATTGATACCTCATAACGTTCACTAACTCGCTGGATAAGAAGCCTTGCATGGGGTGAGTTAAGATAGATTCCAGTTGATAAATCATGTTGTTGCAGATATTTAAGCAATCTTGGTTTTAAATCATTTATTGGTATAAGGATAGCTCCACTAATATAATTTGCCTGCCACTCAATCCAATCAGATTTTGGAGTTTCTATATTGTCTTTTCTGTATGAGGTTAACGTTAATTCTGATTCTTTGTCAAATAAATCTAAAGATTTTTGGGCTTTTTTAATTGAGAATAAGCCAAAATGGAATTTTGCATGTCCGTACTCATGTGCTAATGTTGTGCGCAATCTGTTTTGTTTTTTTGAATCAGCATAAAGTTTTTCGGATATAGATATTTCGGGTCTGTCTTTTTTGAAATCTGTTTTTCCTTCCTCACCTTCTTGTAATGCAGCATACACATCGAGTTTCATTTCCTTTTCGATTAAAGAGATTAAATCATCCGTAGATATCGGAAACTTAACTGAATTATATTTAGCAAGAAGAAAATTGGTTATTATTTTGTCGCATTCGGTATCTAATTCACCATCATCGAAGAATATTCGTTGAGGAAATTTACCAGTTTTATCGGGGATATATTTCATTACTATTCATTACCTTTAATTGTGCGGCGAAATGCTGTGTATGCCTCACTCACTATCTCTTCGTTTACATTTAAATCTTTCATGTCAGGGGCAAGTTCGCCTGCACTATAATATAATTGATCTGAAGATATGCTTAAACATTCAGAGAATTGTTGTATAAAGTGCTCAGATGGTGGGTGACGGCGGTCATGTTCCAGATCGTTAAGATATTGTGGAGATATAGGCGTTCCATCTTCCTTGAGGATTCGGGTGGCAAGGTCTTTTTGGCTGATGCCTAACTCTCTTCGCTTTTCTGAAATTATGTCTCCGAATGTCGGCATGGTGCTAAGTCCTCCTTCTCTTTGATTACGTGGTACGCCGATAAGCAGTTTAGCATACTTTAGTTTTCTCTGCAACGAGACCCTTAGAGTTGAATCTTTCCTATCTCATCAAGGCTGATTCTGTTGCCTCTTCTGTCGTAAAGCGTGGTTGTCATAGAGTTCGCATGGCTCGACATCGCTTGGGCATTCATCCGCATCTGGTTCCCCATTATTGGGGTTAGGGAAATCCTACTCGAACGCGGGGACGGAAAAACGTAGCCCGATCTGGCGGTTGAGGGTGCGGTACGTCAGTCTCGGCTCGATGCCTGCGCCGCGCACCGAAAGGGCATATTCGGTGTCGAAGGTCCTGCCTTGCTTGAGGTCGCGTCGGGCGAGGATTCCAGCGGCGAGCTTCTTTCCGAGCGGGAAGCGCACCCGAAGCTGGCCTTCGTCGCGGGCGTCGATCTGGTCGAAGAAGAACGGCGTCGCGCCGCGCAACCCACGGCGGACCACGCTGACGCCCAGGCCGGTGTAGGGCGCGGGTTTCCACTCCAGCCCGCCCGCTGCCTCGCCGATGGTGAAGCGTTTTTTGCCCGAGTAGTGCAGCTCGGTGTGATTGAACTGCATCCCAAAAAGCAAGTTTTCGCCCACCAGAAGCGGCGAGCTGGTCACGCCCGCCGAGAAGCCCAGCCGCGACGCCGACACGGCGTTGTTATTTCCGCTGAGTTGTTGCTCGGTGTAGCGGCCCGCTGCGAGGTCCAGCGTGGCGCTCCAGCGGACGGTCTTCATGGCGTCTCGGGTGAGGGGACTGCGGGCCGGGCCGAGCGGATAGATTAGCGACGCCATGGCCTCGGGAGTTCTTGAGAGCAGCAGTGGCCCTGCGCGGCGGGTGGCAAGCTCGCGGCGGTGCTGCCACTGAAAGCCCACATCGGCGCGGACGGCCTCGCGCCAGACACGCGGGCGGACGGGCGAGGGCTGCGAGAGAATGTCGTCGGCGAGAAGCAGGGTGTCGGTGGTCTCAGGCCGCGCCGTCAGCCAGCCCTGCGGGTAGGGCAGGGCCGGATCGACGCCCAGCGGCGTTCTGCGCCAGTCGGTGAGGGCCGGACGCTGGACCAGGGTTTTCTGGAGCGCGACGCCGTACTGGACGCCGCGCTTTGAGGTCTGGTCCAGCTCGGCCACGGCGTTGAAACCCTGGAGCGCGAACGGCACCCGAAGCCCTAAAATATTCCCGCTGATGCTCGATGCCCGGTAGGTGATCGGGAGCGCCGCGCCGCCGGAGCCGCTCTGGTTATCGGAGAGTTGGAGCGTGAGCTGTTTCACCCGTGCCAGCCGCAGTCCCCAGAGCTTGATCTGCGCTCCGCTCAGCGTGAGCTGTCCGTTCTTTTCGAGCTTCAGTTCGGTTGCCTGGATTTTTAGCTCGCCCGTGGTCGTCCCGACGAGCGGGGCTTCCAGAATCAGCTCCTGCCCGAGCCGTCCGCGCAGCCGCTTCGTCGTAAACTGAAGCGGCGGCCCGATCAAGACCACGCCCTCGGCCACCAGCGTCTCGCCGGAGAGCGTCAGCCGGGTTGCGGTGAGCCGGTCGGGGCCGCGCCGAAGCTGGACGTTCCCGCTGGCGCTGAACCGAACGAGTTCTTTGTCCTGAAACAGCGCCTCGCCTTCGTCGGCGGTGATGACAATGTCGCCCCAGGTCAGGGTCAGCCCGATTAGCTTCGTCGCGCCGGTCGGCTGACGAATCTCCGTAGACTGCGCCGAGAGACGAATGGGCGGGGCCGGGGGAACGCTATCCAAAGTCCAGCCTCGCGTCGCGCTCACGCTCCTCGCTGGTGCGGGCGGCCTGGGAAAACCCGCCCATGGCCGCGCGGAAGTTCTCGTCGTCGTAGGTGCGGGTTCGGATCACGACCGGCATCGGGACCGCGTGGCCGATCACGAGCGCCTGCTGCTTGGAGTCTAAAGACGCCAGCAGTCCGCGCAATTCGCGTGCGCCCGAGACGCCCGTCAGAACCGCGTCGATGTCTTTTTCGTCGTTGAGCAAGCAAGAAACTCGGGTGCCGATCTGGGAAAGCACGTCGTCGGCGATCCCGCTGGGGCGCTGGTCCACCACGAGTAGCGTCACGTTGTACTTGCGAAGCTCGCGGGCGATGGTCCCGAAGATCGTCTGGCTCGCCACCGACGGGTCTAAAAACTTATGGGCTTCTTCGATGCAGATCACCAGCGGGCGCGGGTCCGCGCCCTGGCCGCCTAAGAAACTTTCTTTTTTCTTGACGTACTCGCCGTGCAGCCGACGGGTGAGAATATTTGCCACAAGCATGTAGGCCAGGGTCTGGCTCTGGGTTCCGAACTCTAAAACTATCGAGATTCCCTGATCCAGCCTTCGGAGAATGGCGGCTACGGCATCGTCTTCTTTCGGGAGCGTCGGCACCAGAAACTTCCCGCAGACTGCCCGCAGTCGCTGGAGCCTTCGGCGCAGAGCCGCCAGCGACGCTAAATTCCCGCCGCGCTCGTCGGCAAACGTTTTCAGGGCTTCGGCGTCCGAGTCTAACAGCCAGCCCAGCCAGCCGTCTTTGAACACTTCTTGCAGTAAATAACTGGTTTCGGCTGCCGTCGGGGGAAGCCGAAGCTCGCCCGCCAGCAGCAGAATATCCTCGGGTTCGAGCTGCGTGTAGGGAATTCGCACGTCGAAGTCCGCGCGGACGTTTCGCCGCCGGGAAGAGTCCGGGTCGAGCGAGAAAATCTGGACGCTCTCCCCGAAATACTGCTTCAGCCCGCGCACCTCGCCGCCCGCGCCCTCGAATGTTCCGCTCCAGCCGTACTCGGAGTGCATATCGAAGATCAAGCACGCGGCTTTCTTGCTTCTCAGAATTCCACAAAGAGCTAAGCGGGTCAGAAACGTCTTTCCCGTGCCGCTTTTTCCAAAAATCCCGCTGCTACGCTCGATAAACCGATCCAAGTTCAAACAGACCGGGGTCTCCATGTCTAAAGGCTGCCCGACCTCGAAGTATTTTTCGCCCAGTTTCTCTGAGCCGAAAATAGCCGAGACATCCGACTCGGTAGCCTCGAAGACCGGGCTGAAATGACCGGGAATGGTTTTCACGGGCCGTAGATCGCTCTCAGTGAGTGCGCCGGGAGCGGCCCCGGAGTCCAGCATCAGCATCGGACGCAGGTCGGCCTCGGCAAAAGTGCCGCGCCCGGCCAGCACCTGTCGCAAGAGGCTCCCGCCGCGATCTTTCCCCGGCGGGGAGAGCAGCGCACGCGGATCGGCGCTCCCGAGGCGAACGTCCGTCACCAGCGAGAAAAAACGCTGACTGACTCCGTCTACAACGACGAACTTTCCGGCCCGCAGAGACTCTACAGAGATGGTTTCATCGAGGCGCAGGGTCAGCCCTTCCTTGAGCGAACCCCGCACGATCATTCCCAGTTCCTGCGGCTCTGTCATTGTGCCTTTAACTTATCATGGCTTGCGAGCCAGTCTTCGGCCAGGATCACGGCGGCCCAGTCGTCCACGGGGCCGGGCGGGGTTCGGAGACCGGTCGGATAGAGGCGCAAGAGGCCGCGCGGCGGGTTTTCCTGCCAGTAGCGCTTTCGGGCGCGCTCGGTCGTGTGGCCTTCTTTCACGCGGACTACTGTCGTGCCCGATGCGCCGAGCGCCGACTCGACCGTGTTACTTTTTGTTCCGTCGCCGAGTAGCACGACCTCGGGCGAAAACCGGGCGACGAGTTCGTCCACGCGCTCGGCAAGCGCTTCGGTGGGCACGATCTCCCGGTGCTGGGTGCCGCGCTCTGAGCAAACCACGGCGAGGCCGCATTTCTTGCTGCCCGGATCGATGCTGAGCACGATCACGGCTTGCGGTCGGCGGCCTGGGTGACGGGCAGCCCTTTGATGTCGAAAATAAGCCGGACCGGGTCGGCGGCGCGCAGGTCGCGGGCGCAGCGGACGGTCACGCGGGCGCGCCAGCCCGCCTGCCGTGTGTCGTCGAGCAGGGAGAGCCACTCGTCGCCCGTGAGCGTCACCAGGCTCGCTTCAGGGTCGTCGCTCAGGGTCGGGGGGATCATTCCGGCGCTCAGCAGCTTCTGGCGGACCTCGCCGCGCAAGAACGCATACAGCCGATCCGCCGTGTCCTGACGGATGCGGGTGTCGGGCAGGAGCAGCTCTCCCAGCGAGGCTCCGGCTTTCAGAACCAGCGGGTTTCGGAGAATCCGCAGGTCGGCGCGCACCGGCTCTCCAGCCACGGCGTTCTCCGTGCAGAGCAAGACCACCACGACATCCTGCCCGGCCTTGCGGATCTCCCCGGATGCTTCCCGGAGCATGTCCGGCTCCTCCAGAGCTGTCTCACCGCTCTGGCGGGGCGGGATCACCACGGCCCGCGCCAGGTCGCCGCCCCGCGCCGCGCCGCGTGTCTCGGCCTTCTTGCCGCCCGTGGTCAGAAGGGCTTCGAGCCGGTTCTGAATGCGGTAGACCGAGCTGGTCGGCGCGATGGAGATGCGGTCGATCTCCTCGCCGACCCGGTAGATGATCCGGCTGTCGCGCAGCGCTCGGGAGCTGGAAACGACCGAGGCAAGCTCCTGTTGCGACTCACGGCGTTTGCGCTCCAGCTCGGTGACTTCGTCGGTGAGCCGTGCGACTTCGAGGCGCTGCTTTCGGGCGCTCTGGCTCTGCTCGGCGAGCTGGGCGCTGCGCTCCCCGAGAAGCCGGGTCTGCTCCTGAAGCCGGGCTTCCTGGCGAAACACCTGGGTTGTCTGGACGGCGATTTTCTTGCGCTGCTCGGTGAGCTTCTCGCTCTGGAACCTGGTGACCTCGGCAAAGGTCCGGTTGGCTTTTGCAACCCGCTCCCGCGCCCGCTCGACCTCCTGCTGCGACGTACGCGCCCGCCGTGTCGCCGCCGTGGCCTCGGTGCGAGCCAGGCGGCTGGCGTCGCTCGCTTTCTTCAGTCGCTCGTGCGCCTCTGCGACCTTGACCTCGGCACCCGCCAGCGCCGCGCGAGTTCCCCCCAGCTTCTCTCCCTCTGCCGTCAGCGCTGCCTCTGCGGATTTCAGCGCCCGAGCCGCGCTGAGGGTCTTTTGCTCCGCTTCCGTCTGCCGTTTTTGCGCGAGGCTTCTTGCGGTTTCAGCGGCACTCTTGGCGGTCTCTGCTTGCTTCGCTTCCTGGTTTAGTATGGAAATTCGTTGATTAGCATCGGTGCTGGCAGAAATTAGCTCTGAGTTTCGGGTTTCCAGGCTTTTATTGAGACGTTTTAGCTCTGAGCCACGCGCTAAGACATCCCGAAATGTCTCGGAAGAGCCATACATCAGCCCGAATGTCAGTAAACAAATGCCCATTCCCGAGCCAATGGTGAAGACCATGGCCGTATGCCGGGGACGAAGGCCCAGGAGGGAGTGACGGCGCTTTCCCATCCGGTGGCCAATGCGGTCACCGACAAAAGCGACCAGCCCCGAGACCGGAATCAGCAATAAGAAAAAGAGAAGTGTGGTGTTGACGCCCATCGAACGCGCCTCAGACTCGATTGTATCGCACCACCCGCCCGATAAAAAACAGCCCCAGCCCGATCCCTAAAAAATTGGGAAGCTGCGAGACAAGCAGAATCGGCCCGCCCGAGCCGATAGCAAGGCTCAAGCAGACCTGCGAGAGCACCCAGTAGACGAACGTGATGAGCACCGAGAGCGCGTAGCCCATCCCCGCGCCCGCCCGCTTGGGCCGAACTCCGAGCGGCGCACCGACCAGCGCAAAGACCAGCGGAGCCAGCGCCCCGACCTGCCGCCGCGCGATCTCGCCATCGGACTTTCGCGCCTGACTCTCCTGCCCGGAGTCGCGCAGCACCGATGCCCGTTTTATAAGCTCCGCCGTGGTGTGCTCCATCTCCGAGCGGGCGAACACGGAAAGCTCCTCGGGTGACTTCAGGCCGTAGGCGACCTCGCGGGTAGACAGCGCATCGCCCGTCAGCTCTAAAAGATTGCCCTCTTTCCAGTAGACGAGCCGATCCACGCCCTCCAGCTTCCAGTCGCGGCTGTCCACGCGCCAGTGCGCCCGCGCCGCATGCACGACGCTGGTGAGTTTTTTATCCTTGAGTACGGAGATCGAGACATCGCTGAGCACGGCGGTTCCGCGCTCGTCGCTGCCGACCCCGCCGAGCGCGGCCAGAAGCAGTGTCCCGCCCTCGGCCTTGAGCGGCAGCAGCAGCGCTCCCTGCCCACCGGAGCCGACCAGGGTTTTCTTGGCGTCGTCTAAGAGCGCCTGGCGGGTGCGCATCGTGCTCGGAACCACGGTGTGGGCCGCCACGGAAAGCCCCAGCGCGACCAGGGCCGCAAACGCAATCGCCGGAGCCGCCACGCGGGGAAAGCTGACCCCGGCTGCCGTCAGCGCCGTGATCTCGTTGTCGTCGGAGAGCCGCCCGAAGCCTAAAAGACACGCCAGCAGCATTCCCATGGCCGTAGTGAAGCTGAGCGCCATCGGGACCGTCGTTAAAATTAACTGGATAACCAGGCCCCAACCCTTGCCGGTTTGCAAGAACTCGACATAGCGAATCAGCTCGCCCGTCGCAAAGAAAAGCGTCGTGAAGAGCAAGACCCCGCCGATAAAAAGCCCGACAACCTCGCGCAAAACCAGCCGATCCATCCGGGTCACAGGGTAAACCCCTCGCCCGGATTATTTTCCCCCCAGCCCCCGGTAATCTGCCCCCCAGCCCCCAGTAATGGGGGAGTACCCCTTCTGGTTCCCCCATTACTGGGGGGCAGGGGGCAGGAAAAGAGGGTCACAGAATGAAACCCTCGCCCAGGTAGAACTTGCGGACGCCTTCGTCCTGCGCGATGGTCTGGGCGTCGCCCTCTACGATCACTTTTCCATCGACCAGAACGTACGCCCGGTCCACGATCCCGAGGGTCTCGCGGACGTTGTGGTCGGTAATTAAAATCCCGATGCCCTTTGCCTGAAGCTGCCGAATCACGCTCTGAATGTCCTCGATAGCCTTCGGGTCGATGCCCGCAAACGGTTCGTCCAGAAGCAGAAACGACGGCTCTGCGGCCAGCGCCCGCGCGATCTCGACCCGGCGACGCTCCCCACCCGAGAGCACGAAGCCCCTGGCGTCGGCGCGATGCTCGATGTGCAGCTCGCTTAGAAGCGCGTCGGCACGGGGGCCGCGCTCGCGGGCGGGACAGCCGGTCATCTCCAGCACGAGTAGAATATTCTCCCGGACGCTCAGCTTGCGAAAGACGCTCGCTTCCTGCGCCAGATACCCGATCCCGCGCCGAGCACGCTGGTACATCGGCAATTTCGTGATCTCGGTATTGTCTAAAAGCACTTTCCCCGAGTCCGGCCTCACCTGGCCGACGATCATGTAAAAGCTCGTGGTCTTGCCCGCGCCGTTCGGTCCCAAAAGCCCGACGACCTCGCCCTGGGAAAAGCTCAGGCTGACCCCATCGACGACCTTGCGACCCCGGTACTCTTTGACCAGGTCGGTCGCCTCGATCTTGCGCGGCGCGGGCGCGGCGCTCATGACTTGCCCTTTTCTTTCGGCGGCGCGATGGTTCCATCGAGGTTGCTGAGGCGAATTGTCTCACCGTTGTCGTCGAAGTCGATGCTCCCGCCCTCGCCCGAGAGCTGCTGCATGACTCCCTGGGCCTTGTCGAACGTCTTCCAGACCACTTTTCCGCCCAGGTCGATATGCCCCGAGCGCGGCGCAGCGCCCGCCTTCAGTTCGGCCCGCTCGCAGGTGATCCGATCCGTCTGTCCGGACTTGTCGTCGCGGCGGGTAAGCAGGACGCCTCCCGTTGCGGTCGCGTTGGTCACTCGTAAGGTTTTTTTCGGGCCGCTCGGAGTCGCTCGAACCCAGATTTTTCGGGCCGCGAGCGTCAGGTAGGAGCTTCTGAGGCTGAGACTCGACCCGGTGAGCGTCGCCTGGACCGCGCCCGACTTGCGGTCGCGGATCAGCTCGATGGGGCCGCCGGGGTTCTGGATCGTGAACTCCCCGACACGCGGGGCGCTCTGGGCCAGCGCGACCAGCGTCAGGGAGAGGAGCGAGAGGGCAGCGAAAACAGCTTTTTTTTTCATGGCATCAGTGTCAGTTTAGTGAACGCATCGTCGGTTGTCAGTGTCGAGCCGGACAGCGCGACTCCGCCCATATCCAGCCGGACCGCGCCCGTCGCCGTGATTCGGTGGGTTTTTCTGTCCCAGCGTATCGCATCGGCCCGGAGCGTCGCCGAGCCGTCGGTACGGGCGAGGCGTCCGCGCTGAACTTGAACGGTCTGTGCGCCGTCGTCGGTGGTGACATCGCCCGTGAGTTCTATCGTCGGTTTGTCTTCCTCGAAAATCGTCGCGCGCTGGCCGCTGAGCCGGGCGCTCAGAGTGCCCGTTTTCTGGCTCGGGGCGGCCTCGGCGCTCTCAGTTTTCAGGACCAGCACCCGCTTTCCCGACTTGCGAATCGTCCAGGTCGCCGCGCCTGCATCCACCGCGATGGGCACCGAAGTCGGCGCTGGGCTGGGGCGTGGCTTTTTGGGCTTGCCCCCGCACCCGACGAGCACCAGAGCAACCAGCACAAAGCAGTGTTTCACGTGCTTTTCAGACAGCGCCCAGGCCGGGTCGGTCGCGCGAAAGTTGACAAGTGCCGCTATGGGCCGCATAATTTCTTTTGCCTTTAAGGACAGATATCAAATTTGAAGCCGCAACAGTTACTCACCCTCGTCGCCGCGCTCGTGCTCGGCTCTCTCGTCGCCGCTGCTCTCGTCAAGCCCAAGCTGGGCCTCGATGTCAAGGGCGGTGCCCGCGTCGTTCTGGAAGCGGAGCTGGACAAGCTCCCCAAAGAGCAGAAGTGGGACGCCGACGCCAAGTCTGCCGTTCTTCGGACCATCGAGAACCGCGTCAACGCCAATGGCGTCGCCGAGCCGACCATCACGCCGAAGGGTGACCGGCAGTACGTCGTCGAGATTCCTGC
This sequence comes from Armatimonadota bacterium, assembly GCA_031363095.1. Taxonomy (GTDB): domain Bacteria; phylum Armatimonadota; class Armatimonadia; order Armatimonadales; family Armatimonadaceae; genus JANLTX01. The sequence continues at coordinate 8,876 of JANLTX010000033.1, read as the reverse complement.
TGTCAAGAACGAGTCGGAGATCGTCGAGCAGCTTCAGAATACCGCACAGCTCAACTTTTACTACAGCTCCGACTGGAAGAGCGACCGTGCACCGCTCGGTCGGTACAGCTTCGTCACCGGAAAAAGCCGCGACGACCACGCGGTCATGGACCTTCAGACCAACAAGACGTTCCAGGATCGCTTCCATCTCAACCTGACGATGCGCGAGCTGATCGACAACGGCGTCAAAGCGGGCGACAAGGCCAGAGAAACGCCGCTCCCAAAACCTCTGGAGACGCTGGCTGTGGTGGCGTCGCGCACGAGCCTCAAGCTCACCGACGACGACGCTAAACTTCTGCCGGGCCTTGCCGAAGAGTTGACGAGCTTCGATGCGTTCCTGCAGGCCGCCAACCTCGAAATGACCGGGCGCGACCTGGAGCCGGGCAAGGCGCAGGCCAGCTTCCAGCAGACCGGGACACCCGTGGTCGATCTGGTTTTCACCGCCGAGGGCCAGAGAAAGTTCGCCAAGTTCACCACGGATCATACCAACGAAATTCTCATGATCTATCTCGATGGCCGGATTCTGATGGCGCCGAACATCAACACGCCCATCACCGATGGCCGCGCGATCATCGAGCCGTTCCCGACCGTGAAAGACGCGAAGAAACTGGCGGACTATCTCAATGGCGGCGCGTTGCCCGTGCCGCTGAAGATCGTCCAGCAACAGTCTGTGGACGCGACGCTCGGGGCGGACGCCGTCAACAAGGGCTTCCTTGCCGGGCTGGTCGGGATGATCTGCATCATGGTCTTCATGGTGGTCGTCTATCGACTGCCGGGCGTCGTGGCGTGCATCGCGTTAATTCTCTACACGCTGTTCTCGTACGCGGCTTTTGTTCTCATTGGTGTCACGTTCACGCTGCCGGGCATCGCGGGGTTCATTCTCTCGGTGGGCATGGCCGTCGATGCGAACATTCTGATCTTCGAGCGCACCAAAGAAGAGCTGGCGAGCGGCAAGCCTCTGCGCCACGCGGTGGACGAAGGCTTCAAGCGGGCGTTCTCGGCGATTTTTGACTCGAACCTCTGCTCGATGGTGACGGCGCTTCTGCTCTATCAGTTCGGCTCGGGAAGCGTGCGTGGGTTCGCCCTGACGCTGGCCATCGGTGTCGCGCTCTCGATGTTTACGGCCATCACGGTCAGCCGGACGCTGCTGAACCTTCTGATCGAGCGTTTGGGCAAGAAAGCCGCCGAGCAGTGGGGGAGCGGCCTGTGGCGGCCTCACGTCAATGCCGTCGGCAACCGCAAGCTCTGGTACGGCCTCTCGCTGATTGTGATTATTCCGCTGATTATCTTCGCCGGACCGCTCAAGGGCTTCAAGAAAGGCATCGAGTTTACCGGCGGCTCCGAGCTGACCCTGACATTCCCCACCGCGACCAGCCGTCAGGCCGTGGAAGAGGCCGTGGTGAAGGCCGGGATCAAGGAATCGTCGGCGCAGACCGGCGACAACAACGTCTTTGTGAGAATCCCGCCCCAGGACGGCAAGGACTTCACCGCCGAGCAGGGCGACTCGCTCGTCACGGAGCTGAAAAAGACCTTTCCGGCAGTCACCAAGGGCGGCTTCGAGCGCATCGGTAGCTCGATCTCCACCGAGCTGACCCGCAACGCCATTCAGTCGATTCTGTTCAGCTCGATTTTCATCGTGCTGTACCTGGCCTGGCGCTTCGCCACGGCGGGCTTTGCGACTGGCCTCAAGTTCGGCTTCGCGGCAATCATCGCCATGCTCCACGACGTGCTCGTGCTCATCGGGGTGTTCTGCGGGCTGGGCTACTTCCTCAACTGGAAGATCGACTCGCTGTTCGTCACGGCGGCGCTGACCGTGATCGGGTTCTCGGTGCACGACACGATCATTATCTTCGACCGAATCCGCGAGAACCTGAAGCTCAGGGGCGACAAGATCGAGTTTTCCGAGCTGGTAACCCAGTCCATTCAAGAGACGTTCGCTCGCTCGGTCTTCACGTCGGGGACGGTTCTGGTGACGCTGCTCTCGCTTTTGGTGCTGGGCGGCGCGGTGATCCGCCCGCTGAACGCCGCGCTGTTCGTCGGGATTCTCTCGGGAACCTACAGCTCGATCTTCAATGCCGCGCCGCTCGTGGTCGATCTCTCCCGCTGGCTGAGCGGCAAGAAGAAGTGAGGACCCATCCCCTGGCCCCTTCCCTGCTCTTCATCCGACTTCGTCGGGAGCAAGGAAGGGGTGAGACCCCTCGGAACTCCCCTTCCCTCACGCCGACGAAGTCGGGAATACGTGAGGGCAAGGGGCTGGGGGATGGGTCATGATCTGGCGCGTCGCGGAACCCGACGAGGCGCTCGTCGGGGCGCTCGCCGGGGCGCTGGATGTCCCGAAGATCGTCGCGGCGCTGCTCATCAACCGGGGAATCGTCGGTGCGGAAGAGGCCGAGCGGTACCTCAACCCGAGCCTGAGCGATCTCTCTGATCCGTTTCTTCTGCCCGACTGCGACAGGGCCGTCGAGCGGCTGGCGCGGGCGATCAAAGACGGGGAGAGAATTTTCGTTCACGGCGACTACGACGCCGACGGTGTCACCAGCGCCGCGATCTGCGTCCGGGCGCTCGCCGCGCTCGGAGCCGACGTGGTGGGATTTGTTCCGCGCCGAACCGACGGCTACGACTTCCAGCCCTATGGTGCCGAAAAAGCTAAAGAAGCCGGGGCGAAATTAATTCTTACCTCGGACTGCGGCGTCACCGCCGTGGCCGCGACCGAGCGGGCAAGCGAACTCGGAATCGACGTGATTATCACGGACCATCACCGGCCCGGAAAAGTTCTTCCGCCCGCGCTCGCCGTGGTCGATCCATACCGTGAGGACGGCGCACTCGCTCCCGAAAAGCTCCCGTTCTGGGAATTATGCGGCGCGGGAGTCGCGTTCAAGGTGCTCGACGCCCTGGTTTCCGTGCTCCAGCCGCAGCACCGCGAGGCGTTTCGCAAGAACTTCGTCGATCTGGCCGCGCTGGGCACCGTCGCCGATGTCACGCCGCTGATCGGGGAGAACCGGGTTCTGGTCGCCCACGGCCTGAAGTCTCTGGCGGCGTCCAAGAAAGCCGGGATCGAGGCGCTCTTAATCAGCCTGGACCTCAAGGGCAAGCCGCTCGAAGCCCAGAGCCTGGCGATGAAGCTTGGCCCGAGGCTCAACGCCGCCGGGCGGATCTTCGACCCGGACATCGCGTTTCGGCTTCTGACCACCAAAGACCCCGACGAAGCCGAGCAGCTTGCGGTTCAGATGGGTGCGCTCCACGACCGCGTCCGCGAGGAAACTGCCCGCGCCACCACGGAAGCCCTCGCCGACGCCATGGCCGAGGAGAACCAGAATCGGAGGGTGCTCGTTCTGGCACGGGCCGCGTGGGGCCATGGGATCGTCGGGATCGTCGCGGCGCGGGTCGTGGATGCGCTGCGTCGCCCGGTGCTCCTTCTGGCCTACGACGAATCTCAAGATTCGTATCACGGCTCGGGGCGGAGCTACGGGAGCTTCAACCTGCTGGGTGCCCTCCACGGCGCAGCGGATTTGCTCGGGCGCTACGGCGGGCACCAGGCGGCGGCGGGCGTCACCGTCCCTGCGGCGAACCTCGATGCGCTGCGCGAGCGCCTGCACGCGAACGCCGAGGGCCTGATCGACGACGAACCCGAGCCGCCCGCGCTCGACATCGACCTCGAAGTCGGCTCCGGCTCCGTGGTCAATTTAGACCTGCTCGACTGGCTTGATAAGTTAGCTCCGTTCGGGCGCGACAACCCCGAGCCGACGTTCATCACGCGCGGGGCCGTGGTTCTCTCCGCCCGGCGCGTCGGGAAGGACGGCAACACCGCAAACTTCACGTTTCGGCTGCCCGGCTCCGAGGGCGCGTTCAAGGCCGTCAAGTTCCAGAGCGGGGATTTAGCCGATCAATTTCAAGCCGGTGACGACGTGGACCTGGTCTACACCCCGAAAGCCAACCACTGGAACGGGCGCGTGAGCGTCGATCTGATGCTGAAAGACCTCAGACCATCCTGACTGCTGAGGCAGCGGGCAGCTGAAGCAGCCCGCTGCACAAGCAAAGCACCGTGAACGGCGCTGGCCCCCCATCCCCCGTGCGGCACGGGGGCGAAGGAGCAAGCCGAGGAACGAGACGCAGCGACATTCGGGGGAAGGGGGCTTCAGCCTCCTTGACTTTGTGCAGCGGGCTGGTTTACCTGCCCGCTGATTTACGGACCCGGTGCGGTATGATGTTTGGGGCGGATTTTGTCTCCGCCGAATTCTTCAAGGACCGATACAACCGACCCATGCCCTCTGCTGAAAAGACCGCTCTCTGGAACGACCTCGCGCGCCAGCTTCGCGCCGACTCCATCCGCTGCACCACCGCCGCTGGGAGCGGACACCCGACCAGCGGGATGAGCGCCGCCGATCTTATGGCGGTTCTCCAGGCGTCGTATCAGACGTATGATTATGCCAGTCCGACCAACCCGAACAACGACCACTTAATTTTTTCCAAGGGTCATGCGTGCCCGGTGCTCTATGCGATGTACCGCGCCGCCGATGCGATCTCCGAGGCCGACCTGTTGAGCGTCCGCAAGTTCGGCTCGATCTACGAAGGCCACCCGACCCCGCTGATTCCCCACATCGACGCGGCCACAGGCTCGCTGGGGCAGGGAGTTGCGATTGCTGTGGGTGTCGCGATTGCTGGAAAGCATATCGAGAAGCGCAGTTTCAAGGTCTGGTGTGTGCTGGGTGACTCAGAGATGGCCGAGGGCAGTGTCTATGAAGCCTTGATGGTCGCCGGTGAGCAGAATTTAGACAATTTAATTGCGATAGTAGACGTCAATAAGCTTGGGCAGCGCGGCGAAACCGCACTGGGCCACGATATGGCAACTTACTCTGCCCGAGTGTCTGCGTTTGGCTGGAAAGTCTTGATCGTAGACGGACATAATGTCAATGAAATCGACGAGGCGTATGCCACGGCGGTCGCCCACACGGGAAGCCCGGTCTGCATCTTAGCGAAGACCGAAAAAGGCGGCGGCGTGAGCTGGCTTGCGGGCGCTCCGAACTGGCACGGCAAAGCCCTCAAGCCCGACGAGGCGGAGAAAGCCCTCGCCGAGCTGTCTGAGGCCGGGCCGATCTCCGGGCTGACCGTCAAGCCGAAGCTGCCAGAGGCTGCCACGCCCGACGCGCCGACTGTTGGCGCGGTGACCTTGCCGACGTACGAGAAGGGGACGCTCGTCGCGGTGCGCAAGGCCTGGGGCGACTCGCTCGCGGCGCTCGGCAAGGCCCGCTCCGATGTCTTCGCCGTGGACGCCGAGGTGGGAAACTCGACCTACACGGATATCTTCGGCAAGGCGTTCCCCGAGCGGCACTTCCAGATGTTCATCGCCGAGCAGGTCATGGTCTCGGTTGCGCAGGGGCTGGGCGTGCGCGGGCACCGGGCGTTTGCGGCGACCTTTGCGGCGTTCTTCTGCCGCGCCTACGACCAGATTCGGATGGCCGCCGTCAGCCGCGCAAGCCTTCGGCTGGTGGGAACCCACGCGGGCGTCTCCATCGGCGAGGACGGTCCCAGCCAGATGGCGCTCGAAGATTTAGCGATGATGCGCTCGGTGCACGGCAGCGCGGTGCTGTATCCGTCGGATGCCGTGTGCGCCGCAGCATTGCTCCCGCTCATGGCCGACAGAGGCGGCATCAGCTACCTGCGGGCCACGCGCGAGGCGACTCCGGTTCTCTACGACGCCACGGAGAGCTTCACCATCGGCGGCTCCAAAACCGTCCGCGAGGGCGACGCGGCTACCGTGATCGCCGCCGGAATCACGCTCCACGAGGCTCTCGAAGCCGCCGACGCGCTGGCTGCCGAGGGCATGAAAATCCGGGTGATCGACCTCTACTCCGTGAAGCCGATAGATGCCGCCGCCGTGGTGAAAGCCGCCACCGAGACCGGGCACCTTGTCGTCGCGGAGGACCACTGGGCCGAGGGCGGCCTGGGCGATGCGGTCCTTGCTGCGCTGGCGTCTGCGGGCGTCGCGCCGAAAAAGTTCACGCATCTGTGCATTAAAGAGATGCCGGTCTCCGGCAAGCCTGCCGAGCTTCTGGCGGCCTACGGCATCGACGCGGCGGCTATTGCTCGCGCCGTCCGGGGTTAGGCTTTTGCCTGGCGCTTGATCCGCCAGGCCAGCTCGTAGCCCGTCTCGCTCTGGCCGGGAGTCGCCTCCAGGCGCTCGGCCAGGGCGCGGCAGCGGTCTTTCCAGTTCGTGCCGCGCGCTGCCATGGCGTCGGCGGCCTCGGCCAGGCCCATCTCCAGGCTCGGGCCTTCCGGGTCCTCGCTGCCTCGCTCGGGAACCCGTAGCGGCGACTCATCGAGCGCGACCCAGGCCGCAAGGGCATCGTTTTCTTTGCCGTCCCGCAGAAGCATCGCGATCTGGTGGTACGACCGGGCAAGCTGCGTCGGCTTCTGGGCGTCCGCGCGGGCCGCAAGCAGTGGCTGTGCCGCTCGCAAGGCTCCCGCAAGTCCGATCAGCACGAGAGGAGTGAGGGCAAGGCCGACCGTAAGCCTTCCCCGAGATTTGATGCGCATGTTACTGTCCTTTTTATGGCACCCGTCAACGTGCGGGCGCTCTGCGCTTTATTCTCGGCAAAGAAGTGACAAATCTCACAGGCAAAACTACGGGGGAAGCACCCGAGACAGATCCCAATACTTCAGCTCTTGTTGGTAGCGATTTTTATTTTTACTCGGCAGGGTCTGTGTGTAATATAGCCGTCGACTCAAAGTAAAAGTCAAGCCAGTATCATAAATTCGCGACGGAAGGCATGACCAGAGTTCTTTCTGAGAGTTTGCGTCGAAAACGGCGAATTTCTCCCAGCTTTGCAAGGCGAAAAATCTTCCATCGGGAGACCATATCGCTTTTGTGTAGTATTCATTAGGCTCAAAATCCAGAATTGGTTTGCCGCTCTCCGTAGACCAGGCAATAACTGAGTCTGTATTTAGCCAGGATTCTGTGCGCTCGCTCTGTATTTTTACTTGCTTGCGACCTGCATAGAGCAGAGTTTTACTGTCCGGGGAAAAAGTAGCGGCATGTGGCTCTACCATAGCAAGTTTCTGCGGAGGGGGTGAATCCGTGGTGGAGCGAAGATTCAGGAAAACTCCTTCGTTGGCATAGGGATTATGAGAAAGATAGCTGAGCCACTTTCCATCAGGAGATACGGTGTAATCAGAATATTCAAGCTTTGGATCGAGCGACAGAAATTGCGTTTTTTGTATTTTAATATTCCAATATAATATTTTATTTTGTTTTGGGTATGTGTATGGAATTCCAATCGCGGTGTTTCCATTTTTAGACCATATAAGTTGAGTGTTTTTCCAATCTGGTGTAAGATATAGCGTTTTTCCTGTTGTTGCATCGAGAACTTCTCGCCCTGAAAATAACAAAGTTCCCTTTTGATTGAAACTAAGTTCGCCAAAAATATTAGAGCGTGACCAGAGACGCTTTCCTGTGGAGGTCTCCGTCATCTCAAGAATTGGTTTTGCGATAGTGCGGCGCAGGACTGCGGCTCTATCCAAATTTGGGGAGTAAGCAAGCAGAAGAACGCTGTCTCCGCCGGGCAAAGACGTAGCAGACCGAGGACGCCAACCGTAGTCTTCCATAAAATGGAGTAGCCTGCCCATCGCTTCTACACCGGTCAAGCTCATCGCAAGTGCAGCCAGTCCCACAAACCAGAGTCGTCGTCGGATCGGGCGTTTGGCGGCTGCTTTTGTCGTCATGGCCTGACTTGGCGCGTTCGTGACGACGTTCGCAGAGGGCACCGAGGACGTTTGGGGCGCTGGGGCCTGGCTTTTGAGCCGGAGCATGTGAGTATTTTACCTTAGCTCTGGGGCGAGAGTATTTTTCCGCTTTCCAGGACGGTGGGGAAGAACTTTCCCTGAAGCTCTTCGCCGGGGTTTACGGTGATATGGTGTTCAACTAAGTGCTCTTTGCCGGGTTCTTTTTCGTAGCGGGTCCAGCCGGGCATGTAGTGGACCGCAATCGCCGGGCGCGGACGCTCGGAGCGGTTGAGGGGTGCGCCATGCCAGGTGAGACAGTGATGAAACGCGACTCCGCCCGCTTTCACGGGAGCGGGAACGACCTCGACGCTCTCGCCCTCGGGAATCCAGGCCGGATCGTAGCTCGGACCCCAGAGATTCGTCTCGCCCTCGGTGATCGAGCCGATGGTGCCGCCGTTCTTGGGTCCCCAGCGGTGGCTGCCTTTTACAAAGCTCATGCAGCCATTCTCTTCGTCGGCGTCTTCGAGCGCGACCCAGGCGGAGGCTAAATCGGCGGGCTGGATGATCGGCCAGTACGGGTGATCCTGGTGCCAGATGGTCGGGCCGCCGACGCGAGCGGGCTTGACCTGGATCTGGTCGTGCCACACCCGAAGCGTCTCGCATCCGATGAGCTGCGCGGCCAGCGGGACAATTTTCTCGTGGTAGAGGTGCTTCAAAAAAGCGTCCTCGGCCTGCCAGATGTTCACGATCTGGACGACCTCAAGGCCCTGGCTCTTGCCCCAGGAGATATTGTTCTGAGACTCGGCGGCCTGCGGGGAGTCGCCTGACATGCAGCGCTTCAAACCGTCGCGCAACGCCTGAGTTTCGTCCTCGGTCAGAACGACGCCATAGTTCAAGTAACCGTCGCGGCGGAAGCCTGCGACCTGTTCGTCGGTGAGCATGCGGGAATTATACCCGTAGCGGGTCCGTTTACGGACCCGCTGCTGATTCAGTCAGGCAGGCAGCCTGCTACAAGAGTTGAAGGAGGCACCCAGCCGCTGGGTAAGCAGAAGCTGATTGGTCAGGTTACACCGAGCCCACCCCGAACCCACCCGAACCCACCCCCTCCTCGTTCCTCG
>JANLTX010000029.1:0-15797 GCA_031363095.1 Armatimonadota bacterium | reverse complement strand
GAAAAGTGGATTCACCCAAGGAAAAAAGAGAAAACAGAGTCGTCATTTACCAGGAAAATTGACTTTGTAACTTGATACTCCACGGCGCGAAGGGGAAGATTTGTCCGCTGGCTAATCACCCTGTTTGGCGAAGGTATTGATATTTAGATTTATATATAATTTTATGTATTTTTGTTTCAAGAGTATCAAAATTCATAGGAATACGAAAATTCACAGAATTAGCATTGCCAGATTCATCATCCCTAGTAAATGAATTATCGACCCTACGGACTAATCGAGGCACGTCTCTCCTATGCCCCTTGAAATCATCTTCTTTATAAATAGGATAGCACTGTATAGGCATTTTATCTAGTCCACCGACATTTTTCTCGGGGTTAAATCCTGAATCCCAGACGATTCAAGAATATTATTAGTCACAGCACCTTTTTCTTTAGCCCTATTTAACTTACTAATCAAATCTTCAATATCATCAAGTGAAACACTCAAGTGAATTTGAGAAAAATCGCCTTCACTTTGATAACTAAAAATCATTGTGTGCATAATCACGGCCCCTACCTGTTTTTTTACATGGCTATCATATATATATCGGACATCAGTAACTACTTGTGATGAATTAAGAATATTTGAAACACTAAAAAGTAACGACCTAGCTTTCGACATAATATCTATTGGGCAGTCTTCAATTACCAATGGCTCAATTACACTTATTCTCTCAAGCCATTTTTCATTGTCCCAATCTTTAGCATTGCTAAATTCCAGAACTTGACCAACACGCTCAAGCACTTCCATTGGAGGCTTCTGTAAATCTCGACGAAGCGCACATAAACCAATACTAATTTCAGTCAGAGCAATAATCGTTTCAGAATTATCAACACTACCAGAATTAAGTTCTTGAGATTTCCGGACTAAATCCTCAATATCAGACACAGGGCCAATTTTATTAATTACCACAACCGCATTTTTTATATCGTCAATACTAAATTCAAGTATTGATCTAAAATTTGGCAACAAGTAGCGCGGTATTTGGATCATCGGTTGGCGTAACATAAGACTCTTCTCCCCAAGTATACCCTACGGATTTACTTTCGGTAAACTGCTTTAGTTCCCTTCATTTGAATTTTTTTCCAGCAGGGTCTTGAGCCAGGGGTCGTCGCGGGTGCGCCAGATGAGGCCATCGACGTAGTAATGAAAAACCACGACCATGGTGAAGGGAATAAAGATCCACATCGCCCAGGACTTCGGCGCGAGCAGCCCTTTGATCTCAATCACGCCGACGACCAGACCGTAGAGCAGCGCGGCCCCCGCCCACTTCAGCGCGACGCGTTTCACGTCGGGGAAGCGAGTGCGCTGGAAGTGCGCGACCCAGCCGTGGTACTGGACATCGTGGAACGCGGTCTCCAGCGCCTCAGCGACGAGAAACGGGGTAGCCGTCACGAAAAAAATAAAGTAGTGCGTGGTGAGCGCCGCCGCCATCAGTAAAAGTTTGGGCGCGTTGACCGGGCGGCCCGTCGCGGCACGCCAGACCTGCCGAAAACCGACCAGCGTGAGCAAGACCAGAAACGCGCTCCAGAGCCAGCCTCCCCACTCGCCCGGCAAGTTCGGGACATCGACCTTGACCTCACCGTAGACGATCAGCGGCCCGCGAACGTCGCCGTAGTCATTGAAGAAGCCCGCAAACATCCCCGTAAAATAACAAAGCCCGTCGAGCCAGTTGTCTATCGGGTCACGGTCGTCGTTGAGACCTTTGTAGATTTTCAGAAAGCCCCAGTGCTGCCGGATAATATGCCAGCTTCCATAGATCGCCGCCCCGACAATTAAATACGCCTCCCAGCCCAGTAAAATAAAGACAAACCCCACAGAAATAAACCCTCCCAGCCCCCAGGTGTATAAAAATTTACGTTTTTGAAACTCTTCCCGGTCGGCATGGGTTCGAGCGAACGTCTGGAAAATATGCGGATGATCTAAAATCGCCGTGAACAGAAAATAGGTGATTAAGATCGCATCTCCCCGAAGAATAAACCCGAATTTGTGTGCGATTCGGTAGATACCAAAAAATAAAAATGTCAGAACGCACGACCCGATGAAGAACGTCAGGTCGTAGCGCGGCGAGACGATCCACCGGATTTTCAAGACCCATCCCCCGGCCCCTTCCCTTGCCTGTTTCCGACTTCGTCAGGGTAAGGGAAGGGGAGACCGCGCTCGATGCGCTGGATTTCGAGGCGGGCCGGGGCGAGCGCGGCTCGCAGAATTTCTATGGCGGCATCGGGGCTGGCTTTCGGGCCGCAGGTGAACAGGTCGGCGCAGAACAGGTTCTTCTCGGGGTAGGTATGAATCGAGAGGTGCGACTCGGCCAGCGCGAGCAGCGCCGTGTAGCCGCCGCCGGGGAATCTGTGGATACTGGGGGCAGCGAGCGGGGTCATGTGCGCCGCCAGCGCCGCATCGGTGAGCGCTTTAGCGCCAGCTTCGGCGTCGGTGAGTTGCTCCGAATCACACCCGAAGCCGTCCAGAAGCAAATGAACCCCGATCATATGCCCTCTTCAGCGATCAATTTCTTCAGCGCCAGTAACTCCAAGATATGATTCTGATCTTTCGGGCGATTTGCAGCACGTTTCATCGCAATTAGATCATCAATGGAAGCAATTCGAATATTAAAATCCCCCAGACTGACATCAACACCTCGCTCCCAGAGTCCTTCAAACGAATCTGCGCCATCAGGTACGGCTAATAAATCTACGGCACCAAGGTCTGTATCCAGCGTGAGATTCTGGACATTACGGAATGTGTATTCGTCCAGAATAAACGGTAGATCAGGTGGAACGTTTCTCAAACGAGCATGCTGGCCTCGCAAAATTCGTGATAGCTGTTTCAAGTTTTCCAGGTCACGAGAATAGCTAATATCAATATCTTCTGTAATGTGAGCACAGCCATGTAGACGCATTGCAATGCCGCCAATGACAACAAATTTGATTTTATCATCGTAAAGAAGCTGAAAAATCGTCAGAAATTCAGGCGGCACGTTTACCTCCTCGTGGAAGTATGCGTAAAAGATACTCTAATTTTTCCAGACGCTGCCGTGGCGTCAGTTTTCGATTGGCACGAAGCAACGAAAGGTCGATGCCGTTTTCGTCCTGGTCGCCGTAGGGATGCGCGGCAAGCCACGCTTCCAGCTTTACTTGGGCTTCGTCGCTACTACTATTCACTCCCATCGCTTTGTCTCAGCTTCATAGTAGTTCAAAATCCGGGGATGGTCCAGCGTCGAGATCTCCACCAGTGGCTCAGACGTGTCGGCATCGAACGCGGTGAGGGTGATTAAGTTGGCGGACTGAAGAAATTTCAGCTTCAGGCCGGTCAATCGGGTTTTGGTGATGTCGGGCGCGGGTTCGGGGGCGGCGCGAGATAGAGTAAAGCCCCAATCGCCAAAGGTCGGGACATAGACATGGTACGGGGTCGTATTGAATCCGGCAGCACGCATGGTTTTACCCACGCACCAGAATGCATCGCGAGCAAAAAGCGGCGATGTAGACTGATTCACAAAGATTCCGCCCCGCCCGAGTCTTTCTTTTACGAATTTAAAGAACTCTTTGGAGTATAACTTCCCTAAAGCTTCATTGTTCGGGTCTGGCAAATCTCCGATAATCACGCCGTATCTTTTTATTTCTTTTTCTAAGAACTTATACGCATCTTCGTGTCGGGTAATTACTCTGGGATCAGAAAGTGAGTTTTGATTCAGTTCTTTCAGCGCCGGATAGGTTTTCGCTAAATTGGTCATGGCCGGATCGATGTCAATGAGCGTCACTGTTTTCACATCGGGCCATTTGAGAATTTCGCGGACGGCTAATCCGTCGCCGCCGCCCAGAACTAATATATCCTCGCGGCTTGCAGACAGGCTCATGGCCGGGTGAATTAAAGTTTCGTGGTAGCGATACTCGTCGGCAGCCGAAAACTGGATATTTCCGTCCAGGTACAAACGCAGGTCGCTTTTTCTTCGAGTAATAACGATGCGCTGATACGGTGTCTGGCGGGCGAGAAGCACGGTATCTTCGTAGAGACCGCGCTCAAAGAAGCCAGTAGCTTTGTCAGAAGTCACAAATCCGACGAACAACAACGCCCCGAGTGCCCCGATGCCAATTAACGGTACCGAGAACCGTTTTATTCGCTCTCGAAACAAATAAACGTTCCATGCGGCAACTCCCAGGTTGAGCAGGCCGACCAGAAACGCGGTTCGGGTCGCGCCGAGCATCGGGAGCAAGAGCAAGGGAAATAAAATCGAACCGACGAGCGAGCCGATGTAGTCGAAGCTCAGCGCCGACGCCAATATATTTTTAAGCGCCCCGTAGCCAGAGAGCAGTCGGGTGAGAATCGGAAGCTCCAGTCCGACCAGGCCGCCGACTAAAATTAGCACGCCGAACAGCACGAAATAATAGCCCGTGCCCCAGAACGCATAGGCGGCGTGGAGCGACCAGGCCGACAGCCCACCGACGACGGCAAGCGCGACCTCGGTGAGCAGAAAGACCCGGAGCAGGTTCTTCTCGATGTGCTGGGACGCCCACGACCCGACTCCCATCGCGCCGATGAAGGTGCCGATGCACAGCGAGAACTGCGTCACCGACGACCCCAAAAGGTACGATGAGATCGTCGCGGTGAGCAGCTCGTAGATCAGGCCGCAGGCGGCGACCACGAAGACGGTGGCGAGCAACGCCAGCGCCTCCCGCTTCTCGGCCTCAGAGGATCGCGGCAGCAATGATGATCGAGATTCCCAGCACGAACGCCGCTGAGAGAGTGGCTGCCGCGACGTTTTTATTCTCGAAGATCTCTTTTTCGATGTCGGCCTTGATGAGCAGGTCGAAGACCTTGAAGCCCACGGTCGCCAGAACAATTCCGAGAAGCCCGAACGCCAGCGTCGAGCCGAGACCTTCGAGGCTCAGGCCACTGGCCTTGGTGCGCGCCGCGCTGTCCTGAGCGAACGCCCCTGCTGTCAGCCCCACAAGTGCCCCTGCCGTCATCATTAATTTTCGCATAGTTCCCCCTGACCCCGCCGAGGCGGGGAGTTATTTGCCGTAGTGTGGTCCGCCACCGAAGTAGGTCGCGCCGATGCGCGCCGAGTGGCTGCGTACGGCCTGGCGTTCCGCCGCCGTCGCTGCGGTGGGCTTGAGGCCCCAGCCGTTGATCGCCGCCAGCCACGCGAGACCGAACAGGCCCAGCGTGCAGAGCGTCAGAATCCAGTAAAAGGGTGTTTTCATCAGTCGTCGTCATCGCTTACGGACTGCCAGGCGGCTTTTGCGGTCTCGGGCGCTCCGGCGACCATGAAGCAGAAGCCGATGGGCAGCGCCAGAAACCCGAACCAGGCCAGCGGCGGCGGGTGCAGAACGCCCTGCTCAATCGCGACGCTGACCGGGGCACCTGCCGCCGCTGTCTCGGGGTCGGCGGTGAGCCGGATGTAGTGCGGCCCGGCCTTGCTGAGCTTGAAGTCCGACTGGCTGGACAGGTCCGACTCGTGCCAGGACTCGCCGTCCTCGTAGCCCGATTCGTCCCAGAACTCGCCATCGGCATCGAAGACCGGCCCCTGGTCGTCTTCTACCACTGCCTGCGCAAAGACCGACGTGCCCGTCAGCCCCGATGTGCTCAGCCGCAGTCGATGCACTTTTCCGGCGGCGCTCAGCGGGAACGGCCCGAGCCGAAGCCCGTCGCCGTCGATCTCCGAGGCGCTCACGGTTTTCTGCGCGACGACTTTCCCGTGCTGGTTGCACCCGACGCCCCAGCCGACCAGCGCGATCAGCGCCAGGGTCTGGGTGAGACAGCCGAACTTGCGCCGGTCCGCCCGGACGTTGGTCTTGTCCACCTCGACGGCGGCCTCTTTGTTCAGCCCGAACATCGTAAAGACGTCGGAAGGCTGGAGCCGACGGCCTCTAAACCACTCCAGCTCGCCCTGAGCCGGGTCGTACTCCGCCGAGAGAAGCTGACCTTGCAGGGTGAAGTCCGCGAAGTTCAGTGGGCTGCCGACATGCACGGGCCAGGGAATCTCGCCCTCCAGCCCCTTCACCCGACAGATTCCGGCGTCCGTGACGCTCGCCAGCTCGCCGTTGATCCGGGTCGTGCTTCCTGCGCCCAGGCCGCCCGGAAGCTCGTCGGGACCGCCCGGCCAGGCCTCGGTGAGCGTCCACTTGCCCTCGTCGAACTCCAAGTACCGCGCCTCGCCGTCCTGAGAGAGCAGAACCCACTCTTCCCAGGAGTAATAACCGCCGTCCTCGTCGGTCTGGTCAAAAAGCATTCGCCCGATGGCAATAAATTTCTTCCCGGAGATATTGGCCGTCATCCCGATCCGAAGCGGGCTGGTATGCTCAAACATCCCGCCTGGGTGCGTGAACGGCAGGGGCGCAAGGGCCGTCCCGCAGTAGGCGCACTGGCTCTGTCCGTTCTTGAAAACTCTGGCAAACGCCCCACAGCTCGGGCATGGATTCTCTGGTCGTCGCTGCATAACTTAGAAATTCTCCCTGGAAACTTTTTTTCCTGCAAGTGTCAACGAAACTGAAATCGCCGAACACCCACAAAAAACATTCCGCCGCCGCCTCCCAGGCAGGCAAGTCCGCCCAGAATCAGAAACTTACCGGGCGTCGCGACGGGCTGACCGCTCCGAGTGCTCCCCCACGATACCCCATTCCAGCCTGCTTGAAGCCCCCAAAACAGCAGCATCAGCCCCATCAGCGCAAAGGTCACACCGCCAATCAGGCTTTTGGCGTCCGAGAGCGACCGCCGTGAGAGAAATTCATCGCCTGTGGATACTGAAGCTCGCCGGGCCTGCTTGTGCTTTTTCAACATCGTAGCAGGTCGGACCCGAAGCTGCGAAAAAAGTTGCTTTTTTGATTTGAACGATTCCCAAAGTTATCGGAACTAAAACCTCAGGAGACGAAAAATGACCGACGACACCGTTCTGGGAAAAGTGAATGTGGCCTCGCCGTGCACCGCGAGCTGGGACGCCATGGAGGGCGACGACGCTGCGCGCTTCTGTGGGCAGTGCCAGAAAAACGTCTACAATCTCTCGGCGATGACGAAAAAAGAAGCCGCCGATTTAGTGCGCAACCAGGAGGGCCGCTTGTGTGTCCGTTACTTCAGGCGGGCCGACGGCACGATGCTGACGGCAGACTGCCCGGTGGGCGCGGGGGCCAAGCGCCGGAAAGCCGTGCGGAACCTGGTGGTGCTTGCGGGCACGGGCGCGGTGCTGGCCGGGTACAGAATCGCAAACGCGCCGCACGCGACAATGGGCAAGGTGATCGCGCTGCCCATGGCGACGCCCGAGCCGACGCATCCGATGACAATGGGAGCCGTCGCGATGCCAGAGCCGACCATGGGCGATGTCGCGCCACCGAGGCCGACCATGGGCGAGGCACCAGCGCCCAAAGAGATACAGGGCAAGCTTCGGATAAAATAATCAGGGTTCGTCCGGCAGGACGCTCGGCGAAGCCCTCAGCGAGCGATTTCAATCGCTCGAAAGGAAAGACGATGAGCGTACTGGCGACAATTAAACGAGGGCTGGAGAGACCCGAGAAGGGCATCATAACAGCAACGGCGACGCTGCGGGATTTGCTGGTCGTGACCTGGGCCGTGCCTGAGAGTGAGCTACGCCCGCTCGTGCCGGACGCTCTTCCGCTGGACCGGCTGCCCGGCGAGGGCGGAGCGCTCTTCGGGTTCGTCCAGCTTACCTGTGCACTCCACGAAGCCACGCGCTGGTCCCCGCTCCCCGAGGCGCTGGGCGACAGCTACCACCGCGCCGATGTTCGCGTCCTGGTCCGCCCTGAACGCAGCGATCCGGGTGTTTTTGTTCTGCACAGCTACATCAGCGCTCCAGGAATCGTCGGGGCGCTCTTTCCCGTCACCAAAGGGGCCGACGAAGGCCGCTTCAAGCTACACGTCGCCGGAAATCCTGTCCACGATGCGTTTTCGTCGTATACGGTGCGCGTCTCCACCGACGGTATCCAGGCCGAGGCGACGGTCCAGCCCACCCCGGAGCCGCCCGCAACCCCGTTCGGGCCGTGGGAGACGCTCACGCCGTACCTCACGCAGCGCCTGCCGCACTTCTGGGCCGCCCGCGTCGGGAGCGGCCTGACCCTGATTCCGACCCACCACGAGCCGCTCCACCCCGGAGCCGGAACGCTGGAGAGTGCCACGCTCAAAGCCCTGACCGGCATCGGGCTGGGCGAGGCCGTCGCGGTCCACTACCAGCGCTCGCTCGCCGTCACCGGCTACCCGCCCCGCGCCTGGAAGTGATTTTTACGGCACGCCCTCGATCTCGCGCCAGACGCCCCCCACCCGGCGAATATGGGTCGTCGCGCCCGAGAAAGCAGGTGCGCCGCTGTCCAGCGTGTACACCAGGTCGCCGTCCGGGTTGCTGCCAGGGCGTGGTGGCACCAGACTGACGCTCTGGATGCTCGGGCTTTTATCAAACAGCGTGAACGCGACGGCCTTGGTACGGACCCACTGAGCAAACGTCAGGTCGAAGACAGCGGTCTCCTGGTTGATCGAGACCGTACGGACCGAGGCGACATTGAGCGGGGCGAGAACCGCATCGACAGTAGAGACACCCGTGCGCCACTGACCGCTCTCCCAGGCCGCTCGCCAGGGGGCGCTCGTGGAAATTATCACATGGAGCGTGTGCGGGTCGTTGTCGAGCTGGGCGCGAGCGGCCTGGAGCGCGGGAAATGCGGTCCGTGCCTCGCGCAGGTCGGCATCGATCTGGCGGGCGAGGGAGAGCGGCACCCGTAGCCCGGTCGCCTCGCGGGAGGCCAGCGCCAGTGCATCCGGGTCGAGTGACGACTCGGCCTCCCGCGTCAGAAACTCGCTACCGCCTCCACTCCCGCCGCACCCGGCCAGAGCCATCAGAGCGACAAGACCGAGCAGCCTGCGGCGCACCGATTATTCTCCCGAGTCCAGCGGAGTGCCAGACTCGGCGACCGACCAGCCCGAGCCGGACTTTGTCGCGGTCCAGAAATGCTTGCTCGTGCAGCCCGCCGGGCAGTCGCCCCAGCCTTTCTGGAACCGATAGACACGCCCCGTCTCCACAACCTCGATGTCGTCGCCGTCGCCGATGTAGCCGTTGACTTCCGACGCCGTGATCGGTGTAGCAAGCGGCTTGAGCGCGGCGCTGAGTTTCTGCGTGTTCATCCACTGGTCGAAGGTGATGGTGAACGTAGCGGAAGCCCCGAAGTCGGCGATCTCTTTCACCGAGATCGCCCGGTAGTCGGTCAGAGCCGTGTCCAGCGCCGCGACGCCCGTGTTAAGACTCCCGGCTTTCCAGCTTGCACGCCAGGGGGCGTCGGCTTTCATGCTAATAATCACGCTCTTGGGTTCGGCATCGCCCCGTGCCCCGATGGTTGTCAGGGTAGGAGTCGTCGTGCGAATTTCCTTGAGGTCGGCATCGATCTGGCGCGCGGTCGCCAGGTCCACCCAGGGCGTCGAAGAGATCCCTGCCGCTAAAATCAGCGCGTCACGGCTCAGCGTCGGCTCCGTGTCGCGCGTCACCGGGTTACCCGCCTGCGGACTGCCCCCGCCGCTGCACCCGGCCAGAACTCCCAGCACCCCCAGCACGAGTAAGTTACGTCGTCTCATCTGTTTTTTCTCCCGCCTGAAAGACTCTCTACACGGCATTTTACTTCATCTTGGGAATATCGGTGCGAAACGGCTCGGCGGGCAGCCCCTCTGCCGAGAAGAGAGAAACCGGCATGAAGTTCCTGAAGCCGAAGCGCACGGCGCGCGGCGTGGGCACGGCGGCAGCGACTACGTCCACTCCCCCTGCTCTCTCTGCTGCGCTCAGTCGAGCACGGGCGGGATGAAAAACGCCGTCGGGACCGGCAAGCTCAAAGCCCTGAACGGTTCCGTCCGCATCGCCCCGCAGTCCTCCCCCGACGCTCTGGAACGTCACGTGGGCCTGCCCGCCCGAGAACGTCACCCGGCGCACCGAGGGGCTGTGTGCGGCGAGCGCTTTCTCGCCGTAGGCCAGCTTCCGGGCCAGCAGCGCAAGACGCTCGCCCACCGGTTGCTTCTTCTTCGGATGGATGTCCGCCTCTTCGCCGACGTCCGTAATCACTGCCATCCCGACGTTCTTCAGGACTCTGGTCGAGTATGTCTGCGCTTCTCGAAGCTCGGCGTACTCGATTTTCGGAGAGCCGTTGCCCTGAAACGGCGCAAGCTGAACGAGCAGAAACGGGAAGTTTTTTCTCCCCAGCGCCTGCCGCCAGCTCTGGATCATTGTAGGGAAGAGCGTCCGGTACTGCATCGCGCGGCCCGTGTTCGACTCGCCCTGGTACCAGATCGCGCCCTGAACCCCATAGCCGATCAGCGGATGGACCATGGCGTTGTACAGCTCAGACGGCAGCCAGGGCGCACGCGGCGCAGGTGGCGGAGCCTTGCCTTCGTAGCGGGCGACGATGGACGCCAGCCGCCAGGTGCGCCGGGCCGCCTCGAAGCGATGCTGGGCATCGGGGGCGCTGTCCACCAGAGTCTTGAGCGACGGCTGGGCGCTCAGCGCAGGCAGGGGCGTCCAGGACTCGGCGGGAGTGCCGCCCACCGCTGTCTGGATCAGCCCGACCGGGACACCCAGCTTCTCCTGGAGCGCTCGCCCGAAAAAATAACCCACGGCGGAAAAATTCGGGACGCTCTGCACAGACGCCGCGCTCCAGGGAATCGCGGCCTTCAGATCGTCCTGGGGAGCGTCGGCGCGGGCGAACGCCACCTGGAACAGTCGCAGATTCGGGTTCGCCGACGACGCAATCGCGGCCTCCGGGGCGAGGCTCTGGCGCAGCGCCCACTGCATGTTGCTCTGCCCGGAGCACACCCAGACCTCACCCACGAGAACGTCTTTAAACTCGATCCGGTTCTTTCCCTCAAAACTCAGCGGAAACGGCCCGCCCGCCGCGCCCGGCGGGAGCCGCACCGACCAGCGCCCGCTCTTTGCCAGCGCCGTCGCCCGCTGTCCACGAAACGTCACCGTGACCTTCTCGCCTTCGTCGGCCCGGCCCCAGAGCGCGACGGGGCCGCCCCGCTGAAGAACCATCCCATCGGCGATCACGGCAGGTAACCGAATGTCCGCCCGCACCGTGCCAGCAAGCAAAAGAAGCAC
The DNA here is from genome assembly GCA_031363095.1 of Armatimonadota bacterium. Taxonomy (GTDB): domain Bacteria; phylum Armatimonadota; class Armatimonadia; order Armatimonadales; family Armatimonadaceae; genus JANLTX01. The sequence goes on along the minus strand of JANLTX010000029.1, from coordinate 4,687 downwards.
AAGCGTTGCGAGAGTTCTCACTTCGCGTCGGTCCGGAACGGGGTCGCCGGAAGACCGAACGCGTTGAACAAATTGACGACCGGGAAGTTCGCCCAGCCGAACCGAACGTAGAGGGGCTTCGTCACGCCCGGTGCGCTCAGCGTCACCCGGTCTTTCCCGACGATCTTTGCATCGGCCCAGACGAACTTGCCGTCCTCACCCGCTATCGCAAAGCCGACCAGCTTGCCCGGCTCCACCGCGTGGCCCGCCGAGTCCGTGGCCGCTGCGACTAACCCGCCGTCGGCGCTGGAGAAGCTCAGGGTAAGCAAGTCGCTCTTTGCGCTGACTTTCTTCAGAGTCGGGCCGGACGCGACGGCTTTTTTCTGGCCGTAGCGGTTTTTCAGAGCCAGCAGCGCGAGCCGCTCGCCTACGGGTTGTTTTTTACGCGGATGGATATCGGCTTCGTCCCCGACATCGGTGATCACCGCAAGGCCACAGTCTTTCGTGAGCGTCATGGCCTGAAGCTGGGCCTCGCGTAGCCTGGCCCAGCCGGTGTCCTCGGGCTGCGGGTTGATCTTGTTGAAGGGCGCAAGCTGGACCGCGTAGAACGCCAATTTTTCGTTGTCAAAGACGCGCCGCCAGTTCTCCACCATCGCGGGAAGCTGCTTGCGGTACAGCGCCGCGTTGCCCGCGTTGGACTCGCCCTGGTACCAGATCGCGCCCTGAACCGAGAACCGACGCAGCGGGTAGAGCATGGCGTTGTATAAAACGCTCGCCGAGTTGGGTTCCAGCCCCGTCGGTTCCGTGCCCGGATCGGACGGACGGGTCAGCTCGGTTTTGAAGCGCCACTCCCCCGACAGCGGGATCTTCAGGCTCGCGCGTCCCTCGACTGTGAGCTGCTCCTTTAAAAACAGATCCGAGTCCGGCCCGGTGAGTCCGCCGCCGCCCTGGCTGTCCCAGACCCGAATCGCGATAAGATTTTTGCCCGGCTTGAGCGTGCCTTTGGGAATTTTATAGTTTCGTTTTGCTTCCCAGGAGCTGGGCGTCTCCTCGCCGGTCGCGCCGACGAGCTTCCCGTTGACAAACGTCACGTCCATGTCGTCGATAGCCCCGAGGGAGAGCTGGGTTTCGTTGCTGGCGGTCTCGGCGCTGACGCTGATCCACTTGCGGAGCCAGACCGCACCGTCCACGCCGACCAGGCCGTCCGCGCCGGACTCTTCCCACAGGCCAGGAGCGGCGATGGGCTGCCAGTCCGAGTCGTCGGTGTCGGGTTTTTCCCAGCCGATGGTCTTGGGCGAGCGGCCCGGATCGGCGAATGCTCCTGTGGGCGACCCGGCTTTCTGCCAGGCGGTGCGCGCTTTTTGCCAGCGCAGCTTCGCGCCGTCGAGCATGGTCCCGCCGCCATCCTGCACGGCGTACTCTTTCAAGTTCATTCCAAGGGCTAAATTGGTCTTGCGCTCCGTCCATGCCTCGATGCGGGTTCCGCCCCAGCTTGTGTGGAGCATCCCGACCGGCACTCCCAGCTCGGCCCGGAGCTTTTTCGCAAAGAAATACCCGACCGCCGAGAAGCTCGGGGTGTTCTTCGCCCCCGCCGGAAGCCACGCACCTTCTACGTCGCCCTGGAGCGTCGGGGAGATGGCTTTCTGGACATTGAACATTCGTAGCTGCGAGTCTTCGATCTTCGCTTCGTCTTCCGCCCCGACCGTCTGCCAGGCCATGGCCCACTCCATGTTGGACTGCCCCGAGCACACCCAGACCTCGCCGACCAGGACGTCTTTGATCGTGAGGGCGTTCTTGCCGCGCACCTGAAGCGTGAACGGCCCGCCTGCGGGCATCTTGGGCAGGGTCGCTTCCCACTCGCCCGCTTCGTCGGCGCTCACGGTGCGCTGGCTGTTGCCTAAAAACACCGTCACACTCTCGCCGGGAGCGGCCTTGCCCCAGAGCTTGATCGGCGCGTTGCGCTGAAGCACCATGCCATCGGAGATCACTTTCGGCAGCGTCACGTCGGCGGACGCAGCCGAGGCGACGGCGGCGGCGAGCGCCGCGCCCAGAAGAATCGCTTGCTTTTTCACGGGGTTTCCTTTCGCCGAGGCTCTCCCGGTTTCCTTCCCCGCTGTCTTTGGATGTCCCCCGAGTGTCGCATTTCGGGCAAGCCCGAAAGACTCCCTCGCCCCCGTTGATCCTCGCAAGCTCGGACGGGGAGCTGCTACCCAGGTTTTGTCGTCTGCCAGGCTGGTTTTGCTTTCTGCCACAAAAATTATGCCTTCTGCCGCAAAACTTTTGCTTCCTGCCACAAAACTTATGCCTCCTGCTTCCTGCGCTATGGCTTCTGCCAGGCTGATTTTGTCTCCTGCCACAAAAGTTATGGCTCCTGCCAGGCTGATTTTGTCGTCTGCTTCTTTCATTATGGCTTCTGCATCGTGGAGGTGGCAGCCTGCCGGGTTGTGGCTTGTTACCCTGCCAGAAGACAGGGATGATCCCTGCCAAAAGACAGAGTGCGTGGTTTGTCTTTCGAGATATGCTTTCTCTATCGGCGATGGGAGTGAAAACTCTTTCTCGCAAGACAAAATCAGGAGTAAAAATCCAATGGCAACCCTTAACAATGCCTTTCTCAGTATTAACATGCTCAACAGCCAGACCGCGTCGGTCGTGGTGATCGTGGATGTCTTCTTCCGTCCCAACGACCTCCCCTTCGCCGCGCACCTTGATTGCAAGGTTCTCGCAAACGATCTCTTGATCGACGATTTCTTGTTCGCGTTTCCCACACAGTCCTTCGGACCCTTCGACGCAAACGCCTCGAACCGTTTCACAAAGGACGTTCTCAGGAGCCTGCTGGATGAAGACCGAATCGGGGCGGATGATATCGTCGCTGAGCTGACGCTCACTCTGGGGAATGGGACAAAAATTCGAAAGCGAACCAATATCGTTCGGCTTGCCTGATTGCAGCGCCGGGTACAATTCGGGCGTGGAATTTGATTTTGTGGTACTTGGCTCGGGGATCGCCGGGCTGACGTTCGCGCTCGATGTCGCCGCAGTCGGGACGGTGGCGCTGATCACCAAGAAGAACCGCTCCGACTCGAACACGAACTGGGCGCAGGGCGGAATCGCGGGCGTGATGGCCCCCGACGACAACTTTGCGCTGCACATCGACGACACGCTGGTTGCGGGCGCAGGGCTGTGCAAGCGCGAGGCCGTGGAGGTCTTAGTCCAGGAAGGCCCGGCCCGGATTCAAGAGCTGATCGACTTCGGGACCAACTTCACCCGCGAGGAAAACAGTACCGAGCCTGCGCTCACTCAGGAAGGCGGGCACTCGCGCCGAAGAATTCTCTTTGCCGCCGACCTCACCGGAAAAGAGATCGAGCGGGCGCTGCTCGCGCAGATTCACGCGCACCCGTCGATCACGGTTTTTGAGCATCACCTGGCTATCGATCTGGCAAAATCCACCGCCGACGAAGAAACCGTCTGCGGGATCTATGCGCTGGACACAGCAGGCGGCGAGATCGAGACCTACCTGGCGCGGCGGGCGGTGTTTCTTGCGACGGGTGGCTGCGGACATGTCTATGCCCACACGACCAACCCGCCCATTGCAACGGGCGACGGCTTTGCGATGGGGTTTCGGGCGGGGGCGCAGGTGGCGAACATGGAGTTTGTGCAGTTCCACCCGACGACGCTCTTTCACCCGGCGGCCCGCAGCTTTCTGATCTCCGAGGCCGTGCGCGGCGAGGGCGGGATTTTAAGAGACAAGTCGGGCCGGGCGTTCATGGAAGACTACGATCCGCGCGGAAATTTAGCGCCCCGAGACATCGTCGCGCGGGCTATCGACGCCGAGTGCAAGAAGCTCTCTGAGCCGTGTATGTTCTTAGACATCACGCACGTCGATTCTCAAGAAATCCAGCATCGGTTTCCGAATATCTATGCCCGGTGTTTAAGTTTCGGGATCGACATGACCAAAGAATCGATCCCCGTGGTGCCCGCCGCGCACTACCAGTGTGGCGGGGTCGTGACCGATCTGTTCGGACGCACGAGCCTGCCCCGGCTGTACGCAAGCGGCGAGGTGACGTGTACGGGCGTCCATGGCGCAAACCGTCTTGCCTCGAACTCACTTCTGGAAGGTCTGGTCTTCTCCAACCGGGCGTCGTCGCTCTTTGTGAGTGGTACGGACAACACCCCGCCGCTGCCTTCGCACGTCCCGCCGTTCCGTCCGTACCGGGGCAAGGTGCGCACCGCCGACACGGAGGCGCTAAAAGTCAGAATCCAGGCCACGATGACCAAGTTCGTCGGGATCGTCCGCACCGATGCACGTCTGGAGCAAGCCTCGGTTGCTCTTTCCGTGATCGCCGACGAAGTGGACGATCTCTACGCCACGTGTCGCCCCACGGAAGACTTATTGGAGCTACGAAATTTAGCCCTCACGGCCCAGTTAATTGTCAGAAGCGCCCAGCAACGCAAAGAAAGCCGTGGCCTGCACTACAACACCGACTATCCCGACGCAAAAGACTCCGAAAACCACGATACTGTTTTAGTCAAACGAAAACGCACCGATTTCTCGGTTATTGGTCCTCCGACATATAGCGCATCGTTTTAGTCTTGCAGTCCTACTCTCCTGAACCAGGATTTCCCAAAGTGACTTGGCAGAGATTCTATGGCCCATCGTATCGCCGCCAGGCGAGTAGCGACGTCGCGCGGAGCGAGACGCCTGACGAATTGC
>JANLTX010000014.1:0-24127 GCA_031363095.1 Armatimonadota bacterium | reverse complement strand
TCGCGGCAGAACTCATCGACGTTGAAGTACAATGTCGTCAGGAAGGTGTCTATGCAGAGCATGAGCGGAGCGCTCCTTTGGTCGGGAATGCTCCTAATCTACCGCAGGCCACCTTCCATTTCCAATTCACAACAAGCGTTTCATACACAGTTGGGAGGGGGAGCGGGGCAAATGCCAGAGATGTATACGCAAGTCGAATTAGACAGGTTGATAAAATGTAAAAAAATTTCGACTGAAAAGATTCGTCCTATGCAAATAGAAGGCAGGCATAAAAGGACGAATATATCAGTAAAATCAGATGATAACGTGGAGCAGTTTTACGTATTTCTCAGGCAGAGTCTCGAATTGGCTGAAGATTTTTCAATTGGCTTAATATAATAAGCCTTTAGACAAAAAAGAAATAGTTTTAGTTCGATGTAATGGAGATCATGGCGTGCACAAAAATACAGTTATTGATTATAATACAATTCAAGGGATGCATATTCATATTGCAAAAGAAGAGTGTTTAAAAGCAAGGCTTTCGTCCGATCATTACGCCGTGGAAACAGCGGATTATACGACTTTTGAGAGTGCTGTTGACTATTTTAAGGTATTTATTAACTTCCCTGATTTGAGCTTGCCGTTTGGGACTGGGGACTTGTTCGGAGGAGTTGATAATGCGAATTGATTACAGGGAGATGTTGAGCGAGCAGTCGAGATTTAATATTGATATTCGGCTGCGGCGTCCTGGTGTTGTTCAAGTATATGTGCCAATGAATCACGAAGATGGTGATGGGATTGAGGTTTTTGTCGATGAAAGATATAACATTGATGGGAAAATCCGTGTGACTGACCTTGGAAAAACATTAATGCGATTATCTTATACGTTTGACGTGGATTCAGATAGTAAGCGTTCGATTTTAAATCGAATTGTAGAATCAAATGGTGCAAATATCGAAGATGGAGAAATTTTTATTGATGTAGATTACGGCGATCTGTACGCATCGGCTATGCAATTAGCGCAAATCAGTGCGAAAGTTTCAAGTATGCGATTTCATAAGAGGGAAATTCAACAAAGCGATTTTTTTGACGTATTGAAATATTTTATTTTAGATAATTTATCAGACTACAACCCTGTGTCTGGGCATATACCAATATTTGATAGAGAAGAGTTGGAAATTGATTATAAATTGTCTCTTAATAATCATGATTTGTTTTTATTCGGGGTTAATAACTCTAATAAGGCACGTTTGACTGCAATAACAATACTTGAATGTCAAAAACAAGGTGTTCTATTTCGGAGTTGTGTTGTACATGAAGATTGGGACAGGCTTGCTAAAAAAGATAGGTCGGTTTTGACAAATAATGTTGAAAAACAATTTACTTCGGTAGAGGAATTTCTAAAAGGCGCGTTGCCATTTATGGCCAGGGAATTTCCTCCAATTAAAACAAATTTTGTGAATAATATTCACGCGTAGTTAATCTATTTTGTGCGCATGTTAATTTAATCTTTAAAATTGTTTCAGATGAACCTACAAAGCAAAAGTGGATAAATCCGACTATTTCGATAGACTATTCTTGACGACGGGAGCGGGGGCGGTTACAATGACCTCACTATGGCACTCGACGAATCCAAACTCGGCTTTGACACGCTTGCAATCCATGGCGGACAGGTTCCCGACCCGACCACCGGAGCACGCGCCGTCCCGCTGTATCAGACCTCCAGCTACAACTTCCGCGACGCCGATCACGCCGCCGCGCTCTTCGGGCTGACGGAGTTCGGGAACATCTACACCCGGCTGATGAACCCGACCACGGATGTCCTGGAGAAGCGCCTGGCGCTGCTCGAAGGCGGGATCGGGGCGCTGGCGACGGCAAGTGGGCAGGCCGCCGAGACGCTGGCGATTCTCAACATTCTCGGGGCGGGCGACCATATTGTGAGTAGCGCGTCGCTGTACGGCGGAACCTACTCGCTGTTTCAGCACACGCTGCCCAGGCTGGGAATCACCACGACGTTTGTGGACCCGTCGGACCCACAGAACTTCGAGGCCGCGATTACGGAGAAAACCCGGCTGATCTTCGCCGAGTCCATGGGCAACCCCCGGCTCGACACGCTGGACATCGCTGCCGTGGCAAAGATCGCCCACGCAAATTCGATCCCGCTGATGATCGACAACACAACTCCCTCGCCCGCGCTGGTGAACCCGATAGCGCATGGCGCGGACATCGTGGTGCACTCGACCACGAAGTTCATCGGCGGCCATGGAACCAGCATCGGCGGGATCATCATCGACTCGGGCACGTTCGACTGGGCAGCCTCGGGCAAGTTCCCGCAGTTCACCACGCCCGATGAGAGCTATCACGGACTGGTTTTTGCGAGCCTCCCGGAACCGTTGCGCTCGATGAGCTTCGTGCTGAAAGCCCGGCTCCAGGGCCTGCGCGACATGGGCGCGGCGATGTCGCCGTTCAATGCCTGGCAGTTCTTATTGGGCCTGGAGACGCTGCACCTGCGGATGGAGCGGCACTGCGCAAACGCCCTGAAAGTGGCGCAGTTTTTAGAAAAACACCCGAAAGTGGCCTGGGTGAACTATCCCGGACTTCCCGCCCACCCGGCGCATGCCCGCACGGTGCAGTACCACAAAAAAGATGTTTCGGGAAACACAATGTTCGGCGCACTGGTAGGCTTTGGGGTGAAGGGGGGCCGCGAGTCTGGCAAGAAGCTCATCAACTCGGTGAATCTCTTCTCACTTCTGGCGAACATCGGCGATGCCAAGAGCCTGATCATTCATCCCGCCAGCACGACCCACCAACAGCTCACCCCTGAGCAGCAGGTCAGCACGGGTGTCACCGATGACTTCGTGCGGCTCTCGGTGGGAATCGAGAGCATCGGTGATATTCTGGCCGATTTAGACCAGGCGCTCGCCAGGGCGTAGTTTTCAGGTCCGTAAACGAACCTGCTGCACGAAACAAGCACCGTAAACGGCGCTACCCACAAAATTGTGAGCAGGGAGCTTCAGCTTCCTTGAATTTATGTAGCAGGTTCGTTTACGGACCTGTTTAATGGTACCGATAGACCGCGCCGAAGCCCCATTTTCCGTTCTGGCCACGTCCGTTGGGCTGGTTCAGTGTCCCGAACGCGCGCCAGGTGAGGTCGTTCTGGGTCTTTGCCAGCCCGAGCGAGAGCGCTTCGCCATAGCTCGGGTTGGTTCCCGCCTCGATCCAGGTGTCGATGCCCGTCTTCTGAAAAGCATTGGCGAGATACACGCCCACGGTCGCGACGCTTCGACCGTCTAAACTCCGGCCCACCTCGCCGTAGCCATCGAAGCCTCCCATGGGCTGGCTGAACGAGACCGTGAAGCCCGTCCCGCCGCCGGTGACTTTTGCGGCATTGAGCACGTGGAACCCGATCAGCCCGCCGCCGTTCTGGGTGGTCAGTGAGGCCAGCGCCCCGGCCTGCGCGCCGCGTCGGTCGGGGTTCGCGTCGTGGAGGAACGCCACCTGGAGGGCGGACTTACCCGTGCGCTGGCGAATCCCGACGCCCGTGTAGCGATCCGCGAGAAGCTGCCCGCGCGACTGGTTCTGGAGCAGCGGACCTTCGTAGAAACGCTGCCGCCCGGCAAAGACGCTCAGCCCACCCGAAAGCTCCCGCTCGACCACGGCCTGGCTCAGTCCGTCGGTGCTACTCGGGTCTTGCGCCCCGCCGCTGAGGTTGAGCGTGTTGGCCTCGATATGATAGCGGGTCTTGCCAGCGACTCCGTCCAGCTCGCCGCGCAGCCCGAGCGCCTGTGGATCGGACAGAAAGCCGTAGCCCGCCGCGCTGACGTGCGGGGCGGTCCATTTCGCGCTGCCGCCGGTGAGCAGCATCGCCAGTGCGCCACCGACAAAGTAGCTGGACTTATCGACGTTCCGATCAAAAATCTTGTACTCGGTCTTGAACTGCGGGACGCTCGAACCGAAGCCGCTGCCGGACGCCGAGAGCGCGGTGAAGAGCTGATCGACGGTCTGGATTCCGTTGCCGCGCAGAAAGTCCTTGTCGGAGCGGGTGAGCCGTGCGAACTTATCTTCAGCGTAGTCGCGGGCGAACTGCTGGCGATACGCGGCGAGAGTGAGCTGCGGGTTGGCGGCAATGGCCTCGTCGAGAGTCGGGTTGATCCGGTTGGCGGCGAGGTTCAGCAGCGAGTTGCGCCGTCCGGCGTTCTCCGCGATGCTCTGCGGGCTGGGCGGGATCGCGGCGATGTCGGAGACGGCCTCCGTGATCGGGTCGGTACGCAGCCGAAAAGCGCTCGCGGAGCCGGGGAAGACCAGGAGTCCGTCCTCGGTGTCGATCTTGTGCCACCAGCCCTGAAGTGCGCCGCCCGCCTCGCTCGGCAGGTCGCTCGACGCAATCGGGTTGGGCGTCCCGCGTAGCTTTCGGGACGTGACCCGCTCCATCGTGATGGCCTCGCCGACCTTCAGAACCACGCGGGCTTCGTCCTGCTCCACCTCGACCGTGCCGCCCAGCGAGCTGACTCGGGTGATTCCGGGCGAGAGAATATGCACCACGGCGATTCCATCGGTCACGGAGACATTTGCGCCGTCGGTCCCGATGCGAAGCGTGCCCTTCACGAACGCCGCGCCGCTCGCAAGCTGAACGGCCTCGCCATCGGTGAAGGTCATCCGGCTGCGCTCATCGAGCCGGAGCACGCCCGACTTGAGCGTGGTCTCGGCGTAGCTACGTCGCCCGGTGACAAGCTCGGCCCCGAGCGTCAGGCGCTGCCCGGAGCGCAGCGGAGCCGCCTTGCCATCGGTGCGGGCAGAAACGTAGCGCACTACCCGGAGCGTCCCGATATCTTCCCGAGCGTGTGCAGAGAGCGTGCAGAGTGCGCCAACCCCGAGGGCCGACGCCAAACGAAGCAAGTGAGTCATGCCCTTTCAATTCGGCAACTCTTCGCGGTTTCCTCCCGGTTGCGGAACTCCTGTGGAGCGGATATACTTTTTCTCGGCCCTTGGGTTGGTAGCTCAGTGGTAGAGCAGTGCCCTTTGCTTGTGAGAGTTCGGCAGCTTCGGCTGTCTCAGGTGCGATTCCTGAAATGAGCAGTAAGGCATTGGCCGTGGGTTCGAATCCCACCCGACCCAGTTTCTCCCCCAGCCCCCCATATTAATGGGGAGAACTGGTTTTTCAAGTGCTGTCCCCCACTGATCGCTCTTACCTCGGGACGAGGGAAGTTTCTCTTTTCGGGGCCAAGCACAACGGCGACCGCCATCAAAATTGCCGTGACAGGCACTGACAAAGACGCGAAGGGCAGACAAATTGCCGCGACCGCCGCCCGCAAAGATGCGATGGGCACAGCATTCCCCCTGCCGCGAGGCACGAGCGAAACAGCGGGGGCGAGGGAGTCTTTCGGGCTTGACCGAAATGCGACACTCGGGGGACGGCACGGTAAAATGGGCGCTATGGACATCGCCGCGCTCGCTCGAAAGTACGCTCCCGCCGTCCGGGAGATTCGTCAGGACCTCCACGCGCACCCGGAGCTTTCCGGGGAAGAGACGCGCACGGCAGGCGTCGTGAGCCGGGTCTTGACCGAACTTCACATTCCCCACGAGACAAACGTCGGCGGAATGAACGGCGTTGTCGCAACGATTGTCGGCGCAAAAGGGCCGGGAAAGTGCATCGCGCTTCGGGGCGACATGGACGCGCTGCCCATCACCGAAGAGAGCGACGTTCCGTACAAAAGCACCAATCCGGGCGTCATGCACGCCTGCGGCCACGACGGACACACGGCGAACTTGCTCGGCTGCGCGATGGTTTTGAAGGAACTCCAGCCCGAGTTCTCCGGAAGCATCAAGTTATTGTTTCAGCCTGCCGAGGAGACCGTCAGCGGCGCGGAGTCCATGATCGCAGGCGGCGGACTCGACGGCGTGGACGCGATTCTTATGCTTCACGGCTGGCCCGATCTTCCGCCAGGCGTCGTCGGGGTTCGTAGCGGCCCGGCCATGGCCAGCTCCGACTCCTGGAAATTGACTCTGCACGGGCGGGGAGGGCACGCGGCCTACCCGCACAAGACCATCGACCCGATCTGGGTCGGGACGCAGGTGACTCAGGCGCTTCAGGGCGTGGTGGCGCGGGAGGTCAACCCGGTCTGGCCCGCCGTTCTCTCCGTCACCACGTTCCACGCGGGCACGGCAAGAAACGTCATCGCCGAGCGCGCCGAGCTGACCGGCACGGTCCGGACGCTCGACAAATCCCTGCGCGACGGCATGGAAGAGACTCTGCGCCGCGTGATCGGGGGCGTTTGCGCCGCACACCGGGCGACATTCGACTTCGAGTATCACTACGGAACGCCTCCTGTCATCAACGACGCCAATATCTCTCAGCTTCTCGAAACCACCGCCCGCGAGCTTCTCGGCCCGGACTTCGTCGTGACGCTTGCCGAGCCGACCATGGGCGCGGAAGACTTCGCGTTTTACCTGGAGAAAGTTCCCGGCGCGATGTGCCGCCTCGGAACCGGCTGCCCGAGCCTGCTCCACACGCCCAAGTACGACTTCGGCGACGCCCCGCTCCCTGCCGGAATGACCCTGCTGGCCGGAGCCGCCCTTCGGTTTCTCGGCGCACTGCCCCCCGGCAGCTTGACTCTGCCCCCCGGCCCCCAGTAATGGGGGGGATAGAGGGTGAAGTCCCCCCGTCCGAGGAACGAGGAACAACGGGGGCGAAAGCGAAGCGCTTCGGGGGACTGCGCCGCTGGATTCCCTTGATGCTTCTTCTGACGCTCGGGCTGTACCTGGCACTGCTCTTGCCAAAGCTCGTCTGGATCGACGACACGGGGCTGTGGGTGGGGCACGAGCATCTCTGGAGCGACTGGCCGCTGCACATCGGGATGCTCCGGCGCTTCTCCGACGGCCCGCCGTCGTCGTGGCTTTCCCAGCACCCGATGGTCGGCGGAACCCCGCTACGCTATCCGTTTTTCGCGGCGCTGATCTCGGGAATGCTGGTTCGGGCCGGGCTTTCGGTGCCGCTCGCGCTGATCTTGCCGATGTACGTGGGCTTTGTGCTACTGCTCTGGGGCATCTGGCGGCTTCTGGAAACCCCTAACCCCGATAACGGGGAACCAAAATCTGCTTCTGGCTCCCCATTATTGGGGCTGGGGGGACGCTGGCTGGCGCTGCTGGCGATTCTGTTTTTCTTTTTGTCCGCCGGGCCGGACGGCTTCGACTGGCTCGCCCAGATTCGCGGGACGGGAGTGGGGGCGCTCCAGCTTCCGCCGCGCGAGTACGGGCGCATCGACGAATATCAGTGGTACGCCGGGAACTTTCTGGTCGGGATGCTGCTCACCCAGCGGGCATTCCTGCCCGGTATGGTCGTCGCGGTCTGGGTTCTGGTGAGCCTGCGAAGAGCGTTAGAGACTGAGAACCGGAGATTATTGATACTCTGTGGGATTGGAGCGGGATTTTTACCGATAATCCATGTTCACTCGTTGCTTGCGGTCCTTGTTTTCGGGTTATTTATGGTTCCGCGCAAGAAATTGGTGCAAACGCTGCTCTGGGCGGCGCTTCCTGGTGGAGTTCTGGCCGGGCTTTTGTATTATTTGTTTTTACGCCCGACATTTGCGTACCCCGGCTTTGTGAGCTGGCATCCGTTTTTCGTCGCCCAGGCTCCGAAAGACTGGCCGCTGATGTGGTGGCGGCTCTGGGGAATGGCGCTTCCGGCAGCGCTCGCCGGGGCGCTTCTGGGCGGGCGCGGACCGCTACTCTGGGGCGGGCTGACGCTCTTTGTGCTCGGGAATTTGTTTTTGTTTCAGCCGATTCCCTGGGACAACTCGAAGATTTTTCTCTGGGCCTACTTCGGGCTGTGCCCCGCGATGGCGCATGGCGTCGGCTGGCTCTGGTCGCGCGGCTGGTGGGGAAGGCCGTTCTCGGTCCTGCTGATTTTCTGGCTGACCCTTACCGGGGTTGCTAACTTCGTGCATCTGTGGCGCACCGATGCTCCGGGGCATCGCTCGCTGATTCTCTCGGAGGGCGAGCTTCGCCTCGGGGAGAAAATACGCAAAGAGACCCCACCCGACGCAATTTTTCTCTCGGCGGCGGATGTCGCGAATCCGCCGATGGTCTGGGGCGGACGTCCGATTTTTATGGGGTTCGGCGGCTGGATGCCCAACTTCGGGGTTCCGCCCACCGAGGCTCAGCGCCGCGAGCGGGTGATTCGTGGGGTTCTCTCGGGCGGCCCGGCCGCCCCGGCACTGGCGCGGGCCAATAAAATCGACTATCTCTATGTCGGGCCGAGCGAGCGCAGCCCGTCCTGGAGAGCAAACGAAGCCGCGATTGCCTTGCGGTTCGACCTGTGGGCTTCGGACGGCAATGTTTCGATCTACAAAATTTCGAAGTAGCGCCCGAAGAACTTCGCGCCGGGCGTATCCAAAGAGATAAGAAGCGGCGCGAGAATGGTGCAGCACCTGGAGCAGACACAATTAACAGATCGAAAACGGATCGCGTTCGAGCGGCTCTGGGAGGCCGAGCGAGAGCGCGTCTGGCGTTTGTGCGCACGTCTGTCGTCCAGCCCCGATGTTGCCGACGACCTGGCGCAGGAAGTGAGCATCCGGGCGTGGCAGGCATGGGGCGGTTTCAAGGGCCTGGCCTCGCCGCGCACCTGGCTGCACCGCATCGCTGTGAACGTCGTCCTGCGCTGGCGGGAGCGACAGAAACCGACGACCATGCTCGACGAAACCCTGGCCGCAAGCCACGAAGGATCGCCGGAGCGCCAGGCGCTCCAGAGCGACGAGAAGGGCCGAATCCATGCGGCACTCGAAACGCTGCCGGAAGATTTGCGCACCTCGCTCGTGCTCCACGCCTGGGAGGGCATGGCCTACCGCGAGATCGCGGCGCTTTTAGAAATTCCCGTGGGAACCGTGACATCGCGCATCTGGGCGGCGCGGCAACGTCTGAAAAAGGAGCTGGCCGATGCGCTGTGAGTTAATGGGACCGCGCCTCAGTGCGTGGGTGGACGGCGAGCTTTCCGGCGTCTCGGGCTGGCTGGTGAGGCGTCACGTGGCGTCGTGTGCGGTTTGCGCCGCCGAGGTGGAGTCGCTGCGGGCGCTGAACCGAAAGCTGAGCGCCATCAACCCTGTTCTGACCCCGCTCGCCCCGACCCGCTTTGTGCGTCCGCCGCTGGTTCTCGGGTTGGGCGCGGCCACGGCTCTGGCCGGAATCACGGTTTTTGTCTTGCTTCCACGCCCGAGCGGCGCTCCCCAGTCTGACTTCAAGCGAGTTGCGCTGGCCTCGCCCCTGCCCGAGCTGGTCCGAAATGGGGGCGTGTTTCTGTCGCCTGCGAGCAACGCGAACCCTGTGTCGGTCTTTCATTCCAACCCGTCTCCGATTTTTTCTGAGCCAGCCGAGACGGTTCCGCCTCGCTCGGTGATTGAAAAGCGCCGCACCCGACGCTTGGTTCACCGGGTGCGCCGAGAAGAGAGGCAGCCCGAGGTTGTGCGAGTGGCGACAGCCCGGAAGCGCGTCGGGCGTGTGCGGCCACTTTCGGCTTCCAGGCGCGTCGCCGAGCCGGTGAAAGTCGCCCTGGCTGACAGGAGTGTCGCCGGACCGCTGGAGAGCAGACCCGAGCGGGATTCGTTCATCCCGCCCCGCCCGGCGATAGCGCCTCCGCCAGCCGCCGTGGCGATGGCACCGAGCCTGCGGGCGCGGCGAGAGTCGAAGCCCGAGGACGAGGCACCGCGCCGAGTGCGGGCAGTGCTGGTCATCACCCCGACGCGCTACGAGAACGTCGTCCTGGTTCAGCCCGGCGCGATGGAGATCGACGAAGACGACAAAGAAAGAGAAGGAGAACCACCCTCACCATGAAATATTTTTTTAGTCTGGCACTGATCGGGCTTTCTGTCGTCGCGGCGGCTTCGTCGCGGGCGCAGACGCAGCAAAACGGGGCGTACAGCGTCCCACTGACAAATAGCATTCCCGGTTACGATTTCCGAATCTCGCCGCGCCCGAGCGTTCGGTGCCCGGAATGGCTCCGCAAGACCATCGCGCTGGAGCTGAAAGACGCGCCCAGCCCCGAGGCTATCGAAGACGTTCTAAAGCTCGCCGAGGTTCCGATGCTCGTCGAGCCGTCGTCGCGTAGCCGGTTGCCCGGCGGGTACGTCACGGGGCGCTCGGGCAAGGGAGTCCCGATGGCGCTCTACGGTCGTCAGGTGAGCCTCGTGGCAAGAAGCATCACGGTCGAGGACGCTCTTCAGGAGATCGCGCGGCAGGCGCAGGTCGATCTGGAGTTCTACAGCCTGCCTCAGGGGCGCTGGCGCGTGGTCGTGCGCGAGGCGGAGCTACAGAGTGCCAACAATCTCTTCATCGCCGGAGCGCCGCAGAAAGCCCTCGTCTCCCCCGACATCGCGCGGGCGCTGGAGCAAGCAAGCAACGACGCCAACGATATCAGCCTGCCCGATGCGTCTACGGCAAAGAAAAGCGATGCACGTGGTGGGTTTGGCGGCGGGCGAGGCGGGGGCGGAGCGCCGGGTGCCCTGGCGAGTCGTGGGTGGAACAGTCTTCCGGTCGTTCAGAGCCTCGCACGTCCGCCCGCGCCGGGAATCTCCGAGAAGCTTACCACGCTGGACATTCGCCGCAAGTCCCTGCGCGAGTGCTTCGACGCGGTTCTCAAGCCGACGGGCCTGAGCTACGTCCTGGAAGGGGATTTCCCGCTGGCTCCGCTCCGGACGTTCGCGTTCGAGGACGTTCCGCTGGACCTGGCGCTCGATCTGATGGTCGCCAGCGGTCGCATCGGCTGGAGCGCCGAGCTACGCGACGGCAAGCCGTACATCAAGATCGGCAAGCGCTACGCTCCGAAACCGTAAGTGCCCTGCCTGAAATGCGCCGGGGAGATTGCTCTCCCCGGCGTCCGTATTTGTTTTCCCCGCACGGCTGCGGGCTGATCGGGCACTGCCTGCCTTCCAACGGAGGCAGGGTTGTACGACAGGTCTGCCTGTCTCTCCCCGAGGTGGGGAGGTGATCGCTTCCTTCAAAACCTGTCCCGTGGCGGAAGCGGCCCACGAAGGGCAAACATATTTTACCCGAGGGGTCAGCCCGCGAGTTTTTTGCGAATTCCCACGACGGTGACAGCGATTCCGACCGCAGCGACAAGGCCGCACGCGAGCCACTTGCCGCCGAGCTTGTAGAGTGCGAGCAAGATCACGTTCATTCGCATTGAGCCGCCACGCTCCTCAAAGCCGCTGAAATAGGTGTAGAGCCACACTGCACCCGCAATCATGAGCAGGCCCATGACGATGGTGACGATAGGATTTTCTTCGCGTTGTTCTTGCATGGCTGCGATTATAACACACCTTTGTATTAGACGTTATGCCAATTTTGGCCGTGGAACACCGCACTCAGGGGGTAAGCAAGTATTTTGAAGTTGGGCTACACTCGAACCCACCCGTCCCCTCGAACCCACCCCGGCTTCGTTCGTGCCTCACTGCGCCGACCCTCCCTTCGCGGCGGGTACCCAGCGGCTGGGTGTGAGGGTCCGACGAGGAACGAGGAGGGGGTGGGTTCGGTGTAACACGACCAATTAGCTTCTGCTTACCCGGTGCGGGTTAAATTCCCGGCTGAGTAAGCGATTCGACCTGCGTCGAAAGAACGCCGATGTCAATTCGTGACTTGTCTTGCTCTGTCCACGAAGGGGGACATTCTTACCAAGCCGGGAATTTATTCCACGGCGCGAATCGGCATAAAGTCTATTTAATTTTCGGCTTGCCAGCGGGATTTCAGGGCTTCATAATCGAATCCGTCGGGCCATTTTTCTTTGTACTGAGGTTCAAACGACCCTTTGAAGCGGTTATGAAGCCAGAGATACTGCTCCGGCCACTCTCTTGCCGCCCACTCGATCTCTCGGGTGAATAAAACAGTCATGCGAAGAAGCTCTTCGTTGCGCTCAGCAGTTATATTTGGGAGAATCGGGGGGCGAATGACGATTTTGTAGCGGCCATCGGGCTGCATGGCGCAGAATGCGGGGATAATCGGCGCACCTGTCTTGTAGGCGAGCAGCGCCGCGCCGTCGGCGGTGCCAGCCGGGACGCCAAAGAACGGGACAAATAGATCATTGGAGTTCTGATCCGGCAGAATGCCGACGACCTCGCCCTTCTTCAGGCCGCGAAGCAGGGCACGTAGCGCAAGTCCGCCGTAGGAGTCGACGGTCTGGTAGCCGCCGCTCTCCCGAATGTTGCGAACCAGTGCGCCAAAAATCGGATCGGACGGCGCGCGAACGACCACCGTCATCGGAATTTCCCGTGCGCCGGTGTAGCGCCCGAAGATCTCAAAGCTCCCGAAGTGCCCCGTCACCGCGACGATGCCTTTTTTTGCCGCCAGCGCCGGAGCCGCATGCTCGTCGAAGCCCTCGACGGACGAAACCAGCCCGAGTGTGGTCTCGGGATCGTAGCGTGCGGCCTTGAGAAAGTCCATCGTCACCCGGCCCCAGTGCTCGAAGCAGCGAATCGCCAGTGCATCGCGCTCGGTGGGGGAGAGTTCGGGAAAGACCAGCGCGAGATTCCGCCGGGTCGCTCGTCGCTGCTTTTTGGCGACTCTCCAGCCGAGCCTTCCTATCGCCGCACCGCGCCTCAAGGCTTTCTCGCGGGGTAGCGCCTCGATTTTCTGGATCAGCCACGGAATCGCTCTCGAAAGAAACCGTTGCCAGAGAGTCGTCCGCGAGCGTGCCACCCGGTCATGGTACCGTATAACCCAAGTTGCTACCCTCTACTCCGTGGATTGAAATCCCGGCTGAATAGGCGGTTCGACCTCCGTCGAAAAAACGCGGTTGATAACTATTAGATAGTATTGGGTCTGTCCACGAAGGTGGACATTCTTACCAAGCCGCGAATTTAACCCGCACCGGGTACCCCTTGGGTGCGGTGTTCGACGGCATACAGGTAAGAAGCTGGGTTACCGTATAGTGTTTCCATGAACCACGAGACTCTGCTCTGGCCGGGAGTTTCTTTCCTGGAGAAGATACTCCGGCCTCTGATCGTCTATTTATTTTTATTGGTCGCGTTTCGATTCTCGGGCAAGCGAGAGCTTTCCCAGGCCACACTCTTTGATTTTTTAATTTTGTTGTTAATCTCAAATGTTGTTCAAAATGCCATTATTGGGCCGGATAACTCTATCTTAGGAAGCTTTGCCGGAGTCGCGACGCTACTCACGCTTTCCTGGGGATTAAATAGGCTGACGGCGCGGAATAAAACGGCCCGGAAATTCTTAGAAGGTGCCCCAACGCTTTTAGTTCACCACGGTCTGGTCCTGGACAATGCCATGCGCAAGGAATCGGTCGCGACCAACGACCTGCTCACAGCGCTTCGGGAGCAGGGGATCGCGTCGGTCTCGGAGGTGCGCTACGCGATCCTGGAACTCGATGGAAAGATCAGCGTGATTCGCACCGACGCCCCGCATCCCACGGGAAACGATGACTGCGTCGTGCAGGAGATTCGCGACCAGGCATCCGATACTCTGTCTCAGTGAAACTCGCTTTTGTGATTCCCTGGGCCGAGCGCGAGGGCCAGCGCTGGGCTGCCGGTTCTCTCCCCGAGGGCGTCGAGGGCGACCTGATCTTCGCGTCGCCGGACCGCACCGCGCACGGGCTGCCCGGAAGCAAGCTGCCGCCGTACCTCGCCGAGTGGGTGTGTCTGCTCGCCCGAAAGCCCGATTTTTCTCCGTACGACGTGGTTTTCACCTGGGAGCTGCGCTCGGCGCTCGCCACAGCCTTGCTCTTGCGAAAGCTTCCCCGAGGCAAGCGCCCGAGGCTGGTTGTCGTCGGCCCGATCTTCAAGGGCGCGGTTCTGCGGGCGCTTCCCTTGCTTCGTCCACTGCTCGCTCAGGCCGAGCGAATCGTCTGTTTCTCGAAGTCCGAGTTAGAAATTCAAGCCGCGCTTCTGAAGCTCCCGCCCGAAAAATTTCTCTTCTGGCCGACGCCCTACATCCAGGACGAAGAATCCCCCGAACCGACCGACTGCGGCTTTGTGCTGGCGCTGGGCCAGTCCAACCGCGACTATGGAACCCTGCTCAGGGCCATCGACGGCACGGGCATTCCGCTCACGGTCGTCGCGGGTGACGAGAGCGCACTCGGCGGCGTCGCCCCCGGCCCGAACGTGACGGTGAAGTACAACACGGCCCACCACGAGACCATGGCTCTGATCGCCTCGGCGAGCTTCCACGTCGTTCCCCTCCACGACGCCGGGTTTTCGTCGGGGCAGACGGTCTTGCTGCGTGCCATGTTCTCGGAGAAAGCCTGCATCGTGAGCGACACGCCGGGCGTCCGGGACTATGTGAAAGAGGGGCAGACCGCGCTTCTGGTCCCGCCCGGCGACGTAGAAGCCCTGCGAGCGGCACTGATTCGGCTCTGGGAAGACACCGAGCTTCGCGAAACTCTCGGCGAAAATGCCCGGCGCGAGGCCGAGGCCGAGTTCGGGCTTGCGGGCTTCGCGCTACGCTGCGCCGCGCTTGCCAAGTCGCTGGCTCAGATTTGACAGCCACACCACCGTGCGATACAATTATGTCAGAAAAAGATTAGCCCCTGCCCAGAGCCTCGCGCTGCTGGGTACTACGCAGGCCCCTACTATCTGTAGCTACCGCTTTGCCTGGATGCTCAACGTAGTGAGGGATTAGGTTAGGAATCACACAAAACAGACCACCTGAAAGGGTGGTTTTTTCAGTTTTGGACCCGCTCCAAAACGTCATCGCCCCAGGCTGATACCAAACGGTGTCAGTCTTTTTCGTTTCTCAAAACTGCGTCGTATTAGGCTGGCACCTGATGGTGTCGGCCTTTTTCTGTTCTGAAAGGAAAAAAATGGAAATCGTTAACCTTTTCAATGCCGTCGATAAGACTCTCGCTGGCAAACCGTTTCTACCCTGCATAGGGGTAATCGCAATCGTCGTGGTGATCCACATGGCTAGGTGGATCTCACGCCACTGCTGCGTATCTGGGACCGTGAAAATTGCGTTCGCCTCGAAAAAGCGTCGAGGAAATCGTAAGACTTTGTGATTGGGGCAGGTCGCGCTGCGCCGCGCTCGCCGAAAATTTGTGTTTGAGTCCGGTGGGCGGTGGGAAGGCTGATTCAAAAGGGGACGCATAAATCCATATCCCGGAAACGGGAGGAGGAAGCTCCATGCAACGAAACCCTCGATGCCTGATCCAGGCATCTCTTTTGATCGGTGTACTCGCGGCTCTTGGCGGGTGTGGCAACGGCGGCTCAGGTAGCGCAGGCGTCGTCGCGGGAGACCGGCTGGTCTTTGCGCTCGAAGCCGAGGCGGGCGCGACGGTTGTGGCGAAGGCGACGGCGAATGTCGCCGGTGTGAGCGCCATTGCCTTCACGTCGATGCGGTTCCCGGCGGGGACGCGCCTGGCTCCGTCGTTCGCCGCCGAGTCCGACCTGATCTCCGAGCCTCTAACCGATGCACAGGCCAGTGCGGTCCGCTCTCTCACGGCGGCGTCCACGGTCACTCTGTCGCTCAGCCTTCAGTCCATCGACGGAAAGTTAGTTCAGGACACAGACCACAACGTGCGTGTCCGCTTTGCCACCTGGAAGCCAAGCTCCACCGGTGCTCAAGTCACGACAACCAACCAGATCGAGGCGCAACTGAAAGTGAACGTGCCATGAAACTCAATCGAAATCCACTTTTTGTCATCCTGGCGCTGGCATTACTTCTTGAAGGCTGCGCTGGCATCGTTAAAGCCTTTCTCAAGGTCGATTGTCAGGATAAAGTCGCCCGTGACAACATCACGGTTCCTGTCTGTCAATATTCGTCCACCGGCCCGATCAACACCAGCACCACGGTCAAGCCGGACGGCACCGTTGTTGTGTCGTACGACGCCCCCGAGGGAATCGCCGTGGTCTGCACCGGGACGATCACTATCAACCGGGACAAGGCCTACACGGACTACGGCGGAGAAGGAGGTGCAGTTCTGACACCGAAGTAGGTTTGGCTGCGATAGAATGGCCCGGCATGGACAAAAAATACGACGTTTTCGGGATGTGCAACGCCCTCTTCGACATTCAAGCCGAGGTCTCCGATCCTCAGCTTATCGACCTGAAGCTCTCCAAGGGCGCGATGATGCTGCTCTCCGACGCGGAGCAGGCCGCGATTCTACCCGAGGTGAAGAACCAGATCGTCCACACCGAGGCAGGCGGCTCGGGGGCGAACACGATGATCGGGGTCGCGCAGCTTGGCGGCAGGGCGTCGTTCACCAGCCGTGTCGGGCCGGACGAGCACGGGCGCATGTACCGCGAGAGCCTGACGGCCATGGGAGTCAATCCGATTCTCGGCGAGGGCGCGGGCGACACGGGCGTCTCGCTGATTCTGATCACGCCCGATGCCCAGCGCACGATGCTGACGTATCTCGGGCAGTCGCAGAGCGTCACGGCGAGCGATTTAGACCTCGAAGCGCTCCGGGCCAGCAAGTATCTCTATGTCACGGGCTATCTCTGGGATACCGACTCGCAGAAAGCCGCCGTTCTGACGGCCATGCGCGAGGCGAACGCGGCGGGCGTGAAGGTCGCGCTCTCGCTGTCGGACCCGTTCTGCATCGGGCGTCATAAATCCGACTTCAAGGAACTTCTGGAGAAGCACGTCGATGTGGTTTTTGCCAACAAAGACGAAGCCTGCGGCCTGATGGACGAGACCGACCCGCGCGTCGCCGCAAAAGCGCTCGCGAAGCTCTCCGGCGGCCTTGCGGTGGTTACGCTCGATGCGGGCGGCTCGGTGTTAGTGTCGGGCGACGAGATCGTGGAGATTCCGGTCTACCCCGTGAAAGCGGTCGATACGACGGGCGCGGGCGATATGTACGCGGCGGGCATTCTCTACGGCCTGACCCAGAACCTCCCGCTCGCCGAGACGGGCCGGATCGCCAGCTACTGCGCCGCGCAGGTCGTCGCCAAGCTCGGCCCGCGCCTCGATGGGCTGGACTCCGAAGCCATCAAGATCATCTCCCAGGGTTTTTAACCAGAAATTCCCCACGGCCTGGCCGTGGGGAATTTTTTCGGTTCTGGTGCAACTTCCCGGCTTCCTGAGGTACAAAAATCCCGTGATCGAAGTTGTGGGACTTTCCAAGGTTTTCAGTGATAAGAAATCCGGCCCGAAAAAAGCCGTCGATGGGGTGAGCTTCACAGCCCGGCCCGGCGAGATCTTCGGACTCTTAGGGGCGAACGGGGCGGGGAAGACCACGACCCTCAGGCTACTGGCGACGATTCTCACGCCGTCGTCGGGGACGGCCCGGATCGACGGATTCGATATTGTGAAAGACTCCCAGAAGGTCCGGGAGCGCCTCGGGTATCTCACCGGAAGCGCAGGCGTCTACGAGCGGCTCACGGCGCGGCAGGTGCTGCACTACTTCGGCGAGCTGTACGGAATGGATCTCGCGCAGCGCACCCGGCGAATTGCCGAGCTGACCGAGACCCTGGAGCTTTCCGAGTTTCTGGACCGACGCTGCGACAAGCTCTCGACCGGCCAGAAGCAGCGCGTCTCCATCGCCCGCTCAGTGCTTCATGACCCGCCCGTGCTATTTTTCGACGAACCGACAGCGGGCCTCGACGTTATGGCGGCGCGTACCGTCGTTCGGTTTATCAAATCGTGCCGGGAGATGGGAAAGACCGTGCTGTTCTCGACGCACATCATGTCGGAAGTAGAGGCTCTGTGCGACCGGATCGCCGTGATCCACGACGGGCGGGTCTTTGCCGACGGAACGCTTCAAGAGCTTCGGGCGCAGACCGGGGTGCAGGCGTTCGAGACCGTGTTTCTACGGCTGATCGGAGTCAATGAATGAGCAACTCGGGCCGCTGGCGGACGGTTTTTCGCAAGGAGTTCTCCGAGGTCTGGCGAGAGCGGCGCTCGCTGTTCCAGCTGGTTCTCATGCCACTGCTCATCACGCCGCTGCTCCTGGCGGGCGTCGGCAAGATGACCCGCAGCCGCATCGACGACGCCCGAAAAGAAAGCGTGACGCTGGGAATTGTCGGGGCGAAGAACTCCAGGCTCGTCGAGGAGCTGATCGCGGGCCAGAACGCCGCCCAGACGCGCGTCTCGTTTCGGCCCGTGGGAACCCGCGCCGAGGCCGAGGCCGCCATACAAAAGCGCGACCTGCGTGCCGCGCTCGTGGTTCCCGCCGACGCCGAGACCGCTGTGGAAGAGTCGCGCCCCATCGACCTGATCCTGCTCAGCGACCAGGGCAGCGATGAGTCCCAGAACGCCGCAGACAGTGCCCGCAAGCTTTTCGACAAGTTCACTACGGTCGTCGTGACCCGGCGCATGCAGGCTGCCGATCTCCCGATGCAGACCGCCGAGCCGCTCCGCCTGGTCGAGAAGTCGGTCGCGGGCGGTGGCGGCGCAGGCATGATGATGCTCACGACGCTCCTGCCGTACATTCTGTCTCTTTCGGCGATTTTAGGCGGCGTCGGCGTCGCGTTCGATGCCGTCGCGGGGGAGAAAGAGCGTGGAACCCTCGAAACGCTGCTTGTCTCGCCCGTGGCCCGCCGCGAGCTGGTTTTAGGGAAGTTTCTCACGGTCTCGGCGATTGCGCTGGTCAACTCGGTCTTCTCGGTGGTCGGGATGCTCTGGCCGTTCTATGTCAAGCTGCCGATGTTCGCCTGGATGGCGGCGGGCGGCCTGAAATTGAGCGGCGGAGCGATTGCCGCGCTGTTCTTCGTCCAGATGCCGGTCGCGCTACTCGGGGCGGGCTTGCTTCTCACCATCTCGACCCTCAGCCGCAACCAGAAAGAGGCCCAGGGCTACCTCGCGCCCTTGATGCTCGTGATGAGCGTCGCGTCGATGATGACGGTGCTTCTGAAGACCGAGTCTCCGCTCTGGTGGGCGCTGGTCCCGGTCACCAACTCCGGACTGGTCTTAAAACAAGCTCTTTCGGGAATCGTCAACCCGACCTTCGTCGCCGTGGCCTGTGGAGCGTCGCTGCTCTACGCTGCCCTCGCGATTTTCTACGCCCGCACCGTCTTCGAAAAAGAAAGCGTGCTTCTTAAAGCCTGAGATTCCCCTAACCCCAATAATGGGGAACCAAAAGATGAAATTTCTTTATTTGATTCCCCATTATTGGGGTTAGGGGACAACCCAACCAAAAACCATGAACAAACACATTGCAACTTTGCTTTCGCTCGGAATCGCGGCGCTGCCGCTGATCGGTCACGCCCAGAGCGGAACCGTGCCCCACGGTGGGATGCTCCGGTTTCCCACAGTGAGCGCCACCGAGGTCGCTTTCGTCTACGGGGGCAAGCTCTGGCGAGTCGCACGCTCGGGCGGGGTTGCGATTCCTGTGGCCGCGCCTGCGGGCGGACTGTACCAGCCCCACTTCTCGCCCGACGGGAAAACCGTGGCGTTCACCGGGAACTACGACGGCAACGAAGACATCTACACGGTCCCGACCCTGGGCGGCGAACCCACCCGAGTGACCCATCATCCGGGCTTCGACGAGCTGTGCAACTGGACACCTGACGGTAAATTGCTGTATTCCAGCAACGCCATGACCGGCTATGGGCGCTTCTCGAAGCTGCTCACGGTGAGCGCCCAGGGCGGAATGCCCGAGATGCTCCCGGTTCCGTACGGCGAGGACGCCATGCTCTCGCCCGACGGCAGGTTTCTCGCGTACACGCCCAGCTCCACCAACGGTCGGACCTGGAAGCGCTACCGGGGCGGCTGGGCGCAGGACATCTGGCTGTTCGATCTCCAGACAAAAGGCGCAAAGAAAGTCACCGACTGGGAAGGCACCGACACCTACCCGATGTGGGCAGACGGGAAAACGATTTTCTATCTCTCCGACAACGGTCCCGAGCATCGAATGAACCTCTGGAAGCTTGACGTTCCCTCGGGCAAGAAGCGCCAGGTGACGAATTACTCGGACTACGACATCAAGTCTCCCAGCATCGGAGGTGGCGCGATTGTGTTCCAGCAGGGCGCAAAATTATGTCTGTTGGACGTAAGTTCGGAGAAAGTCAGCACGCTCACCGTGACGATTCCTGGAGACCGACCGACCCTGCGCCCGAAAGTGATCGATGCGGCCAGGAACATCGCGGACGCGACGCTTTCTGGGGCGGGGAAGCGCGTGGTGCTGGAGGCGCGCGGCGATCTGTGGTCGAACCCGGCCAAGGACGGCATGCCGAGAAATCTCACGCGCACCAGCGGCGTCCGCGAGCGCAGCCCGCTCCTCTCGCCCGACGGCAAGACGCTCATTTATTTCTCCGACGCATCCGGGGAGTACCAGCTGTATTCAATGCCTGCCGACGGCAAGGGCGAGCCAAAAAAGTTAGGCGAGACGAAAAAGCTCCCGTTTCCGTCCACGGGCCGATTCTCTCCCGACGGCAAGTTCGTCACCATCACCGACAAGTCCGGGACGCTCTCTCTGCTCACGCTGGACTCCGGGACGCTCACTAAAATTGCCCAGACAACCAGCGGCGGCGGCATGGACGGGCAGTGGTCGCCGGACTCGCGCTGGCTGGTCTTCGGAAGCGACGACGATCCGCGCGGCAATCCGTTTATCGTGCTCTACTCGGTTGAGACGGGAAAGACGCAAAAATTAACCCGAGGCATGTTCGCCGACTACAATCCCGTGTTCGACCGCAAGGGCGAGTGGCTGTACTTCGCGTCGAAGCGCTCGTTCACCGGGCTGACCCAGGACGAGAATCTCCAGGGCTGGGCCTACACCAATACCTCGGTTCTGGTGGCGGTCCCGCTGAAAAAGACCACGCCGTCGCCGTATCTCGCGAAGAGCGACGAAGAGCCGGTCTCCCCCGGCCCCAATAATGCCCCCAACCCCAGTAATGGGGAGAAGAAAGAGGGGGAGAAGAAGCCCCCCAGGGTTTCCCCGCTTGCGGGGACGGAAGGGGTAGCGCTTGCGGGGGCAGTGCTTGCCGACGATGTCTCCGGGGCGTGGACCGGGACGTTCACCGGGACACCACTCGGCGATGTCGCCGTCACGATGACGCTCACGCTGGACGCCGACGGCAAGAGCGTCGTCGGCTCGTTCGCCGCCGCGCCGGGCACGGCGAGCGCCAGCGGAACCTACAACGCTCCGGCAAAAGAGCTGAAACTCACCGTCACCGGGGGCGGCTTTCCGACGCTTCAGTTCACCGGAAAGCTCACGAGCGATGGCAAAATGACGCTTACGGGCGGCGACGCGACTCTCGTGCTCAGCGCCGTCTTCACCCGCTCGGGTTCCCCCAGCCCCAATAATGGGGAGCCAGATAAGGCAACGTCTGGTGGGGCTGGAACTCTCCCCAGTATTGGGGCCGAGGGAGCCAAAAAAATCGAAAAGACCGAGATCGACATCGACGGCTTCGAGGATCGCGCGATGGCGCTACCCGTTCCGCCCGGTGAGCTCGGTCAGCTCGATGTCAACGCCCAGAACCAGCTTCTGTTTGTTCGTGGCGGCAAAGGTATCCAGCTCTTCGACCTCAACGACCCGACCCGGACGGAAAAAACCGTCGCGGCGGGAGCGGGCAACTTCACCCTCAGCGCCGATGGCTCCAAGCTCTTCGTCAACAACGCGATTCAGGCCGCGAGCGCCGGAAGCGCCGCCGAGCCGATAGTCCTGTCAGGCATGAACGTGACGGTGGACCAGCGGGCCGAGTGGAAACAGCTGCTTCGAGAAGCCTGGCGCATCGAGCGGGATTATTTCTACGACCCGAACCTGCATGGACTGGACTGGCCCGCCGTTCTGAAGCAGTACGAGGCCATGCTCCCGGATGCCGCGAGCCGCGCCGACGTGAGCTTTCTGATCTCCGAGCTGATCTCCGAGCTGAACGTCGGGCATGCCTATTACTCCGATGGCGGAAACCCGGATGCGCCGCGCGTCGGGGTCGGGATGCTCGGGTGTGACTTCGAGCTGGTGGGCGGCGCGTACAAGATCGCCAAAATCTACCGGGGCGGCCCGTGGGACACCGACGCAAAGGGACCGCTCTCCCAGCCAGGAATCAAGGTCGGCGTCGGGGATTATATTTTAGCCGTCAACGGGGTTCCGGTGGACATAAGCAAAGACCCGTGGGCGGCGTTCGTCGGGATCGAGGGTGGGAAGACCGCCGTGCTCACCGTGAGCGGCAAACCAACCCTCGACAAAGACGCCCGCGAGGTTCCGATCCGGCTGATCGGCAGTGAGAGCGGCCTGCGCTACCGGGCCTGGGTCGAGGCCAATCGCAAGAAAGTCGAAGAGCTTTCGGGCGGGAAAGTCGGCTATATCTATGTCCCGGACACCGGAACCAACGGCCAGAGTGAGCTGGTGCGCCAGTTCCTGACCCAGCTAACAAAGCCCGCGCTGCTCATCGACGACCGCTGGAACGCGGGTGGGCAGATTCCGACCCGCTTCATCGAGCTTTTGAATCGTCCGATGACCAACCTGTGGGCGATTCGCGACGGCAAGGACTCGCCCTGGCCGCCGGACAGCCATCAGGGTCCGAAAGCGATGCTCGTGAATGGACTGGCAGGCTCGGGCGGCGATGCATTCCCGTTTTACTTCAAGCAAGCCAGGCTCGGAAAGCTCATCGGAACCCGAACCTGGGGCGGGCTGATCGGAATCTCCGGCAACCCCGATCTGCTCGACGGCGCAAGCGTGACGGCTCCGACCTTCGCGTTCTACGAAAACGACGGCACCTGGGCCGTTGAAGGGCATGGCGTCGATCCCGACATCGAAGTGATCGATGACCCGAGCAAGATGCAGAACGGAGCTGACCCGCAGCTCGAAGCCGCTGTCAAGCACCTTTTGGAAGAGCTGAAGCGAAAGCCGTTTATTCAGCCCGCTCGCCCGAAGTACACCAACCGCGCCGGGATGGGCGTCAAGAAAGACGACCGATGAGCCTGCCTCAAAAGACCCGGCGCGCAGCGCTGGAGAAGGTCTGGACCCTCGTGCGAGACACGCACTGGGACCCGGCCCTTGTCGGTGCAAGCTGGGCGGCGGCTCGGAAGAAGTTTCTGCCGCGTGCGCTCGCGGCCCCGTCGGACGAGGCGTTCTGGGGCGTTCTTCAGGAAATGCTGGACACGCTGGGCCAGAGCCACTTCGCGATTCTTCCGCCCGGCGCCTACACCGGCTCCGAGGCGGGCAGCGGACGGCGGCGGAGCGGCGGCGGGTTCTGCGGCGCACGACTCTCGCTCTCGGAAGGCCAGGTGCTGATCGCTTCGGTTCGAGCTGGCTCGCCCGCCGAAGAAGCGGGCCTCAAGCCCGGCTGGCGCGTCTCAGGTATCGGCGGCCAGAAAGTCAGCGCCACACTCAATCCCTTGCTCTCTCGAAAAGCTCGCGCCGTGGACCTCGGGCTGGCGCTACGCGCTCTGGCGGGCGTCGGTAGCCCCGGCGAGTCTGTGCCCTGGGTTGTCGAGGACGGAAAGACCGTCGCGGTTCGCTACGCCGAGCCGCCCGGCCAGGTCGTCCAGCAGCTGGGTTTGCCGCCCGTGCCGGTCGAATCGGAGAGCAAGCGTCTGGACGGCGGCGCGTGGTACTTCCGCTTCAATATTTTTTTAGTTTTGAACATGGAGGCGTTCGTGGCGGCGCTTTCCGAGAACCAGGACGCGCCGGGGCTGATTCTGGACCTGCGCGGCAATCCGGGCGGGCTGTCGTCGATTACGTGGGGAATAGCGAGCCGGGTCGCGCTCTGGCCGGGGATTCTGGGCAAGCAAAAGATGCGCGGCTCGACCCTGGTCTTCCCCGTACTGATCCTCGACGACGACCCGAAACCCTTTCGCGGGCCGGTCGCGGTTCTCACCGACGAGCTTTCTCTTTCGTGCTCCGAGGTTCTGGCGGGCGGGCTTCAGGAGCTGGGCCGCGCCCGCGTTTTCGGGCGGACCACAGGCGGCATGGTTCTCCCGGCGCTCATCTCCCAACTGCCCGGCGGCGCGCGGCTCGAACATGCCGTCGCCGACTTCAAAACCCCACGGGGAGTATTGCTCGAAGGCCGTGGCGTCGTGCCGGACTTTCCCGTTGTTCTGACCCGAAAAACCCTCCTCGAAGACTCCGACCCGGACCTCACGGCAGCCCAAAAATGGATCGCGGCGAAAAAGGTACACTGATAGCTATGAAAACGGGTTTTGCTAATTCGTCTCAGACCGCGTATCTCGCGACATCGGACAGCTCTCTGCCGAGAACGAGGTTGAAATAGCGAGCGAGGTTGAAGGCTGCTATCTTCGCCTCAACACGGCGATAAATACCAATATCTGTCTT
>JANLTX010000136.1:0-8534 GCA_031363095.1 Armatimonadota bacterium | reverse complement strand
CCAAGTCAGTGTGAATCTCTTGAACCAGGAGAAGACGGCTAAAGGAGGATTGAAGGGAAAGAGAAAGGCGGCGGCATGGAACCCAGACTACCTTACCAAGGTACTGACAATATCCTGAAATCCAAATGCGGTTGCCCTGGCATGGGCGGGGGAGACAAACAAGGGTGGAGACAGCGCGGTAAAATAGGGGGTCATGCCTTTTGATCTCTCCGAACACCTCGCAAACCGAATTCTCCTGACCGACGGCTCCTATGGGGTTCTACTCCAGCAACGTGGCCTGGACGAAGCCGACTTTCGGGGCGAGCGTTTCAAAGATCACCCGAAGGACGTGAAGAACAACCCGGACCTTCTCAACCTGACGCGCCCCGATATCGTCGCGGAGACCCACCAGGCGTACATCGATGCCGGGGCCGACATCATTGAGACCAACACCTTCACC
The DNA here is from genome assembly GCA_031363095.1 of Armatimonadota bacterium. Lineage (GTDB taxonomy): Bacteria > Armatimonadota > Armatimonadia > Armatimonadales > Armatimonadaceae > JANLTX01. Next base: position 8,095 of record JANLTX010000136.1, on the reverse strand, counting down.
GCGACCGGCGTCTCGCAGGAAGACTACGGCCTCGAAGACTTTGCCGACGAGATGAGTCTGGAGGGCGCGAAAATTCTGCGCCGGGTCGTGGACGAAGCGATTGCAAAAGATGGCAAGCCGCGCTGGGCGGCGGGCAGCATCGGGCCGCTGAATCGTTCGGCCTCGGTCGTGGTGGACGCCGACCGGCCCGCCTACCGAAACATCGACTGGGACGGCCTGGTTGAGACCTATTATTCTCAGGTCAAAGCGCTTCTTGAGGGCGGTGTCGATTTATTTCTGTGCGAGACGACGTTCGATACGCTCAACCTCAAGGCCGCGCTGTTTGCGATCCAGAGATTGTTCGACGAGACCGGCAGAGAGATTCCGGTGATCGCAAGCTGCTTTGTGGACCTGGCGGGCGGGAACCTCTCGGGCCAGGATGTCGAGGCGCTCTGGTACTCGGTGCGGCACTTCAAGCTGGCGGCGTTCGGTCTCAACTGCTCGCTCGGGCCGAAAGAGATGCGTCCGTTTCTGCTGCGTCTCTCCAAGATCTGCGACTGCCCGATCATTGCGTATCCGAACGCGGGCCTTCCGGATGCGCTGAGCGAGACAGGCTTCCCCGAGTCTCCGGAGTCCATGGGCGAGATGCTCGGCGAGTGGGCAAAAAGCGGGCTGGTGAACATCATCGGCGGCTGCTGCGGCAACACGCCTGCGCACATCAAAAAGATCGGCGCGGCGGTTGCGGGTCACGCGCCCCGCGCGATTCCGACAGTTCCGAGCTATCTCAAGCTTTCCGGCACCCAGCCGTTCACCGTCCGGGAAGAGACCAACTTTGTCAACATCGGCGAGCGGTGCAACGTCGCCGGTTCCGCAAAGTTCTTGAAACTCATTCAGGAAGAGAAGTTCGAGGACGCTCTTTCCGTGGCGCAGGAGCAGGTCGAGAGCGGCGCACAGATCATCGATCTGTGCTTCGACGACCAGGGAATGCTGGACCGAGTTGCCTGCATGACCCACTTCATGCAGCTCATTCAGGCCGAGCCGGGGATCAACAAAGTCCCGCTCATGATCGACTCGTCCAAGTGGGAAGTGATCGAAGCGGGTTTAAAGTGCTCCGTCGGCAAGTCCGTGGTGAACTCGATTTCGTTGAAAGAAGGCGAGGAAGAGTTTCTGGAGCGTGCCAATCTCTGCCGTCGCTACGGAGCCGCCGTGGTCGTCATGGCCTTCGACGAGCGTGGGCAAGCCGATAACTTCGACCGTAGAGTGGAAATTTGCTCGCGTGCCTACAAATTACTGACAGAAACTGTCGGTTTTCCGCCGGAAGATATTATTTTCGACCCGAATATTCTTATCGTCGGCACAGGTATGGAAGAGCATGCCAACTTTGCTGTGGACTTTATCGAAAGTACGCGCTGGATCAAAGAGAACTTGCCCGGTGCAAAGATTTCTGGTGGGGTTTCTAATATTAGTTTTAGCTTCCGGGGTAATAACATGGTTCGCGAGGCCATGCACTCGGCGTTTCTGTATCACGCGATCCAGGCCGGGATGGACATGGGGATTGTGAATGCCGGGCAGCTTGCGCTCTACGAAGATATCCCGAAAGACTTGCTCGAACGCGTCGAAGACGTGCTCTTGAACCGACGCCCCGATGCGACCGAGCGCATGCTGGTCTTTGCCGAGACGCTCAAGGGCAAGGGGAAAAAAGCCGAGAAAGCCGACGAAGCCTGGCGCTCGGGAACGGTGGAAGAGCGACTCGGGTACGCGCTGCTCAAGGGAATCACGGACTTCGTCGATGCCGACACCATGGAGGCACTCGAAAAGCTCCAGCGCCCGCTTTTGGTCATCGAAGGCCCGCTCATGGACGGCATGAACCACGTCGGGGATCTGTTCGGCGCGGGGAAGATGTTCCTGCCGCAGGTCGTCAAGTCCGCAAGAGTGATGAAGCGCAGCGTCGGGGTTTTGACGCCGTACCTCGAAGCCGAGAAAGTGGCGGGTCAGAGCGCCGGGCGGGTTCTGCTCGCCACGGTGAAGGGCGATGTCCACGACATCGGCAAGAACATCGTTGGGGTTGTTATGGCTTGCAACGGCTACGAAGTCATTGATATGGGCGTCATGGTGCCCGCCGACCGAATCCTGGCCAAAGCAAAAGAAATCAACGCCGATATTATTGGGCTTTCCGGGTTAATTACCCCGAGTCTGGACGAAATGATCCATGTCGCCAAAGAAATGAACCGCGAAGGCTTTACTACCCCGCTGTTAATCGGTGGCGCGACCACGTCCCGGCTTCATACGGCGGTAAAAATCGCCCAGCACTATCCGCCGGGCGTCGTGCATGTCTTAGACGCCAGCCGCTCGGTCGGGGTTCTGGGCGCACTTCTCTCTTCCCCGGAGAGCCAGAAAGCCTACCTCGAAAAGAACCTCACCGAGCAGGCCGAGGCCCGCGAACAGTTCTTAGCCCGCCAGAAGAAAACCAACTATCTCACCTACGCCGACGCTTGCAAAAACTCCCTGAAGCTGGACTGGGAAAACTACGCGCCACCGACGCCGAGCTTTACCGGCGCGAAGGCTCTCAAAAACTTCCCGCTCTCGGAGTTGGTGCCCTACATCGACTGGTCGCCATTCTTCATCGCGTGGGAGTTGCACGGCAAGTTCCCGGCGATCTTCGACGACAAGATCGTCGGCGAGGAAGCCCGCTCGCTGTTCGCCGACGCCCAGGTGATGCTGAAACAAATCATCGACGAAAGCTGGCTCGAAGCACGGGCGGCGTACGGCTTCTTCCCGGCCCGAAAAATTGGCAGCGATGATGTGGTTCTTGCCCCCCAGCCCCCAGTAATGGGGGAGCCTGAGGTAGTCCATTTTCTGCGGCAGCAGAGTGAGAAGCGGGCGGGGGAGCCGAACCGCTCGCTGGCCGATTTTGTCAGCCCAAACGAAGGCGACTATCTCGGCGCGTTCTGCGTCACGACGGGAATCGGCGTCCACGAGCGAGTCGCTGCGTTCCGCGCCGCCGGGGACGACTACTCCGGAATTCTGCTCGAAGCCCTCGCCGACCGGCTCGCCGAGGCGTTCGCCGAGAAGCTTCATGCGCTCGCCCGCGAGGGCTGGGGCTTTGGCGACAGCCTCACCAGCGAGCAGCTCATCAAAGAAGAGTACCAGGGAATCCGGCCCGCGCCCGGCTACCCGGCCTGCCCGGACCACACCGAGAAATGGACCCTCTTCAAGCTGCTTGGCGTCGAGGAGAACATCGGCGTCACGCTCACCGAGAGCCTCGCGATGTGGCCCGCAAGCTCCGTTTCGGGCTGGTACCTGAGCCACCCGGACGCCGACTACTTCGCTCTCGGCAAGATCGAGCGCGACCAGGTAGAAGACTACGCCCGGCGCAAGGGCATGACCCTTCCCGAGGCCGAGCGCTGGCTCGCCCCGAACCTCAGCTACGAGTAGCCCGAATCTCGTTCGGGCACTGGTGCAAACACGCCACCTCCGGCTCTCGCGAGCCGGAGGTTCGCTTTTAATAGGCCGGTATTTTCAATGCCGGACGGAGGTTTTGTTTTGTGGGGCGTCGAACTCTCACAACGCTATGACTCAGCCCCTTCGCTTCCGACAGATTCACCTGGACTTCCACACCAGCCCCGAGATTCCGGGCATCGGTGCCGACTTCGACCCCGACGAGTTTGCGCAAACGCTCGAAAAAGCTCGCGTGGACTCGGTCACGTGCTTTGCGCGCTGCCACCACGGGATGCTTTATTATCAGAGCGCAAAGTTCCCCGAGCGCATTCACCCGAACCTGGTGCGCCCGAATTTGCTGCCCGAGCAGATCGAGGCGTGTCACAAGAGAAATATCCGGGTTCCGATCTATGTCACCATTCAGTGGGACGAGTTCAGCGCTGACCGGCACCGAGACTGGCTCCATATCGACGAAGATGGGCGCGAGTTCGGGACAAAACCGCTCGACGCCGGGTTCTATCGCTGGATGGACGTTTTTCACCCCGAGTATCGCCAGTTTTTGTTCGATCATGTCGGTGAAATTTTGGATACGATGCCAACAGATGGTTTTTTCTTCGATATCGTTCAGCCGCAGGTGTCGTTTTCCTATTTAAGACTGGCGGAGATGGACCGACGCGGTCTGAATCCGGAGAGTGCGCTGGACCGACAGCAGTTCTCCATGGCCGTGATCCGCGAGTGGGAGGCCGAGATGACCGATTTCGTCCGCGCGAAGACCCACGACGCGACGATTTTCTACAACTCGGGGCACGTCGGGACCAAGCATCGGGCGTCGAAAGACAGCTACTCCCACTACGAGCTGGAGTCGCTGCCGTCGGGCGGGTGGGGCTATCTCCACTTCCCGCAGGCCATGCGCTACGCCCGAACGCTGGGCCTCGGCTGCCTCGGGATGACCGGCAAGTTCCACACGTCCTGGGGCGATTTCGGGAGCTACAAGAACCCGGCGGCGCTTCAGTTTGAGTGCTTCCACATGCTCGCGCTGGGAGCGAAGTGCTCCGTGGGCGACCAGCTTCCGCCCCGTGGCCGCCTGGATGGTCCGACCTACGATTTAGTCGGCGGGGTCTACGCCGAGGTCGAAAAAAAGCAACCCTGGATCGAGGGCGCACGGGCCGTGTGCGATGTCGCGCTTCTGACCACGGAAGAGCAGCAGGACGAGCGCCCCGACGGCGGGCGGAGCCAGAACAACATTCTGGGTGCCATTCGGATGCTCCAGGAATTGCGCGTCAGCTTCGATATCGTCGATACAAAAGCCGAGTTTGGCGACTACAAAGTCGTGGTTCTGCCCGACTCCGTGCTCTGCACTCCGGCCCTTGCGCCGAAACTGGAAGCGTTCGTCGCGGCGGGCGGCTCGATCTTAGCCAGCCACAAGTCCGGCCTGAACGAAGAGAATCAGTTCGGCTCGTCGATTTTCGGGGTCGAGGCCGTGGGCGATGCTCCGTTCTCGCCGGACTTCTTCGTGCCGGGCGGCGGGCTTGGGGTCGGCCTGCCCGACGCGGGCCATGTGATGTACCTGAAGGGTCTCGAAGTGACACCGCTGGCCGGGGCCGAGGTTCTGGCGCGGGTGCAGACGCCCTACTTCAACCGAACCTGGCGGCACTTTTGCTCGCATGCGCACACGCCGAGCGCGGGCGAGGCCGGGTATCCGTCGGCGGTGAAGAGCGGGCGGGTGATCTACCTGGCGCACCCGGTGTTTTCCCAGTACTTCGACTGCGCCCCGCGCTGGGTGAAGACCATGGTCGGCGACGCTCTGAACCAGCTCCTGCCTGCGCCCGTGCTCGAAGTGGACGGCCCGACCAGCTTGATTGTGACGCTGACGCACCAGCCGGAGCAGAGCCGCCACGTGGTGCATCTCTTGAACTACATCCCCGAGCGCCGGGGCAGCCGCTTCGACATCATCGAGGACATCTTCCCGATCTTCCAGATTCCGGTTCGCGTGCGCGTCGAGTCAACACTCTCGAAAGCCAGGCTCGTCCCGAGCGGTGAAGAACTACCGCTGACGGTTGCAAACGGCGTCGCGAGCTTCACCCTCGAAAAGCTCGACGGCCACGCCATGATCGAGCTGAGTTAGGGTTTTCCCCCTCCCCGGCTTCGCTTGGGCCAGGGGGTTGGGTGATTGGGGCAGGGGTGGGAGGATGGATGCTCTCTCCCCGGTCGCATGCGACCGACTCGCGAAGCGAGTAGCGAGGAACGAGCGGAGAGAAACGCCACTCCGCAATCGCAGATGACCCCCTGCCCCAAGCGAAGCCGGGGAGGGGGCAGGGGGAGGGAAAAACCCTACAGATCGTCCGCGTCGCCGGTGAGTTCTTTTTCCATGTCGTCGGAGACCTCGCCCACCATGTTGATGACTTTATCCAGCAGCGGCGCTTTCACGTCCTCGGGGAGATCGATGCGGAAGTAGGCGAAGTACTTACCCTCCTCCGACTTTTCGAGCTGGAACGCGCCTGCTTTGTAGCGCGTGGTCAAAAGCTTTTCCAGGACTTCGGCGCTGGGGCGGGTGTCGCCTTTCCAGCAGATCGACCAGACCTCGCGCATCTTCTCACCCTGGACATCGGCGGCTTTTCCCCGCACGAAGACGATCTGGCTGCGCTTCTCTTTGGTCCACGACACTTCGAGCTTGTAGTCGCCGTCGGTGTCTTTCTCGAACTTGAGCTTTGTTTTCTTCATTGCGCCGTCGAAGTCAACAGCGGCGGTGGGCGCGGAGAGCTTCGTGATCGCGCGAGTGGCTTTCGGAGCCTGGGCGGTCGCGGTCAGAGCCAGCGAGAAAACGGTGAGGGTCAGAAGAATTCGGTTCATGGCCTTATCCTACCCCGATTGCGTTACGGTGGCGTAACATGATTGCTATGAAAAAACACACCATCGGGTGGGGGCTGGGTATGCTCGGCGCAGGCGTCGTGGTGATCGGCGCGTTTCTGCCCTGGGCGCGGCTGGCGCTCTTCGGGCTGGAGATCGGCTTGCCGGGCGCTCTCTGGATCGTGGGCGCGGGCTGCGTCGCGCTGGCGCTGCTCGGCCTCGGGGCGCTGGGCCGTGCGCCGTGGCTTGCGTGCGCGTGCGGGCTGGGCTGCCTGATTCTCGCGACGCAGGGAAGAGTGTCCGCTCCCCGCGAGGTGATTCGTCGAAAACTTGACCTTCAGCAGCGGCTCGCGCCGCTCAACGACAGGCTCGCCCGGATCGCAGTTCCGCCGCTGGAGCCGTTTGAAGGCATCGGGCGGGCAGCGGACCATGCCGGGCCGGGAAGCCTGATTGCTCTGCTTGGCTCCGTGTTGCTCATCGCGGGAAGTGCGCTCCGCGCTCTGAGTTTGCGCTCTACCCGAGAACTCCCCCGGTTCTGCACACGCTGCGGCACCCCGCGCGACCCTGCCGACGCCTACTGCGGTGGCTGCGGGAGATTTTCACAAATATCTCAGGAGTAATTTATAATTTAATCACTAACTACGCAGTTTTCCACGATCATATTGATCTTGGGCCTTTTGATATGCACGAGTCCATTGAACATAAACTACATCTACATAGTAGTCAATCCACATACTCATGTCCTCGTCTTTTAAATACCAAGATTTCTGAGTTTCAAATAACGATTCATAGTATCGTTTTCGTGTTTCTAATATAATTAAATCAAGAGGATAAAAACGTGCGAAGTGATATCCGCATTTTTCCAACAGATAAGTGGATAATATTCTTGATGTTCTGCCATTTCCATCTTGAAACGGATGAATTGCCAAGAAATCTGATACAAATTCGGCGACTGTTAAAAACATTGATGATGTAGATCGATCCCTGGCTTCGATCAATGATCGATTTGTTCTCTCACAAAGTTGCTTTAGGAATTCTTCTGATTTATGGTGGGGTAAAGTTGTGATATCATAACCTCCACCTGCTATAATAATAGATGTCTCTTTTAATTTTCCTGCAATGCCTATCTTTGTACTTGTGAACATACGTTCATGCAGTTCCAGCACGAAATCATAAGTTATAAATTGGGGCCATTCTTTTGATAACGCCCACAAAGCGGCGTGATATATAGAAGTTATAGCCCTCTGTCTTACTGCTAATTCCTGATTTATATCTTTTTCGTCTGTGGGCTCGGTGACTGCTGCGATTTCGATATTTAGCTGTTCTAAAGCGATGCCCTCACCTTCAATTTCACTACTGGCATTGACGCTCTGAGCCAAATTTTCGCGTGAAATTTCATTATCAGCCCATTTCTCTATATCGGTCTCAGATAATTCTCGGATATAAAATTTTGTTCTGGCTAATTTTTCAAGTTTTCCAAGCGTTAAATGTGATAATTCGTATCTTAGTCCCTTGCGAGAGGGAAATGGTTGGTCTGGATTTAGAAAAGACGTTTTCATAGATTTTGGTTGATCGAAAGTTTCGAGACCACCTGACATTTTGATAGTAGTTTGAACTTGATTATCCATGGAAGTAGCGGGTGCTGGATTATATCATGTCTGTCAGAAAAATCAGGTGCTATGACTGGAAAGGGGTGCAGGACACAAAAGTGGTGAGGCGAGTAGATTTGCCTTTTTCGGCTAAATTGGTCATCATGGGGGAATGACGGAAGAAACGAAGCGACGCGTCCTTGAGCGAGTCGAGCAGATTCTCGCTGCCCAAGATGGCCCCC
>JANLTX010000124.1:0-10466 GCA_031363095.1 Armatimonadota bacterium | reverse complement strand
CGGGCGCGAGTCAGAAATATCGCGGCGACATGCCGACGCTTTGCAGCACGACCCCGCGAAGCAATTCAATTACTCAAAGAGAAAACTGAATGACCCTGAAAGCATCTCCCTACCTCTCCCTCGAAGCGCTCGTGCCTCGCTTTCGTCCCACACCCAGCGGCTGGGTACCCGGCTGTTTCCCTCGGTCGCGAAGCGACATTAAATGTGGCTTGGCGACCTCGGGGCGAAGAGGGTGTGTTGGGGTTGCAGGACGGTCTACAAAACGAAGCGCCGGATGATGACGTCTTTGCGGTGCCAGATAGCCGACTTGCCGACCTGACCGGGCTTGCCCCTATCGCCGCGCGTCTCGGCGGTCTTGCCGTTGCCCAGATAAATCGCGACGTGGCCCGGATAGCACAGAACGTCGCCCCACTGAAGCTCATCGGTGATCTTCAGGCCGCGCTCGCAGCGGCACATATCGCGGCTCGTGCGAGGCAGGGTGACTCCGGCAGCTTTGTGGGCCGCCCCCACGAACCCCGAGCAGTCGATGCCTTTTCGGGTGGTTCCTCCGTAGAGATACGGGGTGCCCTGCCAACTCTCGATAGCCTCGGCGAGCTTCTTCAATCGGGGGTCGCCTTCGGGAACAGCTTCCGTGCCGTCGCCGAGCCGGGCGCGGACGTAGCCGCCGTAGCCGTTTTCGTTGTCGGCGGCCATCGGATCGACCCCGAACTCGCCGTCGGTCGTGGTGACGATCACGGTGCCGTCCGAGAGCGGCGCGAGCCAGCGGATCTCCCCGGACGCCCCGGCCCAGGGCAGGTAGGCTTCGTTGCGCCCCGTGAGCAGGTCGCGGCGAAACAGCTTCGTCTCGGTCGCCCACCAGACGCAGCCGTCCGTCACCGCGACCGGCCCGCGACCGCCTGAGAAGCCCGCCCGGTAGAGCGTCGAGAACGAGCGTCCATCGCTCAGCAGAATCGCAGAGTCGCTACGTCGGGCAAACAACGGCTCTTTTGCCACTGCCCAGCCCAGTAAACTTACGGATAATCCCAGTAAAACTACGTATTTCTTCAAGTTCCCCTCACCATGCGGCCAATGATGTCAATCAATTTGGCTGCATAGTTTGGGTCGGTTGCATACCCCGCATTTTGTAGTGAAAAACAGGCTTCTTCGGCGGTTTTTGCCTTCCAATACGAAGAATACCGTACTTTTCGTAGGAATTTGAGCCGGGCCTGGAGACACTCGAAGACACTGTTGTAGTCGGCGAAGCGGGCCACTTCCCCGGTCGGGACACCGTCGTAGAACTCGGTGGTGTTCTTCGTGGTGCCCGATTCGCTCGGCTGAGCCTTGATCCCGAAGTAGTTGTTCTTCCCCGAGGGCGTCTTGCCCCAGGCGGACTCCAGCGCCCACTGCGCCCCGGCGACCTGCGGGTGCGGGTCGCCCGCGAGCCGCGAGAGCGTGACAATCAGGTTGAACTTGTCGGCGTTGCTTCCGATTAGCGTCGCGTCGGTGCCGGAGAGCGTCAGGCCCGGCCCGCTCCGTCCACCCTTCCAGTTGGGCGGCGGCGGAATCGTGATCCCCGTCGGCGCGGGCGCTCCTGAAGCGCTGGCAATGGCCCGGCGCGGGTTTTTCACGACGAGCCTGAGGCTGTCGCACTCGCTCTGGCGGTCGCTCGCAAGGTCCAGCGCGACCAGCTTCAGCGTGTACTCGCCGTCAGGGGCGTTTCGAGTGTCCCAGACGAACGCATTGGGTTTTTGAATGATCTCGCCGTTGCGGGCCAGCAATTTTCCCCCTTGCCAGACCTCGACGGCAGGAAAATACCCCTCCCCGAGCGCAGCCAGACCAGTCACCGGAACCCTTAAAACCCCCGAAACCGGCGGGCGCGTGGCATCCGTGGCCCGCGTGACGAAGCGCAGGGGCAACGAAGCCACGGGCGGCTCCGGCTCTACGGGCGGCGGCGGGGTTGGGGCGGGCTTCTTCGGCGCTTCCCCGACCTCGACCACGAACTCATCGAGTGCCTCTTCGATCTCCCCGTCCACGCGCACCAGCCGCACCCGATACTCGCCTGGCGTCAGCGGCGTCGTGTCTAAGATCACGTCCGACGGCACCTCGACAATCGGCTTCTCGAAGACCGCGCCCTCGTCCTGCACCAGCCGAAAGACGATCTTCGCGCCGCGCATGGGTCGCTTCGTCCCCCGCCCGACCGTGAAGCGAACCGCGCCCTTGTACGGCCCGAACGGCTTGCCGTCGGGGAAGCGCTCCACCCGAACCGGATCGGTCTGCGCCAGCCCCGCGCCGCAGAGCACGAGCCATGCAAAAATTACCGTCAGAGTGCGTCGCATAAGAACGTATTTTACCGCGTCCGCCCCGATAAACCGGGGCGTCTGGGCGAGCAAGCTCGACGAAGTCGCTCCGCGACAAATCAAACCGGGTTATGTCGCGGAGCGACTTCGTGGCGAAGCCCTTAGACGCCCGTGTCCATACGGGCGGGTAAAATAAATTTTATGAGTCAGCCGCGCATCGTCGTTGTGGGAAGTGCCAACACAGACCTGGTTGTCGCCGTGCCGCATATTCCCTTACCGGGAGAGACCCTGCTTGGCGGCGATCTGAGCGTCGTGGCGGGCGGCAAGGGCGCGAACCAGGCCGTCGCGTGCGCCCGGCTGGGCGGGCACGTGACCTTTATCGCCCGAGTCGGCGACGACACCTACGGGGAGAACTCGGTGCGCGGCTATGAAAAAGACGGCATCGACACCCGGTTCGTTCTTTCCACGCCGGGCACACCGTCGGGGGTCGCGCTCATCGCCGTCAGCGCAACGGGCGAGAACAGCATCGTCGTTGCGCCGGGAGCCAACGCCCGGCTCACGCGGGCCGACATTCTCGCCGCGTCCGACGCGTTCGACCAGGCCGACGCTATTTTAGTCTCGCTCGAAATCCCTGCCGATGCGATCTTTGCCGCCGTCGAAGAGGGTTTTGCGCGGGGCAAACCGGTGCTCGTGAATCCCGCGCCCGCCCGCCTGCTCCCGCCGGAGATTCTCGCGAAGATCACCCTGCTCACGCCCAACGAGACCGAGGCCGGATTCTATGGCGGCGTCGAGGCGCTCCAGCAGCTCGGCGTCAAGACCATCGTCACGACGCTCGGCGCACGCGGCTCCGTGATCGTCAGCCTGGGAGCCACGCCCCTGTTCGTCCCGGCGTTTGAAGTCAGCGCCGTGGACACCGTCGCGGCGGGCGACACGTTCTCGGGTGCCCTCGCCGTGAAGCTCGCCGAAGGCGCGTCGCTCCCCGACGCCGTGCGCTTTGCCAGCGGGGCGTCAGCCCTCAAAGTCACCCGCCACGGCGCACAGCCCGGAATCCCCACCCGCGCCGAAGTCGAGCAGTTCCTGGCGGTACAATAAACCCATGCCAGCCTCTGTGACAGAGCCTCGTTTTCTGCGCTTCCCGTTTGGTCAGACCGGGCAGTTTTTGCGGCTGCGCGGCGGCCTCGACCTGACGAATCGCCAGGGCTTCGGTATTTTTTGCGACGACAACCCGGAGTGGCGGATCGAGCGTAGTTCCGCAGGAGAACTTTCTATCGAGATGCCAACCAAAGGACTTACTGGCCTGCACAACGCCATGCTGACTGCGTTTCTGACGCTCTGGGCGCTGGAGGAAGGCAGCGGCGTGGTCGGTGACTCCAGCATGGGCTTCGAGCTTCCGAGCGGCGCGATGCGCTCGCCCGACGCCGCCTGGATTCGGAAGTCGCAGATAGATGCGCTGACTACCGAAGAAAAACAAGAGTTCCTGCCGCTGGTGCCCGAGATAATCTTCGAGCTTCGTTCGTCGTCGGACAGGCTGAGTGTTCTGGAAGACAAGATGCAGGAGTGGCGCAGCGCCGGGGTCCGGCTGGGCGTCCTGATCGACCCGGAGGCACAGACCGTTCATCTCTATCGGCCCGACACCTCGCCCATCGTCCTGGAAAGTGTCACCACGCTGGAGAACCTGCCCGAGCTTCCCGGCTTCTCCCTCAACCTGAGCTTCGCTCCCTAAAAATTTTCAAGAACCGTGACGTTTTGCTTTCTGGGTGACTCTTAGTTGTTGGTGGACGGGATAAACGACGACAATAAAGACGCGCTGGTGCTGGCGGCGATGCTGGGAAGCATCTCGGCGTTCGACGCGCTGGTGAGGCGCTACCGCCCGGCCATTGAGTGGACGGCGTTGCAGGTTCTGGGGTGCCGGGCGCGGGCCGAGGAAGTGGCCCAGGATGCGTTCTTGCTGGCGTTCGAGCACCTGCCGTCGCTCGACGATCCGCGCAAGTTCCCCGGCTGGCTCCGGGCCATCGCGCGAAACCGGGCCTTGCGGGTCCGGGGGCGCGAGGGACGACTGACCGAGCTGACCGAAACCCAGCTTGCCCTGAGAGACACAAGCGCAGCGCTGAACGCACCTACCGATGCGGACCTTGCGCTGGGCAGGTTGGTGCTGAGCCAGGCGCTCGCAAGACTCTCCCCCGAGAGCCGGGAAGCGCTGCTTCTCCGGGCCGAGCTGGGCTGGTCCGTCGAGGAGATAGCGGCCTTCCAGCGCGTCTCGCCCACCACGATTCGCGGACGGCTTCACCGCGCCCGCACCGCCCTGAGAGGGCAATTTTTCGAGGAGAACTGAAAAAAATCATGACCGACGACAAAACCACGAAAGCCGCTGCCGAGCGGCGCAAACTTATGGGAATGCTGAAAAGCCTCTACGAGCTGTCTGAAGACTCTACCCTCAGCGGCGCGTTCAAAAAAGGCGCGGAAGACGGAGCGTTGCACTACAACCGGATCGTCGCGCGGCTCACCGTGCTGGACGAAATTCCGCCCGAGCTGTTCCCCCCGCTGGACCCGGAAGTGGCGACGTTCCACCAGATCGGGGTGGCCGCTAAACTGCTCCAGGGCTGGCTCAGAGGCGACGACGAAGCGCCCAGGGAGCATAACTTCGGCTTCCACCTGGACCTTGATGGCCTCTCGCACCTCGGGGACATCGGGCGAAAGATCCGCGACGAGCTGAACATTCAGAAAACCGTCCGCGTGACCGTGGACAACGACGAAAAAATTCAGGAAGATTAGCACGATAAACGTGCGGCACACCCAGCCGCTGGGTAAGCAGAGTTTATAAAATAGGGTTACACCGAACCCACCCGGCCACTCGTAAACCTCGTGTCCACCCTCCCTTCGCGGCGGGTACCCAGCGGCTGGGTGTGAGGGTCCGACGAGGAACGTGGTGGGGGTGGGTTCGGGGTGGGTTCGGTGTAACCCGACCAATTAGCTTCTGCTTACCCGGCGAAGCGCCGAGCCTGCTTCGCAGGTAAAACCCCGGTTTTCGGCTCCAAAGGAGCCTTGGCGGAGGAACGACGCCCCGTTGCCGCACGATCTTCGTGCTATTCGGGTGCTTTCTCTGCAACTTTTCCGGAGATCGATTGCCAGAAGTGAGGAAAGTTCAGAAAGTTTAAACGATGAGAAACCCTCGCTTCTGGCTGATTTTAACCGCGCTGATTTGCGCTACGCATCTGTGGATCAACTACCCGGCGCTTCCCGAGCGCGTCGCAACCCATTTTTCGGGCGATGGCCGCGCCGACGGCTGGATGAGCCGGGCGTCGTTTGCGCAGTTTCAGCTCGGGCTGACCGGCGCTCTGGCACTGCTCTTTGTGGGGATCGGCTGGCTCATCAAAGTTCTCCCGACCGACGCGATCAACCTGCCGCGCCGGGAGTTCTGGCTCGCACCCATGCGCCGCGCGGAGACGATCCATATTCTTCAGTCAGAGCTTGCCCGCTTTGGAGCCGCGCTGATGGTCTTTCTTCTGGGCATTCAAGAAACCACGATTCGGGCCAATGTCAACCAGACCTATCGGCTCGGCATGCTCTTTCCGATCTTCCTGATCGGGTTTCTGGCCTTCACCACGATCTGGATCGCTGGTTTCTATCGTCGGTTTCGTTAGCTCAGACCCGGAAATCGAGTGCCTTCAGAACGCCGCGCGTGAGGGTGGCGTGGCCGACGAAGCTCGGGTGCACGCGGTCGCCCGAGAGAATCTTCGGCTCGACCGACTTCATCGAGTCATCGTAGAGCTTCTGGGTATCGACGAAGCTGGCCCGAAACTCGCGCGAGAGTTTTTTCACGATCTTCCCGTACTCGACCATGCGGAGCTTCATGGCATCGCTCTCGTTTTGCTCGATCAGAAACGGAGTCAGTAGAACCAGGCCCTTCAAAGTCGGGCGGGTCATTCGCAACAGATTTCGGTAGACGCTCTCAAACTCCTCGGGCAGGACGTGAAACTCGGGGTTCTTGGGGCGGTCGAACTGCCGCCAGACATCGTTGGTCCCGATCATCACGCTGAGATAGTCGGGTTTCAGGTCCATAACGTCTCTCTGCCAGCGCCCCGCGAGATCTTTGACGGTGTTCCCCGAGATTCCGGTGTTGAGAACCCGGATTTTTCGCTCCGGGTAGCACGCCGTGAGTAGCGCGTTAACCTGGCTCGGGTAGCCCCCGCCCAGCCCGTCGCCCTCGCCGACGGGACGCTTTCGGCCCGCGTCCGTGATCGAGTCGCCGATAAACAGCAGGGTTTGGCCTGCACTGATCTTCATGGTCTTAAAGTGCTCCTATGGCTTTCAGAAAGGCCCGCGCGAGCACCATGTGCCCGACGGGTCCGGGGTGGATTCGGTCCCACGCAATCGCGGTTCCGTGCGAGTGGGCCAGAACGTCGTCGAAAGCTGCCTGGGTATCGACGAACTCGGCCTGGTAGATCGTCGCGAGGCTACGAACCGCCTCACCGTACTGGCTCATCCGGGCACGAAACGGGTCGGCGGGGTTGTTCTCGACCACATACGGCGTCATCAAGACCAGCCCGTCGAGCTGGCCGCGCGTCCGGCGCAGAAGTCCGTCCAGAATGAACTTGTAGTCGTCGAGGCCCACGGTGCGCTCCGGGGCGAGCGGCGAGTCGAACTGCCGCCAGACATCGTTGATCCCGATCATCATGCAGAGCCAGCGGGGTCTGAGTGCGATCACGTCTTCGTCCCAGCGTAGCGCCAGGTCTCTGGCGGTATTTCCACTGCTCCCGACATTGCGTACCCGGATTTTTCGCTCTGGATAAGCCGCCCCGAGGTACGCCGCGACGTTTCTTACGTAGCCGTCGCCGATCTCGCCCCAGGACCAGGGATTGGCCTCGCCGACGGGCCGCCCGCGTCCAGAGTCGGTGATGGAGTCGCCAATAAAGAGCAGGCTCGCACCTGCCTCGATCTTCATGGCGGAAAGATTCGCGGGCGAGCCGAAGTTCTCCTGCTATTTCTCTCTTTCCGGAAAGAGAGAAGATCGGGTAGTATCGAGCCACTATGACACAAAACGACACTCCCCATCCCCCGATTGTCTCCCGCGACGAGTGGCTTGCGACGCGCGAAGCGCTGTTGGTTCGCGAGAAAGAACACACCCGAGAGTCCGACCGAATCGCTGCTGTGCGCCGACGGCTTCCAATGGTGAAGCTGGAGAAAAACTACGTCTTCGGCCAGAAAACCCTGCGCGAGCTGTTTGGCGACGCCCGGCAGCTTATTGTGTATCACTTCATGTTCCACCCGGACTGGACCGACGGCTGCATGGGCTGCACGGGGTTTGTAGATGCCCTCGGCGATCTGTCTCTTCTGGGCAGGCGCGACACAACCTTCGCGCTGATCTCGCGCGGGCCACAAGAAAAACTCGATGCCTGGAAAGAAAAGCGCGGCTGGGATATTCCGTGGTACTCGTCGCTGGGCAGCGAGTTCAACTACGACTTCAAGGTCTCCGACGACAAAGGGGAAGGGACGGGCGTGAGCGTCTTCTTTCGGCTGGGCGACGAGATATTCCACACCTACTCGACCTACGCCCGAGGTGTCGAGAACCTGGTCCACACCTCCGCGCTTCTCGATGTGACGCCCTACGGTCGCCAGGAAGACTTCGAAGACTCGCCCGCAGGCTGGCCCCAGAAACCAACCTACGGATAGCCCCCTATCTTTTAGGAGTCATTTCGGGGTTGGGCGGATACACTCTTCCTAAGATGGCGAGCTGGAATGTGTATCTACTCGGTGTGGTACAGGTGCACTTCGGTGAGTGGCGAATCACTCACTTTGAAAGCACTCGCGTCATCGCTCTGCTCGCCCGGCTCGCGCTCTTCCCGGAGCGTATCCACCCTCGCGAGGAGCTGGTCGAGCTGCTCTGGCCCGAGGTCGATCCCGACGTGGGGCGCAATCGGCTCCGAAGCGCTCTCTCCTCGCTTCGTCGCGAGCTGGAGCTTCCAGGAACCACCGGCGATCTGTTTCTCGTGGATCGACACTCCCTCCGGCTGAATCCGCAGGCGTTCACCTGCGATGCCGTCGAGCTTACGCGAGCCATCGGTCAGAAACGGTGGCACGAGGCGCGGGAGCTGCATCGTGGCGAGCTGCTACCCGGCTTCTACGACGACTGGATTCTCACCGAGCGCGAGCGGCTGGAGGCGCTTTGCGAGAGCCTTCCCGAGCCGCAGGAGGCACCTGAGCCGCCCGTCCGGCTTCCCCGGACTCTCCTGCTCCCCGCCTACCTCACGACTTTTTTCGGGCGCGAGACCGAGATCGCCGCGCTCGCGACGCTGCTGCGCCAGCACCGGCTGGTAACTCTCACCGGATCGGGCGGCATGGGAAAGACCCGGCTCTCCGTCGAAGTCGCCCGCGCCGTGGCCCCGAGCTTCGACCGGTGCGCTTTCGTCGCGCTCGCCGAGTGTCACGAGCCGGGTGAGCTGCTAACGCGGGTTCGGAGCGCTCTCGGGCTTCAGGGCGACACCCCGCTCTTCGAGGCACTGGCGGAACAAACCGTTCTGCTAATTCTGGACAACCTTGAGCAGCTTCTGGACCAGGAAGCAAGCGCGGTCATCGAGGAACTTCTGTTGCGACTGCCTCAAATGACGTGCCTCGTGACCTCGCGAAGAGGGCTGGGGATCGAGGGCGAGCGGGAGTGGCCTCTCGGGCCCCTGCCCCTCCCCACCGACGAGGAGCCGATGAGCGCCGCGCTGGCCCTCTTTGTGGATCGCGCCCGCGCCGTCCGCCCTGACTTCTCCCTGACGGTGAAAAATCGCGACGACTTGCTGGAGCTGGGAATTCATCTGGAGGGAATTCCCCTCGCCATCGAGCTGGTTGCGTCGCGTATCCGCGCCTACTCGCTCTCGGAGCTGGCGGCGCAGCTCAGCTCCCACTTTTCCTCGGTGACCCACGCCCGCATCCGGGGCCACAAGGACGAGCGACACCGCTCGCTGCATGCGACCGTAGCCTGGAGCTGGCGTCTGCTCTCCCCGCAGCTTCAGCGATTTCTGGCGGCGCTCTCGATCTTTCGGGGCGGCTGGAGCGCGGAGGCGGCGAGCGCTGTGTGCGAGGAACCCGATGCGCACGGCTTGCTGGAGGAGCTGGCGGCAGACTCGCTGGTCGTCGTGAGCGAGCGGCCCGATGGCTCGGTGCGCTTTCGATTGCTGGAGATGATCCGTAGCTTCGTCGAGGAGCGTCTCGCCCCCGACCGCCGCGCCGAACTCGCCGAAGCGCACGGAAGCTACTTTCTCGTCTGGCAGGAAAGCAGAGGATCGCGCTGGCACAAAATGCACGACGAAACGCAGAACCTGTGCGCGGCTCTGGAGCAGGCGCTAAGCACGGGAAACGCCCGGCGTGCCTTCGCCCTGTTGAAGCCGGTATGGACTCTTCTCGGGCTTCGGCGCGGCGAGGAGAGCCTATCTTTGATCCAGCGCGCCCTGGATATTCCTGAGATAACATCATATCAACGCTGCATGGGCCTTCTGGAGCAATATTTTCTTCTGATGACTCTGGGAAACTGGAACAGCGCGGCAATATCTCTGGAGACAGCGGAAAAAGAAATTGAAGAAGACAAAAAGAGAGAACTTTTTGTGCTTCGGGCGCAAGTCTATAATTTGGTGAAGCATCAGGCAAGTCAGAAAGAAGTGATTCCCTTGCTGGAGAAGGCTCTCACGCTTTCTTTATCTCTAAAAGATCGAGAAGCGGAAGCGTTTTTATTGAACCTGCGCGGCGGCATCGCTTTGAGGCAAGAAAAAGATTTCGATTTAGCCGAGAGTGTCTATGCGAAATCGGAGGAAATCTATCTTTCGCGGGAAGATATCGCGAACGCAAACCAGATTTTACTGAACCGTGCGAATGCGGCCATTGAGTCAGGTAACTTCGAGAAAGCTTCTGATCTGTATGAAACCTGCCGCAAGAACTGTCGCAAAATCGGAGACGACTTACTCGAAGCGTATGTAGACAACGGCATGGGTTCTCTGTGTGTAAAGAAAAAGCAGTGGGCCGAAGCGGAGTTCTATTTTTTGAATTGTATTCGCCAGGCATGGAAGCTCGGAGGTAACTATTCAGGCCTCGCGTAATTTGGCTTCTTGAGGTAGGATTCCTCTCAAGATCATGACCGAGCAGGAAGCGAGCGCACTCTACGACCAGGGCAAGGAAACCGTGGTCGCATGGATTCTTGCGATGGATCAGCGC
>JANLTX010000080.1:0-126948 GCA_031363095.1 Armatimonadota bacterium | reverse complement strand
TGCTTTGCGATTGACAATCTTGGTTCTAAGTGATAGAGTGGATTATGCTTAGGCAGTTCAAGTACCGATTGTACCCGACACCTGCTCAAGAAACTCTTTTGAACAAAAGCCTTGAGGAGTGTCGCTTTGTCTACAATCAGTTGCTTGAACAACGCAAGAAATCCTATGAGGAGCAAGGCGAAACCTTGCGACTCTACGATCAGACTGCCGCGATTGTCCCAATGAAGGAGAATCGCCCCTCTTTGAAGTCGGTGAACGCTCAAGTCCTTCAAAACGTTGCTGTTCGGCTTGACCTTGCTATGCAAGCATTCTTCAGGCGAATTAAAGCAGGAGAAAAGCCAGGATACCCGAGGTTCAAGAGCTATGGGCGCTACGACAGCTTCACTTACCCTCAAGCCCCTTCTGGATGCAAGATTCAAGGCGACTTCGTTCAACTTTCCAAGATAGGGCAGGTGAAAATCAAACTTCATAGACCGATCAAGGGAACTCCTAAGACCTGCACGATCCTTCGGTCTGCTGGAAAATGGTTTGCAACTTTTGTCTGTGGGTTTACTGAGGAAGAAGCCAGGGAACTCCTTCTTCCTGAATCAACTGAAGAAGTCGGCATTGATGTTGGACTTAAAGACTTCGCTTTTCTCTCCACGGGTGAAGCAATTGAGAATCCGAAGTTTTATCGCCATGACGAAAAAGACCTGAAAAGAGTTCAGCGCAGAGTTAGCCGAGAATCTAAAGGTTCTTTGAAGCGTCGTAAGGCTATTAAAGCTCTCCAGAAGGTTCATTCTCGGATTTCTAATCGGCGCAGGGACTTTGCACACCAGCAAAGCCGAAAGATAATTAATCGCTTTGGATTCATTGCGGTTGAAGACCTTCATGTGAACCGGATGGTTCACAATCATTGTTTGGCAAAGAGTATCATGGATGTTGCTTGGAGTATGTTTTTCTCTAACCTTGCGTACAAAGCGGAAGAAGCTGGTCGCAAAATGGTTAGAGTGAATCCTGCCTACACAAGCCAGGACTGCCACAAATGCGGACACAGGCAAAAGATGCCGCTCTCTGAGCGCATCTATGCCTGTCCGTGCTGTGGTCTGTCTTGTCATCGCGATCATAATGCCTCTCTAAACATACTCAGACTGGGATTACAGTCTGTGGGTATCCAATCCCGAGAAGCCGCAGGATTTATCCGTGCGGAGTAGTCACCCCATAGATATGCATCCGTAGCCCGGCCAGGCTGACTTCGTAGACCACCTCAGATTCTTCGCCCATCACCTGCTCCTTTGCGCTTCAGAATATCAAACATTCGTTTGTTTCGCCAGAGCCAGGTGATAAATTTAATGGTTACGGGGGGACTTGAACCTCCGACCTCGTCCTTCGCAGAGACGCGCTGCTATCCACTGAGCTACGCAACCAATTTCTATGCTCTGTATCGACAGGAGTGGCCCCGGCGCTAAACGATATAATCAGCCCGTGATGCCCCGCCCCGATGACTCTCCCCTGCCCGTCTCCGCCGAGTCGCTCGACGCACTTGCCAGCCGCCAGGAAGGGCTGGAGATCGACCGGCTGGAGGGCGGCTATTTTGTGGTGATGCCGCCCGCGACGAGCGCGAGTTTCTACACGAGCGATCCGTACAAGGGCAAGGTTTTTGATCGGGCGGCGTATGTGTATGCCCGGCGTGAGGGCGTGCTGATGCGCATTGCCGTGGTCCATCACCATCCCGACGACCGCACCTGGGCGCAAAAATTGGCGCGGCTGATCGGCAGGTTGCTACGGCTCCACCAGGAGAAATTCGGACGCCCGACCCGGTTTCAGCGCAGCGGCGACGAAGTGCGGGTCTGGCTGTTTCGCGACGCGATGGGCGCGGCGGGCGGCGAGACGCGCGGCGGGCAGGTCTATCTCTACGGAACATCGAGCATTCCGACGCCGCTGGAGTGGGTCCGCACGCTCTGCCACGAGTGGGGCCACCTCACGCTGCCAGCGGCGCGCGGCTTCACGGCTCCTGAGAGCGACGCGGGTGGGATGCTGGGCGAGAGATTGTTTCTAAGCTGGCTGCTCGCCGACAAGACCGGCGGCCCCGACGACGGCACGCGCCGCGCGGACCTCGGGCTGTACGGCAAGCGTCAGTGCGAGCCGCTTCTCGCCCGGTTTCTCTCCGAAGGCCCGACGAGTAAGACCTTCGAGCGCCGCGACGGACGCGCGATGGACCTCTATGTCGGAGCGGCGCTGGCGGCAGATCGGGCGCTGGGTTCAAAAATTCTCGGCACGGCCCTGTGGAGCATCGACGGCACCGCTCCACGCGACTTTCTGGACGCCCTGCGAAACGCGGCTTTCTTGAAACGAGCCATCACGGTGCAGCTTCCGGCCTGGGTACCGCTCGCCCCAAGCGACTACAGTGTCACGCCCGCTCAGGGCACGGGGAGTCTGTTGATCTCGGGCCGAGCGCCGCTTCGGGTTCCTGGCAGGCTCCACCCGAGTCGTCCGGCGTTCGCGCTGCTCAAAGGCTCCGGCTCGCTGAGCGCCATCACGCTGACTCGCCCCGGAGTCCGCGAGGGATGAAGCTGGTCCGGGCCGCGCCGTGCAAGGTCAATTTAACGCTCGATGTCGGCCCGCCCCGCCCCGACGGGTTCCATGAGATCGACTCGGTGGTAGCCATTCTCTCCCCCGCCGACGAGCTTACCGTGCAGGTTCGCACGGGTCCGCGCACCGTCAAATTAATTCTCAAAGATCGTCGCCCCGACGCTGTGGCCGAGCCACCGCTCCCGAAAGGCCCGGAAAATCTCGCCCACGCCGCCGCGCAGCTCGCCCTGGATGCGCTGGCTCCGGGCCAGGAACTCCAGGTCTGGGTGACGCTCACCAAGCGCCTGCCGCTTCAAGCCGGGCTGGGCGCGGGCAGCAGCGATGCCGCCACCGTGTTGATGGCCGTCGCCGAGGCACTGAGCGTGCCCCCCTCCAGCCTCCCCGCTCTCGCCGCCCGGCTCGGCAGCGATGTCGGGCTGTTTCTAACAGACGCGGGATGGCTCCGGCTTCAGGGACGGGGCGAGCGGGTGACGCCGCTTACAGGGCCGCTCGGGGCGCTCTGGGGCGTGCTGGTGCGGCCCGCCGTCGGGGTCTCGACCGGCCCGGCCTACGCCGCGCTTGATGCCGTGCAACGCCGAACCGTGGGCACAGCGACAGAGCCATTGATTGCGGCCCTTCGGCGCGGAGCAGGACCGGAAGAGCTGGCTCCATTGCTCTCCAATGACTTCGAAGCGCCGATTCTCGCGGCCTTTCCCGAAGTGGCCGAGGCGCATCGACTGGTTTCCGAGGCCGGAGCGTTGCGGGCGCTGCTCTGTGGCTCCGGGTCGTCGGTGCTTGGGCTGGCGCGGGATCGGGCGCATGCGCTGGAGCTGGTGAAAAAGCTCGCAGGGAACGTCGCCTGGTTGAAGCTGGCGAGCACAAATTGATGAGCGTCGCGACCCTGATTCTGGCCGGAGGAGCCGTGAAAGACCCGGCGGCCTGGGGCGGACTCACCAACCGCGCCCTGCTGGACCTGGGCGGCCAGACCATGCTGGAGCGCGTCGCCGGAGCACTTAAAACGTCGGTGCCAGGCCGGATTCTGGTCGCGGGCGACGTTCCCCTGCCCGGCGGCTGCATCGCGGCTCCGGGTGGCGCGAGCCTGCTGGACACGCTTCTCAACGGAATCTCTCTGCTGGAGCCTGGGGAAGACCGGCTGCTGATTGTGACCGCCGACATCCCGTTCCTCACGCCCGAGGCTGTCCGTGATGTTTTAGAGCGCGCCCCAAAAAACGCCGCGTTTGTCTACCCGATAGTGGAAGCCAGGCTCTGCTACGAAAAATTCCCGCAGATGAAGCGCACCGTGGTAAAAACCATGCAGGGAACGTTCACCGGCGGGAACCTCGCCCTGCTCGATGCGGGCTTCGTCCGCGCCCACGAGGCCGAGATCCGCGCCGCCTACGCCGCCCGCAAAAGCCCATTTCGCCTCGCCGGGATGCTGGGCTACGGAACGCTGGGTCGGCTGGCTCTCTCACAAGTTGCGCCCAAAATGCTCCCGATCCCCTACCTCGAAGCTGCCGTCGGCAGGCTTCTGGGCGGCGCGGTCGCGTCCGCGCTGATAACGCCGTATCCTGAGATCGGGGCCGACATCGACCGCCCCGAGGAAGTAGAGATCGCCCGATGTTTTTTCTTGAAACCCCACGCCTGATTCTTTTTCCGACCTCGCTCGCCATTGCTCGCACGCGCCTGAAAACCGACGACTTCACGCTCACGGTCGCGCTGCCCGGCGGCGTGCGCGAGGTTCACTTTCCCCCGGAGTGGCCCGGCGATGCCCTCCAGTTCTTCCCCGGAATCGACGAGGCCGGGGTCGAGCCGGACGACTGGGGCGGGACGGCTCTGGAAAAGTCGTCGAACACGGCCATCGGCGGAATCAGCGCCTTTGGCCGCCCCGACGAGGCCGGAAGCATCGAGATCGGCTACGGCATGAACCCGAGCGCCTGCGGCCAGGGCTTTGCCACGGAGATCGTCGGCGGGCTGACGGACTGGCTCCTCGCCCGCCCGGATGTCCGGGTCGTCCGCGCCGATACCGCTGTCGAAAACGTCGCGTCGCAGCGGGTTTTAGAGAAAAACGGGTTTGTCAGCATCGGCGTCGGTCACAGCGAAGACGACGGTGCCCTCTTCCTCTGGGAAAAGCGCCGCTAAACCATCAAACAACGCGGCAGAGGGTCCACTCCAGCGGGCGATGAAAAGACAGCTCTCTGTGCGGCGACGACGAGCTTAAAATCAGCTCGGGGTTGTTTTTTGAGGCGTCGTAGCGGCAAAAAGACACCCGAATTAAATCTCCTGGCCCGGCGCGGAGCGGAACCGACGCGCTTGCTCGCCAGCCTGTGGGCGTTCGCTCGGCGCTCGAAATGATGTCGTCGGGGTTGGCGGCGATCTTTGCGATGTCGTCCTCGATCCGGAAAGCGTGGGTAAAGTCGTCGAACGTCAGGTGCAGCTTGACGTTCTCCGGCGTCACGTGAACCTCGATATAGCTTTCGGAGTCGTCGCGACGCATAAAAATCTCGAAAACGTCGCCCGTTTCCCAGGTGCGCTGGTTGTGAGCCGTCGCGGTATTGAACACGTCGTCGTCGATCATTTCAGCGGTGACGTGGAGCTTCCCGCCCGAGAACGTCGCCAAAACCTTCGTTGGCTTAAGCTCCGGCTCAGGAGGTTCTTTCCAGAACTGCCCGAGGGTAAACTCGGCGGGAGAATCGGAAGAGAGAATCACTTCGTTGGTCACACGCTATTTTGCCACATGTTCCCCGGAATGACCAGGCAGCTAAAGCAGCCTGCTGCTGGAGATCAAGGAGGCACCCAGCCGCTGGGTACCCGGCCCCCTGAGCGCCGTTTACGGTGCTTTACCCAGCAGCGGGTTCATTTATGGACCCGCTGGGCGCATCAAAGGCTCCCAACCGAGCATTTCTCTGGCTTTCTGAAGCTTCATGGTTTTTTCTTGCCAGTCTCCGGAGATCATAAACGCCTGAAAGCCACCAGAGTTATTTTCCAGAGCCAGTAAAATCGCCCTTGCGACATCGCTTGCTTCGGTTTGAATAGTTTGCTGATTTTTACCCGATAAATCCAGCCATTCTTCTTTCGTGACGGGCAGGCAGAGCCGCAAAGAGTTCACACTCAAATTATGGGCACGGCAGGCAGCCCGGCAAACCTCTTCGCCTAATCTCTTGGAGAGTCCATAGTGATCGTGCGCATCGCAGGGCTGGTCTTCGTCGATAATAAACCGCGCTCCAAGCTGATCGTAGACCGACATCGACGAAATATGCACGACGTTGCGAATTTCAGACTCGCCTGCCGCCCGGAGCGCAAGGTGCGGCCCCGTGACGTTGGCGTCGAAGTGCGCCAGCGCGTTATCGGGAGTTCCCCAGCCCAGAATCGATCCCATCGCCATGTAGAGCAAAGCGTCGTGGCCCACGCAAGCGGCCTTGAGGGCGTCGAAATCCCGGATATTTCCGAGAACAAAGGGAACTTCGGGGCCTGCGGGCGGCTTCAGATCGAAGACCGTCACGGTGTGCTTTTCGCGCAAATACGGAAGCACAAAGCTCCCGACTTTCCCCGACCCGCCGATAACCAGCAACTTCATACCGGTCTTTACGGCAAGCCCGCAGGAAAACCCTGCCCGGCTCTCGAACTTTCGAGGCGACAAGGCCGCCGCGTGCGGCTATCGGAACACAAAGGACAGAGTATGAAAATCGGGATTTTTACGGCATTGTTCCACGACCGGCCTTTCGAGGAGGCGCTGGACCATATCGCCGCAGCAGGGATCGAGTCGGTGGAATTGGGCGGAGGGGCCTACCCTGGCAGCCGACACTTAGACGACTTCGGCGGCTCCGAGGCGCTGACGAAGGACGCAGGCAAGCGCAAGAAACTGGTGGAGGCGATCCAGAAGCGCGGGCTGATTCTCTCCGCCATCTCGGTGCACGGCAACCCGCTTCATCCCAATAAAAAAATCGCCGACGAGCACCACGCGGCATTCGAGAACGCGGTGAAGCTCGCAGAAGCTCTGCACGGCGACGGCATCATGCCACAGGCGACCGTGAACGGCTTCTCCGGCTGCCCCGGCGACTCGTCGCGGGCAAGGAACCCGAACTGGGTGACCTGCGCCTGGCCCGACGAGTTCCGGGAGATCCTGGACTACCAGTGGCGCGTCGCCGGGCGGTACTGGCGCGCTCAGCAGCGGCTTCTCAAGGCCCACAAGTGCGTCTTCGCTATCGAGATGCACCCCGGCTTCCTGGTCTACAACAACGACACGCTCCTGAAATTACGCGCCACCGGCGGCGACCGGATCGGCGCGAACTTCGACCCCTCGCATCTCTGGTGGCAGGGCATCGACCCGCTGGCTGCCGTCCGCGAATTAGGCGAGGCGGGCGCACTGTATCACTGCCACGCCAAAGACACTCGCATCGACCCGCAGAACGCCGCGCGCAACGGAAACTTGGACACCAAAAGCTACGGCGAGATATCCAAGCGAAGCTGGGTGTTCCGCTCGGTCGGCTACGGCCACGACGAAGCCTGGTGGAAAGACTTTGTGAGCGTCCTGAGAATGGTCGGCTACGACTACGTGCTCTCCATCGAGCACGAAGACGGCCTGATGTCCTCGGGCGAGGGTCTCAAAAAAGCCCTCGATGTCCTGAAGCGCAGTGTCATCACGGAAGACGCAGGCCCCATGTTCTGGGCCAAAGACTAAAGTCCTTTTCATCATGCCGAGGGCAGGCGGTGCTCTCGGCATGGTAGAATTTGCAGATCACATGGACAGCCTTTTCAATAAACTACAGATGGAAACACTATCTGAGGGAACAAGAACCAATCATTGGAAAGGCGAAACAATAAATGGCTTGCATTGGGATTTATACAGGGGCGATATAGTCGAAACCTTATCACAATTGGATGAAAATACTTTCAATTGCGTCGTAACGTCACCACCTTACTACTGGCAAAGGGATTATCAATCTGAAGGCCAAATTGGATTAGAAAAAACCATTGATGAATATGTTAGAGCAATGAAGCTTGCCATGCAAAGTGTAAATCGAGTATTGAGGAAAGATGGAGTATTATTTTTGAATCTTGGCGATACATATTATTCGGGAAAAGGCCAGCCAAAGGGCGATGATAAAAAAAATAAAGCACGGCGAATGGGATTAAGAGCCGTTGACGCAAGTGGGCTGGGAGTACCCAGAAAAACAACTATAGGCATTCCATGGCGAGTTGCATTAGCTATGATAGAAGATGGATGGGTCTTGAGATCTCCGATAATTTGGAGGCGTGAAGGGGTACTCCCAGAATTCACGTCAGTTGATCGTCCATGGCGAACTTATGAAATGCTTTTTATGTTTACTAAATCACAAAAATATTTTTTTGATCGTACAAAATTGAATGGTGAAGAAGATATTTGGACAATTTCGGGTCGCCCTAAGACTGATGGTGTTCATAATGCAGCATTTCCTGAAGAATTAGTGCAAAAATGTCTTTCTGTCGGATGCCCTGCCGAAGGAATTGTGCTAGACCCTTTCGCAGGCAGCGGAACAACTTTACGTGTCGCATTACAAACCGGTCGAAACGCGGTTGGGGTAGATATAAGTGATAAATATTGTCATTATATCGCTTCAACCGTAAGCAAGGTATAGCTATGTATTTCAGCATTTACCAAGTAGGAAATTCAATACTCAATTTAAAAAAATTAAATCCATTTTTTGGAATTTCTTTTTTAGCATTCAAAAAAACGTCATTACCGGTGGGAGAAATCACAACTATTAATGCCACTCAGTTACTAGAAACTTTCATGAAAGAGTATTATAAACCATATCAAAATATTGACGCATTTTTTTCACCTTTTTTAAGCTCAAAATCCAAAGATATAGATAAAGGATGGGTTGCAAAAAGATATCCTAGCACTTCACTCCAAAGAATCACAACTGATACATTTGGATCGGCATTTATTCATAAAAAAGGAGAATCTTTGTGGTCATGGTCTAGTAATTATGTGAATATATTAAAGAATTACCTACAAGATAATTTAATTCCAATGCTTGATTTAAGTATTTGGATATATAGAAATGAGAAATGGCCAAGTAATGTCACACCGAAAGATATATGCAATAAATTTATTAATGAATTTCATATAAATGAAACTGAAATGACATTATTTTCAACTTCATCAGATATTATTTTAGATTGGCTTTCAGATAGCAATATCAACGATTCTGATTTGTCCGAATTAATTGGATTTCCTGATGGAGAATATACACCAGAGACTAAAAATCTTAATTATATTGAATTATCATATGTCGGACCTTCAGGGAGTACCCTTAGGTATGAGCCATCAACAAGAATGAATATTCTCACTGGAGACAACGGGCTTGGTAAGACTTTTCTGTTTGACAGTATTTGGTGGTCTGTTTGTCGAAATTGGATTGAAAGTACAGCCCTTCCTAATGAAAATGCTCCTAAACCACTCCCCAAAATTGAATGTGGGTTTAATCTTTCGAATCATCAAGTTCAAAAAGAAATTTTTAGATATGATTGGTTATCCCAAGAATGGCAACCACAACTTGCAGTTCAATTTGCACCTGCTCTAATGGTCTATGCAAAACATGATGGCGCGTTTTCAATTTGGGATAACTCAAAACGAAATGAGAAATCTGCTGTTTACGATAAAGGTCTTTATCTTTCGACTATTGAGGTGTGGAATGGTAAATCAAATCCATCACGTAATAACTCGTGGGTATGCAATGGATTAATTATTGATTGGACTAATTGGCAAAATAATAGTAAGTACACTCATATATTTAACACACTAATAAAATGTTTAGAGGTATTATCACCCGATCCACATCAAATCATCTCTCCTGGTAAAAAATCGGTCCGAATACCTAATGACTCTAGAGATATACCAACGTTGCATTTGAATTACGGAGATGTTCCAATCTTACACTGTTCGGCAGGAATGAAACGTATTTTATCAATACTATATATGCTTATATGGTCGTGGTTTGAATATAAAATCAGCATAGAAAACAGACACTTTGAACAAAACAACAACCAAATAATCTTAATAATTGACGAAATTGATGCACATCTTCACCCTAAATGGCAAAGAAGAATTATTCCAAGCATTCTAAAAGTTTTAAAGATCATAGGCATAAATGAGGAATTTCAACTTCATATTTCTACTCATTCATCTTTGATATTGTCTTCTATTGAATCATCCTTTGACGAATCTACCGATCAAATCCATGTATTTTCTCAACAAAATAAAGAGATATTAATAGATAAAATACCATTTATTAAACGGGGCACATCCGATCTATGGTTAATGTCAGATGTATTTGATCGACAAAACCCTCGGTCTATAGAATCGGATGAAATAATAAATAAAGCTAAAGAGCTACAATTACAGCAATCTCCTTTGTCTTCTGATGTACATCATATACATAATCAACTTATTCGAATATTGGCAGAAGATGATAGTTTTTGGCCATATTGGCTATATTTTGCAAAAAAAAATGGAGTTTCGTAATTGATTAACATAACAATTAAACCAGAACCAGATATATTTGATCGGGAAATACGAACAAAAGGAAAATCTTTTTTAAAAATAACTCCTTCTCCTAATCAGGCTCAATGGAAACAACACAATTATTGGATTAAAGCAATAGGGCATATGAGAACTGCGTATTCTGGAATATGTGCTTACTGCTGTCATTGGATTCCATATGATACTGGAGCACCAACGATAGAACATTTCAAAGCTAAAGATGATTTTCCTGATCTTGCATATGAATGGTCAAACTATAGGTTTGTTAGTTCCATTCTAAATGGACGTAAAGGTAAAAGAATTATTATTGATCCCTTCGAAATCAATAATGGTTTTTTTGTTATAGATTTCCCATCATTATTAGTAAAACTCGGAAATGTTCCTGATGATAAAAAAGAAATAGCAAAATATACAATAGATATACTGAAATTAAATGATGAATCTACATGCTTAAAACAAAGAAAGCACTGGCTTGAAGTCTATATTACAACTAAAGACTTTCAATTTCTGAAAGAACATGCTCCTTTTATAGCTATCGAAATTGAAAGACAAGGACTTATCAATGATATCCAATCAGTTATGTCGGTTTAAAAGGGGATGATGAACATTGCTGACACAACCCGAGGCGCTGTGGCGGGCCGATGAGCGGCTCGGGGCGGCGGTCCGGCAGGGACGCTACGGGGTCTATCATCAGCTTCGCCTGAGTGCCTCGGATCTGCTTGCGCTGGACTCGTTCTACCTCGGGTTTCGCCAGGGGATGGAGCACATTGTCTACCCGTACAACTGGGACGGCGAGGAGTTCGACGACCCGAACGTCAACGCGTTCGCCCCCGACGGGCTGACGGCCTGGATCATCAACACCAGGAAAACCTACGGCTCCTGGACCGACGGCGGCGCACTTCTCCACCGGGGACGGGCATTTGGAGATACCTCAAGGCGCTCCGCAGTGGCTATCGCGACCCCGCTTCGAGAGGGCCGCGAGGTCGTGGGGGTTCTCTCGGTGCTGAGCTACACTGCCGGTGCGTTCGGTCCCGCCGATGTTCCGGGCATCGAGGCGCTGGCACGGCTGGCGACGCTTTATTTGGGCCGGGAGCGCGAGGACCGCGAGCGACGGCTGGCCTATGGCGCGGCGATTCCAGAAGCCCCCGAGGCGCGGCTTGGCGAGACGCTGAGGCAGCTAAAACGCCAGGCAGGGCTGCTGCGAAGTGCGCTGGGGACCGAGTCGTCCGAGCGGGCGCTGGCCGAGCGCGTCTACGAGCTTTGCGCTCGGGCGCAGTCCGAGTCGCTCGAAGCCCCCGAAGAACAGGCGCTCTCTCGGCTGACGACCCGCGAGAGGGAGATCGCCCGGCTCCTGGCAACGTCGCAAACCAACGTCCAGATCGCCGCCGCGCTGAACGTCTCCCCGCTGACGGTCAAGACGCACGTCGCCCATATCCTCCGAAAGCTCGATGTCGGCGGGCGCAGCGGCGTGAGGGAGCTACTTCGCCCGAAAAATACGCCATCGGAGTAGCCAGAGAATCACTCGCTCGCCGATTTTCGCCGGGGCAGAGGGGCGTTATACTCAGCCCATGAGAAACCTATTCGATGCAAGATTCCCCGGAAAGAACGGGGCGGTGGCGACGTTCAACGGTTCGGACGGAAAGCCCTACGACCTGCGTCTCGACCAGCGGCGGTTTATTCCCTGCTCGACCTTCAAGCTGTATCTGGCGCTCTTCGGGCTGGAGACGGGCGTGGTTCGGTCGGCCAGCGAGCTATGGAAGTACAACGGCGAGCGAGTCGGGCAGGCAGAGGGACGAAGAGACATGGACCTCGGCGCTGCGCTGCTGGAGTCGTCGGAGTGGTACTTCCGGGAGGTCGCCAGAAAGATCGGCGCAAAACGACTGCGCGAGCTGGTCGCAAAGATCAGCTACGGAAGTGGCTGGAGGGGCACGAAGCCCGAAGACTCCTACATCGACGGCTCGATGCTCATCTCCCCTATCGAGCAGGCACGGCTGGCCTGGAAGCTGGAGACAGAAAGCCTCCCGTTTGCAAAAGAACATCAGCAAATCGTCAAAAACAACCTGAAAGTGGAGAAACTCGCGCTCTGGGGCAAGACCGGCTCGTCGAGAAAATTTCCCGATGGCCTCTCGCTCGGCTGGTACGTCGGCGCATGCGAGCAGAGCGGGAAGCCACTCGCGTTCGCCGTACTTCAGCGCACCCCCGAGGCGTTCGGGCCGGGCGTCCGCACCGAGCTGGTTCGGCGGCTGAAAAAGTAGAGGCAAGAGGATTTTTCAGCGGCTCTGGCGAACCTGACGGCGATGCGATTTCTTGCTTTCACGGTCGCGACGCTGGTCGTTGCGGCCCTTGCGCTGGCACAGACGCCCGAGCCGAGTTTTACGGTCTCCTTGCCCGGCGGAGTCGCCACCCGCGCGACTCTGGCTGTGCGCTACAGCCCCGACGGCGGGATCGACGCGGCCACGCTCACTATCGCCCGACCCGATGGCAAGAAACGCGACCAGAGCCGGGTCACGGGGGAAGAGGTCAACCGGACGCCCGGCGTTCTCACTCCCGTCAAGGTTTTTGTCACCGAGACCTGGGAGGGCGGCGCAAACCCGTTCGATGTCGGCGAGAAGCGAAATTTAGTGCTCACGGGCTTTGTGAAAGACGGCGAGAACATCACGCTGGAGCGCCTCGCCGACGACGAGAAAACCGACGGGCACCGCTATAAATTGGACGGCCCACGCTCCCACTGGACGCTCCAGACAGACGGCAAGCGCCTGGTCTCGCTCACCGGCGATCACGGCGTCTCGATTTTGCGCGAGCTGTAATGGCCGTGTAACACCGCCCGGTTTACATACCGAAGCCGCCGCCCGCGCCGGGCATGCCGCGCAGGAGCGACTTGGGATCGAAGCCCGTGTCGAGCGACTTGAGCTGGAACGCTCCCGGCGCGATATCCGACGGAATCTGGGTGTAGCGGTCGCGAAGCTGGTTGAGCGCGGTGTCGGCGCTGTTGAACCCCGCGTCGGCCCCCTTGGACATCATCCCGCCATTCAGCTCCTGCATCAGGCTGGGAAGCAGCTCCTGGGCGCTCGACGTTCCCTGGCTGGAGTCCTGGGCCAGTGCGTTGATGAGCTTGGTGTAGGTCTGCGCCATCCCCGCCGTCTGCGAGACCGTGGTTTTCAAGGCGGTGTTGTACTCGGTCGCGAGCGGCGCACACGGGTTGGGCGGTGTCCGCCCCTGGAACGTCGCGGTTACCTGGTTGAGGTCCATGACGATTTTTTGCAGCTTCTGGACGGTGGCCGACGTATTGGGTTTCTGCTCGGTGACCTCGGTCTCGCTCGCCATGTTCGCGATATCGCCGTAGAGCGTCGTGAGCATCCCGGTGCTCATCGAGACCGTGTCGGAGTGCATGGTCTGAAGGTTCTGGTTCAGCGCCTTGAGCCAGCGTAGATACGCGATGATATCCTCGGGCATGGCGGAGCTTGCGGGCGGCGGCTGCGCTAAAACCGGCTGGGACTTCGGGGCATCGACCTGCGGCGCACCGAGAACAGGACCAGTGGCGGGGTTGGTATTGGGCGCGGTGAGCACCTGACTCTGCGGCAGCGCTGTCGGCGCGACGCCCAATAAACCGCTGGAGCGGGCGAACAAAAACCCGGCGGTTCCCAGAAGCAACAAGCCGCTCCCGATCACCAGAGCTTTCTTGCCGTTGTTGCTGCTACTTCCGCTCGCAACCTGCGGCGCGGGCGCGGCGTAGCCCGAGGCCGGAGCCTGCGGGACGCGCGGAGCCACGCTCGGCGGGGCCGTGGGCCGGGGCGCAGCCGCAGGGGAAGGCGAAGCGGCGGCGACCGTCGCTCCACAGATGCTACAAAAACGCGCCATCGCGGGCGCTTCCGTCCCGCACGCTTTACACCGGGCCATACTCTGCTCCTTGAAAGTTCAGTGTACTACACAGACGAACCAGACGCCAAAAAGGTTGCGTCGGGATATGAAATTTCTCACACCCCCTGGCAGGAAGTCACTACCCTGTGGTATTTTTGAGTAAACCAATTTACCAAAAGCTTTTGGTAAACATTGAAGCGAAGTAAGTATGAGACGTTTTCAAAAATCAACCATACGTGATGTTGCTGAAAGAGCGGGCGTTTCTATAACTACAGTCTCCCATGTAGTTCATGGAAAAGCATCAGCCTGCTCCAAAGAAACAAAAAAACGAGTTGAAGAAGCCATACAACAACTTCAGTATACTCCTAACTCGCTTTCTCAGTCTCTGCATCAAAAAGGCACCGGTATTATCGGTGTTGGAGTTCAGCCTCCAACAAATATAAAACAGTTCGGCAGTGCATTCGCAGAACAAGTCTGGCTCGGTCTTTCTCAAGCGGCAGACTATCTGGGCACCTCGCTTCTTCAATTTCCATCGGTTATTCGAGATAATATTGCCTGTGAGCCTTTTCTTAATGGCCAAATTGACGGACTTATTCTCAGTGAAAATAGTGATAATACACGGCTGGATGCCCTGGAGCGAGCTGGACTCCCAACAGTAACTATTACTCGTTCGCGTAATTTCCCAACAAGCATCGGCGCAGTCTTCGCCAACGAGGAGGATGTTGTCCGGCTTGCTCTGGACCACCTGAGATCTCTCGGTCACACACGCATCGCTCATGTTGCCGGACCCATCGAGCAAAAGCAGCGCCCCGGTGAGGTTCTGCACGTCAACGATATCGCCCTCTGGCGTCACGATGCGTTTGCCACGTCGATGAGAGAGCAGCACGCCTCGCCGCCCCTGATCTCCGGGGGGCTATCCTGGAGCCACCAGGACGATGCCTCCACTCTTCTGCGCGACTGGCTGTCGCTGCCGGAGCCGCCGACGGCTCTGTTCTGCGCCAACGACCAGATCGCCCAGGAGATGGTTGTCGCGGCAAGATCGCTGGGACGAGAAGTTCCCAAAGACCTGTCGATTGTCGGTGTAGACAACACTTCCCTGCCCGATACCACAAATTTGTCGCTAACAACCATCGAAATCCCCTCTTTTGACATCGGCTATGAGTCTTTGTTCTGCCTGCAAAGGCTGCGCTCGGGGTCTCCCATCGAACAATGCCGTGTCATGCTACCTGTTACTCGTCTGGTCCCTGGGGAAAGCACCGCTCCTCCCCCTTCTCACAAAAAATAAGGAAAAAATAATGACGTTCTCTCCTTGGCGCAGTCTTGCACTGGCCACAACGATGATTACCACGCTCGGGAGCCTCGCTCTCGCGCAAACCGGCTCGACAGTCACGATTCCGACGGCGGCATCGACCGTAAAGCTGTATGTAGACAGCGCCTACACCG
The DNA here is from genome assembly GCA_031363095.1 of Armatimonadota bacterium. Classification (GTDB taxonomy): domain Bacteria; phylum Armatimonadota; class Armatimonadia; order Armatimonadales; family Armatimonadaceae; genus JANLTX01. The sequence continues at coordinate 111,572 of JANLTX010000080.1, read as the reverse complement.
GCCCTTTCCAGGACGGACCGGGGGCGACCTACAAGACCATGCAGGCGGCAGTCTATCACGCACTCTACCAGAATCGGACCAGTCAAAATGGCGTTGCCAAGACCCCAAAAGACGTCCGAATCATCGTCCAGCCAGGTAGCTACCGTGAGCAGATTGATTTTACCGACACAACCAGCGCTTCTACCAAAACAATTACCATCGAAGCCGCCAACTCCAGCCAGAAGCCGACGTTCTACGGCTCGGAAAAATGGCTCGCAAACTCGTTTGGGCAAAGCCCGCTCTTCAATGGCTACCCGGTGTACTACCACTCGTGCAGCACTCCAACGGGGCCACGCGAAGATATCTGGGCGAACTACAACGATCCCACAGTAAGCTACTTTGAGATACCACCTGTTGTTCGCCGTGAAGAGGTCATGGTGCTGAACTCGACACTTATGCAGCGGGTTCTCACCTACGGAGAGCTGGCTCCCGGAAAGTTCTATGTCAACGAGACAGTCGGCCCTCCGAGTACGGGCTATAGCAATTATTTTTTCGTCCCGCCTGTGGGAACGGACATGAATCAAGCTTCGGCAGAGGTCGGTATCCGCCCTGTTATTCTGAATATAGCCAATAGAACAAATGTTATTCTGAAAAACTTGAACTTTCAGACAGCTAAAGACTATTTCTATGGCGCAGTCAAAATCTCAGGCTGCACCAATGTCCGCGTCGAGGGTTGCACCATGCGATTCAACGGAGGTAAAGGGCTGGAGGTCTCTGGCAATACCAATATGACAATCGCTGGCTGCACCTTCGATCTGAACGGAATCTCCGGGCTGGCAGGCAGTTATGCCAAGAACTTGCTGGTCCAGGACTGCATAGCAAGTAAAAATAACTGGAGAGGTGCCCAGGGTGGCCTGAAATCCTGGGACAGCGCAGGAATAAAGCTCTATAAACTGCATGACTCTGCGTTTATGAGAGTTAACTGCAACGAAAACTACGGAGAATCGTCGGGTCTCTGGCTGGATACCGATATCAAAAATGTCACGATCACTCAGATGACCGCAAAACAGAACGATATCGGTATCTTCTATGAAGCGGCTCAAGGCCCGTGCAAAATTCTTCAGTGCGACATCAGTGAAAATCGCTTCACCGGACTTCATGACGCCTCAGCAGATAACCTGACCGTCGATGGCTGCACTATCGGTAACAACGGAACCGATAGACGTAGCAATACAGCATTTTCCCAGGTTCTGATCTTCGGCAATGGCGCAACAGGAAGAAAATACCAGGACTTCGAAGTCCAGAATGCAAACAACGGTAGTGCCCCGATCAATATTGTTTTTGGAAACAATTTTACGTTCAAAAACAATAAGATATTCTGGAACCGAACTACGGAGTGGTGCGCTCTGTACAGCAACAACGGCGATATCCCTGGATTCACGCGTTTCATGACGACACTCACGGCAAGTCGAAACCAGTACTGGCATGCAGACCCGAACACCCCCTGGATCTTTCCACGTTCCGTCGGTGCGTATAGCTATGGTTCCTTTACAACCTGGAAAACCGACATTGCCGCACTGAAACCTCCCGGAACGGTCGTCGAAAGCGGGTCCGCATACCTCAATATCATCTACCCTCTCCCGTAGAACCTGCCCAGGCCCTCCTTTTCGCCACGAGAAGGAGGGCTTACGGCCAGAAAGCGTACGTCGGGATTCCAGCCCAGATTCCGAGCAGGCTCCAGAGGCTCCCCGCGACACACTCACCTAAAATTATCCCGAAGAAAAACGGCAGAGCGGCTCGGTACAGCGCCAGCCCTCCGTAGCGCAAAAGAACCAGTTTCAGAACCCACGCGATCAGCATCGGCACCCACAGGACGCTCATTCCCCAGCTCGACGCCACCGCGTACCCGACCGGGTGGAACGGGAACCCCATCACCCGCGAACGTAGTAAGTTTAGCAGAAGCACAAAACTCGCCCCGCCCAGAGTCGCAACTCCGTACTCGGCCTGCGGCGGCTGCGGGACATTGCTCCACGAGTCGAAGCGCGCCCAGGCCTCCCGCCCGAAGATCGCCATGACGTTGGGCGGCGCAACCGCTCCCGCCGCGCCTACCTCGTAGCTCAGGTGCAGCAGCGCCCAGAACCCCGCCAGCGGCCCGATGATCCCGGCCACGAGGAGCGCCAGAAACAGCGGACGACCCGCCCGCCCTTCTTTGCCCGTCAGCTTGAGGGCTTCCAGCTGGATCGGCATCGGGTGGCTGCGATACGCCCGGTTGAAGCCCCAGCTCATCGCCAGCATCATCAGGTCGGGCTTCGAGAGATTCGTCGGCCCGAGAACGGTCGGCAGAAACGAGTCCGGCCCGGCATGGTGCAGGTCGTGGACCGGCGGCCCCAGCTCCGCCCGCATCCGGGTAATCCCCACGGCCAGCCCGAAATAAATTATCAGAAACGCAATCGCAAGCCCGCTCGCCATTCCCGCCAGCCGAAAGAACGTAAAGAGCAGAACAAGACCAAAAAGTGCTCCAAACGCAGCAACTCGGGGATGAATCGGCTCGTCAGAGTCTCCTGGTTGAGATGTTTTCTCAAACAACTGCCAGAAAACAGAAATAAAGCGCTTTCGCATCGCAAAAAGCGCCCCCCCTGCGATTCCGAGGTACGCCCCGAGCGATTGTCCATCGACGTACGGAAAATTTGGCTTCTGATCCCACCCGAAGTACGCTGAGATAACCAGTTGCGCCTTCCAGAAGAGAAAAAAGAACCACGAGCTAAAAGAAAGGTCCAGCGGAAGCAGCATTCCAAGGGCGATTCCAAACGGATAGAATCCCACCGGAAGCCAGCCAATCGCGCTCCACGGACGATTCGGGAAGTTCGAGCCGCCGTAATCGACATATTTGATGGGCAAGATCGGAATCTGCGGGCTGAGAGTCGCCATTCCGTTCCAGGTCTGAATCCCGACCGCCAGAATCACTCCGGCCCAGAATAATTTATTTCTGAGAAGCGGTGCACGCGGCTCGGAAAGCTCCAGCGGGAGCTGAATCAGCGGGAATGCGAGGCGCTCGCTACGGGTCCACTGCTGGCGAAGTAGCGCGTTGAGACACAGAAACGTCGCGCAGAGCGTCGCCAGAAACCCCGACCAGACCAGCGTCGGCACCAGCCAGGCCGCAAGGTGACCTGGCTCATACAGGCTGGAGTGCCCGGTGTAGAACGGCTTGAGAGCTTCTTTGCTTTGCACCGTCAGCCAGCGAGGAAGCAGCGGAAGAAGCGTCTGCTCCCAGTGGTTGACGTTGTCCGCACGGAACGCCGGATAGGCCAGAATCGGCAGGAGCACCTGAATCAGATCGTGCCCGGCCAGCGCCGTCGAGATTCCCAGCACGGCATAGAGCGAGAGAATCTCGTGGCGGCTGAGCGCCGCACGCGGGAGAAGCTTTTTAGTAACGCCGTTGAGGGTTAATAACAAGCACAGCCAGAAAATACAATTGTAGAAAAGAGAGATGGTAGATGGATGCCCGGCATAGCGAATGACCTCGCTCTGCATAATCCAGTAGGCATTCGCAGGCACGAGCAGCGCCATCAGGCACCAGAAGCGCCCTCGCAGCCGTCCCGATTCGTCCTCGCTTTCAGAAATCACATCGCGTAAATTCACCCTATCTCCCCAAATTTCCTGTGTGGACGATGTCCCAAATGCCCAGGACGAAAATCGTCCGGCAATGGGGCGTCGTTCCTCCGCCGTCTCGCTTCGCTCGATATCTCGCTGCAAACCTCGCCGGAGGCGACGGCGCGTAGCGCCCCATTGCCGGACGTTTATCGTCCTGGAAAACAAACTGGAAAACAAAAAGGAATACCTGGGGTATATTGAGCGCGGTGAAACTCCGACTTCTGATTCTTGTTTTTTTGCTCATGCCCCTCTCACAAGCCCACGCCCAGGACGTCCCCCCACCCGCGCCGTTCGAGCAGGGCCGGGTCTTAGATATCGAAAAGCGACGACTGGTCGCGGCGGACACAAAAGTCTCCGATGCAACCCTGACGTGCGACATTCTTGTCGTCGGCGGCGGCCTGGGCGGGGTCGCGGCGGCGGAGGCGGCGGCGGCGCGCGGCTTCACAGTGATTCTCACGGAGCCGACGAGCGCCCTCGGCGGCCAGCTCACCAGCCAGCTCGTCTGCCCGCCCGATGAAAACTCGCACATCGAAAAGCCCGACGGCCCGAGCACAGCCCGCTGGCGCAAGCTCCGGGAGCAGGTGCGCGGCCACTACGCCAAAAGCTTCGGGCTGGTGCCAGGACGCGAAAAAAACATCGGCGCGTGCTGGGTCTCCCGAATCTCGGCGCTTCCGGATGTCTGGGAAAAAGAGATTCAAGAGCGGCTTCGGCCCCACATCGAAGCCAGTCGCCTTAAAAAAATACTCACGCGGCATCAAATCCGCTCGGTGGCTCGGTTCTCGGGCAACGGACGTGTGAACTATGTGGATTTTGTGGATTTGGACTCGGGAAAAGTCACCCGGATCGGCGCGACGTTTCTACTCGACGCCACAGAAGACGGCTCCGCGATGGCACTCGCCGGAGTTCCGACCGTTCTGGGCCAGGAAGCAAGAGCCACGCACAGCGAGGTCCACGCGCCCGAAACTGCCCGCCCGGACTGGGTGCAGAGCTTTACCTACTGCTTTTTAATGAAGTGGGAAGCAAGCGGACAAGATTCGCCCAAGATCGAAAAGCCCGCCGAGTTCGATTATTTCGCCTCGCTGGGCGAGTACACGCTGGACTACGTCTACCGGGGTCAGTCGCCCGAGCCGTTCTCGGTAACCTACAAAGTTCTGGAGAAAACCACAGCGAAAACCCCGCTGGGCGAGCGAAACTATCTCCCGTTCTGGACCTACCGGCGATTGATTGCGTCCGATAGCTTTGTCAACGGCACGATGCCCGTCGGGGATATCGCGCTGATCAACTGGCGCGGCAATGACTTCCACGAAGAGAGCTATTTAGACAAGAGTTTAGACGAGCAAGTCCGAATTTTAGAGCGCGGGCGGGCATTTGCGCAGGGATTCGCGCACTGGCTCCAGACCGCCTGCCCCCGCGACGACGGCCAGGGCCTGGGCTATCCCGAAATGCGGCTTCTCACCGGCGCGGACCAGCCGGGAATCGGGGCGGACGGCTTTGCGTTGCACCCCTATATCCGGGAGTCGCGCAGGCTTCAGGCCCGTTTTACGCTCACCGAGAACCATCTTTTAGCCCCGAAGGGCAACCCGACCGCGAAGTACGGGACGCTCTTCGACGACTCGGTGGGCTGCGCCCTGTACGCCATCGATATCCACCCGAACAAGGCCGAGCAGCCGCTCTTAGTTCCCGCGCTCCCCCATCACATCCCGCTGGGCGCGTTCCTGACGCGCTCTGGCCCGGCGAACGTGATCCCGGCGGGCAAGAACATCGGGATGAGCCGCCTGGCCGCCGCAAGCGCCCGGATGCACCCGACCGAGTGGCTGTGCGGGGAGATCGCGGGGAGCCTGGCGGCGTTCTGCCTGGAGAAGAAAGTCTACGACCCCAGCGCCATCCGCGATGCCCCTCCGCTGCTCGCCGAGTTCCGCCAGAGCCTCAGCGCCCAGGGCGTGACTCTCGACTGGCGCTCAGCGCTGAAGTAGAGCATGGGCGTTCTCAGTTCCGGTTGATCTTCATGCTTGTTGTATACTTCGGCCCGGAAACTCTCTTGCCATTCACATCACGAAAAACAGTGAAAGATGCTAGCATTCCCTGGGACGGCTCAAATTTAAAAGACAGCGTTTTATTTCCGATAAATTCATCCAGGTGCCTCATGTCATTATCTTTAACTTCTGAGATCATACGCGATGAAACATTCAGAGCAATACCAACACGCCGGAGCTGATCAATTTTATCAGCACGGAGTTTTTTCGTCTTTTCTTTCTGAATATCAGGCAGCAATGTCCAGGCGATTCGACGAGCGATGGGATCTATTGGGCGTTGCTGGATGTATTTCCGTAGAGGGCGCGGCATAAACTCAAATATATTAGCTCCGAAATCCATATTTTTTCTTTTGATCTTTTTTGGCAAAAGCCCTATCTTTTTCCCATCGTAATCAATTTTAAGATCATAGATTTTTCCAATATCGCGAACCAGTCGAACTGCTTTTTCCGGAGAGTATCCAACGATAGAAATTGGCTTATCGTATAATTTATCCGAAAGATAGAAAGAAATTTCTTTGTTATCCGCACTGATCCACTGAAAAATATCTTTCAAGGTGGGGCACTCATAAAAAGAAATATTTGATTTTTTAAGAGACTTATAATCTGTCTTGTTATTACCAATAGAAACCGAATCTTCTTTAAGCAAACCCCATTCGAATTTTTGGCTCCATTTATCTGCTTCAAATATTTTATTTACTTGATACATTAAGTAAGCAATTTCCTCTCTATCACTACTCTTAATTACAATTTTATCATTTTCAGAATAACTCAAATATTTAGCAAGAATAGAACCACGATATAAAGTACCATAAAACGTCTCCAAAAACATGTCACTCATTCGAGATTTACTACCGAGTGATAAATTTCCATATGAGATACCGTCCGATTTGATTTCTCTCCATTCCTCATCGGAAAGCGCAAGTATAAAATCGCGTAGATGAAGACCAACATCTTTGTGAGCCTTAAATAAAGAAATCACAAATTTATTTACTTCCGTACCATAAAAAGAAAGTTCCTCGGGCGTTACACAGGGAACCTCATTCGCTTCCGAGTATTGTTTTACAAAAAGGTAATCATTGTCATTTTTTATTATTTCATAATCACATACATCTGCAATTTTATACAATTTTTCTTTCATAGAAATATTTTCATTTATTATATTACCAATTTTATTTTTCTCTATCAGTTTATCCCCTTCAATAACAATCATAACTTCCGTCTTGAGATTATCTTGAAGATATTTCGACATGCGAATTTCCTGTCCAAAACTACTGGAACAAACCAGCAACATCAGAATTCCAATAAGTAAAATCCGCATCGCGCTTACTCCTTTATTTTATGGAAAAGCAGTGAACATATACAAGATATGTGCACTGCCTTTTTGAATCAATACCCGGACATTCCAGTAGTGTCCCAGAGGTACCTTGCCGTCGAAGAACGACCGACATACGATCCAGTAATGTAGCCATCGGATGAAGTTGATCCTGCAGAGTAGGTTACATCCGTATTGCTTACGGTCAATGGTACTCCTACAACCCATGGTGTCGATCCAGAGGCTACAGTCACCTGCGTTCCGTTAAAAGAAGCGGTGGCATAGTTACTCACATTATTGGTATTGGGGATCGGTGTCACACTCCAGTCTTTGGAGGAATAGACATCTCTTGCGACCGGAGCGCCCCCACCAGACCACACAAAGGTCGTCTTCGATTTTTCGAAAGCGGAACCTGAGCCTGAAGCGTGCGCCGGTCCTTGTGGGGCATTTGCAGATGTTTGTGCGCGACTCGCCGTGTAAGTTGCAGAGCCAGGGCCGCCTGGTCCCACACCGATGCCATAGTGATCTTTAGCGGCTGTGGCATACGACGTACTCCAGGCGAAGCTGTCAGGCATCTCCACCGTGGTAAAGGTCCACTGCGCGTGAGCGCCACCGACGATGAGCACAGGAATGCTCAGAGAAAGCAGGGCTTTTGAAAAGCTCACTGCAAAAAGGCGGATGTTCATAACCAAACCCCTTCCCGTGTGCTGACTCAGCCGTGTGCTGACTCAGCCGTGTGCTGACTCAGCCGTGTGCTGACTCAGCCGTGTGCTGACTCAGCCGTGTGCTGACTCAGCCGTGTGCTGACTCAGCCGTGTGCTGACTCAGCCGTAAATTGAAGCTGAAGACCCTATCCACTCAGATAGGTTAGGTTTTGCTTCCACTATCTGTGTATCACGGCATTTTTTTTGGTGCAAACTTTTTTTGTACAACGGCTTTGTTGCATTCCAGGGAGAGGTCAAATCACCGTTTTCAACTCGAAGCAATATGGGTGAAGGCATCTTGGGTACCGGGGAACCAAAAGAAAATTCTTTCTTGTTTCGTTCCCCGAGTACCCAGCCGCAGGGAAGGGGGATGGGTCCTACCCCGGAACTTTCGGGTTCTTGCCGAGGACGGCGCGGGGAGCGCCGAAGCGGGCATCCCAGTCGGACCAGGCGACATCGGTCGGGCCGATGGCGTCGGTGAGGAGCTTCCAGCGCCCGGCTTTCTTTCGGAGAAGCGCAAAGACCGTCGGGCCGTCCATGGCGTTCATGTCATTTTTGAAGGGCGTCGTCTTCAGGTCGATAGGCTTGCCGTTCAGTCCGAGCGCGACGCCATCCAGAAAGGCCCACTCGCCGTCGGTGCGGAGCACACCGACCTGGAACTTTATTTTTTGACCGAACGCTTTCTCAAAATGAGGCCGAATCGACGCCAGAATCGTCTTTCGGAGCGGACTGCCCGGCTTGACCTCCGTGACGGGTTTCTGCGCAAACGCGCATACTCCGAGTACCAGAACCGTCAGAGTAAGAACAACTCGTTTCATGCTGAGCACTCTATCTCGGAGCAAAGTGATCTCCAAGTGTTACTTTTCATAGTTCGCCCGTTTTCCCATCTCCCTTGAAGCGCTTCGCTTTCGTCCCTCTTCCCAGGGCGCTCGTACCTCGCTGGAAGAGGGAGAAGTAAAAAGTAATCCAGCGAGCCGATTTCAATCGCTCGAAACGGTCCGGGTGAAGTCCGAGAGCGACGTTCCCGAGGGCAGAAGCGTCAGGCGGGACTCTTCGGCGTGGGCGAAGACGGCGGCCAGAAGCGCGTCCCAGGCGAAGTAGGCGCTGGCGACCTCTTCGATGGGCAATAAAATTCGCCCCTCCGACTCGCTTCCCTCGGGCAAATCTTCCAGGTTGAGCACGTCGCCGAGGAACGCCGCGCCATGGCGTGTCTCGCCTTTGGTGCGGCTGGTGAGCGAGAAACAGCCCAGCGGCGCGAGCTTTCCCAGGGTCGCGCCGGACTCTTCGTGGGTCTCGCGGTGGGCCGCCCCCTCCGTTGTCTCCCCCGCCTCGACGCGTCCGCTTGGAATGCACCAGCCGCGTCCGGCGATCTGGGCCAGCACCAGCCGATCCCCATAAAACGGAAAAACCAGCACCCAGGTCGGGCTTTCGATAGTTTTACCGGGAAAGAACGTCGCGTCGTCGTCGTTCCATAAAACCGTCGGGAAGGGAGCACCGCTGGAAGCCGAAGTCACGGATTTACTATATCGCGTTGAAGTGTTTTGGGTTATACTGACTCCAAGACTTGCGGAGGATATAATAACCTGATGAAACGACTTGGATTTCTGGCGCTGGGCGCGGCGATAGCGCTCGCCGGGTGCGGTGGGGGCGGCTCCAGCCTGGACGCGACCCGTACCCGTGTGAAGCGCATCGACAGCGCACTTGCCTCACGGGGGCAGTTCGACCCGTTCGCCCTGCTTTCGGGAAACGGCGCACGTGGCACGATGGCCGACACGCTCGGCGGCTTTCTGGGCAGCAACGGCCTGCCCGCCTCAGGCTTCGGGGGCGACAGCTACTCGCGCGCAAAAGCGGCGGGCAAGACCCGCGCGGAAGCAACGGGCTTCTACTTCGACGGCTACCTGAAGCTCTGGGCGCAGAAGTCCGAGACCAGCACCGACACGACCACCGAGACCCGCTACGACTTCTTCGTCGATGAGGCAAAAACCCAGCCCGGTGGCTTCGTCAGCGCCGTGCAGCCCAAGTGGAACTGGGAAGGCTACATCGGCCCGCCCATCGTGGTGGAACCCAACGAAAAACCCAACATGCGCCCGGTCTGGCTGCCCAGCTACCCGGTTGTGTATAAAACCACCTACGAGTTCACCCAGGGGACGCTCAAAGGCTCGCATGGTTTCTCCGAGAACATCACCAGCGCAGACTATTCGTTCGACTCGAAGTATGAGAACGTCTACTCCGATGGCTGGAAAGATACGGGCAACAACCACTCCGACAGCGGCGGCTCCACCTGGTTCTCCCGCATCGAGACCCCCGACGGCAAGTTCGCCGAAGCCGCAGGCACGTTTAGAGGCGTGATCGGCGGGAGCCGCGTCGAGTCGTCGGATGGCGACAAGGCCGAGTACCAGTTCACCGCAAGCGGCTCCGGCCACGGGACGATCTCCGGAACCGATCCGGGCATGCCCGTGACAGTCTCCTGGGACGCCAGCGGGAATGTCCTCATGCGCTACGCCGACGGCACGACCGAGAGCTTCCAGCGCACCTACGGCTACCCCGGCATCAACGGCGGCGGCACCGGCCTGCCTATTCCCGTCGAGGGCGACGGCGGCATCGGCAATATCTCCACTGGAGACGGCGGCGGTATCGGCGGAGCGGCGGGCAAGTAGTCCTTCCCTCACACAGAAGCCCCGACGAATTGCTTCGTCGGGGCTTCTGTTTTTTCATGCGATATAATCGGTTTGTTTGATCCCGGGTCGTTCAACGGCAGGACAGAGGTTTTTGGAGCCTTTAATCGGAGTTCGAATCTCTGCCCGGGAATAGTCCCAGAAAAATCAGGACCGGTCCTATGCCATCTGGGTCTTGACGATACTCCCCAGCTAGGCCAGAATACAACCATGTTTGCCGAGCTTTTGCGCGTTCTGGTCAAAGTCATCGTCTGGATTATTTTTCAGGGCCTCGGCGGGCTTCGGATAAAGTCTAAAAGCCAGGTTCCGCGACGGGGCGGGGTTATGCTATGTCCCAACCATGTCTGTGACATCGACCCGGCGGCGCTGTATGTCGCGATGCCGCGCCGGGCGCACTACATGGCCAAAGCCGAGCTGTTCGACATGCGGTTTTTAGGCGGGCTGATTCGTCTGTGCCGGGCGTTCCCCATCAAGCGCGACACGGCGGATCGAAGTGCGCTGCGCCGCGCCGAGGAGCTTCTTCGGGCGGGCGAGGCGGTCGTGATCTTCCCCGAGGGCGGCGGCAACGACGAGAACACGCTCCAGCCGCTCCAGCCCGGTGCGCTGCTGCTGGCACTCCGCACGAAAGTCCCCGTGGTTCCCATCGCGCTGAAGAACACGGCGCTGGTCCTGCCCTACGGCGCAGTCCGCCCGCAGCGCTCTCCCAGGGCGGTCGAGGTGATTTTTGGCGAGCCGCTGGACCTCTCGGATCTCTACGGCAAGAAAGGCGCGGCCCTCGAAGCCACGCGGCGCTTGACCGAGCGCCTCGCCCAGATGCTGGATCAGCCGATCCCTACCAAGCCCTACATCCCCCACGACGAACGGGAGTGACCCATCCCCCAACCCCTTCCCTGCTCTTTGTCCGTCTTCGACGGGAGCAAGGAAGGGGGGAGCATATTCCCCTTCCCTCGCCCCCGCGAAGCGGGAAAAAGGCGAGGGTAAGGGGCCAGGGGATGGGTCCGGGAACTTCCCCGAGCGCGCTTTGTTTACCTTTGTGAAACACCAGGTTGACGAACCTGGCTTTTAGAGATATACTTTGTCAAGCAAAGTGAAATTGACCACAAAATGAGCGACTATCCTCTCCTCGACGCACTCAGCGGCCCCGAAGATCTCAAGGGCTTCGACAACGAAAAGCTGCTCCAGCTTGCCCGCGAATTGCGCGGCGGGTTCATCGAGACCATCGCAAGCTGCGGTGGGCACTTCGGGCCGAATCTCGGGGTGATCGAGCTGACACTCGCGCTGTACAAGGTCTTAGATATTCCAAAAGATCGAGTGATCTGGGACGTCGGGCATCAGTGCTACCCCCACAAGATGCTGACCGGGCGCTGGAAACAGCTCGGGACGATTAAACAGTACGGCGGAATCTCCGGTTACCTGCGGCGCGAGGAAAGCAAGTACGATCTGTTCGGCGCGGGGCACGCGTCCACGAGCCTGTCGGCGGCGCTGGGTTTTGCGAAAGCCCGAGACATACGCGGCGGCAAAGAGCATGTGGTCGGCGTGATCGGCGACGGCTCGCTGACCGGCGGGATGGCGCTCGAAGCCCTGCTCAATGTCGGGCAGACCAATATCACCTTTGTTCTGAACGACAACACGATGTCCATCGCGGAGAACGTCGGGGCGCTGAGCACGTATCTCGCCAAGCTGCGACTGATGCCGCTGTACCAGCAAGTAGAAACCAGGGTCAAGAACACACTGCCCAAGGACGGGCTGCTCTACCGGGCCGCCGCAGGCGCGAAGCACGCGGCGACGCACTTTGCCGGGCCTGCGAACACCGGACTTTTCTTCGAGGAGCTGGGCTTCCAGTACATCGGCCCCATCGACGGCCACGATCTTCCGCTTCTAATCCAGGTTTTTGAGCATGTGAAGGCGCTCAAAGGGCCGGTCTTGCTGCATATTCTGACGCAGAAAGGCAAGGGCTACGCGCCCGCCGAGGGCGACCCGCGCACCTGGCACGCGACCGGTAGCTTCAACGTCGAGGATGGCAAGATGGAGAAGAAGCCCAGCGGCGTCAGCTACTCGCAGGCGTTCGTGGAGTCTTTGATGGAGTGCGCCGAGCGCGACCCGAAGCTGGTCGCGATCACGGCGGCCATGCCCGACGGCACGGGGCTGAACAAGTTCCAGCCGAAGTTCCCGGACCGCTATGTCGATGTAGGAATCGCCGAGCAGCACGGGGTGACGTTCGCGGCGGGCCTCGCCGCAGCCGGAATGACGCCCGTCTGCGCGATCTACTCGACGTTCTTGCAGCGCGCCTACGATCAGATCGTCCACGACATCTGTATCCAGAACCTGCCGGTGGTGTTCTGCCTGGACCGGGGCGGGCTGGTCGGCGACGATGGCGCGACGCACCACGGGGTGTTCGATATCGCCTATCTCCGGCAGATTCCGAACATGGTGCACTGCTCCCCGAAAGACACCGTCGAGCTTCGGCAGATGGTCTCGTTTGCGACGCGCTACAAGCTTGGCCCGATAGCGGTCCGCTACCCGCGCGGCTCCGGCCCGATCCTGGGCGAAGACCCCGCGCCGATTGAGCTGGGCATGTCCGAAACCCTGAAACCCGGCACCGACATCGCGCTGATTGCCTACGGACAGATGGTCGCAACGGCTCTGGAAGCCGCAAAACACCTGGAAGAAGTCCACGGTCTCTCGGCAGAAGTCATCAACGCACGCTGGGCCAAGCCGCTCGACGGCAACATGCTCCGCGACGTAGCGCAAAGAATCGGCAAGATCGTCACCGTGGAAGACGGGATTCTTGCGGGCGGCTTCGGCTCCGGGGTTTTAGAGTTCTTCGAGCGCGAAAATATCCACGGCGTCTCGGTGAAGCGCGTCGGGATCTCGGATCACTTTGTGGAGCACGGCACGATCCCGATCCTGCACAGCTTGAACGGCATGGACGCCCTCGGAATCGTGAAAGCCGCCGGACAGGTGATGGGGCGAGACCTCGATCCCAAGAAAGCAAGCGCCGGAATCCCCCAGACTGCACAATGATCTCGATATGGAGCCGACGCCGCCGATAGACCACGACAGGCTGTTCAAGGAGCTGCTCACGACGTTTTTCGTCGAGTTTCTGGAGCTGTTCTTTCCCCAACTCGCGGAGGTTCTGGACAGAGACTCTCTGGTCTTCTTAGACAAAGAGGTCTTCATCAGCCTCTTCGACGGTCGAGAGTACGAAGCCGACATCGTGGCGCGGGCGAGGTTCGCGGGCAGCGAGGCGTTCTTTCTGATCCATGTCGAGAACCAGAGCAAACCCGACCCAGACTTCGGGCGACGGATGCTGCGCTACTTCACCGGATTCTTCGAGAAGTACGACCTGCCCGTCTACCCCATCGTCGTGTTTTCCTACGACAAGCCTGTCCGGGCGGAGCCGACGCGCTACACCCTGAGCTTCCCCGACGGCCCCGTCCTGCGTTACGACTACCGCGTGGTGCAGCTCAACCGGCTCTCCTGGCGGCGATTCGTGAGCCGCCCGAACCCCATCGCAAGCGCCCTGATGGCGAAGATGAAAGTAGCCGAGCGCGACCGACCGAGGGTAAAATTAGAGTGTCTGCGCCTGCTGGCAACCCTGAAGCTCGACCCGGCGCGAATGCGGCTGATCTCAGGATTCGTGGACACGTACTTGAGATTGAGTCGGCAGGAGATCGTCCGCTTTGAGAAAGCGATTGCGGGAAGCGACTTCGCCCCCGAAGAGAAAGAGGAAGTGATGGAAATCGTGACAAGCTGGATGGAGACGGGAATCGAGCGCGGTCTGGCACAGGGAATCATCGAGGGTATTTCCCAGGGGGAGCGAGAGCTTTTTCTGCGTCTGGCGCGGCGGCGTCTGGGCGAGCCGGACGAATCGACGCTTGTGGCAGTGCAAAATGCCTCCAAAGAGACAATCGAAGCCTGGGCGGACCTACTGTTCACCGTCGAGACCTGGCCGGAGCTGCTCTCGAAGCAATAGGAGGATGACGAGAAGAGATGAGAACCACACGAGAAGCGAGCGACGATGCTCTAACACACACTGGCGATACTCTAAGAAAGACTGGCAACGACCGAACACAGACCGACACACGACGAAAGGTGACAGACAATGCCCACATCGATTCTGGATTACGCTCCGATTACGGAAAAATTTCTCGCACACTGGCTACAGGTGGAGGCGAAAACAGGTAAACCGCTGCTGCTCAAAGACGATACCAGCCATGCCGAGCTTGCTGCGCTCAAGAGCCGTTTATCGACGGTTCAATTAGAGAATATCGCGCAGGAAAACACCCGGCAGATTGCGCAAGAGGCACGCGACCATGCTCTGGCGAAGCTGCATCCGCTGTTCAAGCAGGCGCGAACGTCCCTCAAAGGACAGGTAGCACGCGTCCCCGGCGCGAAGGCGATCCCGACGCTGCTGCCGACCGGCACCGACCCGCAGAAATATCTTCAGGCCGCCCGCGACCTCGCCGATCTCTGGGGCCGGGTCAACGCGCTCGACCCCCGAAAGAACGTCGGCGTGGCGCTCCCCCTCACGATCCCGATTCTCAGCGGCGAGGCAACTCTCTCGGTAAGCGACGCGCAGTACATCGCCGCCATCGACGACTACGCGCTCGCCGTCCAGGCTCTTGTCATGGCGAGAAGCGCCGAGGAGCTGGGCAAAGGAGTCCGCGACGGTCTCCACAAACAGGTGAAGGCAAAGCTGCTGCTCTACCCCGCCGCCGCCAGAGGCGTCCTCGCCGAAGGAGACCCCCTTCGCGCCACGATCCCCACGCTCACCGGAGGGTAGCACCCGATCCCCTGACCCCCGAAAAGCCCCCTAACCCCCAGTAATGGGGGGACTTCTCCCCCATTACTGGGGGCAGGGGGGCAGATTACTGGAGGCAAGGGGCCGGGGGAGGGGTGCCGTTTGCATCCCGCCCGGTGCGTGGTACACTGCGCATTAACAAGAACTCGCAGCAATGATAAACTCCTCGGCAAAGTTTTACTTTTATTACTTCTGGTTTCCCCAAACGGGGCAAGCCTTCGCCGAGTAACGCCCACGCTGCAAACGACGAAGACCCGCCCCGGAACCTACCGGGGCGGGTCTTTTTCTTTTGAGTGAAAGAGAACAGGAAACCACAGATGCCCGCCGCTACTGAATCCGACCCCGAAACTGCCCTGCGCGAGCAGGTCCCAACGCCCCGTGAGATCGTGGAGGAGATACCGCCGACGCTCGCCGGTGCCCAGGTGGTTTTAACCGGGCGCGAGGACATTCGCAAGATTCTTCATCACGAAGACAGGCGGCTGCTCGTCGTGGCGGGGCCGTGCTCGATCCACGACACCGATGCCGCCATCGAGTACGCCGGAAAACTTGCGGCGCTGAGCGCGGAGCTTTCTGACAAGCTCTGCGTCGTGATGAGAACCTACTTCGAGAAGCCACGCACGACGGTGGGCTGGCGCGGGCTGGTCAACGATCCGTACCTCGACGGGACGTTCGACATGACCGAGGGACTTCGGCGAGCGCGGCGGCTGCTCGCGGGGGTCACGGCGCTCGGCTTGCCCACGGCGGCGGAACTTTTAGATACAGCCACGCCCGACTACTACGGCGATTTAGTGAGCTTCACGGCCATCGGGGCGCGCACGACCGAGAGCCAGCCGCACCGGGCGCTGGCATCGGGGATCGACATGCCGGTGGGCTTCAAGAACGGCACCGACGGCGGCGTCCAGATCGCGCTCGACGCCATGCTCTCGGCACGCGGGTCGCACTCCTACCTCGGCTTCGATCCCGAGGGCCGCTGCTGCGTCGTGAAGACGAGCGGCAACCCGGACACCGCCCTGATCCTGCGTGGCGGACGAAAGAACGTCCCGAACTTCGACCGGGTGAGCGTCGCGAGCGCACTGGCGCGGATGCACAAGAACAAGCTCCCGGCGGCGATTATCGTCGATGCGAGCCACGCCAACTCCGGCTACGACCCGAGGCGTCAGGCCGCCGCGTGCGACTCCGTGGTGCGCCAGCGTCGCGAGGGGGAGAAAGCTCTGGTCGGCGTGATGCTGGAGAGCTTTTTGGTGACCGGAAAGCAGAACATCAGCAAAGAAATGACCTACGGAATGTCCGTCACCGACGGCTGCCTGGGCTGGGACGAAACCGAAACCCTGCTTCGGCGGCTCCACGCCAGCGATTAAGGCATCTCCCCGGCGTCACCGCCGACCCTCTTCAGCGGCTGAAGAGGATGAAGAGTTCGCCCACAAAGGCTTTGGCTAAAGTTCTGCACCCTCTTCGCCGAGGAACGAGGCACAGAAGAGGGTCGCGCTGCAAGGCGCGGGGAGATGCAAGAAACAAAAATATGTTAACGAAAAAGCAATTAGATGAATTTTACGAGAAGGGATGCGTCGCTCTGCGCGGCGCGATGCCCCGCAAGACGGCGCTGGACTACGCAAAAGATGTCTGGGTGCGCCTGGGCTACGACCCGGACGACAAATCCACCTGGGAAAAAAGCCGGATTCACATGCCGTATCTCAGCGGAGTCCCCGTGGGCGAGCTGGCTCCGGGCGTTCTTTCGGCCATGCACCAGCTCTGCGGCGGCCCCGAGCGTATCGAGGGGACGCCACACTGGGGCGACGGCTTCATTGTCAATTTAGGAGCCGACGACCACGAAACAAACTGGCAGCCCGCAGGCCCGAACCTTCCGGGCTGGCACAAGGACGGCGACTTCTTCCGGCACTTTTTAGACTCGCCCGAGCAGGGACTTCTGGTAATCGTGCTCTGGAGCGACGTGGTCCACAGAGGCGGCCCGACCTACCTTGCCAATGACTCGATCAAGCCCATCGCCGAGTTTCTGGCCAAGCGCCCCGAGGGAGTTCTGCCCAATGCCTTCGATTTCGAGGCGCTGATCGGGCAGTGCGGGCGCTTCGAGGAAGCCACGGGCGAGGCGGGCGACGTTTTTCTGATGCATCCGTACCAGCTGCACGCATCGAGCCTCAACCCGCTCCGACTGCCGCGCGTCATCACGAACCCGCCGATTCACCTGAGCGCACCGATGAATTTTAACCGCCCCGATGGTGCTTACTCGCCCATCGAGCGCTCGGTCCTGCTCGCCCTGGGCGTCGAGAAATTGGACTTCGCGCCCACGCAGCCGCGCGAGCGGATCGTGCCGGAGCGCGTAAAAAATCAGCAAGCCGAGATCGACGCCCAGAAAGCCCGCCTTAAAATAAGCTGACCACGTCCGGAGGACCTCGTGGCGCTTGCGCCCTTAGCCCCCGAGGTCCATCTCGGGGGATCTCGGGGGATTTTGCGGGGCATTATTTTTTCGCGGGAGACCAGACGGGCCGGGTGGCTTTTCCAAGCTTGCCGCCCGTGAGGTTCTTCGGCGGGCTGGAACCGTCGGCGGGGACCACGAAGATATCCGTGCCGTCTGAGAACGCAAGCTGGGACGCATCCGGAGAGAACTCGGCGTCCTGGCAGGGTTTGTCGAAGAGTTTTTGAGGCTCGGCTTGCTCGCTGGTGAGGTTCAACAGGATCATTCCCGGCGTGGTCTTCGGGTTGCCTGTCAGGGCAAGAATGCTTTCTTTGTTGTCGGCGAAGGCGATCCTCTGAGGCGGAATCGGGAGCGGCAACCGGCCCGCGACGCTCAGATCGGGGTTGATCTGCACCAGAACATAGACATCTTTCATCGACTCGGGGAGCGGCGGGATGGGCAGCGACGCCTCGCGGTCCATGCTCATCTCGCGGTCCGCGTGCGAGGCCACCGGAAGCGGCTGCGGCTTGGCGAACGGCGAGCCACCGATGAAGAGCGCCGCCAGCCCGCCCGTCGGCGTGAAGTGCATCTGGATGCGCTCGGCCATTCCCAGGACCACGGCGACCCCTTTGTGCTCGTGCCCGTGGTCGTCGGCGGGTTTCTTCTCACCGCCCGGCTGCTCCAGGCTCGACTCCAGCTCGTCGGGGAGGTACATCACCAGAAGCTGGCCCTGCTCGCGGTTGATCGCCATGGCGATGCGGCTGGCATCCGGCGAGACCGCCAGCGCCGCGATTCCTCCCTCGCGAAAGAGCGCCTTGAGGAACGGGTTCTCGTTGAGCGCCTCGGCGCTCGGGAAAACGATCTTCGCATCGCTGGCGTCGCGCGTGGTCGAGGCGATTTTTCCGCCATCCAGAAAGTACACCCGACCATCGGGGAGCACCTGAGGCTGCTGCTTGGCCGTCGAGGTCCGGGTGAGCGGGATCACCTTGCGGCCTGGGGTCGCGTCTATCACCGCGAGCTGGCGCAGTCCCCCGCGCTCCGTCGTGAAGAACAGGTGCGAGCCATCGGGAGCGAAGATCGGCTCCCGGTTGGACTGCCCATCCGTTGTCAGCGCGGTGGGCGTACTGCCATCGGCCATCGGATTGGTCAGAAACAGATCGCTCTTGCCGCCGTCTTTCTCCGCGACGAAGGCCAGCTTGCCCGCCGTGGACGGCACCGCCTGGCCGGGCAAGGGAAAGCCGAGGCTTCCCCACCGGGCCAGGCCGCCGAAGACCGCGCAGGCAGCAAGAAGCAGAATAAGATTGCGAGGGGTTAGAATCTTGGGTCGCATAGTTACTTAAGAGAATAGCACAGCCGTCCCTGGTTTGACAAGGACCGCGAGCTGTGGTATCGTGTCCAGGTTGCCTCCAGGCAAATTCAAGGATTTTTCAAGAAGATGTACGCAGTGATTCGCACGGGGGGCAAGCAGTACCGCGTGCAAGAAAACGATACCATTATCGTCGAGAAGCTAATTGTCGAGGTCGGCGAGACGCTGACCATCGTCGATGTGCTGGCACTCGGCGGCGATTCTCCGAAGTTCGGCGCTCCGCTTGTGGAGGGCGCTTCCGTGACCGCAACTGTCGTCGCGCAGGGCAAGGGCAAGAAGATCAACGGCCTCACTTACGTCAAGGTCAAGGGTCAGCAGCGCCACTACGGCCACCGACAGGAGCAGACCACGCTCCGTATTGACGCGATCAAGGGTAAGTAAGACATGGCACATAAAAAAGGCGTCGGCTCCTCGCGCAACGGTCGCGACTCCAACCCCAAGCGCCTCGGGGTGAAAGAATACGGCGGCGAGTTCGTCACCGCAGGCTCGATTCTGATCCGTCAGCGCGGTAGCGAGTTCGATCCGGGTAGCAACGTCGGGCAGGGCCGCGACTTCACGCTCTACGCCAAGATCGACGGCATCGTCAAGTTCGAGGGCAACAAGCAGACCCGCCGCATCAGTGTCTACAGCGCCGCACAGAGCCTCGCCGCTGCGGTGAGCAATGGCAGCGCCGACGACCTGACGATCATCGAGGGCATCGGCCCGAAGATCGCGGAAGTTCTGAATGCCGCCGGAGTCTCGACGTTCGCGCAGGTTGCCGCAGCCAGCGCCGACGACATCAAGACGATTCTCAAGGCATCCAAGGCCCGCGTCAGCCACTGGGACCCCACCACCTGGCCGCAGCAGGCCGCGCTCGCCGCCAAGGGTGAGCTTGAGGCGCTGGAAAAACTCAAGGCCGAACTCAACGCGGGTTCCGTCGCGAAGTAAGCTCCGCCTACACACATTCTCGGCCCGGCTGCCTCTGGTGGCCGGGCCGTTCTGGTTTTTACACCCATCCCCCGGCCCCTTCCCTCGCGCGTTCCCGTCTTCGACGGCGCTAGGGAAGGGGAGACAGAGGGATAGGGTTTAGTTTCACCCCCTTCCCTTCTCCCGACGAAGTCGGAAAAGAGAAGGGAAGGGGGCAGGGGGATGGGTCCAATGTCACTTTTTATCGATGAAGTCACGGTTTTTCTGAAAGCGGGCGACGGCGGCGCGGGCGCGGCCACGTTCCGGACGGAAAAGCATGTCCCGCGTGGCGGACCCGACGGCGGCGACGGCGGAAAAGGCGGCTCAATCGTTTTCTTGACCGACCCGAACCTCTCGACGCTCATCGAGTTTCGACCCAACAAGCACTACAACGCCCCGCGCGGGAGCAATGGCGTCGGCAAGCGCATGTTCGGCTCGCACGGCAAAGATTTACTGTTGACAGTTCCACCTGGCACCCAGATTCGCGATGCCGACACGGGCGAGCTTCTGGCCGACCTCGACACGCACCCGCGCCGGGAAGTTATTCTGCCAGGCGGGCGCGGCGGGCGGGGCAATGTCCACTTTGTCTCTTCCGTGCAGCAGGCGCCCAAGTTCGCCGAGAAAGGCGAGCCAGGGGAAGAGCGCCGCGTGGTTCTGAACCTGAAGCTTCTGGCCGATGTCGGGCTTCTGGGCTTCCCGAACGTCGGCAAGTCCACGCTTCTGGCCCGTGTCTCGGCGGCGCGGCCAAAAATCGCGGATTATCCGTTCACGACGCTGATTCCCAATCTCGGGGTCGTGCGGGTGACGGACAACGATAACTTCGTGCTGGCCGACATTCCGGGGCTGATCGAAGGCGCAAGCGACGGCGCTGGCCTCGGGATTCAGTTTCTCAAGCATCTGGAGCGCACCCGGCTGCTGGTACATCTGATCGATGTCAGCGGGCTTTCCGGGCGCAACCCCGAGGAAGACTTCACGATCATCAACGGCGAGCTAGAAAAGTTCTCCGACGCACTGGCTGCCTTGCCGCAGGTCGTCGCGCTGTCAAGAATCGACGTGCTGGGCGAGGATCGCGAGGAAGTCGAGCGGCTGAAAGCCCACTTCGAGGCGCTGGGAGCCACGGTCTTCCCTATCTCCGCTGTCACGGGCGAGGGCATCGAGGCGCTGATCTGGCACCTGCACCAGCGGCTCCAGCTCATCCCGAAAGAGGCCATGACCGCCGATGGCCCGGTGCGCATCACGCTCGGGGAGGGCGACAATGGCACCGACCCGAAGCGCTTCACCATCTCCCGCGCCGACGACGGCGCGCTGGTCGTCACGGGGAAAGCTCTGGAGCGGATCGTCTCGATGACCGACATGGACAACGAGATCGCCGTCCGCCGCCTTCAGCGCCAGCTGGAGCGCTGGGGCGTCTTCAAGAAGCTCAAGGCCGAAGGTGCCATCGAGGGCGACACCGTGCGCATCAAAGCCGTCGAGTTCGACTACACCGACGACGCCGAACCAGCAGCAGCAGGCGGCTAAAGCAGCCTGCTGTGGGAGTTCAAGGAGGCTGAAGCCCCCTGCAAACCTAACGTTTTGTGCGTAGCGCCCTTCAGGGTGCTTTTCTCGTGTAGCAGGCTGCTTTAGCTGCCTGCTACCTGCCGAATGGTTCGATCAACGGGCCATTTTCAGACGCTCGTTCACCGAGTCCCAGTTCACGACGTTCCACCAGGCTTTTAAATAATCAATTCGACGATTCTGGTACTTCAGATAGTACGCATGCTCCCAGACATCGTTGCCCAGCACCGGAAAACCGCCATCCAGGTACGAAGTTTCCTGATTTGCATACGACGCAAGCTCTAACTTGCCCTTGCGCACCGAGAGCCAGATCCAGCCCGACCCGAAGCGCTTGAGTCCGGCGTCCTCGAAGGCTGCTTTGAACTTATCGAAGCTCCCAAACGAGCCATTAATGGCATCTGCAATCGCCCCGGTCGGAGCGCCACCGCCACCGGGTTTCATCAGGCTCCAGAAAATCGTGTGGTTGACATGCCCGCCTGCGTTGTTTTTCACGGCGGTGCGAATGTCCTCGGGCAGGCGATTCAGGTTTCTCAGAAGCGCCTCGGCGGACGTCGAAGTCGCGAGCTTCGGGTACTTCGCCAGCGCGGTATTTAAATTGTTCACATACGCTTGATGGTGCTTGCCGTGATGGATTCCCATGGTCATCGCATCGATGTGCGGCTCCAACGCCTCGGGCGCGTACGGGAGCGGCGCGAGCGTGAACGGGCCGGTTGGCGGGGGCGTCTGGGCGCGAAGCGCGCCGAGTGGAAGCATCAGCGCGGCTTGCAGTGCGGCTCTTCGGGTTAGTTTGGTATTCATTGGGTGATAATAAAGCTGTCCAGCTCTTTTCCTTCTAAGCTAAGTTGTTTGAGGGTGAGTTTCTTGCCCTCGATGTCCACTGTGGTGAACGAGTGAACCGTCGAGATGAGTTTCTTGGTGAACGGCTGCCATTTTTCTGGCTCGTTGTCTTTGGCTTTATCGTAAAGCCCCGCTCCGCCCGCACCCGTCACGACGTAGACAATCCCTTTAGGTTTCGTGGTTATCGCACCGTCGAAGTCTTTGTCCAGAGTCCAGGTGCCTTCAACCTGCCCTTTGGAATTTCGTGGCTTCGTCGGGACAAATGTCATCGGAAAGGTTCGTTGATAGTTATGCACATGCCCGTTGAACACAATAGAAACCCTATATTTCTCAAAAATCGGGCTGAGCGTGCGCATCCACTGATCATCTTCGTGTTCTGGGGACGTATGAAACGGCGGATGATGGAACGCGACAAACTTCCAGGCAGACTTGGAGCTTTTCAGGTCATTTTCGAGCCACTGAGTTAGTATTGGATCGGTCCAGTCCATGTACGAATCGCCATCAAGTATCGTAAAGTGGGCGTTTCCGGCATCGAATGAGAAGTTATTTCCTCGGGGATAGCTTAAAATCGCTGCTTCTTTGAAGGCTTTTTGATTTAGCTCACTTCCTGTGATTGGAGAGACGGATTTCGGGCTGAGCGGACCATTGAGCGGCTGAGACCAGTAATAAAAAAACGCTTTGGTGTCGGGGAACTTGTCCAGGTCTTTTTCTAAGATGTCGTGGTTGCCCGGCGCGGCCACGCAGAGCGTCGAGCGCAGAAGCGGCGCGCCTTTCTCCGGGTCGGGAGCCTCGGCGTTGTAGACCGGGAAGAATTTTTCGCGGTACTCGATAATCCGACCTTTGTCGTAGACCAGATCGCCGGTGAGCAGGGCAAAGTCGGGCTTTGCGGCAAGAACCGGGGCTGGAAGCTGCCGCGACTCTTTGGTGCCCGATGCGAAGTCGCCAAAAACCACGAAGCGCTGATTTTCTCTGGCGCTGCGCCGGGCGCGGGCGCGGGCGACGAACACGGGGGTTGGGCCGTTGCTGACCCGGTAGTCAAAGAGCTTGCCCGGAGTCAGCCCCGTGAGCGGGGCGCTCCAGACCTCGTGCGGGTCCACGCCCGCGACGGCGATTGTTCGGACGCTCGGGGCGGGCATGAGCTTCCAGACGCCCCCTGCGGCGGGGCGAACCTCGACGCGCCAGAGGGATTTCTCGGCGTGCCTGGTATGCCACAGAAGCTGGAGCGTGTCGGACTTGCCCGGCTTCGGGTTGTTCCCGAGCTGAAGATACGGCGCGGCGAGAAACGTCTCGTCGGGCGTCTTGATTGGGTCGAGCGCGGGCAGGCTCGCCTCGCTCTCCAGCCCTGGACGGTTCAACCCGCGCCCACTTCCGAGTGTCGGGGTCTGCATCTGGGGCGTCGAGAGCGTCGGGCTGGTCCCGGCACACCCGGTAAGAGCGAGCGCCAGGACCGCGCCCGGCCAGAGACGCACTGGCTTATGCTCCGAGAGAGTCGGGCTTGGCGATGGGCTGCGCGTGCAGGGCGTCGGGGCTCATCGGGACTTTTTTAGCGCGCATCTTGACGATCACCGCTGTCAGCGCATCGGAGAGCTGGCTGGCCGTAACCGCCTTGCCGCCTTCTGTGGCGAGCGGCGTGGTCTTGGGAAGATACCCCTCGGCGACGAGCTTCTTCACGGCAGCCGCGCCGTCGGTCGGGGCGCTGGCCTTCATCTTGCCCTTCTGCTGCTTATCGGCTCCATCGAGGTACTTGGCGAAGCGCCAGAGCGTCAGCGCCAGCTCGTAGCGCGTAACAGGCTTGTTGCCGTCGAACTTCGCTCCGGCCTTGCCGGGTGCCATCACGCCCAGCGCAGCCATCTTCGAGACGGCGTCCCCGGCGAAGTGTCCGGCGGGGACGTCCCCAAAGCCACCGCTCTGCGCACTCGCGATGCCCGCCAGTGCCATCGTCGCCGTCAAACTCGCCAAAACTCGCTTCATCACGTCCTCATCCTCCTTAAAAATCGCCTCCCTTGCAGCAAGGAAGGCCGGGTGGGTCTTTATTTGTAGGTACCGACCAGGTTCTGACTGTCGCGGATCGCATTGAACTCTTCGAGTGCGCGCCCCGTTCCCAGCGCGACGCAGTCCAGAGCGTTCTCTGCGGCTCGCACCGGAATGCCCGTCGCCAGCGAGAGCAATCGGTCCAGCCCGCGCAGGAGCGCACCGCCGCCCGTCAGCGTGATTCCCCGCTCGATGATGTCGCTGGCAAGCTCCGGCGGAGTCTCTTCGAGCACGGCTTTCACTTTATCGACGACCTGAGTGACAGGCTCGGCGAGGGCCTCGCGGATCTCGCCGCTGGTCACGATGATGGTCTTCGGAAGCCCGTCCACCATGTCGCGGCCCCGAACTTCCATCTCGACCTCGGGATCGTCGGGGTAGGCCGAGCCGATCCGAATCTTGATCTCTTCGGCAGACCGATCCCCGATGAGCAGCGAGAACGAGTTGCGAATGTGTCGCGCAATGACTTCGTCTAACTTGTTGCCGCCGACCCGCAGGCTTTTCGAGACAACGATGCCTCCCAGCGAGATCACGGCGATGTCGGTGGTTCCGCCGCCGATGTCCACCACCATGTTGCCGCCCGGAAGCGAGATGGGAAGCCCGGCTCCAATGGCCGCCGCCATGGTCTCCTCGATGGTTGCCGCCTCGCCTGCACCGGCGGACTCGGCGGCCTGAAGCACGGCGCGGCGCTCCACCGACGTGACGCCCGCCGGGACGCACACTAAAACCCGAGGCTTGAACGGGCCTCGTCGCCCGGTCGCTTTGTTGATTAAGTGATGGAGCATCCGCTCCGTGGTTGTGTAGTCGGCGATGACCCCGTCCTGCATGGGCCGGATCGCGACGATATTTCCGGGGGTCCGGCCCAGCATCATCCGGGCTTCCTCGCCCACCGCCTTGATCTTTCGGGTTGTCGTATCCATCGCAACGACCGAAGGTTCGCGCACCACAATTCCCTTACCGCGCTGGTAGACCAGAATATTGGCCGTCCCCAGGTCGATCCCGATCTCCGCCGCCAGTCTCAGCATCGTTCCCCTAACTCGTTCTCGCGCCAGATGCGCGCACCGACTCCCTGTAGCTTCTCCACCAGGCGCTCGTAGCCCCGGTCGATATGCGCCAGATTGAAAATGCGGGTCCGGCCCGTGGCCGCCAGTCCCGCCAGAACCATCGCGGCTCCGGCCCGCAGGTCGGTCGCCTCGACATCTCCGCCGTGCAGCCCGGTAACTCCGGTGACAATCGCGGTTCGGCCATCGATCAAGTCCGCTTTCGCGCCCAGCTTGCCCAGCTCGCTGAGATAACGAAATCGTCCCTCGTAGACCGTGTCCGTGATGTGGCTCACGCCCTCGGCCAGCGCGAGCGCGACCGCGAGCGGCTGCTGCAGGTCGGTCGGGAAGCCCGGATGCGGCATGGCTTTCACGTTCGTGGCCTTGAGCCGCCCGCCCGGATGCGTCAGGCGCACGTGGCCCGGCTGCGGCTCGGAGATCTGAATGCCCATCTCCTCGATCTTCATCAGAATGGGCCGCATGTGCTCGGCGTTGGCGTGGGTGAGCGTGATGTCTCCCCCCGTGACGGCAGCGATCAGCGCCATCGAACCCGCCTCGATCCGGTCTGGCGAGACAGTGAACTCGACCCCGTGGAGCCGCTCGACGCCCGTCACGGTGAGCATTCCGGTGCCGCCGCCCTTGACCTTGCCGCCCATCGCACTGATCAGGCTGGCCAGATCTTCGATGTCCGGCTCCTGCGCCGCGTTCTCGATGACGGTCTCTCCGTGTGCGAGAGCCGCCGCCATGAGCAAGTTCATCGTTGCGCCGACGCTGGGTTTGTCTAAAAATATCTGGGCGCCGCGCAGCCCACCGGCGGGCGCTTCGGCGAAGATCGAGCCATCGACGGCGGCTCCGAGCGCCGTGAGACCCTTGAGGTGCAGATCGATGGGTCGCGCCCCGATGGAGCAACCGCCCGGCTGCGGGATTCGCGCCCGGCCCAGCCGCGCCAGAACCGGCCCCAGCAGGTGCAGCGACGCACGCATCTTGGACGCCAGCGAGTCGGGCACTTCCCACTGCGTCAGGTTGGAGGCATCGATTCTGGCCGTCGCGCCGTCGTCCTCGAAGGCAACGATGCAGCCCAGCTCGCGCAGAATGGACGCCATCACTTCGATGTCGTCGATGCGCGG
This sequence comes from Armatimonadota bacterium, assembly GCA_031363095.1. GTDB lineage: Bacteria > Armatimonadota > Armatimonadia > Armatimonadales > Armatimonadaceae > JANLTX01. The sequence goes on along the minus strand of JANLTX010000080.1, from coordinate 85,107 downwards.
CAGGTTACGGATCACGCTCACGCCCTCGGCAGCCAGCACCGATCCGGCCAGCACCGCCAGCGAGGCGTTCTTGGAGCCACTGATTCGGATCGTCCCGGTCAGCGGCCTTCCGCCCTCCACCACGATTCGTGGCTCCAGCGGTGTCCGCTCCATCCGCTCTCCGGCTACCATAACTTCTTTCTGCTGCACCTGCACGCGACTGCCCCTCCAACCTGCCCGGTCCACTGTAACGTCTGCCGGGAACCCTGCATTATATCAGACTTCAGAGAAAGCCCACGCTCCCGGTTAGCGCCCCGGCAGGTTGAAGTGAAAGTAGAGTGCGCCGCCGTCGTTGGCCGCCGAGATCAAAAAGTGGACCAGAAAGCACGGGAGCACGGATTTATACCGAAGTGCAACACCTGCTAAAACTAATCCTCCAAAGAAACTTGAGATTAGCTCAATAGGCGGCTTTCCCCAGTGCAATAAACAAAACAAACTGGCTTGAATCAGTGCTGAAGCCCACGCGGGCATGATTTTTTTCAGACCAAACAACAAAAATCCTCGAAAAAACCACTCCCAGGCGAGCATGTACAAACACATAACACTTTCATGAAACGCAAAACGCCCCCAGTCGATGCGTCCGAAGCGATACGCACCGCTCGTCCCGAGCCACCAGAGATAATATTCCTGAAATTGCCGGGTCTTACCCACAACCCAGAGCACCGGCAGGAACGCAACCGCAGCGATCCAGGCCAGCCCGATGCCCTCGCGCGAGCAAGAACTCAGCCCGAACTCGGTGAGATCCCGCTTGAGGAACATCAACAATAAAACCAGCGGCGGCAGCAGTAATATCACCACGCTGAACAGATTGAACTCGACAAAGTCCATGCTCGCGAGCTTAAAATACTTCGGCCCCAGGATGTTCTTCCAGAGCATCCCGCCCGCGCAGAGCAGCCCGACCAGCAGGGTCGCCCAGCCCGTCAGGTCGTCGGTCGCGCCTCGCTCGCTTCTTGCCATAACGCTATTGTACAGCCCGCAGCCGGGATCGGGTCGCGGAGACCGACGCACGCAGCCCGGAAAGCTCCAGGCGGGGGAAGCGCCCGGCTTCGTAGAGAACCTCCCCGCCTACAACCGTGGCTAAAACGTCCGACGCCCGCGCCCCGTAGACCAGCGCCGCCTCGACATTGTCCTCAGGAGCCGGGTGCAGGTGCAGCCCGTCCAGCCGAACGGCGCAGAAGTCCGCCCGCTTGCCGATCTGAAGCGTCCCCAGCTCGTCGTCCGCGCCCAGAGCCTTCGCGCCGCCGAGCGTCGCCATTTCGAGCGCCTGCCGCGCCGTCAGCGCCAGCGGATCTCGCTCGCGGGCGCGGGCATTGTAGAGCGCAAAGCGCATCTCTTCAAAAAAATCCGCGCTGTTCCCGCTCACCATCGAGTCGGTGCCCAGCCCGACGTTAATTCCTGCATCAAGAAACGCTTTCAGCGGCGCAAAACCCGCTGCAAGCTTCCCGTTGGACCTCGGGCAGTGGGCAATCACTGCCTTTTTTTGTTTTAGCAAAGAAATATCTTCTAAGTTTGCCCACACACCGTGCACTGCGACCGTCGGCGCATCGAACCCGCCCGAGAGAGAAACATGTGGGATCACTCGCTCGGCCCGGCGCTCGAATTTGATTCCCCGGCGCGCAAACATCTCCGCAAACTCGCCCGAGTTGTTCTCAAAAAGCGCAACTTCGGCAGGCGACTCGGCCACATGAATCTGTTGCCGAATATTTTTTCGGTTTGCCAGCTCTGACAGTGCCCCAAAAAGCGCTGATTTGACGGTATAGGGTGCGTGCGGCGAGATTCCCAGCCCGACACGCTCTTCCGCACCACCCCGGAGAATCTGCGCCTCCATCTCAGTCAGCTTGCGTTCCAGAATTCCTATAATTCCCGAGATATTGGCGTCGTTTTCGATCCCGAAGACCTCGCGAAATACAATCCCGCGCATCCCCGACGAAATCAGTGCATTCACACTCGCTCCCGCATCTGCACAATCCCCAACACACGTTATTCCCGCTGAAAGCAGCTCAGCAGCCCCAAAAATTGCACTGGACACCCAGTCATCGTAAGTTAATTTTGATTTCAGAGCCGTAAGCTGCCGAATCCACGGGAAAAATGCGATATCTTCCAAATAGCCCCGAAGCGCCGTGTACTCGATGTGGGCATGCGTGTTCACAAACCCCGGCAGAACCGCCACGTTCCCTAAATCGATATCGTAGCGCCCGCTACTCTTGCCCACCGAGAGAATCCGTCCATTTTCAACGATAAGCTCGCCGTCTTCAATCGGCGGCAGGTGAACCGAAAGTACCCACCGCGCCCGAATCCGAACCGCCCCCTCCGAAAACCGCAAAACCTCCGAAAGCATCACGACGCCAGCGCCTCGCGCAGAATTTGTACACACCGATTCCAGTGCGACAATTTGGAAAGCTTCGAAGGCTGCAAAATACCAACCAGCTCAAACGAGAGCGAGCCTTTATTATCCGGATCATACTTCCGCTTGCATTGCTTCGTCGCATCTCGCAACGCATTTTGTACTAATTTCCGGTCCCGACTTTCCAGATCAATAATTGATGGAAGTTGTTTTGAATTAAATTTAGAATCGAAAAATTGAATAAGAGCTTCCGAATCACAAACAATCCAGGATTCCATGCATGTTGCCATGAACAATAGTTGTTCTTCGATTGCATCTTCGGGCCGAATCCACTTGTCACGCTTTTCGACATGTTTCCAACCTTCCAAAATAATAGGATCTTCACTATCGACCATTAAAATACAATGATCGTCGGGATAGTTCTTAATCGCACTCTCAAATTTTCCACGTGCTGAGTTCCGACTTCCGCAGGAAATAAACTTCAATCCGGTAACTCCTGCTTTTGCAAATAATTTCGCGAAATTCTCACGGCAAGTTCGGTCTAACTCAGGGCTTGCTCCTTCCAAATACACACGGACGCTCACCAGCGCGTTCCTCCGATCTCTCCTGACATCCAGACCCGCCCAAGACGGTATTCTTTCAGCCAATCTTGAAGTTTATCCGGCTCCAGTCGCCTAATTTCCGTCTGATGATTTACTTTCTCGCAAACCATAACCACTTCTGGTGTTTCTGTAAAAGCATCAATCAGTTCTACCGAGTGAGTCGTGATTATAATTTGAGTTCGCTCCGAAGCCTCTCGCAAAAGCCTTGCAACCGCGTTAATCATGTCAGGATGCAAACCAAGCTCTGGTTCTTCAATACAAATAAGCGGCGGCGGATCAGAGTCACAAAGAATTGCAACAAGAGCAAGATAACGTAACGTCCCATCGGAAATCCGTGAAGCTGGAATCGAATGATTACCTTCTTCAATCATAAGAAGTAATGAACCCGCAAAAGGAATCACATTAAAATCGGTAAAACTGTTGTATACCAACGACATTTCTTCAATTATTTTTCTTTTTACATTTGGTATCATTTTAAATTTAGCCAAAAACATGAAAAAATTAGAAAAATCTTCATCCAATTTATCATTTCTGCCTTCCGAACTCTGGGCATTCCGAAGAAATCCCTTACGCCCAAAATACCAATCGCGATATATACGAATATCATTATACTTATTTGCTATATCAAAAATAGAATCCTTTGCTGGATCTTTTCCCAAAGCCATTATAGATTCATCAGACTTTAATTCATTAACTGGTATAGTTAAAGACTCATGAATCGTACTTTCCGGGATTCTACTGGCTTTAGTATAATCTAATTTTGAATATCCAGTTCCTTTTTCTGACGGTTCAGGTTGATATATAACTACATCAAAAGCAATTTCTAATTTACTGCCAGATATAATATCAAAATATAGCAAATGCGTAAGATCAAAATACCTCATTCCACCAGATTCATATTTTTTTTCATAATTAATTATTGCTATAATTTTCATATATTCTTTCGATTGATTATTTTTCCAAAAATCTACACCAGGGCGCATCCAATTTAATATTCCAATGGGTGTCGATTTTAAAATACCGATAACATCTAATAGATTCGATTTCCCTGAAGCATTTGGCCCAATTAGAATATTTAATGAACCAAGTTGAATCGGTTTTGTATCCGGGCCGAAAGAGAGAATGTTTTTTGGGTTTATCTCTTTAATAAATACTGACATTTTATTCGCTCTTTCTTAGTTTAGCGCAGGAACGCTTCAGTTAAGCCGCCATCGACGGGGAGTACCTGGCCGGTGGTGAGCGGTAGCCGGTTCGGGGTGCAGAGCAAGTACGCGGCTTCGGCGATGTCGGTGGGGTTGACACGGGCTTTTAGAAGCGTCCGCTGGGCGTAGAAGTCGGCGAGGCGCTCTCTAAGAACTTCGTCGTCTTCGCTCGGGTCGTACGGGATATTGTACTTGGCTAAACTGGCGATTACGCGGTCTTTGGGGAACATCTGGCTGCCTGCAACCACCGTGGCCGGGGCGACGGCGTTCACACGGACGTGTGGGGCGTAGGTGACGGCAAGCTCGCGCACTAAATGGTTCAGCGCGGCTTTGCTCGCGTCGTAGGCGATGCTGCCTTTTTTGGAGACCACGGCGTTGGCGCTGGAGATGAGCACGATCCCGCCGCCCGTCCCCTGCGTCCGCATGATCTGCGCCGCTTCGTCCGCAACCAGGTAGCTACCGAAGACGTTGACCTCGAAAGTTTTCTTGAACAGTGCGTCGGGGAGGTTGCCAAGTTCGTCGGGGGGGAAGAAGACGGCGGCCACAACCACCAGAATGTCTATGCCGCCGTAGCGCAAACACGCCGCATCGAGGGCAGATTTCACGCTCTTGCGGTCCGTTATGTCTACAGCGACGCCATACGCAGCGTCTTTTCCGAACTTTTCACGCAGTGCCAGGGCGCTTTGCTCGGCCAGCTCGGCCTTGATGTCGGCGCAGACGACGTGTGCGCCCTCGGAGAGCAACCGGGATGCGATATTTCGACCGATTCCAGGACCAGCGCCCACAACCAGTGCGACTTTTCGGGCGACTTCCTTCTCGGCGGGCATTCGCTGGAGCTTGGCTTCTTCGAGTGCCCAGTATTCGATATCAAACGCTTCTTTTCGGGGCAGTGAAACATAGTTATCACAAATTAAAGCCGGGTCCAGGTCTTTTTGCACGTCGGCGATACCCGAAAGGCTGGTTGCGCCTTCCATGACATGGATCGCGTTTATAAAAAACTCGCCGGTGATTCGGGCCTCGGCGGCGGTCTTGCCGAAGCTCAGAAGCCCGACGCCCGGCACGAGAACCACGGTCGGGTCGGCGGGGCGCTGAGCGGGAGAGCCTTCCTCTTTGTTCTGGTCGTAGTAGCGGGCATACGCATCGCGGTACGCCGGGAGCGCGGCCTGGGCGGCGGCGATCAGCTCCAGCTCGCTCGCCGCGCCGCTCTTGACATCCCAATTCAGAAACAAAGGCTCGACCTTGGTGCGCAAGAAGTGATCCGGGCAGCTCGTGCCGCGCGCGGCGAGCTTCTTTGCGTCCACGGAGTTGACGAAGCGCAGGACATCCTCGCCGCCGTGGTAGTGCCCCAGCGGGCTTTTCGTGAATCGTCCGCGAAGAACCGGGAGGAGGGCCGCCGCCAGCGCCTCGCGGTCGGGCCGCGTGGCGACTCTCGGGCCGCTGAAGACGCTCGCGCCGCGTGCCGCGACCTTCGGCACCACAAACTGCCCGATGGCGTCGAGAACCCGGAGCGTGCTCTGGTAGCTTTCTTTCGCCGTGTCGCCCCAGGTGAACAGCCCGTGGCTTCCTAAAATCACGCCGTCGCAATCGGGGTTGTCTGTAATCGCTCTCTCCAGCCAGAGGCCCAGCTCGAAGCCGGGGCGCTTCCACGGGAGCCAGACCAGATGCACCCCGGTCTCGGTGCGCAGCTTTTCGAGCAGGGCCGGGCCGTTTGCACTGGCAGCGAGTGCAATCGCCCAGTCCGGGTGCAGGTGGTCCACGTGGGCCGCCGGGACGAACGCATGGAGCGGGGTATCGATGCTCGGTGCCGGGAGGTTCTGCGCGAAGCTGCACAGCGGGTACAGCCCGACCAGCTCGTCTTCAAACTCAACGCCCCGGTAGCGGTTTTTCAGCGCCTCAAGTTTATTTTGATAGAGCTGCGCAAACCCGGCTCGCTTGATCGTCCCGAGGTCGCCGCCGCTGCCCTTCACCCATAGAACCAGGGCTTCTTCGCCCGTGACCGGGTCGGCCATGACGATCTTCGCGGAGGTGTTCCCCCCGCCGAAGTTCGTCAGGCGCGGGTCGGAGCCAAGCAAGTTCGAGCGATAACGCAGAAGCTCCGGCTCGTCCATTTCGGCGGCCAGGGCGTCGTCCCAGAGGTCGGAAAGATAGGTCAGCTTCACGACAGAAAGAGTACCACACCCGCCGCCCGCACTCACTCCCAGAGCAAACGCATCTTGGATTTCGGCGGGTGTGCGCCGTGGAATGAATTCCCGGCTATGACAACAAATTCGACCTGCCGTTGGCAAGCCAACCTTGTCGAATCAAAGAGTTTCTGAAAATTTCTGGGATTCGACAAACCTCGCTTGCGAGATGCAGGTCCGGGTAAGCAGAAGCTGATTGGTCGGGTTACACCGAACCCACCCGAGTGCTTCGAACCCACCGAACCCACCCCCACGCAAGCTCGGACCCACCCAACGCGGCGAAGGGAGGGTGGACACGAGGTTTACGAGTGGCCGGGTAGGTTCGGTGTAACCCAAGTTACAAATATTTGCTTACCCGCCGCGAAGGGAGGGTGGACACGAGGGAAACGAGTGGCCGGGTGGGTTCGAGGGGACGGGTGGGTTCAAACTGTAACCCAGATTCTTAAAACTTGCTTACCCCTTGGGTGCGGTGTTCGACGGGAATCAAATCGGCATGAAGTTCGATGGTTTCGGTGCCGACACTTTAACCATGGCTCTCCAGCTGCGAAAAGAAGAAACGCCTGCCCCTCAGAGAACACTCACGCGCCAGCCCGCTGTCGAGACGGCCACAGAGCGACGCACCGACCCGGTGCCGACGCTCCGAAAGGCCACAGAGAAGCTCGCCCGCCCACGGATTCGTCGCCCGAAGCTGACAAAGCGCGGCGCGGTCATTACGCTGGCGCTCACCGGGCTGGTCGGGCTGCGCTGGCTGGACGCCATGCAAGAACCGAACTGGCCGACCGTTATGCCGTCGTACGAAACCAACATCAAAGGGCCGAGTGCCGGAAATTTCTATCACGCCGCCATCGAGAGCTACAAGGAGACACCCGAGGTTGGGAAGTATCAAGAGAAGCTCAACCGCGAAGAAAACGCTCGTCGAAAAGCTGGAAAGCCCTATCGCAACAACACATGGAGCGATCTGAGCGATAAAAAAGCGCCGCTTGTACTCAAGAAAATCGCGCTGAAGAACAACGCCGAGGCGCTGAAGTGGCTCCACGAGGCCGGGACAAAACCCTACACAGGGAACTTCGGCGGGGGCTGGCTCAAGACGCCCTATGTCCACGAGCCGTCGCTGAGTTCCCCGGTCCCGAACTTCGTCGCAATGCGCGAGCTGGCGCGGACGGCGGCGGGCACGTGCGATGTGCTCGCGTCCGAGGGGAAAAACCTCGCGGCGGTGGACCGGGCGCTCGATGTCGCGAGGTGGGGCAGAGACATGACCCACGACCCGACCCTGATCGAGGGCATGATCGGGATTCTACTCCAGGGAATCGGGCAGGACAAGGCCTTGGAACACCTTGACAAGCTCACACCCGCCGAAGCCAGAGTCGCTCTCGCCCGCCTGGAAAGCCTCCTGAAGCCTGCGACGTTCTCAGAGATGATCCGCCACGAAGAAGCCTTCGGAGCGAGCGCGTTCAAAGATATTTTCAAAATAGGCGACCTCAGCCCGCTTCAAACGTATAGCAGCCATACCGGTGAACGGGCAAGACTGAACCACCTCGCCGGACGTGCGGCGTACACGGCGGGCGTGCTGGTCTTCACCAAGCGCGGCCTGGTGAAGAACTACACCGACCTCATGGACGAGTACGCACGGCTCGCCGAGATGCCCTACCAGGAATCGACTGGCCCGTTGAACACGTTTGACAACAATGTCGAACGGGGCAAGGGGCTGAACCCGCTGACGCAGATCATGGTTCCGAATCTCAACCGGGCACACTGGGCCTACACGCTGCGACAGGCGCAGTTTGAAGTCATTCGAGCGAAATTAATGCTCAAAGCCGACGGGAAGCTCACCGAAATTCCGCTCGATCCGTTCTCTGTGGGAGCCGCGCAACCGCTGCGCCACGACGCCAGAACCGGGAAAATCTGGTCCGTCGGCGGCGACGGCATCGACAACCACGGCACCGGCGACGACACGCTCGAAAATCCCTGATTCCGGTATACTGACCCTATGAGTCAGACCGTATTGCTGGGTGCCCGGTTGTTCGCGACCCTCGGGTCCGGGTTGGTCGCCGGGGTTTTCCTTGCTTTCTCGACCTTTGTGATGGGCGCACTCGGTCGCTTGCCTCCCGCGCAAGGAATCGCGGCGATGCAGGCGATCAACGTGACGGTTCTAAATCCGATCTTCATGGGTGTGTTTATGGGCACAGCCCTATTTTGCCTCGGGCTGGCGGTCGCCACGGGGCTACGCTGGAGTCAGCCTGGCGCGGCGTTGTTTCTTGCCGCCTGCCTGCTCTATCTCCTCGGAACCATGCTCATGACGATAGCCATTCACCTTCCCATGAACGACGCACTGGCGAAAGTCGTGCCGGGTAGCGCCGAGGGCGCGGAGTTCTGGGCAAGCTTCCTTTCGCGCTGGACCCTGTGGAATCACGTTCGAGGAATCGCGGCGTTCGGTGCAACCCTTCTCTTCATCCTGGCTTTACGGGCGACCCGGTAGGGCGGGCCAGCAAGACAAAGCCCAGCACGGACGCCAGAACCGACGCCACCGCCGACCCCAGAATCACGCCCGCCGGGGAGAATTTCTGAAGCAGCAATCCGCCGAGCGCGGTTCCAAGCGGGAGAACCGGTGCAAGGGCAGCCGTGTGCGCCCCGAAGATGACGCCGTGCTCCTCGGGCGGGGTGTTGCGCTGCAAGAAAGTCGATTCGAGGACGAGGTACGGCCCCCACGCGATCCCGCCCAGAAAAAAACACAGCGCCCCGGCCCACGTGGTGTGGGTGAACGCGAACGCGCCCTGAAAAATGCCCCAGAAAAGCGCGATCCCGGCAAGCGCACTCCCGGTTTTGGCGACTTTCGAGAGCGGGCCGACCAGCGCGCTCCCCAGCGCCGCCCCGATCCCGACCGCGCCCCAGACGATCCCCAGCCCGAGCGCACCGGCGTGGTGCGTATTTTTTACAAAGAGCGGTAGCGCGGCCTCGGTGGGGCCGTAGGCGAAGAAGAACGCGGCGCTCATCCCGGTGAGAATCGCCACCGACGGATACTTCAGCAGCACCAGCGGGGTCGCACGCGGGGGGCTTTCTCGGGGGGCACTGGAAACCGGCGCAGGCGGCGTTTTGATGCTGGCGAGCATCGCAGCCAGAACGAAGAAGCTTGCGGCATCGAGATACAGCGCGTTGAGTGCGCCCCAGACGCCGATGATTGCACCCGCCAGCGGTGCCCCGACGATCAGCGGGAGGTTCTCGGTCCAGCCCAGCACGGCGTTCGCGGACTCCAGCTCGTGGTCGTCCACGAGGCGCGGCACCAGCATCCTCAGGCCCGCGCGGGTGACGGGCGAGAGCGCCCCTTCGATAGCCCCCAGCGTGTAGAGAACCGGCAGCGAGAGATAGCCCAGCACCCCGAGCACAGGAATGAGAAGCGTGAGGAGCGCCCGCGCCAGGTTGTCGGCGATCATGAGCTTCTGCGGGGAGAGCCGGTCTAAAAGTCGCCCGAGCGGTGCCCCGGTGAGCACGGTGGGCAGCGCAAAGGCAAGAAGCATCCAGCCGACGGCAGCGCCCGAGTTCGTGGTCTCGACGACGTGCCAGGTGAGCGCGGTCCAGGTGAGGGCGTCGCCGACCGCCGAGATCAGCGCCCCGAGAAAGAGCCTTCGTAGCACCGGATGAGAACGAAGCAGCCCCAGCGGGCTACGCGCCGGTGATTCGCTGGAGGGCATCGCGGTACTTTGCGGCGGTCTTCTCTAAAATATCCTCGGGGAGCGTGGGCGGCGGCGGCTGTTTGTTCCAGCCCGGAACCGTCTCTAAATAATCCCGGACGAACTGCTTGTCGATGCTCGGCTGCGGGCCGCCCGGCTTATACGAATCGGCGGGCCAGTACCGCGACGAGTCCGGGGTCAGGGCTTCATCGATCAGCAAGAGCCGCCCGCCAGAATCAATCCCAAACTCGAACTTGGTATCGGCGAGAAGCAGCCCGGCTTTTGCGCAACGTTCCGCCGCAAATCGATAGAGCGCGAGCGAGGCGTCCACCACGGGCTGATAGTGCATGCCCAGAAGTTCTTTTGCCTCGGCGGGCGTCATGGGGGCATCGTGCTGGCCCTTCTCGGCCTTGGTGGACGGCGTGAAGATCGGCTCGGGCAGGCGCTCCGACTCGACCAACCCGCCCGGAAGCGAGATTCCCCAACGCGCCAGATCGCCGTTTTTGTAGTCTTTCCAGAGCGATCCGGAGAGATAGCCGCGCACCACGGCCTCGATCTTCAGGGGCGTCGTTTTCTTGCAGAGCATCGTCCGCCCCGAGAGCGACGGCTCCCAGAGCGCTCTGGCATCGGCGAGGCTCTGTCTCAACGCAGCATCATCGATGGCAATGAAATGGTTGTCGATAATCCCGCGCGTCTCCTGGAACCAGAACGCCGCGAGTTGGGTGAGTATTTTCCCCTTGCCCGGAATGCCCTGGCGCATGACCACATCGAAAGCGGAAAGCCGGTCGGTGGCAACCAGGAGCATCGCCGACTCGCCGATGGCATAGACATCGCGTACCTTGCCCTGGTACGGCGTGTGCAGTCCCACAATCTGCGTCTGAAGCACATTCGAGATCGTGGTTATCGGCGTCTGAAGCACAACCCCGCTTATCGGTGAAGCTCTCATCTCAAGCCTATTCCTTTCTTCTTATAATCGGTCACCGAGAGATCACCTTTGCAAAGACTTCATTGGGGAAAACAGGGCCGAACTCACGCGAATCCGTGGAGTTTTCGAGGTTATCGCCCAGAACCAGCATGGATTTTTTGGGTATCGGGCTGGAAAACGCCTCGGCAGGAAAGAGCGTCGGCGTGAGCTGCGGCCCACGCGACGTTGGCAGAATTCCCGGCCAGGGCAGCGTCCCCTGCGCGTTCTGGATAAACGCAATTCGCTTGATGATCTGTGCCTCGCGGCCTTTTTTATTGGCCGCCTCGATCACGATCACATCGCCCACTTTGAGCGGTGAGAGCTGCTTGTAGGTCTTAATAACAATTAGCCGCTGTCCGTCGTGGAAGTTTGGCTCCATCGAGCGCCCGATTACCTCGACGCGACCCAGAATAAAGAACGCCGCCGCTACCAGCGCCAGGATCGGCAACAAAATTATCCGCTCGATACGCTTCGCCCGCTCCAGTTTTTTAGCTTTCGGGCTTTCTTCGGTCATTCTTCGACTCGAATCCAGTTATTGACGGTTTTCACGACGGAAAGCCGGGAGATTACGTCGAGTGCGCCGCGAATATTTGCCTCGCGAGCACTGTGAGTCACCCAGACGATCTCGGCTTCGTCGGCGGGCAGGGCTTTTTGCACCACCGACTCGATAGAGACATCGAAGTCGCCAAAAACGTTGGCAATGGACGCTAAAACCTTGGGTTTATCCAACGCATGCAGCCGAATGTAGAACTTGCTCTCGACCTCGCTGATCGGGACGACCTCACGCTTCGAGTAGCACGTACACCCGACCCGGCCCGTGGAACCCGCCAGAATATTTCGAGCGCAGGCGATCATGTCGCCCACGACCGCGCTACCCGTGGGCAGGCTGCCCGCGCCGCGCCCGTAGAACATGACATCCCCGACCGCATCGCCGCGCACCAGGACGGCGTTGAAGACATCGTTGACGCTGGCGAGCGGGTGACGCGCGGGCAGGAGCGCGGGATGCACGTGCGCCTGGATTCTTCCCTCGCCTTCGTCGCGGGCCTTGGCGACCAGCTTGATCCGGTAGCCCAATTCGCGGGCGACGGCGATATCCCGAGCGCTGACCTGCCGGATTCCCTGCGCCGCGATGTCGTCCGCGCCGAGGGTCGTGTTGAAGGCCATCGACGCCAGAATCGCCAGCTTGTACTGCGCGTCGAAGCCGTCCACGTCGCTGGTCGGGTCGGCCTCGGCGTAGCCCAATTCCTGCGCGGCCTTGAGCGTGGACGCAAACTCCGCGCCTTCTTCGGTCATCCGGGTGAGAATGTAGTTGGTGGTTCCGTTGACAATCCCCATCAGCTCTTTGACCCTGTTGGCCGCCAGACTCTCTTTAATCGCCGCCAGAATCGGGATTCCACCGGCCACAGAGCCTTCTAAGAAGAAATCTTTCTTTGCTTTTGCCGCTGCGAGCATCAGGTCATGGCCTTGTTTTGCCATTAGCTCTTTGTTGGCGGTAACAATGTTCTTATTATTCTGAATGGCACGAAGAATATATCCGTGCGCTGGCTCAACTCCGCCAATTAGCTCGGCGACGATCTGAATTTCGGGGTCTTCTAAAACTTCCGAGGCGTTGCCGGTGAGTACGCCCGGCGCAAGCGTCACGGTGCGGGCTTTCTGTGGGTCGCGCACCGCGATTTTTTTGACGACTAACTTCGCCCCGACGCGCTGGGCGATCTCGTCGGCGCTGTCCGTCAGCACCCGAACCGTCCCGCTTCCCACGACGCCGCAGCCTAACAATCCGACCGCGATCTCCCTCACGCCAGCGGCTCCAGAACCACCAGCACATCGCCCGGCTGGACCAGCTTGCCGTTCTCCATCGGAATCGACAGCACGGTCCCGACCGCCTCGGAGAGAACCTCGGAGAACGTCTTCATCGCCTCGATCATCCCGATGGGCTGCCCGACCTCGACGCTGTCCCCCAGCTCGACGAACGCAGGCGTCCCCGGCGCGGGCGAGCGGTAGAAAATCCCCATGATCGGAGCCTCGATAGGCCGCCCCACCGGCGTAGGAGCAACAATCGGAGCCGCAACCGGGGCAGCAGGTGTCGCCGCCAGACCGACCGACGGTGTGGATAAAATAGCCCCCGTCCGGAGCGTGATGCGCAGCTCCCCTTCTTCATAGCGCAGCTCCGAAAGAGAGTGCGTCTCTACCAGCCTTGCCAGGCGGCGAACATCGTCGGCGGTAACAGGAAACTCGGACACAGCAAAATGGTACCACATGCGGGTTGGGAACCGGCGAGGTGTTGAAACATCTCGCTAAGGGCTTCGCCAAACGTCCTACCGGACGAAAAACCCTGCCCGCGAGGGCATTCGGCGCTTGCGCCTCCAGCGAGGGATTTCAATCCCTCGAAAATCCACGCAGGAATACCCCCTGGGCATCGCGAACCGGGGAGCATCATGACAGTGACGTTGACAGAGGCCGAGCGCGAGAGCGGGCTTTCGGGCGAGCGGCTCTCTCTCGCCTTGCGAATCTTAGGCGACGCCGGGCTGGTCGTTCTCGAAAATGCCTACGACCCGGCGTTTCTTCGGGACGTTCAGAGCGGCTACGAGCCGCTGTGCGCCGAGCACATCGAGCGAGCGGGCGGCTGGGACGCCCTCGACGGCAAGACGTTCGGCGAGAAGCACATCGGGTTCTTTACGCCGCTGCTTGGCCCGATTGCCGACGCGAAGCTGGCGGCGCACCCGGCGGCGGTGAGCGTGATCCAGGCCGCGCTCGGCCCTGATGCCCAGTGCAGCTTCTACCACACCAATACGTGCTACCCCGGCTCCGGGTTTCAGCCGGTGCATCGCGACGAGCGACCGCTGTTTGGCATCGAGCAGTCCGGCGCGACCCCCGTGACGCACCTGGTGTTGAACGTCCCGCTGTGCCCGTTCACGCTGGAGAACGGCGCGACCGAGGTCTGGCCGACCACGCACCTGATCGTCGATTCGGAGAACCTCGAAGAGCGCGCGGCGCGGCTACCGTCGATCCGGACGGTTCTGCCGCTGGGGTCACTGGTCCTGCGCGATTTGCGCACCTGGCACCGGGGAGTTCCCAATCTCTCGGATCACTCCCGGACCATGCTCGCCATTGTCTACCAGCGCGGCTGGAGCGCCTGCAAGCACGTCACGATCCCACAAACCACCTGGAACTCCTGGCCGGAGCCTGCAAAAAAACTCTTTCGCAACAATAAAGTCGTCCCCGACACAGAACATCGCGCCATCACCTGGCCGGAGCTAACGAAATGAAGCCATTTTGGATCGCTTTTGTACTTCTTCTCACGCCGACGCTGCCAACCTTCGCGCAGAAGCCCGATCTCTACACGCAGCACTTCAGCCGTGCCGAGAGAGACCTGTTCAAAGTCCATCAACAGCGTCGATTTACAACGATCCGTGGAGAGATACCCGCTCTTTCCCGGTTTCTCCATCCCGACCTTGTCTATGTTCACTCCAACGGCAAGACAGACACAAAAGCATCGTTTCTTGAAAGCATCAAAAGCGGTGCCTTGCGCTACGAAGCCATCGAAGACCAGGGAAACGGTATTTTCTCCGGTCCCACGATCAGTGTTCTCAGTGGAACGGTCCAGATGCGCGTCAAAACTCCGGAACGTGTTCTTTCGTTTCAGGCGCACTACACAGCGGTGTACTGTCGCGACAAGAAAAATGGCTGGCAGCTTCTGCGCTGGCAGACCACCCGCTTCCCTGAACCCGAGAAATCGAAGTAGGAATCATTCCCCTGATTTTCCCTATTTCTAAGTTTCCAGGACGAAAATCGTCCGGCAATGGGGCGCTACGCGCCGTCTCGCTGCGCTCGAATTTCGACCGAGGTACGAGGGAGACGGCGGCTTGCCCGCCCCATTGCCGGACGTTCATCGTCCTGGGATGTGAGATAATCTCTTATCGCCGGACGATTTTTGTGCCGTGGGCAATGTATATTCTCACAAAGTCGAGTTTAGAGTGCGCGCAGAACCTTCACAGTGACAGTGCCCCGAGTTTCGGCGGCGTTGGGGTCGCCCAGGAGAACAAACAGGTCCGCGCCGCCACGGGTGCGCTGCGAGTAGGCGAAGTACAGGTTCGTCCCCTGGCTCGGGCCGACGTTCTGGTCGTTGCCCGTGCCGTTGCGCGAGACCAGCCGCCCGCTGAGCGCCCGGTACGGCGAGAGTCGGTATGTCCCCGTGAGCAGGGTCTGGCGGGTTTTTTGAGTGCCCAGGGACTGCTCGGAGTAGCTACCCAGAAGCGAGAACGGGCGGCTCACTAAAATCCCTTGCTGGGCACTCCAGCTCTGAAGACTCTGGCCCGCCTGCCGTCCCGAGCGATATCCGAGGCCCCCCTGCGAGAACAACTGGCGCTTGTTCCAGCCAAGCTGGCCGCCCAGCGCCCGGTCGCGGTAGATCGTGGGCAGAAGCGGGTCGCTCTTGCGCCGCCCGCCCTGGTAGCCTACCCCCAGCCCGATCCCGCGCCGGGTCTCGCCGTACACACTCGCGCTGGTGTCCTGAAGAAAGAAACTCCCGTCGGTCTGGCGGTCGAAGTCGCGCACGTCCAGGTCGATGTCGTAGCTGCCGAGCGGGCCTTTGTCGAGCTGCGAGCGCCAGCCGACGCTCGCGGAGACGCCCTTGCGGTTGCGATCCTGGACCAGCCCGAGCGGGCTGGTAAAGTCGTCGTCGAGTTGCTCCCAGCTAACCCGGTAGCGGGCTTTTCCCTGCGGCCCACGCGAACGTAGCTCGATGCGCGGGTTCGTGCCCTGAGGCTGGTCGTCTTTCCAGGTCTGGGTCTGACTCACAGAAAGAATATTCTGGCGATCCCCCGAGCTTTGTCCCCAGTCGCCGAAGAATCGAGCGGCGCGCGTGCCCGGCTGCCCCGTGCGGCGGTCGTCCACGGCGGAGAATCCGAACTGACTGAGCGCCCCGACGCCCTCTCGGAAGTTAATGATATTGCTCTCACGGGCGTTGACACCGCTGGCGTGCGCCCGAAGAACCCCGAGCGAGCGATTGCCGTCTTTTCCCACCAGCTTCACGGCATCGTCGAGCGCCCCGAGCCGACGCGAGTAAAACAGATCGGGCTGGGGAAAGAACTCGTTGCCCTCCGCAAAAAACGGGCGTCGGTCCGGGACAAACTGCTCGTTGTAGGAAAAATTGATACCGGCGACATCGTTTTCGATAGTCTGAAAGTCCGGACGAAGCGCCAGGACCCCGGTGAGCGTCGTCGAGACCGGATATTTCACGTCGAGACCGACCCGGCCTCTGGTGCCGTCGCCCGCACTGGCAAGCACAAACGGAAGAATCGTCGGCCTGGCAGCAAGTTTGGGGACGCTCAGCCCGGTGAACTCGGGAATGAACTGGACACGTGTCTGGAAGCTCTGCCCGGCGGCGGGAATTTTCGGCCAGGAGACCGCGTTGCGCTCGCGGTTGAGCTGGCGGTTGACCATGATTCCCATCGCTTTTGCGCCCTTGGGATAGCGAAGCAGCGCGAACGGGATCGCCAGCTCGATGGTGTACCCGCCCTCAAACGGCTTGACGGCGGCCTTCCAGTCGCCTGCCCACTTGATGTTGTCGGCG
The DNA here is from genome assembly GCA_031363095.1 of Armatimonadota bacterium. GTDB lineage: Bacteria > Armatimonadota > Armatimonadia > Armatimonadales > Armatimonadaceae > JANLTX01. Next base: position 68,539 of record JANLTX010000080.1, on the reverse strand, counting down.
GTTCCGCCCTCTAAAAACTCGGTCTGGGTTCCCAGCGAGTTCACCCCGAACGACGAGCTACCGCGCCGGGAGTTCTGCGAGTCCACAATCAGCGTGATATGGTCGTCGTCCCAGACCGCACGGCTGCCGCGCTGAGTCTCGCTCGCCCGTGCCAGCTCCGGGTGCGAATCAAAGCACTTGAACGCCGCGTAGAGAAAATTTCCGTCGGCGCAGAGATACGCCTCCGTCTTCTCGCTAATCGGCGCATCGGAGCCGAACCGGAAGAACTCGGGGACGACAAACGCGTCTTTCGTCCACGCAAGGTCGGAGAGATCGCCGTCGATCTTCGGCGCGACGCTCACCGCAGGCATCGGAAACGTCGGGCGCTCGGGAAGATCGGAGGCCAGGACAGGCATGGCAAGAGACAGTGCAAGAAGCAAGAAAAAAGTTCGGGGCATGATAAAGTCGGGCCGCCCCAGCGGGAAGCCTCCCCCTTATAGCACGCCAGACCGCTTTGAGTTCCCGTTTTTTTCTCGCGGCGGGCTACTTTCCGTCGGCCAGTAGCCAGTAGAGCCGCGCGACCGACGCATTGTCCATCAGCGTTTTACGAAGCTGCTTGCGCCCCGGCTCGATCCGCCAGCGCGTGAAATGCCCGCCGTCCGCCGGATCGCGAAGGTGCTTCCAGGCAAACTCCCCGCACGCCTCGGCGCGTTTTCTCAAGAACGGTGCCCTTGTCTCTTGAAACAAGTCTAAAAACGCCTCGACTAAAAGATGGGAAAAATTCGCTTCGTCGCGAAACGCACCGGTGCTCGGCTCGACGAAAATTTTCTCACAGGCTTCCGCGATTCGCACGGCCTGGGCAAGCTGATTTTTCTCGCCCGTCGCCCGAAAGAGCAAGAGGTGCGCCCGGAGCATGAGCGCGGAATTATAGGTCCAGCGTGTCTTTTCGAGCTTCCCCGAGAGATCGCAGTTATCGTAGTAAAGTCCGTCGGAGTCTTGGAGCTTAGGCTTTGTCCAGTTAATTATTTTTCGTGCGTAGGCCACAAAGTACCCCGAGCTGACATGCCGCGCGAGGGCCAGGGCTGCTGTGGCGCTCGGGCCGTTGGAGCAGGTGTTCTTGGATTGTTTACTCTCGCGCCAATAAATTCCGCCACCGAGCGTGTCGTCCCAGCCGGAGAGCACGAAGCGCATAGCCTGGGCCGCCCGGTTCAGGTATTTTCGCTCGCCGGTGAGTTCGTAGGCTTCCACGAACGTTAACACCATCCAGGCATTGTCGTCGTAGTATTTATCGGAGTTTCCGGGCGAGGATAGATAGGCATCGTAGCCGGGAACCAGCGCCCGCTCGTCCCAGTAGCCCTGAAGCCCGTCGAAAAACCGGCTCAGTCGTGTTTTATCTTTCGCGCCGACCAGCATGGAGAACGCGACGCCATCGCCCCACATGAACTCCCACGGAAGCGCCTTCGGGTCGGCGGGCGTCGCGGGACGAAACCGCCCGGCCCGCTCGTCGAAGAACGATTCGAGGCAGTAGCGGGTTGTGGCTTCGGCGCGGGCAGTCCAGGGCGACGGGTTCATAGGGCGATTGTACCGGTTTCCCTCCCCCCGCCTTCTCTCGTTCCTCGTTACGGCGACCCCCTCCCCGGCTTCGCTTGGGGCAGGGGGTTGAATCTGGAACTTCGGAGCTTCGATGAAAAACTTCGGAGCTTCGATGAAAAACTTCGGAGCTCGTTCCTCGCCACTCGCTACGCGAGTTGGTCGCAAGCGACCAGAGAGACACCCCCCTGCCCCAAGCGAAGCCGGGGAGGGGGTCGCCGTAACGAGGAACGAGAGAAGGCGGGGGGAGGGAAAACAGGGTGCTATACTCAAGCCGTGAGCGTTCCTGACTATCGGCGGGTGATCTCCGGGCCGAACCGGGTGTACTGGTACTGCGTCGCCGGGCTGATGGTCTGGGCGATCCTGCGAAGCCTCGGGATCGATCCGAAGGGGCCGCCCGTTCGGCTCTGGCCGTTTCTGATCGTGATGGCGCTCGAAGGGGCGAATCTTTTTGCCCGGTTCTCGCTCCAGCGGGTCCGGGCGCGCACGGGCGAGATACCGCTCTATCGCACGCTGGGCTGGCTTTTCGTCGCGCTGGACTTTTTATTGATCGTCGCGGGCGTCCGGCTGACGGGCGGGATGGAAAGCCCGATCTGGGTCGTGACATTCGTCGTGGTGAGCGGCGAGACGGTTTTAGAGGGCCTCAAAGAAGCGGTAATTACCCGGCTCTCGGCGTGCGTCGCGCTGTTTTTGGGGACGGTCCCACTGCCGCCGCACCCACTGGACTTCTCCGCGTTCGCGCTGGCGATGTTCGTCCGGATGGGTTTATTGCTCGCCGTCTCGTCGGTGATTCGCAGGCTGCGGCTCGGCAACGACGAAGCCCGCACCGAGCTTGCCAATGTCCGGGGCGATCTGGCGCTGGCCCAGGAGCGCACCCGGCTCTCGCGCGAGATCCACGACGGCGTCGGCAACTCGCTCGCCGCCGGAGTTTTGCGGCTCGAAGCGGCGGCGCGGGTGCGACTCAAGAGCCACGGCGAGGACGACGAGACCGCTGCGATTCTCAAAGAGGAAGCGGCGGCCCTGCGCGAGGCCATGCAGGGCGTCCGCGACTGGACCTTTCACAACCGTCCGTGGGCCGTGGACGACGGCGAGGCGGCGTCGCGGACGCTTCTTGCCGAGGCGGAGCGTTTAACCCGCCGGACCGGGCTGCCCATCTCCGTGGAAGGCGCAACTCTCCTCGACGGGCTGCTGTCGTCCACGCAGGTCGCGACGCTCCGAGTGGCGCAGGAGAGCCTGACCAACGCCGCCAAGCACGCGGGGGCGAGCGGTGTCCGCGTGACGCTGACGCGCGAGGACCGCAAGTTAGTTCTGTGTGTCGCCGACGACGGCGCGGGCTTTGCCCCGGATGGCGAGAGCGTCGGCGCGGGGATCGGGCTGACCTCGATGCGTGAGCGGGCGACGGGCCTCGGCGGGACACTCTCCGTCGAGACGGGCAGCGCCGGAACAAGCGTTACGCTGCGGCTCCCCGTCGCAGGGCGCTGAGCGCACCCGCAGCTTGCTTGGCAAAACTATCCCAGCTCACCTCCAGCGAGACGCGCCCGTCGTAGCCCGCTCGGTGAAGCTCGTGAAAAAGCGGCGCGAAGTCGTGGGCCTCGGGCGGCGCTTTTCGGTCCGGCCCCGCCGTGTGGACATGCCCCAGAACGTCGGCGTGTGCAGAAATCTCCGAAAGCGGCTCGGCGAGGGCGTCCATGTGCCAGGTGTCGGCGAGGTTCCTCACGCCGACGCGCCCGACCCGCCGCACCAGCTCTGCGCCCTCGCTCACCGACGTGATGAACGCGCACTCCCGGCCCAGCGGCTCGACGACAACTTTCACGCCGAAGCGCTCGGACGCATCGGCGCACTGATGGAGAAACCGGGTGAGTTCTTTGTAGGCAAGCGCCTCGGGGTAGCCATCGGGAATGCTCCGTGCTCCGCCGCTCCCGAGAACAATAACCTCGCCGCCGACTTGCGCCGCTCGCTCCAGCGCCGTGAAGACATAGTTTCCCAGTGCACAAACGTCGGCGTCCGGCCCGACGATTTTGAGCTGCGCCGGAACGAACATATTGAACGCCTCAGGCTGTAGTGCGAGCTTCTCCAGCGCCGCCCGACGCGTCGCCCAGACGCGGCTCTCTTCCAGCGGAGCAAGATCCGAGCTTACCGCAAGCTCGATATAGTCGAAGCCCGCCTCGGCCAGAGCCACGGCTTGCTCGGGCGGGGCACACACGCCAAATCGCATGGCGAATTGTACCCACCGGGTATACTCTCTCCCGTGAACACGATCTTTACGCTTCGGCCCTGGGCCAGAGCCAACAACGTCGCCCTGCTCCACGACTACCTGTGCCCCTGGTGCTGGGTCGGTTTTTTCCAGGCGAAGAAGCTCACGCAGGAAACCGATATTATTTTTAACTGGGTCGGTGCATCGCTGTACCCGCCCGAGCTGGACGGCCCGGCGTCGAACCCTGGTCCGCGCCCGCTGCCCGACCCCAGCGCCCCGAAGTCGCGCTTCGATTTATTCTGCGACGACGAGCAAATCCATGTGCCGCTCCCGCGCCCCGGCTTTGTCCGAACTCACAACGCACTTCTGGCCGCCGGGTGGGTCAAAGCCGAAGCCCCCGAGCGCTTCGATGCCCTCAACGAAGCGATCTACCGGGCGTACTGGGAGCGCTACGAGAACCTCGAAGACATAAGCGTTCTTTCAGCCCTCGCCCAATCTGTCGGCCTTGATGGAGCGGCACTCACCGAGTCCGTCACCGAGAATCGCTATGACGAGAACATCGTCCGCTTCGACGACGGCGCGTACAACGTCGGCATTAGAAATGTCCCGACATTCGTGTTCGGAGCCAGCGAACAACTCGCCGAAGCCAACTACCCCGATTTAAAACGCGCCACCGAGCGGTTTTTATTGCGCCAGAACAAATAACGCACTCTATTCTCTATTCTTTCTTCTTATTTTTAATTATTTTAAATGAAGTGTGAAAATCTATGAAATTATGCCTAATAATCTGAATCAGCAAAAATAACACAATAACAAAAATAAAAATTAGTAAATAGAAATTCATCAGGCGTGCTTGCTGGGGCCGATGTCGAGGCTGAAGAACTCTAACACGTCGTCGAGGCGGTCGGCTTCGGCGGCGCAGATTTTGTGGATGGTCTGCTGTTTGTCGCGGGCGCTCAACACGGCCTGGCGGCGCTGCTCGATTTCGTCGGTGAGGCGCTGGATCTCGGTCTCGGCGGCGACAAGATACGCGTCCGTGGTCTTGTCGATGTCGGCGGCGTAGGCGGCGAGGGCTGCAAGTTTTCTTGAAGCATCCGCGACGATGTTCTCGGCGCTGGCTCCGATGGCGGTTCCCATCGCGCCCAGGGTGACGCTCATCATCTGGCGCTTCATGTCGAGCGGGAGGTTCTGGGGGAGCTTTCCGAGCATCTCCAGGGTCTGCTCGGCGGTAAACGGAGCGAGCGGAAGGTCTGCCGCCGTGTACAGCGCGTTGAAGTCCAGGCTCTGGCCCGGAAGCGGGGGCGGAACCGAACCGGCGTCCACTTTAATCTGGTCGAGGTTCGGCCCATTGCTCTGCTGAACCACCTGCGCTACCGTCTTCGCGCCGCCACCGACTCCGGCCAGCTCGGCGCTCATCGCCGCGAGGCGCTTGTCGATGTCGTCCTCGGGTGCGCTCCCGCTGCCAGGCGGGGACGCAGGCGTCGGAGGGGCTGTGGGAGCCGGGGCGGGCTGGGCTTCCTCCTCGAACTGGATGAAGAGACCGGCAGCTTTTTTCAGTTGATCGGCGATTGCCATAATTTTCTATAATCCTAAGCTGCTCATCTCGTCGAGCATCTTGGTCATGGCGTCGGTCTGGTAGACCAGGCCATCGATGTCGGCGAGAACCTGCTCGGGCGAGCGGGCGCGGAGCTGGTCGTTGATCAGCCCGAAGCTATCTTCCAGCAGGTTCATCTGGTGCCCGAGGTTGGTGAGAATCTTCCCGATGCGCCCGACCTGCTCGTGGCGGGAGCCAATCACCTCGATGCGCTTGTCCAAGATCGCCTGGGTGTTGTAGTCTTCCTCGGTGGCACGCTCGCGCCGGACACCGTCCAGCTCTTCGTCGAAGTGGTTCTGGATCGCGGCGACGGTTGCGGTCACCCAGCGGTCGCCCGTCGGCGGCACGGAGTCTTCCGTGAGATCGTACCCCTCGTCGCGCGTGCTACGCCGACGGACATCGCGCGGGCGGCTCGGCTCGACGGTTTCTTCATAAACCCGCTTGATATGCGTCCGAAACTCGGCATCTTTTCGGGCGAACAACAGAAATTTTTCGAGTAAATAATCGAGCTTTCGCAGAACCTGGCGAAACCAGTGCTCGCGGGCAAACGTCTCTTCCTGCCCGACCTGCGCCCGAATGGTTTCCAGCCGAACAAACCGCTCTTTGATCCCCGACGCGACCCTCGGGAAGACCTCGTTTTTCAATTTATTGCGATGCGCGAGAATCTCGGCGTCGAACCGGGCTTCGAGCCGCGAGTCGAACCACTTCGAGTCGGGGACAAAAATCAGATACGCCGCCTCGACGACGACGCCGATCAACAGGGGGATCGGATTCAGGGTCGCCGCCGACAGCGCCGCCGCCCCCGCGAGGCCAAGCAGGTTGAAGTTTTCTTTGAAAGCCTCTGCGATCCGGTTCTTTTTCTCCATGCGCTACGCACAGTATACACCAGCCGCCCCCAGCCCCAATAATGGGGAGAAATCAAAGTTTGATTCCCCATTATTGGGGCTGGGCGAAACTTACAGAACAGGCTGATACAGCTCGGTGCGTAGCTCGCTCTCGGCGACCGTGTCGCAGTCGTCAAGGTAAACCTCGAAGCTCGGGCGGGAAAAGTCCAGCGTTGCGCCGCTCGCCGGGAGCCACTCGCCCATGAGCTGGCCCCACGCCGACCCGAGGCCCGCGTACGAGCCGAGGTAGGTCGCAACGGCGTAGCGCCCGCCGGGAACATCGATGACCTGGACCGAAGCGTCGCTCGTGGCGAAGTCTGGCGAGACCTCTGCGCAGGCATCCGAGCGCAGCTTTTCCGCCGGGACGCTCTCCGGGTCGTCGTGGGAGATCATCAGGCCGGGGCCGGTCATCGCGACGCCATTTTGCCCAACCCAGGCCATCAGCTTTCCGAAAACCGGCCCGATCTCGGGGTATGGACCGACGTGACGAATCGCGACCACCCGCCGCGCGGGGACGCTCTCTTGAATCTCAATGTGCATTTTTGTTCCTTTCGAGAGGCGCGGGAGAGGCACTCTGGCCCCGCCCGGCCCGATGTGGAGATTCGAGGGTGCCGGAAGCCGTGCGGCGAAGCCTGTTGCCGCGAACGCCGACGGTACGCAGCCGAACGCGGATCGAAACGCCCGGCTGAAAGCTTCGAGGCTCTCGTACCCGGCGTCGAGGGCGACCTCGGTGACCCGCCGCCGCGACTTCAGCGCCAGCGCCGCACGCTCCAGTCGGATGCGCCGCAGGAACTCGCCCGGACTCTCGCCGACCATCCCCGCAAACATCCGCGAAAAATGGAACGCCGAGAACCCGGCGGCGTCCGCCAGTGTCGCTACCGTCGCCTCGGGGTCACAGAACGCTCGCTCCAGCGCCCGTCCTATCGCCGCCTCGTACTCCCGCACTGTCTCGTCTCTCACGCCGCCACTGTACGATGAAAAGCAGCCCGCCGCCTGACGAAACTTGCGGCATTTCTCCCCTGCCTTGCTGCCCCAGGAGGAACCTTGGGGACACCCATTGGATATTCAGACGCACGGGTTTCCTCCAGGAGTGAGTTTCACTTTCCTGGAGGATAAACCGATCTGCACTCGGGCAAAACTGACTTAAGTTAGTTCTTGCCCCCCTTTTGGCAGGTCAGCGCGGCTTGCGCGGAAGCTTGTCCTCGCGCATGGCGGCGTTGTAGAGGAACGCGGCCATGATGGTGGCGGCTTGCTTCATGTCGTCGATTTGAATTCGGTCGAACACGTCCTGGTTGGAGTGGTGCGTCCGGGAGTCGTACTCGATCTCGTCCTGGATGAACTGGAAGCCCGGCAGCCCGGCGGCATCGAACGGGAGATGGTCGGTGCCGCCCGTGTTGCGCTTTGTGACCGTGGTCGCGCCGAGGTCGGAGAACGGTTTCAGCCAGTCGGAGAAGATCGACATGACGCCCTCGTTGCCCTGGCACCAGACGCCGCGAATCTTCCCGGTTCCGTTGTCTAAATTGAAGTAGCCGCTGAGCTTTTCGTGCTCGGCTTTCGGCTCTTTCGCACTGCCGAAGTGCTCTTTGACGTAGGCCGTCGAGCCGAAAATCCCCTGCTCCTCGCCGCTCCAGAGTGCAACCCGAATGGTTCTTCGGGGTTTTACGCCCAGAGCTTTCAGGATTCGCAGGGCTTCCATCCCGACACTACAGCCTGCGGCGTTGTCGGTCGCGCCGGTTCCGCCGTGCCAGGAGTCCAGATGTCCGCCGCACATGACGATCTCATCGGCCTTGTCGGAGCCGGGAAGCTCCGCCGTAGTGTTGAAGACCATCGAGTTGTCGTCGCCGTTGAAGCGGGTTTTCAGCTCCAGGGAGACCTGGACCTTCTCGCCTGCCTGCACCATGCGCGCGAGCCGGTTGAAGTGCTCCACAGCCACCGCGATCTGCGGGACGATCCTGCCGTCGGCCTCTTTCTTCCAGGGTGAGACGCGGCGCGGGAGACCTGCCGTGCCATCGGGCAGGGGCGCAGGCGGCGCAGCGGGCGGCGCGACACTGGCCTGCTGAACGAACAGCGTCCCGCCGTCGCCCCGGCCAGCGTCGAGAACGGCTGCCGCGCCCTCGGCTTTCAGAAACGTCTGAATCTGCCGCTGGAGCGCAAACTGCTGCCCGAAGTTCCCGCCGGGTCGTCCGCCACCACCGGGAAATCCGCCCCCGTTCGGACGGGGCGCGGGCGGCTGGTTCAGCGCCAGAAGCTGCGCGTCGTCGTAGCGCTGGCCCTGGGGACTGAAGTGCGCCGCGACAGGCCGGATTCCGCCGAACAGAACCACTTTGCCCTTGAGCTTGCCCTTGAACGCATCCAGACCGGCGACATCGGCGACGTCCAGATAAATTAGCTCGCCCGAGGCTTTCACGCTCGGCGACCAGGCCTTCGGACACGAGATCACCGTGAACGGCGTCGGCCCCTCGACGCTCAGCGAGAACTTTTCGCACGTCCAGCCGCGACCGAACGGCCCCCACGGCTCCAGTTTCGCGTTGACAAGCCCCCACTCGGTGAGCTTCGACTTCGTCCAGTCGTTGGCCCGAAGCAGACCGGGCGATCCCGTGAGCCGTGGCCCGATAACTTCGGTGAGGTACGAGAGCGTCTGCGGGAGCTGCGAGCGATTCAGACCTTCGTCGCGGATTTTTGCCATCATCTCGGCGTCGATGGTTTCCTGTGCCCGCGCACCGCCCAAAACCACCAGGCAAAGCGCCAGAGCGAGAAATGATTTTCTATACATGTGGCAAATCATACCTTGAAAATGGCAGGTTTGGATATTGGGGTCCGGCACGGGGTCCGGCATTAAAAATACCGGCCTATTAGAAGCGCACCTCCGGCGCGGCCCGAACATCGTTCGGAGAGGGGTGCTATCGCGCCCTGGAAGAGCGCTTTTGGGAGGCCGGTATTTTTAATGCCGGGCTGCGAAAATGGCGGGTTTGGAGCGTACATGCTATACTTCGGCGGCCCGGCCTCATCTTAGGGAGGAAGGCTGTAAGGATTTTGTAATGAGCAACCCTACTGTCGCTATCTATTGGGACTTCGAGAATCTCCATGCCGCGCTCTTCGAGGAGCTGCACGGAACTGGCTCGTACCGCAACAAAGACCGACGTTTCGGCCCCCAGGACGTACTGGTGAACGTTCGAGCGATCCTCGACTTCGCCGCCTCGCTCGGAACGCTGAGCGTCAACCGGGCGTACGCGAACTGGCAGTGGCTGGCGCGCTACCGCGATGAGCTGGCCGATGGCGGCCTGGAGCTGATCCAGCTCTACCCGCGCGGCGCTCGTGCCAGCGCGGATGTCAAGCTCGCCATGGACGCGACGCAGGACATGTGCAACAGCGCCCACATCGGAACCGTCGTTCTGGTCGGCGGCGATGCAGACCATTCTGCTGTCGCGCAGAAAATTCGGGAGAGCGGACGGCGCGTGATCGGGATCGCATCGGAGCAGACCGCAAGCGGGTTCTGGGTGCGCTCGTGCGACGAGTTCAAGTTCTATCAGGCGCTGGCCGCGCGCGCCGAAGGCCAGGCGCTCGACGCCGATGCCGAGCTTCAGGACCAGGCCCGCGAGCTTCTGGCCGCCGCGCTCCGAAAAGCCCTTTCCGTCTCGGGCAGCTCCGAGGTCGCGCCGGGCGTCCTTCGTGCGTCGGCGCTCCGGCTCGATCCGTCGTTCGACCCAGCCCACTACGGCGCAACCAGCCTCTCGGGGCTGCTGGAGCGCTTCTCGGACATGATCGAGATCAGCGCCGACGACATGATCGGTTTCAAGAGCGGTGCGAGCGCCGCCAGCCGCCCGGCGTCGGCTCCGCGCAGCAACAACTACGCCTCGGGCTACGGGCGCGAGCGGAGCGTCCAGGATCGCTACGAGTACGTTCTGTATCGCGGGACGTTCCGGCCCCTGCCCTATCCGTGGTGGCGGCGCGGGGTCGAGTGCTACGAAGAGGCCATCCGTGTCCATGGCGAGCGCTACATGCCGACCTTCGAGTACTGGGAGGAGCAGGCGTCCAAGCAGCTCTCCGCCAGGGGCCTCGATGCCGACCCGCTCATGGCGCACCGCTTGCGCGGCAGCCTCTGGGCCTTGCGTCAGTTCGTGCTCCTGCCCGACCGCAACGGCGTCTCGCTCTCGGACTCGGTCTGGGACAAAGAGCTGACCCTGCTGGAGAGCGTCGATGAGGAGATCGTCCGGCGGCTTCTACGCTACGGCCTCGCCCCACTCGACGTGGACGCCGTCGGCAAGATTCTCTTCGGCCCTGAAGCCGACGCCCACCGCGAGGAAGTGATCGAAGCGATCTCTATTGTCGCGGAGGAGCTGGGAATGAAGGAAGAGCAAGCCTACGTCGGCGGCGAGTCCGCCCCGCCCGGCGACGAACCGGAAGGCGAAGAGCCAGCCCCGGCGGAGTGACCCATCCCCCCGTCCCCCTTACCCTCACGTTTTCCCGACTTCGTCGGCGTGAGGGAAGGGGGTGCCCGAGGAACGAGGGAGGGGGAGGGAAACCACCAGCGGGAGCAGTGGGGCGGCGGCGACGAGAATCGAGCCGATGTCGCCCCGTTGTATTCCGGGCCAGTTGAAGATGAACAGATCGGCGGCCAGGTGCGAGAGCACGACCGTCAGCGCGTCGAACCGAAAGAACGCGACTCCCCAGATTCCCCCGACGACGCACATCAGTAGCGCCCGCGCCCAGAGCGGCTCAGCGGGCGGCAAGAACCCCAGCGAGGCGTGAGTCAACCCGTAGATCAGTGCGGGCACCAGGATCGCCAGCCAGCGGCGCTTTGTCTTCAGCTCGATCCAGGTCGCGGCAAAGTACCGATAGCCCAGCTCCTCCAGCAGCGCGATCTGCAAAAAATACGTCAGCGTGACCAGCGGCGGACTGGTGGAGTTTAGAATCGCCAGATGGAACGCCCGTGGCTGGAGTGCGCACCGCCAGCCCAGAAGCCAGATCAGCGCGGTCATGACGCCGCCGCAGAGAACCCCGATCAGAAACCCGTTGCGCGAGGCCGCCGCGACGCCTGGAGTGCGCCAGCGAAGGCGTGCGAAGGCATCGAGCGTCCGGCCCCCCGTGCCGCCGCGAACCTCCCGGTCCAGCGCATCGCCCGCCGAGATCACGGCGAAAAGCAGCGCGAACGTCCAGCCGTACTGGCCCATCAAGCTCACCAGAAAGCGAGCCAGCTCCAGCGCATCGGGGGTGAGCGGATCGGTCGCGACGAACCGGGGCAGATGGCTGAGCATCAGGAGCGTGAACGCCCCGCCCGCCAGGATCGCCGGGGCGCGGAGCCGTGCGGTCCCGCCGCGCAGCCGTAGCAGGAAAACCCCGGCTCCGATCAGGGTGAGCGGGGCGAACATCCCCATCCCGATCAGCTCCAGCGTCTCCTGCGCCTGAGAGTCGGGCCGGGCGCGGCGCAGGTACTCGGGCGGCGTGACGAAGTTCCGAACCACGCGCACGACCTGCCCGCCCGCATAGCCAATCGCCATCCGCTCGCGCAGGCCCTTCTCCAGAAGTTGCTCGTAGACATACGTCCGCTCGACCCGGTTGGGCTGGTCGCGCCGGGCCGACGAGATCAGTCGCCAGCCCGTGAGCGAGGTCTCTGTCAGCGCTCCCAGGGTCTTTCGGGCTTCTGGCTCGCTCACGGCGCGGTCGGGCGGCATCGGGTCGTCGTCCTCGATGGTGCGCACAAAAACCAGCAGCTTCCCGCTCGGATGGAGATCGAGCGAGATTCGGTGCGGGTCGCCAGGCGTCGAGAGCACGGCGGAGTAGCGCGCCACGGGCGCACCCTCGGCGATTCGCCTCTGGGCTTGCTCCCGCCCGAACGTTTTATCGAGAAAATCGATCTGGGTTTCGTCGAGAGAGAGCGTGACAGTGCTCAGGGTGCCCCCGCGAACGCCGAGATTCTGCGCGATACCTCGGGCGCGACGGGTAACTTCGGCGTCGGAGAGCTGAAGATCGACGCGAACCAGCGGCCAGAGCTGCGGAGCGCGCAAAAAAAACAGCGCCCCTCCCAAAAGAGCCAGGCACCAGAGCCACCACGGAGTCCGCATGACCGCAGTGTATCGTTTCCCCTCTCCCGGCCTCCCCCGTCGAAAAGGCTGGAGTGGGGTTTATTTGCGTTGACGAGGATCGAGGGCGTCGCGCAGGCCGTCGCCGAGGAAGTTCAGCGCGAGCACGGTCACAGACAGACAGGCGGCGGGCAGGATCAGCAGGCGCGGCTCGGTGCGGTAGTACTCCAGCGCATCGTTGATCATGCGGCCCCACGACGGAAACGGGCGCTGAACCCCGATCCCCAGAAACGAGAGCGTGGCTTCTGCGAGAATCACGCCTGCGGTGTCCACGGTGATCGCCACCATCAAGGGCGAGAGCAGGTTCGGCAGGATGTGCTTTATTAAAATCCGGCCATTGGTCGCGCCCAGCGCCCGCGATGCCTCCACGAACTCCCGCTTTCGGAGCGTCAGCACCTGCCCACGAACCAGCCGCGCGAGCGGCGGCCAACCCGTCAGGCCCAGCGACAGAATCACCAATCCCAGCGAGACCGCAGGCGACGCGCTCGACGCGCCGAGTGTGCCCAGGAGCAAGAGCGCCAGCAAGACATCGGGAAAGGCCAGCAGCACATCGGTGATCCGCATCAAAAGCTGATCCAGCCAGCCGCCGAAGTACCCCGCGACCAGGCCCACCAGCACCCCGATGCTCACCACGAAGCCCTCGACGCCCAGCGCCACCAAAAGCGAGATCCGCGCTCCGTGCATGAGCCGACTCAGCGTGTCGCGGCCCAGCTCATCGGTGCCCAGCGCGTGCTTGCCGCCCGGCCCCTGAAGATTGTCGGAGAGCGTCTGCGACGCGAACCCGTACGGCGCGAGCACCGGAGCCAGAAGCGCCACAAAAACAATCAGCCCCAGCACAATCAGGCTGCCGAACGCCAGTGGATTTCGGCGAAGCCGCGCCCAGAATGTCGGGGTAGGCAGCGGAACCTCGGATTCGTCGCTCACAGGCTGACCTTTCGCACCAGCGGCCCGCCGACGCGCGCACGCGGATCGATCAAGCCATAGAGAATATCGACAATTAAATTAATTAAAACAAAACCTGTCGCCATAAGCAATGAAAGCCCCTGCACCACCGGATAGTCGCGCCTTAAAATAGAGCTAATGGATTCGTTGCCGATGCCAGGGATCGTAAAGAACGTCTCGACCACAAAAGACCCCGAGAGCAAGTACCCGAATGTCGTCCCGGCGACGGTGAGAATCGGCGGGAACGCATTTTTCAGGGCGTGCTTGAACAGCACCGAGGCCGTCGAGAGCCCCTTGGCGCGGGCTGTCCGAACGTAGTCCTGAGAGAGCACATCGAGCATCGCCGAGCGGGTCAGCCGGGCGATGAGCGCCGCCGAGCGCGCGGCCAGCACCAGCACGGGAAGAATAAAAAACTGGGGGGCCGTTCGCCCTTCTGCGAGCGAGAATCCGATCACCGAGAGCCACTGCAAGCGAACGGCCAGGAGCAAAACCAGCGCCGGACCTAAGACAAAGCTCGGCAGCGCGACACCCACCAGCGCCAGCGCCATCGCGAGTCGGTCCGGGAGCTTGTTGGCCCACACCGATGCTAAAATCCCGAGCGGAATCCCGAGCAGCAGCGAGGTCACCAGCGCCAGGCTCGCCAGCAGAATCGTGTTGGGAAAGCCTCGCTTGATGATGTCCTTCACTGGCTCGCGCGACAGATAGCTCGACCCGAAGTCCCCCCGCGTGACGATCCCGACTACATAGTCTTTGTAGCGAATCAGCGGCGGACGATTCAGCCCCAGCTCTTCCCGCAGGCGTGCTTTCGTGGCGGGCGTGGCTTTCTCGCCCAGGATCACGTCGGCAGGATCGCCCGGCGCGAGGTACGCGCTGAAGAACACCAGCGCCGAGATGGCAAGCAGCGTCGGCACCGCCAGCGCAAGCCGCTCCAGAATGTAGCGGATCACCCAACTCTCCCGCCCCGATGAACCGGGGCGTCGGGGCGAACGGAGTTCGACGAAGTCGCTCCGCGACAGAATTGGGTTGGTATGTCGCGGAGCGACTTCGTGGCGAAGCCCTTAGACGCCCGTGTCCATACGGGCGGGCAACGGGGCGAGTTCATTTTATTTCCGTGGTGACGTGCGGGAGATGGCCCATCAGCGAGTCGCGAATGCCCGTGACATGCGGCTTTACCAGCTCCATGTCACGCTGGAAGTACAGCGGCACCCACGGGGCTTCGTCCACGGCGATCTGCTCGGCCTTGTGGTACAGCCCCAGACGCTTCTTCGGGTCACTGGATGCATCGGCTTCGCGGCACAGCGCATCAAATTCGGGGTTCTTGAAGCCTGTGTGGTTCTCCGGAGCGCCGCCGCCCAAGAGGAGCGAGAGAAAGTTCTGCGGATCGATGTAGTCGGCGGACCAGCGCATGTGGAACAGGTCGTGCTTGTTGTCGTTGTTCAGCTTGAGATAGGTCGCCCACTCCATCTCCTGGAGGTTCACCGTCACCCCGACCTGCGCGAGCTGCTCTTTGATAACCTCGGCGGTTTTCCGGAGGTCCGAGACCTGCTCGCGGAAGCTCAGCGTCAGCGCGGGCAGCCCTTTGCCGCCGGGAAAGCCCGCTTCCGCCAGAAGTATTTTGGATTTCTCCGGGTCGTAGTTCAAACCCTTCAAATTGGCATCGAAACCGGGGATTCCCTTTGGCAAAACTCCCTCAGCTTTCTGATTGACACCCAGAAGCACGTTTTTGACAATTGTATCTTTGTCAATCGCATGGGCAAATGCCTGGCGAACTCTTTTGTCTTTGAATGGCGCGTAGTTGGTCTGGTTGACGCCTAAGTAAAACGTCGCGGCTCGGTCCCAGAGCTTAATTTGGTCTTTGAGCGTCGGATTTTTAGAGTCTTGCTCGTAGTTGCTTTTCTCTTCGGCGACATAATCTAACTGTCCGGCGTCGTAGAGATTCCGAGCGGTCTTTGAATCTAAGACTATCGGGCGCTCGATTCTGGTTAATTTCGGCTTGCCCTGCCAGTATTTCTCAAACGCAATCAGCGTCGCCTTGGAGCGCGGGACATACTCACCCAGCTTGAACGGGCCACAGCCGACAGCGGTTTTCTCGTTGATCGTGAAGCCGCCGAACTCGGACTTATCCCCTCTTTCGACCTCTTCTCTGGCGACCACGTAGGCCGTGGGATAGGTCAGTTTCCCCAAGAAGTACGCTCTCGGGGCAATCAGAGTGATTTTGATGGTCTTCGGATCGACGACCTGAATGCCCTTAACCTCGGTGGCCTGGCCCTTGGAGAACGCTTCGGCACCGTCGATGTCGTTGAGGTAGTTCAGCGCGACAGGCGAGTTGATGTTTTTATTGAGCGAGCGGGTGATCGAATATTTCACGTCGTCTGCGGTCACGGCGCGGCCATTGTGGAACGTGACGCCCTCTCGGAGCGTGAAGGTGTAGACGCGTCCGCCTTCGCTGACCTCGGGCATCTTCGCGGCGACCAGCGGGACGATCTCGTTTTTCTCGTTGAAGCCGATCAGTCCCTCGTAGACGTTCTGGAGCATGTCGATGGTCGGACCGTCCTGGACCAGCGCCGGATCGAGCGTGGTCGGGTTCGCGGTGAGCGGGTAGCGCAGGACGCCCACAACCTTGCCCGCTCCGCCGGATGCGCCGCCGCCGCTACCGGGGCAGCCGCTCAGAGGCAGAAGAAAAACGAGGGGGAGGGCCGCAAGAAGCGCCCGGCGACGAATAAAACGCGGTGGTAACACGCGGCGATTATAGCACAGCGGATGCGCTGGCGTCGAGGTTTGACAGTGCTTGTTCGAGCTTTTTGAGCCGATTCTGCGCCTCGCTACGATGCTGCTCGAACTCGGGGAGCTGGTCTATGACCGATTTCTCGCTCATTGCCAGGTTGTTCTTGCACGAGTTATAGATCTCGCGCAGGTGCCGTGCCTGTGCGTTGCGCCGGGGCGTGAGCGGATTTTCCCAGTTGTAGGGATGCAGCGAGATCTTGCCGCGCTCGGCTTCCTCGGTGACGGACTTCAGCTCGCCCTCCCAGCGGCGGACCTCGCCGTGGAGCAGATCGATCCGCTTGCGCAGGCGCTCTTCCGACTCGCGTGTCTCGGCGATGGCGTCGGTCAGAAGCCCCCGGCCTTCGGAGAGGATCAGATCGGCGTTCTGGGCGTTGCGCTGGGCCATTCGCTGGGCGGCAAAGAGGCTGAGCGTCTCGGGCGTACCGCCTGCGCCCGGCCCGGTCAGCTCGGCGGGGAGCGAGATCGTGCGCCCCAGAAGCGTCTCGATCTCGGCGATCTGCCCCACACCGCGCCGCCAGCGCCTGGCCTCGGTCTCGGTCTCGGCGCGGGCGTTCTGCGTGATCTGCTCCAGCGCCTGAATCCGGGCATCGCCCAGAGGTGCGAGATCGGGTTCGGCAAACAGCGCACCGATGTAGGTCGGGTCGGCCTCCAGCGCCTTCCCGACTAACTTTCCGGCCTCGGGCAATGATTTTGCGAGCGCGGCGTAGCGGGCGGCTTCGAGGTAGCGCTGCGGGTCCGCTTCGTCGGCGACGAGAAACCGCTGAGCGCTCTGGTAGGCGTCCTCGCCCTTGCCGAGCGCGGCCTGGACGAACGCCAGGTGACGGAGCGCGTGGTGGACGAAGCGCTCGCTACTGCCCGTCGAGAGGCGCGTGGCCTGATAGAACGCGTCGGCGGCACCGGCTAAATTCTCTTGCTGCCAGAGCGTCCAGCCCATCTCGAACCAGAGCGCCGGGTTTCGTGCGGCGACCGGGTTTTTCAGGGCGGCGGTCAGCAGGTTGTGGGCGTCGGCAAGATCGTCGCTTCGCTCTCGCCCGACGTGCCGTGCGGCGTTGCGAACGGCATCGCGGGCGTGTTCGGCGAGGTCGCGCAGCTCACCTTCGAGGTTCGCGGTCGCCTGCCGATGAAAATTGTTGAGTTCGATAGCGTCCAGCAAAAGCTGCTCGGCGGGCGCTTCCGAGAGAGCCTGCTTGCCCTCGGGCGTCCCGAGAAGCAGTGTCAGCCGCTCGCGCTCGGCAAGCGGAAGCTGCGAGAGCGCGGCGAGTGCCTGTTGCTGGCGACGCGCAGCTTGCGACTCCAGGTACTCCTCCGCGTGGCTCAGCGCGACAAGGTGCAGCTCGGCTTCGTAGAGCCGGTCCAAATAGCGTTCCGTAGCAGCAATCGACATTCCCCCGCATCATACCGTATTTTTTGCAAGTGGGATAAGATGAGATATGGCCTACAGTGACTTCAGTCTGACCAGAGTCGTTAAAGACTTCAGTCTTACCCTCGACGAAAGCCAGGATTTATTTCAGAGCCTGACACCGATGGCTGTCCCCCCTGCCTTGAAAGAATGGATCGAGGAACACCTGCCGCTGGCGCTGGGAAACAACACGGAGAAGGCACGCTCCGAGATGCTGATCGCTCCCATTCTCCTGACAGTTCGGCGACTACTGGACCGCCATGTGACGCTTCACTCGGGTGTCGATTTCTCGGTAGACGAATCGCGCGGGCTGGTTGGCTTCTGCGATTTCATCATGACACGCTCCGAAGATATGTATCTGGTCTCCGCTCCTGTTTTAATGTTAGTGGAAGCAAAAAACGAAGACTTCAAAAAAGGAATCGGTCAGTGTTTTGCTGAGATGATCGCCGCTCGGGAGTTCAATGAACGTGAGGGCGAGCCATACGATGTTATCTGGGGATGCGTCACGACAGGAAACCTCTGGAAATTTGTGACACTGCGTAATTCAACGGCACAAATAGACAGAGCGGAGTACCATATCAGCCAGATCGACCATGTTCTGGCTATTCTCATCCGAATTTTGTCTCAGTCACCCTGATATCCGAACAGACGGCGCTGCCGGATCAGCGTAGCGACGGCCTCAGGAACCATTTTCTCCCAGGAAGAATCGTTGTCGCGAATTCGGGCCAGAACGTCGCGCGAGAAGATGTGCAGATACTCTTTGTTGTAAAAATCCAGGCTCTCGATGTTAGCGTTGTCTACTAAGTGCTCGTAGAGACTCTGCAAACGGGGCGCAACCTTGAGCTTGGAGACAGTAATTAATTGCCGACTGGACTTGTCCATCAACGGATAGATGTAAAGCTTCAGGTTACTCTTGAAAAGCCGCCCGAACGACTCTAAAATACCGCCTTCGAGGTTTGCATAGTAGTGTTCTTCAAAAAGCTCGGCCAGGCTCGGTATTCCCATGGTGATTCCGATGGGCTGGCGGGTGTAGCGCTGAAGATAGGCGGCAAGGCGATAGTACTCGAAGTAGTCGGAGATGAGAACCGTGGCTCCTGTGGCCGCTAAAACGTCCGCGCGGGCCAGAAAATCGGCGTAGTCGATCTCCCCCGACGCCAATAAATTCTTCATGGTGATTTCAAAAAGCGTCACGATCTCGCTCTCGTCGCCCGGCTCGACCCGGCTCTCGAACTGCTGGCGGGCGCACTGAATCATGTCGAGGTTCACATGGGTGACGGGCCGAAACGACCCGCGCTCGACTAAGATCGCTTTTTTATACAGCGCTTCCGACGGCTGGAGCACCTCGCCGCTCGCCGAGAACATCGCGGCGTCCGAGAGATTGAGCTGGACGAGCTTCAGAGCCATGAGTCGGTGGTCGATTCCCGAAAACGCCGGTCCGTCGAAGCGCACCATGTCCACTTCGATGCGCTCCGCCCCTAAATTGTCCAGCAGATCCCGAAGAATCCCGTCGGGGTCGGCGTGGTGGTTGAGTGCGCCATGAACCAGGTTGACTCCGATAATTCCGAGGGCTTCTTGCTGAGAAATATGGTCTTTGTCGAGCATCCGAACATGGATGATGATCTGGCTCGGCTCGCTGCCCGGCGTGGGTTGGAAGCGGACGCCCATCCAGCCGTGACACTCTTTGCTGCCCTTGAAGCTGGCCGCCGAGACCGTGTCGGCAAACGCAAAGAACGCCGTCTCCGAGCCGCGCGCCGGGCTGAGCCGCTCGACGAGCAGCTCAAACTCGTACTGGAGCATGGTCGTCAGGCGCTCGCGGGAGACATAGCGCGGGCTGGCTCCGTAGATGGCGTCGCTGACGGCCATGTCGTAGGCCGAGATGGACTTGGCGATGGTTCCCGCCGCCCCGCCCGCCTGGAAGAACCAGCGCACGACCTCCTGGCCCGCCCCGATCTCCGCAAACGTCCCGTACCACAGCGGCCCGAGGTTGATCTCCAGCGCCTTGCGCTGCGTCCCGACATTCCCGCGATCCGTCTTCGTCTGCATAGGTCTCCCGACTCACAAAACTCTGGCGAGACCACACCGTCCCCACAAAAACAGTGTACCCGCTCCCGAAAACCGTCAATTTGGGGATACAAATTGAAAGCCAGCGGTATATACTGCCTCCATGAGACGCTGGATCGGAGCGACCCTGCCCCTGCTGGGCCTGGCCGCACTCGCCACCGTGCCCAGAAGCGACGACGACAGCGCCACGCAGGCGCTGACGGCTCCGGTGAGCGATCCGGTTGCCCGGCTCCAGAAGAAGATGGACTCGGGAGATGTCCGGCTTACGTGGGGAGAACATGGCTATCTGGAGTCGGTTCTGAAGGCACTCGGGGTTTCGCAAAGCTCGCAGACACTTGTTTTTTCTAAAACCAGCTTTCAGCGCGACCATATCTCGCCGCATACGCCGCGCGCACTCTATTTCAACGATTCGAGCTATGTGGGCTGGTGCCAGGAAGGTGGCATTGTAGAACTTGCGGTACAAGACCCGCACTGGGGGACGATTTTCTATACATTGCCCCAGAAGTTCGTCGCGAAACCGAAGTTTATTCGCCAGACCTACGAGTGCCTTCAGTGCCACAGCTCGTCGATGACCGAGAATATTCCGGGGCTTGCGGTGCGCTCCGTCTACCCGATGGCCGACGGCAACCCCGATTTAAGCGAGGGAAGCTATCTTACGAGCGATCAGAGTCCTATCGCGGAGCGGTGGGGCGGCTGGTACGTCACGGGCCAACACGGAAAGATGCGGCACCTGGGCAACACCATCTTTCGACGCTCAGACTATCAGACCCGGCTGGCCCCGGAAAAAAGTGCCAACATACTGGACCTGCGGCGCTACTTCGATACCAGCCCCTACCTGACTCCGCACTCCGACATTGTTGCCCTGCTGGTTCAGGAGCATCAGGCGCGGGTCCATAACCTTCTCACCAGAGCGTCGTTTCTGACACAAGACGCCCTGCGCGATGAAAAACAGATGAATTCTATCTTCCAGGAGAGCGGGCGACGCGAGAGCACGACGCGCCGAATCAACGGAGCCTGCGAGCCGCTGGTGCAGGCGTTGCTCTTCTCGGATGCGGCGGCGCTGACCTCGCCGGTCAGCGGGACATCGGGCTTCGATCTACAGTTCTCCCGGCGCGGCCCCCGAGATAAACAGGGACGCTCGCTCTACCAGTTAGACCTCAACACAAAACTACTGCGCTACCCCTGTAGCTATCTTGTTTATTCGGAGTCGTTCGATTGCCTGCCACCGGAGGCCCGCACCCGAGTGGCGCAACGCTTCGAGGAGATTCTCAGCGGCAATGACCAGAGCAAGCCGTTTTCTCACCTCAAACCCGCCGACCGAAAGGCCATCCGCGAGATACTCTTAGCCACCAGGCCCGGCTTTCTTTCGCCGCATTGATCAGCATTGGAAAATCCCTGCCGTTCGTTCATGCCGTTAAAAAATCGTCGCAAAAATCAATCAGTGCGTATACACGCCAGCGTTCCCAGCGGCTGCACCGCGCAGCCATCCAAGTGCCAGGGCGCGGCGCTCGGGCGCAAGGTCCAGCAGCGCGGACAGCTGGTGCGCCCAGAAAAGCGCCGTGATCTCCTGATGAAACTGGCCCAAAGAAACCTGCCCGCCCCCGAAGCGAGCGTACTCGGCAAGATAGAACTCGGCCCGTTGCTCGTACCAGAACTCCCCGCCCAGGTGCCCCGAGACATCGGCGAAGCGCGGACCGCGTGCATTCTTCTGGAAATCGAAGACGACCAGCTCTTCCCTCTCTCCGCGCCACCCAACATTGTCAAAAAGAAAGTCCAGGTGGAGCAGTCCGGTCGGGTGGGCGTGGGTCCGGGCAAAGAGCGACTGAGCGGTTCGAATCAGCGCGGAAAGCTCGCTCACGCCCACGCCCACAGACCTCAGGCTCTCCGAGAGCGCGTCGTCGGTGGGGTTGGGATTGTTGCCGAGAAGCCAGCGCCCCGGCGAGACCTGCCCGACCAGATGATACGGATGCAGATGGACTTCGTACTCGGGCGTGATTTCGCAAGCGTTGAAGCGGGCCAGCAGCGAGAGAAACGCCCGCCACTCGTCCTCGCTTCTCGGGTCGATCCCGATGGCGCTCAGCGCTTCCAGGCAGAGCACCTCGGAGCTGTCGGCCTCCAGAGTGACCGAGTGCAGCCGGGGCAGCGGAACTCCCTGCCGGGTTAATTCCCGGTAGTGAACCGCCTCGCCCCGGCCCGCCGGGCAACGCTTGATGAAGTGCATCGCTCCATTTAGGGCATTCCCCCTCAGAGGGGGAACTCATCGCCATAGACCGCGTGCAAGAGCGCCTTGATCGCGAAGATAATGTCATCGGTCGTATCGCTTTTTTCCAGCATCCGAAACCGCGAATCGACTTCCTCCATCCCCAATCCCAGGTCACCTTCGTAATAACCCGTCAGGATGATGACAGGAATAGCTGGATTGGTTTGCCGAATCTTTTTGTACAGCAGAATTCCGACATCGATCTCGGAAGCATTCGGAAAGGTATGCTCTCCGTCCATCATCCGGTCGATGATAATCAGGCGATACTCCTCGCTTTCCAGCAGGGGAATTGACTCGTCCACGCTCAGAACATGGCGAACCGGCAACACCTCCGCCTCGATGTCCGCCCAGAGAAACTTCATTTTGTTTTCGTCGTCGATGGCAAGAACCATTATCGCACTCCCTTCATTTGAACCACTTTCACGCTTCCTTTGACCGACCTTGGCAGTCGATTGCTCAAACTGATCGGAAGGAAGATGGAGATTGTCGTCGGATCGTAATTCTTTGTCACTCGAACAAAACCTCCATGCGCTTCCACGATTCTCTGAACTACGGACAGGCCGATTCCCAATCCAAAAACAACTTTGTTTATCGATTCAGGGCCTCGTTGTCCTTCTTCGAAAATGCCTTCTTCAAAGTCAGGGAATATCCCAGGCCCCTTATCTTCAACAGAAATCACATAATAATCTTTCTCTCGTTCTGCAGAAACGCGTATTTCGAATAAAGATTTGTCTTTAAATGAATATTTTATTGAATTTGACAACAAATTAAACATAACTTGTTGAAAAAGAGATGTATCAATATATAATTTCGGAATCGAATGAAAATTATCATAGCTTATTTTTCCAGGATCGAATCCGCGTTCTTCGATCACGTAACGGATCAGATTGACCAATGGCGCAACAACATCGCCCATAAACCAGACGCTGCGAATCTGAAGCTCCAGTTCAGGCTTAGTAAGCCCATATATATTGACACTCTTAACAATTCTCTTCATTAAATCAAGTAACATGTTTATATCTTTCGTATAATCAAATCTGAATTCATTGTTTTCATTTTGCATTAGTGATTTTATGTCCCTTGAAAATGAACTTATTGCATGACTCATAGAATTTACAGGACTACCCAATTCATGTATGATTCGAGCAACAGACATTCTTCTATCTTGATACGCAATTAATAATTCCAAATGCGGTCCTGCTGCCTGACAAATCGTATCAACAATAGCAGCATCATCAACAGAGAACAGCAAATTCTTTTTTTGTTTATTACGGCAACGAATCAAACCAGTAATTTCTGATTTCCATGCTATTTCATCACGTTTTCCATTGTTGACCAACGGTACAAATAAAATATTATCTACTTCGGAACGAACTCCATCACCATGTTCTCGCGATTTTGCCCTTCCATTGACATTGAATTCGCCATGACGTAACAACGGCTGACCACTACGCCACGCTTTAACAGTAGAAAATTTTGTTTCATCCCAGCGATAGAATTTTTGATTATCGACAATATCTTCACGCCATTTAATACCCGTACTTTCGTGGACTTCCAGCTTTGTCCGCAGACGATCTGCCAGGAAAATCGTCACCCCTTCGCATTGAATCGACGATTTTATACAAGATTTGAGATGTTTTAAGAATTCGTCGAGACCATTGGAAGTATCGGCGGCAAAGTGAACCCGTCCCGCCGCCCGCGAGCAGGCATCATCGAGTCCGATATCCGCTGCACGGGCCAGCGCCTCGGCAATCGCCCCAATAATCTCGTCGTCGCAGTCATTTCCTACGGACCGAACAACAACCACAAAGCGAACATGACTCCGGTTGAAGCGATTGAGTACGGGGAAGCATAAATCACCTTCCTGGCGGAATACCTTTGAGTTTTCCGTCGCTTTGTTTACCAGAGAGTCTTCTATCGTCAGTTCTGCTTCATTTTCTTGAATCAATCGGCAACTATATCCCGTTGATGGATCATAAGACCAAATCTCTACGTCATTTGCTTCAAAATATTTCGTTAATATTCGAATAAACGCCTCATAACATGAGCGGAGACCCTGCATTCCCGCGCGAAGAATCTCATTAAAGAGATCATCTGGGCAAGGATATTTTTTTCGCTCCGGGCATCCTGTGATCTGCACCCCTTCCGGCAGGATTCCCAGAGACAGAGCAGCATGACGGATGCAATCCTCGATCTTGCCGTCGCAGTAGTCTTGCTCAACCACGACCCAGCCTCTGAAGTCCTGCTTATTTAGAATTTCCAGGGCTACCTTATACCGGACCGCGCCCCGGCCCAGTCCGACGAACCCGCGTGCATAGCGATGGTACGAGCTGCCCGACGACGGGTCCCAGTCTTTCAAGTGTACCGCGATCATTTTCTCAGGCCACTTCGTCAGCGCCAGCTCCAGGTCGTCGCCGACAATCGCCAGGTGAGCAATATCCGGCATCCAGCAGAGATTCTCATGCTTACCCAACAGAGCTTCTACTTTTGAAATACGATCACAATTCTTGTAAACATGTGGATGTATTACCAGTTTAAAGATATCATCAACATACTTACCATATTTCTCATTCCAATTATCAACATAAACATAAGGAATCTCTCGGTTACCCCATGATTTTACGCTCTTGATTGCTTCAACTCGCTGATCGAAGGTTCCTCCAGCGATACCTGTAACCACCAGATCGTAACTCTCGGTCATCTCGAGAAGCTGTTGCAAGCTCTCCACGGGCTGAGCCTCACGAAGAAAGATATTATCGAGAGACTGAGCAAACTCGACCCCAGTAAAGCCAGCCTCGCTGATCTGTTTGAGCACTGTCTCCAGGAAACCATCTTCTGGTCCTATCCGAAGTCCATAAATAATTGTCTGGTAAGCGTAGCGCATTTGAATTTCCTGGCACTTCCGATTCGTGCGGACAGTTTACACCAAGAAACTAAAATTTCCTCCCTAATTTCTCACCAGCAAAAAAATATATTTCAAAGCACTTTCGATCTGACCATGCCAGGCAGCAGCATCTCCTTGCACGGTGAATTCGGGGGGTGTATAATGGCCCATCGTAATTGGTGCTTCGGCGGGCGAGTCATCAGACCTGTTCTTTGGGGGTCAGAACCCTGGACACTGCGAGAACTTCACGGAGGAAGTCTCGCCGACTGCTATCGTCTTCATTTTTCGAGACTTTCGTTCAGGGGCGCACAATCGAAAGGGACAGGTTTAGGGCAACATGGTAGCACGCAAAACGCTGGTGGAGCATCTCTTGGAGAAGCAGCTCATCACGCCCGAGCAGGCGGAGGAAGCAAAGGCCGCAGGGCCGGACCCTCGCAAGCTCATCATCGACAAAGGCTGGTCCGTCGAGGTCGATGTCTACGAAGCCTGGGCAAAGCAAGAGGGCATTCCGTTTGTCGATCTGAACAAACACAAGCCCGAGCCGAGCGCGATCAATGTCGTGCCGGTCAATGTCGTCAAAAAGCACAGCGCCATTCCCGTCAAGAAAGACGGCAACCGACTGTTCGTCGCGATGCTCAACCCGCGCGACATCGTGGCTATCGACGAGCTTCGGATGCAGTCGCGGCTCATGGTCCAGCCCATGGCGAGCGCTCCGACCGATATTCTGGCGGCCATCAAGAGCAACTACGCCGATGTGGTCGCGCCCACCCCAAGCGCCATGACGCCCTCGGCAAACGCGGGAGGGGGCTTTGCCGACGCCATGAAAGCCATGGCCGAGCTGGGACCTGCGACCGGCGGCGACATCGACGACGACGACGGTGGCTCGATGGCGGACCAGGCTCCCGTCATCCGAATGGTCAACGCCGTCATGGTCCAGGCTATCGACCTGGGCGCATCCGATATCCATATCGAGCCGGGCCGACGCACGGTTCGGGTGCGCTTCCGCGTGGACGGCGTTTTGCGCGAAGTCATGGCCGTCCCCAAGCACATCCAGCCGCCCATGATCGCTCGCTGTAAGATCATGGCCGACATGAACATCGCCGAGCGCCGCGTCCCGCAGGACGGACGTATCGGGCTGAGGCACAACAACAAAGACTACGACATGCGCGTCAGCTGCCTTCCCAGCCAGTACGGCGAGAAGATCGTCATGCGTATTCTCGACAAAGCCACCACGCAGATCGGTCTGGGGCGGCTCGGCTTCCGGCCCAAGATCCAAAAAGAGATCGAGATTCTCACGGATCAGCCCAACGGCATGTTCATCGTGACGGGGCCGACGGGTTCGGGGAAAACCACGACCCTTTACTCGATTCTCAACCGACTGAACACGATAGAGACCAATATTCTAACGGCGGAAGACCCGGTCGAGTACGAGCTTGCCGGAGTCACCCAGGTCGGTATGAACCCGAAAGCGGGCCTGACGTTCGCCTCGGCCCTGAGAAGCTTCCTGCGGCAGGACCCGGATATCATCATGGTCGGTGAGATGCGCGACCTCGAAACCGCGTCCATCGGAATCGAGTCGGCGCTTACCGGACACCTGGTGCTCTCGACGCTCCACACCAACGACGCCGCCACCGCGACGATCCGTCTGGCGGACATGGGAGTCGAGCGCTTTCTAATCTCGGCGACCCTGATGGGAATTCTCGCCCAGCGCCTGGCGCGAACCAACTGCAAGAACTGCAAAGAACCCTACACCGTGAAAGCGCACACACTCCGAAGCTTCGGGTTCTTCGCCAAAGACAACGCCGAGGAGCTGGCCGAGTGGGGCGTCGATCAGGACGACCCGGAGGCGGACGTGACGCTCTACCAGGGACGAGGCTGCGAGATCTGTGGTGACACGGGCTTCAAGGGACGAATGGGAGTCCACGAGCTGCTCATCATGACCGACGAGATCCGCGACCTGGTTGTCCGGGTTGCCCCGCTCACCGACATCTACAGCGCCGCTCGCCGGGGCGGGATGCGCGAGATGCGCGAGGACGGTCTGTTCAAGATGCTCAACGGCGACACCACGCCCAAAGAGCTTGCCCGCGTCGTCTTCACCGCCGGTCACTAACGCCCCGAAGTTAAGAGGAGAACTGAGATGTCTGTACCTGGCCCCGAGGGGCAGCCCGCCCCTGCACCCGAAGCGCCCGTCGCCGCGTCGCCGCCTGCGATGGCCGCCGCGCGGGTGCGCTCACTTGAAGACGCCCATATCGATGAGCTTCTGCACCTGGTCGTCGAGACCAAAGGAAGCTCGGACTTGCACATCGCCGTGGGCCTTCCGCCCGTGCTCCGGGTCGATGGCAAGCTACTTCAGGCACCCTACGAACCGTTCACGCCGCAGACCAGCCAGAGAATCGTCTACGATATTCTCACCGACGAGCAGATCCAGAAGTTCGAGTCCACGTTCGAGCTTGACTTCTCCTACGCCCTGGGCCGCGCGAGCCGGTTCCGGGTCAATGTTTTCCGCGACAAGGGGACGGTCGCCGCTGCGTTCCGAACGATCCCGACGAAAATCCCGACGCTCCAGGACTTGAACTTGCCGCCGGTCATCGAGAAGCTCACGCATATTACCCGTGGCCTGATTCTCGTTACCGGCCCGACAGGTTCCGGCAAGTCCACCACCCTCGCGGCGATGATCAACGCGATCAACATCGGACGAAGCGAACACATCATCACGGTGGAAGACCCCATCGAGTATCTGCACACGCACAAGATGTCGGTCATCAACCAGCGCGAGCTGGGCCAGGACACGAAGTCCTTCCCCAACGCCCTGCGCGCCGCCCTGCGAGAAGACCCCGACGTGATCCTGGTCGGAGAGATGCGCGACCTCGAAACCATGCAGATGGCCGTCTCGTCCGCCGAGACGGGCCACCTTGTCTTCGCAACCCTCCACACGAACTCGGCGGCGTCCACCGTGGACCGCATCGTGGACTCGTTCCCGCCCGGCCAGCAGGAGCAGATTCGGCTCCAGCTCTCTAACAACCTCCAGGCGGTTCTCACCCAGCAGCTTCTGCCCAAGAACAACGCGCCGGGCCGCGTCTGCGCCCAGGAAGTCATGATCGCGACCCCGGCCATTCGCAACCTGATCCGGGAAGCGAAAGCCCACCAGATCACGTCGATGATCCAGACCTCGGGTGCTATCGGCATGACAACCATGGACATGTGCCTGCGCGACCTCTACATGAAGGGGCAGATCTCCAAAGAGATCGCTCTGGGCCGCGCGATGAACCGCACGGAACTGGAAAACATGATCATGCAGGCAGAGATGGCCTCGCAGTCTAGCGACCCCAACAGCGCCCGCGTCCGCCGGATGTAGGCAAAAAAAAGCCCGGCAGATGCCGGGCTTTTTACTTAAATTCGAGGAGTTCGTTCTTTGCTCAGAGGGTTTCTCGGGCTACGAATCAAAATCACCCCAGATTTTCGCAATTCCCACCCTGTTCCTGGAAATAAATAAGTTAATTTATTTAAAATTACTCCAAGTGTTGTATCTGGAATATAAATATCTCTCCGATCAACAAATTCATTTTTTTGATCACAGAAAAAACTACATTCTGTTTGCTTCTGGAGTGAAAGTACAATATCAATCACTGAATTTCTATGAACATTCAGTCTACATTCTCTTTTAAATAAATTTGTATATTTTTTATAATCTACAGTTTTATTTTCTCCATCATGAATATTATAAATCATCGAATTACTGTCATTATTTTCTAATAATTCTTTATTTCTTCTGGCATAAGTAAAACTCAAGCTATCAAGTCCTGGAATACGAACCCTGAAATCTGCCTGATCAAAATCGAATCTTGGGTTGTCTGTCACTATCATCTGAAATGTCAGTCGTTCTATATCTTGGTTTGTAATTGGCGCTAACTCAGCGCCCGGTTCCAATTCAATGTCAGATCGATTCGCCTGAATCACCGTCATCAAGTCTCGCTTCATCCACTGTGGAATTTCTGCACCCTGAATTCCCTTGCCGGTTATTCGTGTCATTAAACTTGGATTACTATCTAATGCAGACCAAATATGATCAAAAGATTTATATATTTTATCATATTTGTCTTTTCTACGATTAATTTCAAACGTCGAAGGAAATGGCTCGACATTCTCAAAAACATATTTTTCCTTTTCATTTTTAAAAGCTTTGACGAATCTCCATCGCCGATGACTTTTTATTGAAGACATCGCATCCATAACATCACAAATTTCATCTTTGTTCAGAGCAATAAAATATCGATCAAACGGACTTTCATCACCTTCATTTGTCATTTTGACCATTGTAGTATTTTTCAATTCTACAATCAGGTTATTTACCAGCTTGGGTGAAGGATTGCCCGCGTATATCTTTTTCAAACGACTGTCACGCATCAAGAAATTTTCCATATTAACACTCTTTTATTCATGAAATAGTGCTCCCCGCTTTACAAACGGAGAGCACATGAAACTAAACAGGAATTGACATCTGGTGCGTCGCCAAAACTGTATTTAAAATATCAGTTAGAGTAATCGACGCAAGAAAAGTTCCTTGTGAGGCGCTTGACGTAGTTTTCCACTCCCATGTTGGTGGTGGAACGGAGCAAAAGTACCCTGTTGATCCCGGTGCAACGTTGGGAAACCATGAAACAGGCGGATTTCCCAGGTGAGCAGACTGATTACCATTATGCCATCCTACAGAAGCAGTTGTAGAGTCGGTATTCAGAATAACTGTTGCCGTTCCACCCGCAGTTACGGTGATTTTCTTGATGTAGTAGTTATGTCCAGGCGGCTTGAAAGAAACGCTGGATATGTTGATGGAGACGGTTGCGGCCTGGGCTACAGCAGACAGCAGAACGCACGACATGGCGCACAGAACGGACTTGACGATCATTTCTCACCTCACAGTGAA
Source organism: Armatimonadota bacterium (assembly GCA_031363095.1). Lineage (GTDB taxonomy): Bacteria > Armatimonadota > Armatimonadia > Armatimonadales > Armatimonadaceae > JANLTX01. The sequence goes on along the minus strand of JANLTX010000080.1, from coordinate 38,967 downwards.
CGAAATCAAGCCGCACAAAACAGCGGAGCGCTGATAAATGCGGCACCGACGACATGCGGCACCGACGACATTTGTCAGCACCGATACGCCAGTCTATCTCAGTAGCACAAGCAGCACAAGATTAAAACTTACTGAGTTAGAAAAATTTTGAGATTATTTTCTACTCTATCGGTTTATCGACTTTGGGGCGCGTGGGAGCATCGGCGAGAACAGAAGCGGTGATAAAAACCGTTCGGGCGATTTTTTCTATTTTGATAAAATCGATTTTAGAGACTTCGTCGCTGGCGCGGTGATAATCTTCGTGGACGCCATCGAACCAGAAGGCAATCGGAATGCCTTTTCGGGCATAGTTGTAGTGATCCGAGCGAAAGTAAAACCGATTCGGGTCTGAAGGATCATCGTAGCGGTAGTCAAACTCAATTTTGAGGAAACTTCCGTTCACACCGTCCACTAAATCGCCAAGCTGCGTGCTGAGCTTGCGCGAGCCGATCACATAGATACCGTTCGGGCCAGAAAGGTTGGCATTGCGCGGGTTTGCATCGCCAGCTTGCTTGCTACGCCCGACCATATCAATGTTGAGCTGGGCGATAATTTTGTCGATAGGCACGGTGGGCTTGTTGGTGAAGAACTCCGACCCCCAGAGACCTTTTTCCTCGCCGCAGTGCCAGACAAAGATCAGCGAGCGCTTGAGCTTGACCTTGTTGCGGGCCAGCGCCTCGCACATGGCGAGAAGGGAGACCGTCCCGCTGCCGTCGTCGTCCGCGCCGTTGAAGATCTGATCGCCCGTGCCGCCCGTTCGGACGCCCACATGGTCGTAGTGCGCACCGAGCGCGACGTACTCTGCTTTCAGGGTCGGGTCGGTACCCGGCCAGATCGCCACGACGTTCTGTGTCTTTGCGGTCTCGACCTGGCCCAAGACCGACAGGCTCAGCGATTTACCGAGCGGGGTCGGAGTGTCTTGAGTCGTTGGAGCGCCCTCCAGCAATTTTGCGGCGGCATCGGGGGAAAGCTCGGCGGCGGGAAACTTGCGCTCGCCCGTGTCGGGGCGCATCCCGCGCGAGAATCCCCGGAAGCGGGCGATGATCTGCTGCTGGAACTGGAGCCAGGAGTCCTGAGTTCCGGTCGCGAGGCGCACCAGGCCGACGGCTCCGTTGCGCCGGGCGTAGGCAATCGGATCGAACTCGCGGCGCTGCCCGATCACGACCAGAATCTTGCCGGTCAGGTCGGTATCGACGGGTTTTGCGGTGCTGACACGAAGCATCAGTGCTTCCGCGCTTACTTCTCCCAGGCCCGACTCGGAGATGAGAGCAAAGCCAGTGCCGGGCGCAATTACCTGGTCGCCCAACTTCAGCGTGGACTTCTCGTCGTCTAAAATCGTCCGGGTCAGCGGTATTTTCTGGTAGAACGTCTGGTCGCCACCGCCTGGTTCAAAGCCCCAGCGCCTCAGGAAAAAGCCCATGAACTCGGCGGCGGAGTCCAGCCCCGGCGAGGGCGTATCGCGGCCTTGCAGCGCATCGGACGCAATAAAACTCAGAAACTCACGCAGGTTTCCCGAAGTTATGGTCTCGGCAGCTTTCAGAGCGGGCTTGGTCGGCTTCTGGGCCAGTGCTACAGAGCAGAGAGAGAGGAAGAGCGCAAGGCAGAGCAAAGATTTTGTTAATTTCATGAGATGTTATCCTATTTCGCACCGTGGAATGAATTCCCGGCTGTATAGACTATTCGACCTTCGTCGAAAAAACGCGGTTGAGATTTATTCAAATTTCCCACCTCTGTCCACGGACAAATATCTTAATCCAACCGGGAGAAGTAGAACTTATTGAACTCAATCGGACGTTCTTCATAGGCGGGTGGGTCAACCAGGGTCATTTCATAACCGAAATTTTTCAGAAAGACACTGACTTGCTCGTACAGCTCTTTGGTGTGAAGTTCGACGGACATCTTCGGGTGAAAACGCTCGATGGTTTTTATCATACCCTCAAGAACGTCCATCTCGCCGCCATCCACGTCGATTTTGACCACGTCCACTCGGGTGATATTTTCTTTTTCGACCAGCTCATCGATGATTACCCCGGTCATGCCCTGAGTTTTGGGGCCGATCACAAACTCGGGAATCAAGCTCACCGGCGAGAGATCAAGCGCGGCGTTGAGCTTAAATGACTCTTCGATGTAGTCCTTGCGCTCCGACGGCTCGAACGCCCAGACGTGGCCCGACGGTCCGGCGTGGCGGGCGAAGAGAAGCGAGAAATACCCCTCGGCGGCCCCGATGTCCAGACAAACGTCGCCAGGCTTCGTCGCGTTGACGATCCAGTCCTGCTGGGCGACTTCGTAGACTCCGCGCCACATCTGGGTGTCGTTGGCCAGGTCGAAGAACGACCACATGCCCTTGAGCTGCCCGCCACGGAAGCGGTACTTCCGAAAGCCCTTGCCAAAGACGATTTCCTTGCCGATCTGCTTGATCCGCGTGACCATTTAGTGCCCTCCCGTCGGTGCGTCTTCGGTTCCGAGACGCCCCTCGATCTCGGCACGCTCCTCGATTTTGTCGATCATGCCATCGCGGATAATCACGGCGCGGTCCGAAACCCGAACCATTTTATCGTCGTGCGTGGCCGTAATCACGGTGACGCCCTGCTCCAGGTTGAGCTGGCGCAGAAGCTGGATGATCTCCATGCCCGTGCGCTGGTCGAGGTTCCCGGTGGGTTCGTCGGCGAGGACTATCGATGGGTTGTTGGCGAGCGCACGGGCAATCGCGACGCGCTGCTGCTGGCCCCCCGAGAGCTGGCCGGGCTTGTGATGAAGCCGATGCCCCAGCCCGACGATCTCACACAGCTCAACGGCCCGCGCGACGCCTTCATCCGACGGAACTCCGGCAAAAATGGTCGGAAGCGTCACGTTTTCGAGCGCGGTCATTACCGGAATCAAGTTAAACGTCTGGAAAATATACCCGATGGTATGACAGCGCAGAAACGCAAGCTCCTGGGCGTCCAACTGGGCCATGTCCACGTCGTTGATGAACACCGTGCCGCCGTTGGGCTTGTCTAAACCGCCGATCATATTGAAGAACGTCGATTTACCCGAACCCGAAGGCCCGATGATCGAGACATACTCGCCGCGCTTGATGTCCAGCGAGATTCCCTTGAGCGCCCGAGTGACCTCGGTGCCCATGACGAACTCCTTGGTCAGATCCTTGGCGCGGACGACATACTCGGTCTTGCCCTTGGCCGAACGCGTGGTTTCCGTTGACATAGTTTCTCTCTTAAACGTCCATTCTCAGCGCCCCGGCGGGCGGAATTTTTGCGGCGTAGCGCGACGGAAAGTACGCCGCCAGCATGGTCAAAAACGTCCCAATCCCGAGGCAGCCCAGGAAGATCAGCACGCTGTCCATGACATGGAGCGAGCCGTGCCAGGTCTTTCCGGCTTCGAGCGCTTCTTTGGGAACCCCGATCATCAGCTTGACCAGCACCATCAGGCCCATCCCGACGAGAGCGCCCAGGCTACTGGCGAGAAGCCCCATGGCGGCGGCTTCGATCATGAAGATTCGGACCACGAAGCTCTCCATGGCTCCCAGGCACTTCATGGTTCCGATCTCGCGGTAGCGCTCCGTCACGCTCATGAGCATCGAGTTGGTGATCCCGACGGTGCAGACCAGCAGCGAGAGCGCGACCAGCCAGTTGTTTCGGGCCGATTCCTCAGCGGTGATATCGGCTCCGGCAATGGACTTGGTGATCAGCACCGACGCCAGAAACGCAATCCCTAAAAACACGCCGCCCGCCGTGACGATGGAGCGCCCGAGGCGGATTCTCACGCTCTTCCAGGCAAACTCAATCGCCTTGCCCCACGGCAGCTGCGGCTGCCTCAGTTCTTTATGCTCGCTCATGCTCTCTTCCGTTTGGGCGCGGTGGCCCGGCTTGCGCCCGCACGAAGGCCGATCAGCCGTCGCTCCGCCAGCATCTTGAGATACGCCGTCACCGATGCCTCGCTCTGGCGTTTGTTGAGCCGGTACTTCTCGGCGATTTTCTTCGAGATCTCGCCCACGCCCGACACACCGTCGCACCACTCCCAGACATCGCTCCCGATCTCGTCCAGCTCGATCTTGCGGTGATCCGGCAGCTTCAGCCAACGCCCGACGAAGTTCCCCCAGCGGTCCTGCCGACGCGGCACGATGAGCAGAACCAGGTTACTGTCCGGGTGCCGCTCGAACGTCACAGCGGGGTGACGCGTCGGGCGTGCGCCCAGCACCTGCCCGCGCGACGGGCGGTCTTTTCGCCCCTCCACCAGGGCTTTGAGCTGCCCGATCACAGAGAAGCTCCGTGGCACACGACCCGGCGCGTGACTTCGCCTGAAACGTCCACACTTTTTCGGGTGCGAGTGTGCTGCACCAGGTACAGCTTGTTGCCCTCTTTACACTCCCACGCCTGGGCCATGTAGCGCGTCGCGGGCCACTGGAACTGACGCAACGACTCCTTGATGGCATTCAGCAGCGGCAGCCCGATCTGAAGCCGACCCGAGAGCGCGATGGCGTCGTGGCCGTGCACGCCGCCCGCCAGCTCGTCGGCGTCGGTTGTCATCAGGTTCAGCTCTCCCTTCGCGTTCATTCTCATCCAGATGTCCAGGTAACTATCTTTGCGGGCGACGTCCGCGACGCTCCACTGCTCTATCGTCAGGCGCTCCGCCCCGCGCCCGAGGCTCAGCATCACGTAGACGTTCATCACCTGCTGGGTTAGCAGCAAGAACTCGCTCGGCACCACGATCCGCAGATCGTACAGCGCCCATAATCTCCAGCCCGGCTCGGCGTCTTTTACGTCGAGCGACCCTAAGATGCCCTCGGCGACTTTTGTGGTCGCGCCCTGCACCTGCGCGATCACCACCCGGCGGCTCTCACGGCAGTAGAGCGAGACTCCCAGCGCCTTTTTCTCGCTCGTGAACGTCAGCCCGCACGCGATGCGCTCAGGCCGGGTCGTTCCCCTGGGCGCGGGTGCCAGCTTCCCGGTGAAGCTCTGCTTTTTTTTCTTCGCCATTCGCGAGAGCGACCCGAGATACGACTCGGCGCGCAGCTCGACATCCGGCTCTTTTTTCTCGCGCGGCCCCCAGCTCCCCCACTTCAACTCACAGCTCTGGCTCTCGCCATCGTCGATTCGCAAGTAGCCCTCTTTAAGGTCCCCCGAAAACCCCGTCACCTCCCAGCCATCCGGGACGCGCAGGGTCAGCCCCTGCCAGCCGATGTCTTTTGACGCCATCAGAACGGCAGCGGCTGGACGGCTTTAGAGATCAGCGCCAGCGCAATCGCGGCCATCGTCACCAGCCCGGTGCCGCACGCAAAGCCCGCCATCAGCACCGGCGCGAAGTTGCGCCAGGTCTCGACCCCGTAGCGCCGGGCAAAGTAGAACTTCCCGAGGCACGCCCCGACGAACGTCGGGAAGGTATCGGCGACGAACGCGTTCGCGCCGCCCGCCGCACCGTAGAAGGCCAGGATCGGAGCCTTGAAGATCGACATCACGCCGAATAATCCCATGGTCGCCGCGCCGCCCGCGAGTATCACCGTCGGTTTCAGCGAGTTGAGCATCCAGTTCGCACCGCCCGCTTTGTTGATCTGGGTCCAGATCGCCTGGCTGGTTGCGCGGATCGGCCAGATCTTCTGGGCGTTGGGGAACTGGTTCGACGGAATCTGCGACGTATGCCAGATGAACTGCCAGTACATGAACCCACCGAGCAAGATGAGCGGGAACATCAAAAGCTCGGCTTTCAGAACCGACGTGAACTTGGTCTTGGTCAGCTCGACCTCGCGCAGGCGCTGCGCGGCCCAGCCATGGTCGGCGAGCGGCATCGGGGCGAACCAGACATCGATGTTCTGGTACCCCGACTTCATGATCGACATCTCTTTGAGATACGGAAATGTCACGTCCTGGCTGGTCAAGCCGTACATTCGGGCCGCGATATACGAGTTCAGCGGGGTCCAGACGACCCCGAAGAAGATTAAAAGCCAGATCGGGAACGTCGGTAGCAGGTAGTGAACCAGCCCGATGTACAGCGACGTTGCGATTAAAAACAGCCCCAGCGCGATCTTCCACCAGTGCGCCTGATCGCCGCGCCCCCTGGGAACCTCGTTCCATGCGCCACGGCTCCCGCTCAGCCCCTTGCTCACCTGAAGCGCCGATTTGACGATGATCCAGATTCCAATCACGGCGATGGCGAGCTGCATCCCGATGCCAATCGACATCCAGAGATCGAAGTCGTTGGTAATCTTGGTCTCAATGGAGTCGGTGCCGGGACGCCACTGATGGAGCAGGCCCATCTTGTAGAACATCGGGTTCAGCCCCATCTGGCAGATCACCGACGAGATAAACGAGCCGACTACCATCTCAAACGGCAACACAAATCCGGCGATCACTTTTCCAAGGTCACCCGAGATTCCCACCGGCGAGGCCGGGAGCGCGGTCTCCGTGGACGGCATCAAGTCTAAAAACGGAATCGGGATGAGCGTCACGGCTTTTCCGAACGCGACGCCCGTCAGAACGGGAATGGCGACGTAGAACGCGCCGAAGATCAGCCCGATGACCGTGCCGGTCGAGAAGATCCGCCAGCGCCAGGAATCTTCTTTTGAGCCAGCTTCCGCGAGTGCGGTCGCGCCCGCCGCCGCCACCGACGCCAGCGGGAACGGCAGTCGCTCGACATCGCTGGTTGCCCGAAACAGGAGGTAGCCCGCCGGAAGCCAGCACAGTCGCCCGAGAAGCTCGGCGACCATCAGCGTCAGGATCGGGCCGCCCCAGTCCGGGTGAAAAAAAGTTCGGTTGTTGAGCGCCGCCGAGCCAGGCTGGGGCGTCGCGAACCACGGAATCTCCTTGGCGATGGGCGCGGCCTGCGGACTCTGGATAAAATACTGGTTCCAGATCAGCGCCCCCATCGGCCCGCCCGAGATTCCCCGGTCCTGAAGCGCAATGGACGCAAGGCCACCGGCGACGTAGTAGAGAATAAAAATCTCCTGGCGCTTGAGCGGCAGGAACGAGCGGCGGGCGACCTCGGCGAAGAGAACAATCGTCACCCACTGCGCGGCGGGTCCGAGGCCGCTTCCGGCGACCAGCCCGAGATAGATCGCGCCCGCCGTCATGATGAGCGTCACGAAGATCGAGCCGATCACGGTCTTGGCGGTGAAGCCTTCTTCGTAGCCGCCACCCTCGTCGTCGTCGGACTCTGCTTCGACCAGTGCGCGGGCTGCGGCGACAGAGTCCAGTTTTCTTAATTTTTCGTCTTCTGCCATGAGTTATGCCGCCTCTACCGCTTCGGTGATCGGTTCCGCCAGATACTTCTCGCGCTCGGCGGCGCTGAGGGTTCGCCAGATCAAGAACTGCTTTCGGAGCGTGTTCAAGAACCGCCGATTGACCCGCTTCCAGTTGCTCACATCGCCCGAGACCCGAGTTAGATTCAAGTAGATATCATACACATCTTCCAGGTCCGTGGGCGTGGTCTCCAAATTGATCTGCTGACTCACCCCGAGGTCGAACGGCGCGAGCCACGCCTTGCACCCGATCCGGTACGCTGTCCCGTAGTCGTTCTCGAACGTCGCCGCGTGAATGCCCTCGGTGATGAAGTCGCCGACCGAGTAGCCTTCGTAGCTCTTGAACCACTCGGCAAGATAGCCGTTGACGCCCCGCGCCTGGTCGCCCGTGACCGCGAACGGGAGCCGAATCCGCCAGGAATCGCCCTCGGGATCGGGGATATTCCAGCTCCGGCTGGTGCTGGGCGTCGCCACTTCCGATGCTTTTCGGGCGGGCCAGAGCGTCGAGAGCATCACGACGCCCACCACGATCAGGGTCGCGCCGACGGCAGCGACCGAGCTGAAGTTGAGCGAGAGTCCCTGGAGCCAGCCGGTCTTGGAGAGCACGAAGCTGATGGCCTGGCCCAGCACGTACCCCGAGACCGCCCCGATGATCGCATAGACCAGGGCTTCGGCCATGAAAAGCGTCCCGATGTTCGTCGGGCTGAGGCCGATGGAGCTGAAAATATGAATTTCTTTGATGCGCTCGTAGACCGACCCGAGCATCGTGTTCAGAACGATCAGCGCCGCGATCAGAATCGGCACCACAATCGTCTCGACGCCCTTGCCGCTCGTGGACGCGATGGAGCTGAATCGCTCGATCTTGTTGTCCGAGGCTGCGTAGAGGTTCATGTCGAAGCGCTTCATCAGGTTGTCGTTCAGATCGCTCTTGACCGACTTGCCCGCGCCTGTGCCCTCGTAGCCCACAGCCACGGAGCGCAGATCGCCGCCCAGATCGACGAGCGTCTGGTACGGAATGAAGAAGATCACGTCCGGGTCTAAGTGGAGGTACTGCTGAAAGCCCGACGAGCTGTCGGTCTTGCCCTGGCGCTGGAGCTGCTGCATCTGGACGAAATCCGCAGGCGTCAGCGTCTCCTGGTCGAGGTCGGTCACCTGCTTGAACTTGTCCTGATCCAGAATCCCGATCACCGTGTAGTCCTGGCCGGAGAAGCTCAGCCGGGCGCTACCCACGTCGGCGTCGGTGATACGCAGAGAGTCCGCGATCTTGCGCGGCAGGATCATCGAGAGCCGGTCGGTCGCATCGAACCAGCGCCCGGACGCCAGCGCTTCGTGGGCATGGGTGACGTAGCGTTCGTTGGCGCTCAGCCCGACCGCGCCCTTGGCCCCGAACTCCCGGTCGGCGCGCTTGAGCGTGAGAAACGTCTGCTCGCCGGGCTGACTGCCGAGGTACCAGCCACGCGGCGCGACCCGGCGCACCTTCCCGAACTCGTCGTCTAAGAGCCGATAGGCCACTTGCTGGAGCGCGTTCCAGTTCGGGTCTCTCAAAAGAATCCCCGAGTAGGCGGGCTTTCCGGGCGCAGGCACCTGGTTGAAGCGCAGGTCTTGCACAATCGACGTAAACGCCAGCACCGTGAACGTGAGTAGAATCAGCGTGATGCAGGTCAGAATGGTTCGGGCCTTGCGCCGCCGCATGTTGGCGACACCCAGCGCGAACGCCGCGAGCGCTATCGAGCCAGTGCCCGCGTCGCGCTCGTGGGTTCCCTGAGTCTCTCTGGCCGACTGTTTTAATTGCTGCTCGAACTTCTGCCAGACAAGTATGGTCACCAGAACCGAGAGCGCGAGCATGATAAACGCCAGCAAGATAATTCCAGCATTCAGAGTTATTTTGAACGCCGGGTGAATCTGCGAGAACATCGCAAAAACAACCAGGAAGATCGCAAACGCGGCTCCCAGTTGTCGCTTTAAGTCCGAGAACCCGAAGAACAGGCGTTCTAAGAAGTACGCAAACGGCAGCATCAGGGCTAAGTAGAAAATAACCCCGTTGACGACATCCTGTTGGGTCTTGGTAACATCGGGGTACGCCCGGCTCTCGAAGCCCCAGGCCGCCCGCGAGTAGGTGTCGAAGCTCTGATAGTCCCGCTGGGCGAGCGCGGCCTTCGCTTTTTCGATGTACTCACCGGCCTGCTGATGGAGCTTGATGACGCCTTCATTGCGAATATTGTTGTCGGTCAGTCGCCCGATCCGAAACGCATCGATGCCGTGCATGTCCTCGGCGACGCGCAGGGCCGTGTGGATGATCGCCGACGAGCGCGACGAGTCAATCGCCGCCGCGACGCCCTTGTCGTCGCTGCCCGCGCCCATGACATAGCCCTCGCCCTCGGGGTCTTTCTTGGTCGAGTTGATGAGCAAGAACCGGGTTGCCGCCGGACCGCTCCCCATGACGATCTTGAACTGACGAAGCCGATTGGTCGGGTCGCTCGCACTCGCAGGCTTGCCCGTCCCGTTGAACTCGTTGCCGCGCCGCGCAAACAGCACGGCGGTATCCTCGACATAGCTCATGCCCGGCTCGGGCTTGGAGAGCGTGTAGCCGTACTGGCGCGGCTCGCCGTTGTTGACGCCGTCGAAGATCGTCATCGTCGAGAGGGTTTTGAGGGCTTGCTGGTCCACCAGATCGTAGATACAGGTCGCGACACACGGAAAGACGACCGCCGTCAGCTCTTTCTCGGCGTTGGTGATCCGAAACTGCGTCGGGTAGCCGATGGCGGTGACGCCCTTGTCCGACGCATAATCAATGTCGCCCGTCTCCCGGTTGACCCGGTACGCCGCCAGCGAGTGCTCCTGGTTATCGGCGGTCGTGGGAGGAATCCCATGGAACGCGAACGTCGATTTGCCCTCGACGCCAGAGCGTCCGCTGGCACCGTCCTCGACCATCTGGACGATGTTGCCACGCACCCCGATGAAGCTCTTGCTGCCGCCGCTCGGCGGGTAGATCACCAGCGCGTCTTTGATCGGGTCGGCGGGAACCAGCGACTTTCTCGGGTCCCACTCGCGAATCGCGCCTTTGAGCGTCGCGAAGCCGTTTCGCAGGCCCATTCTCTGGAACTGACACGGCTTGTACAGCGGAATCTGCAACTTCGGGTCGGCGTTCGTATCATTGGTATCGTTGAGATAGTGCTGGAGCAAGCACAAAAACGTCTGCATCTGCGTCGCGACGTTAGCAACATTGACTTTCTCGAACGTATCGAACGGAGTGTCCACTAAATTACGGGAGTCGTCGATGGACGCGAACGTTATGCCGTAGCCACCGGCCATACCGACGACTTCGGAGTCAAACGCAGGCCGACCGGGGATAAAATTCCGCCAGCTCTTGCCATCGACCGGGTTGACCCCATCGGAGAAACGCTTTTTGGCGTCGTAGCCTAAAACTTCCGCGACTTTATCGTTGTTCTCCCGGGCAACTCTTGCAATATCGGAGAAATTATTCTGGGTATCTTCCCGGACATTGATAAAATGTCCTTTGTAAAAGATTCCCAGGGCGCGGGTCTGGCTGGCGAAGTCCAAACCGACCCAGAGATAGATCGGGTCTTTCGGCTCGGTGTTCTTCCCGGACATCTTCGAGAATAGTTTCTCGAACGGGCCGGGCACCTGCCAGTCGTCGATGTGGTTGTTGAGAAACTCGCGCGTTCCCTGAAGCCCTAAAAAGTGGCCGCTCGTGGCGAGAAACCAGACCGTTCGTCCGCTGCCCAGTTTTTTAAGGGTCCGGGCGGTTTGCAAGAGCGCGGCCATCCCGCACGACGACTCGGCTCCGGGCGCGAGCGAGGGCACGACCGACATGCCGTCGTAGTAGGCTTCAACGACGATAATCTGACCTTTGAGCTTCGGGTCGTTGCCGGGGAGAATTCCGAGGAAGTTGCGGGCCTTGACCTGCTCCCAGGTCATCTTTCCCTTCACCGTGGCCGATGTCTCGCGCTTGCCGAGCGCCAGCGCCTTGAGCGCCGTGGCGTCGCTTGCCTTGATATAGAACCGGGGAATGGTGAGCGGGATCGAGACGAACTTGCTCTCGGCCTCGCCGCGCATGGTGCGGTCCGGCTCGATGAAGACCACCGCTTTTGCCCCGAGACGCGGCGCGTTGAGCCAGTCGGTCCCGGAGTTGAAATCCACTAAAACTATCGAGCCTTCGACGCTTTTTCCGTTGAAGCTGCCTAAAAGGCCGTTGCCCGCGTAGATCAGCGGGCCGGAGAGTCCTTCGGGCGGGGTCTGACTCGGGCGGACCAGGTTCGGCCAGACGCCAAACAGGGGGTAGGTCTTTCCGCCCGCCGTGAGACTCGCGCCCCGGTCCATCGGCACCGTCGCCGTGAACGTCTCGGTCTTCACCGTCCCGAACAGCGCCTGGAACTCTTTCTCGACGTAGTCTGCTGCAAACCGCTCGCCAGGGTAGCCGACCACGCGCGAGCCGTGCGTCGAGAGCGTCTTGATGGTCAGAGCCATCGCGTCCGCATCGACCGTGGCGGCATGGCGTCGGTAGGTGGCGGCCAGTTTTTCCTCGACGACAGCCCGAGAAGAAGCCGTCGCCACAAGAAAGACACACCACAGAAGCGCCCAGCTACGGAGCGCACGTTTCGTCATCGAGAATATCCTTCGGGGTTAACGACTTGATAATAACATACGTGACGTGCCATGTTCAATACTCACGTTCGGCGCGGAGCCTCCCGATTCCTCTTATTTATCAGGTACACTGTCTCTGCTATGAGAGAGACATGGAAGTTGTGGCTGACGACGCTGCTGTTGACTGCGACGTTTCTCCACCACTTCCCGAAGGAGAGCTGGTTCTGTGAAGGACGCCTGTGTGGCGTTCTCGCCTGCTGCTGCGATCAACCCGACCCGAAGAAGACCGACGAGAACTGCCAGCGCCCGGAGATTCCGTCGCGGGAGACAACGCTTTGCGCGGCGGGTTGCGGCTGCACTCCGGTCTTCACAGCGTCCAGCGAACACCCGACGTCTCTGATACCTGGCCCGGCACCGTCCGCGCTGCCCGTCTTCGTTCTGGTGGAAGCGCCCGCCACGCCTGCACCGATGCCCTACGCATCCACTGTACGGGCGCTTCTCCCCGACTATCGCGGGCCGCCGACAACCCTCCCTGCTCTCCCTTCCTCGGGGCTTCGCGCCCCGCCCGCTTCCTGAAAACGAACTACGTCACTTCGTGAGCCGCCAAACGCCGCTCGCTGACTTCGTTTTCGGAGGCTCTTTTTGTTGGTACCTTTCTTACTCATTGCCCAGGAAGCCCCTGCGCCCCCGCTCTTGCTCGATGCGGCGGTGCAGGAGGCGGTTTCCCGTCATCGCCGGATCGCCGCCGCTCGTAAAGACATCGACGCCGCCCGGCTTGCGGTGCGCTCCGCCCGCGCTCGAACTAACCCGGAGATTCTTTTTTCCCCCGCGCTGGACCAGTTCAACGGCACGACCGAGGAGCTGCTCGTCACCCAGCCTTTGGAGATAAACGGCACCCGCACGGCTCGCACTCGCGGAGCACTCGCGCAGGTTCGGACGGTCGAGGCCAGCTTGCAGACCGAGCAGCGCGAAGTCGTCGCCTCGGTGAAGAGCGCCTACGTCGGGCTCTGGCGCGAGCGGGAATTACAATCGCTGGCAAAGTCTCTCGCGGAAACGGCTCAAACCGTGAACGGGCTGGCACAGAAGCAGGTCGAGCTGGGGAGCCGCCCCGGAATCGATCTGGCTCAGACCGGCCTGGAGGTCACGCGAGCGAGACAGCAGGAGACGCTCGCACTCTCGCGGGTTCGGCAGGCGGAGGCCGCGCTGAACGGCGCGATGGGCCGCTCGCCCGAAGCTCCGCTTCCCGCCGTAGAGCTTTCTGTCGTGAAGATGGAGTTGCCCACGGCGGAGATAGCCGTCTCCGGGGCGCTCTCTGCTCGCTCGGAGGTCGCGGAAGAAACGGCGAAGCGCGACGCACTCCAGCAAGAGACAGCTCTCGCCAGAGCCGAGGGACGGCCCGATGTCGCGCCGCAGTTCCGCTCGCAGTTCGTCACGTTCCGAACCCCGAAGCGAAGCGACTACGGGTTTTCCGTGGCCGTTCGGCTCCCTCTCCTCGACTGGGGCGCACGAAAGAACAAAATCCAGCAATCCGAGACCGCCGCGCTCGCGCAGGAAGATCGGATCGAGCAGGCCCGCCTTGAGATTCGCCGTGAGGTTGTCCAGGCGCTCGCCCGGCTTCAGGGCGCGACTTCGGTTCTCGCCAGCTTTGGAGAAGCCCTACCTCAGGCCGAGAAACTACTCAAAGCGTCGCAGATCGGGTTTGAAGAAGGGAAAACCTCGGTGCTGGCCGTGCTGGAGGCCCAGCGTACCTACCGGGCGACACTCACCGAATACGCCGAGGCGCGGGCCGAGCTGGCTCTCGCGCAGACCGAACTGAACCGAGTCATGGGAGGCACAAAGTGAAGAATCTCTGGTTTCTTATTTTATTATTCGTACTGACGGGCTGCCCGAAGTCGGAACCCGTCGCTATGGACGTGCCAAAGGACGAAAAAGCCGCTTCGGGAATCACATTCGAGGGCGAGTCGTTGAAGCTCGCGGGCATCGGAATCGAAATGGCGACCGAGAGTGAATCGGGCGAGCGACTGACTGTCACCGGGACGCTGGAAGCCGACCCTGCCGCGACCGCCATCGTCACCTCGCGGGTGGAGGGCAAGATTATCCGGCTTACGCCCAACGTCGGTGATACCGTTCGCGCAGGGGCTGTCGTCGCCGTGATCGAGAGCGAGAAGCTCCATGAAGCGCAGCTCAATCACACGCTCACCGTCAAGCGGCTGGAGGCGGCGAGAGCCGACCTTGCCCGTCGCCGGAAGCTCGCCGGACTCGGAGCCTACTCCCACCCCGGCGTCGAGGAGTCGCGCAAGGCAGAAACCGAGGCGAGCGCCGCGCTGGAGAAAGCGAGGAGCGAGGTGCGAGCGACCGAATCGGCACTGATTGAAGCCCGCAGTCGGCTGGCGTCGCAGGATGCCGCCGTGGAGCAATCGAGAACCGCCGAGGCGCTGACGGTGAGCCAGTTGGAGCTGGTGCAGAAGCAAGTCGCCCGGAGCGAGCGGCTCCTCGCCGAGCAGCTCGTCTCGCGCCAGGAGCACGAAGGGGTTCTCGGGCAGCATAAAGAAGCGAGCGCGAGACTTGAACACACCCAGGCAGAGACGCGAGGCGCACTCGCAAAGTGGCGCGAGGCGCTGGCGGCCATCGAAACCGTTCGGACGCGCCAGGAAAGCGCCGAGAAAACCGTGGCGACGGCGAGGAAGCAGCTTGGTCTCGCCCGTCAGGCGCTCCAGCGCGGCGAAGCCATCTTCAAAGGAGGCTATCTCACCAGCCGTGAGGTCGCGGAGGCCGAGGCGACGGTGGAGCAGGCACGGGTCAGTGCGGAAGGGGCGCTCGACGACGTGCAGCTCCTCGGCGGTCAGCCCGGCGATAACCACTCGATTCCGATTGCCGTGCCCTTCGCAGGGCGCGTGCTGGAGCGCAAGGCGACGCTCGGCCAGACCGTGACGGCGGGTGAGCCGATCCTGACCCTCGTCAACCCGCGCACGCTCTTCGCGCAGCTCGCTGTCTTTCCGTCGGACCTGCCATACACTCGGCCCGGCCAGGGTGTCCAGCTCTCCATCGCGGGGCGAAAAGTAGCGGGCATCGTGGATCGGCTCGGGGAGAGCGCCGACGAGAAGACCCGCGTCGTCAAAGTCCGGGTACGTGTGGACAACGTCAGCGGACGACTCCGACCCGGTCAGCCCGTCACGGCGACCATCGGAGAAGCGACGAAACGCCTGGTGGTCGTCCCTGCTGGAGCCATTCAGACCCAGGGCGGCAAGAAAGTCGTCTTCGTGCCGACAGAGAGGCCGGGCGAGTTCGCGCCGCGAGAGATCGAGGTCGGAACCACACAAAACGGCAAGACCGAGGTTCGCACGGGCCTGAAGCCTGGGGAAAAATTCGTCGCAAAAAATGCTTTTCTGGTCAAGTCACAGGCCATGAAGAGCGAGCTTTCGGAAGAGTAGGAGAGAAATAGCACCATGATCGAAGCGATTGTCAAGTTCTCCCTCAAGCAACGTGCCGTTGTACTGATTCTTTCCTTGCTCTTGCTGGGCTTGGGCGTCTGGAACGCTCAGCAGCTTCCCATCGACGCCGTACCGGACATTACCAACGTCCAGGTGCAGGTCAACGCCACTGCGTCGTCGCTCGGGGCGGAAGAGGTAGAGCGCCAGCTTACGTTTCCGCTGGAGATCGCGCTCGCCGGGCTTCCGAGGCTCGAAGAGACGCGCTCCATTTCCCAGTTCGGCCTCAGCCAGATCACCCTGGTTTTCGAGGAAGGAACCGATCTCTATTTCATTCGGAATTTAGTGGCCCAGCGGCTCGAAGGCGCAAAAGAGCAGCTTCCGCCCGGTGTGAAAGCCGAGATGGGGCCGGTCAGCACGGGTCTCGGCGAGATCTACTACGCCCGGCTCGACAATCCGAATCTCTCGCTGATGGAGCGGCGCAGCCTGATGGACTGGGTCGTGCGGCCCGCGCTTCTCTCCGTGCCAGGGCTGGCCGAGGTCAATACCTGGGGCGGCGAAGCAAGGCAAATCCAGGTGCAGCTCGACCCGCAGAAGCTCCAGGCGCTCGGCTTTTCCGTGCCCGATGTGGTGAAAGCCGTCTCCGAGTCCAACGAGAACGCAGGGGGTGCGGCGATCTCGCGCGGCGGCGAGCAGCAGCTCGTGCGAAGCGTCGGGACGGCCAGAGACGCGGGTGACCTGAAGAAGATCGTACTCGGTGCCCCTGAGGGCGTCCCGGTGACGCTGGCGCAGGTCGCTGTCATCACCGACGCGCCGATGGTTCGACAGGGCGCAATGACGGCGAATGGCGCGGGCGAGCAGGTCTACGCCATCAACCTCCTGCTCATCGGGGAGAACGGGCGCATCGTCGTCGAGCGGACAAAAGAAAAAGTGGCTTCTATCGAGAAATCGTTGCCGCCTGGCTCGAAGCTTCTGGGGTTCTTAGACCGCGCCGAGCTGATTCAGCGCACTCTCCAGACGGCGATAAAGAACCTGGTCGAGGGCGGCGTTCTCGTCATCGTGGTGCTGTTTCTGTTTCTCCTTCAGTTTCGCGCCGGGCTGATCGTCTCGGCGGTGATCCCACTCGCCATGCTCTTTGCGATCATCGGGATGCGGGTCTTTCATGTCTCGGCAAATTTAATGAGCCTCGGCGCTATCGACTTCGGCCTGATCGTGGACGGCGCGGTGATCATCGTCGAGAACACGGTTCGGCGACTCGTCGAAGCGCGACACAGCGCGGGGCAAGACCTGACCGAAGCCGAGCGTCAGGACGTGATCTACCGCGCAGCCTCCGAAGTGCTGAAGCCGTCGCTGGCCGGGGTGATAATTATCATGGCGGCGTATCTTCCGATTCTCTCGCTTGTCGGTGTCGAGGGAAAAATGTTCCGCCCGATGGGACTCACCGTGCTCTTTGCGCTCACCGGGGCGCTTCTGCTCTCCCTCACGCTCGTTCCGGCGCTCTGCTCGCTGTTTCTGAAAGTACGCTCGGAGAAAGAACACCCGGTTCTGTACCGACTGGAGCGGGCTTATCGCCCGCTGCTGGAGCGAACCCTGCGGCTGCCTGCGGTTCCGGTGATGCTCGCGGCGATCTTGCTCGGCATCTCGGTCTGGCTCTTCCCCCGGCTCGGGAGCGAGTTCATGCCGCAGCTCGACGAAGGTGCCATCGCCGTCGAAGCGATCTACGCGCCGAGCATCTCGCTCGATGAAGTGATCGAGCGGGCGGGCGTCGCCGAGCGCTTTATCCAGCAGAAGTTTCCCGACGAAATAAAAGAAGTGGTCACCAGAATCGGGCGACCCGAGGTTGCCACCGACCCGATGCTTATCAACCAGACGGACATTCTGATCGATCTCAACCCGCCCGATCAGTGGAAAAAAGCAAAGACCAAGGACGAGCTGGTGGAGAAAGTCGCGGCGGAGCTTGGCAAGCTTCCCGGCGTGGGAACGTCGCTCACCCAGCCGATCCAGATGCGGATGGGCGAGCTTCTGGCGGGCGTCGGGCAGCGCTCCGACTTGGGCGTCCAGCTCTTCGGCCCCGACCCGGCGACGCTGGCGAGCGAGGCGGGCAAATTAGAAAAACTCATCGGGAGCGTCCCCGGCGCGGTCGATGTTCGCGCCGAGACAACCCAGGGCTTGCCGCAGCTTCAGATCGCGCTGGATCGCGACGCCCTCGCCCGCTACGGCGTTCGCATCGCGGAGGTGAACGCGACGGTCTCCGCTGCCGTCGGCGGGCAAGTGGCGACCACGCTCTCCGATGGCGCGACCCGCGTCGATGTCTCCGTGCGGCTTCAGGAGCGGTTTCGCGACACGCCCGAGGCCATCGGCCAGATTCCTATTTCCATCGAAGGAGGTGGGAGCGTTCCCCTCTCGCAACTCGCGAAAATCGCGTCCGTGGAAGGCCCGGTGCAGATCTCCCGCGAGAACGGTCAGCGGCGTATCACCGTGCAGTCCAACGTCCGGGGGCGGGACTTGGGCTCGCTCGCCGAGGAAGTGAAGAATAAACTGGACAGAGACTACAAAACGCCCGTCGGGTATCGCCTGGAGTTCGCCGGGACGTTCGAGCAGCTCCAGAGCGGACGGGCGCGGCTCGCCCTCGTGACGCCGCTGGCGTTTCTGCTGATCTTCTTCCTGCTCTACACGACGTTCGGGAGTATGAAGCAAGCGGCGCTCGTGTTCACCGGGATTCCCCTGGCAATCACGGGCGGGGTCTTCGCGCTCGCTCTGCGCGGGATGCCGTTCTCAATCTCGGCGGGAATCGGGTTCATCGCGCTGGCCGGGATCGCGGTTCTCAACGGCGTGGTTCTGGTAAGCTTTATCAACCAGCTCCGCAGCGAGGGAAATCCTCTAAGCGAGTCGGTGATTGAAGGAGCTGTCGCACGGCTACGGCCCGTGCTCATGACCGCCAGCGTCGCAGGCATCGGGTTTCTCCCGATGGCGATAGCGGCAGGCGCGGGCGCGGAAGTTCAGAAACCGCTGGCGACGGTCGTCATCGGTGGCCTGATCTCGGCGACCCTGCTCACGCTCGTCGTCCTACCAACGCTCTACGCACGAATGGAAAAAGAGAGACCATGAAATCCCAGACTCGCTACTACATCTCCGCAATGGACTGCCCGACGGAAGAGCAGATCATTCGAAACGGACTGAGGGGCCATGACTCGGTGGCGAGCCTGGAGTTCGACCTGCTCAACCGGGTGCTGACCGTCACGCACCCACCGGGCAAGGAAGTCCAGCCCGAGAGCGTCGCGCGGGCGCTGGAGAAGCTCGGCATGGCTCCGAAGCTCGCCGAGAGCCAGCAGAGCGTTCTGGAAGCCCAGGCCGAGTCCCAGAAAAAGAAAAAACGGGAGTGGGCGCTGCTCGCGCTCTCCGGGCTGCTGGCGGGCGGCGCTGAAGTGCTTGCCTGGATCACGGGCGACGAGAGCAGCAAGTTGATCATTGGAATGACCCTGCTCTCTGTGGCGCTCAGCGGGCGAGACACGTTCCGAAAAGCCTTCACGTCGATCCGAACCCTGACGCTCAACATCAATTTTCTGATGGCGCTCGCCGTGGTCGGAGCGGTCGCCGTGGGGCAGTGGCCGGAGGCGGCCATGGTGACGTTTCTCTTCGGCGTTGCCGAGCAGATCGAGTCGTATGCGCTGGAGCGGGCACGCCATGCGATCTCGGCGCTGGCGAGGCTCGCCCCCGAGACCGCGACGATCTGGCACACGCACGCAGGCGAGAGCGACGGCCACTGGCACGAGGTTCCGGCCTCTGAAGTGAGCGTCGGGGAGCGGGTCCGGGTGAAGCCCGGCGAGAGAATCCCGCTGGACGGCCTGGTTTTAGAGGGCGCGTCGGCGGTGAACCAGGCCCCCATCACCGGCGAGAGCCTCCCGCTGGAGAAAACGCCGGGCGACACGGTCTTCGCCGGGACGATCAACGGGCGCGGGCTTTTAGTGCTCGAAATCACAGCAGCGCGGGGCGACACGACGCTCGACCGAATTGCGAAAGCCGTTCAGCAGGCGCAGAGCGAGAAAGCCCCGACCCAGCGCTTCGTCGATAGATTTGCGCGGATCTACACGCCGAGCGTGGTCGCTCTGGCGGTTCTCGTGGCGCTTGTTCCACCGCTGATCGGACTCGGCGGCTGGATGGTCTGGCTCTACAAAGCCCTGGTGCTGCTGGTGATCGCGTGCCCGTGCGCCCTGGTGCTCTCGACCCCGATCACCGTGGTTTCCGGGCTGGCCGCCGCCGCACGCCACGGCATTCTCATCAAAGGCGGGGCGTTTTTAGAGGGCGGACGCCACTTGAAAACCATCGCGCTGGACAAAACCGGGACGCTCACCACGGGCAAGCCGATTGTGACCGATGTCGTGCCGCTGGGCGACGGCTCCCCCGAGTCTCTCTTGCACCTCGCCGCGAGCCTGGATGCGGGCAGCGAGCACCCGGTCGCCTCGGCCATCGTCCACTCCTGCGCGAAAGGTCACGACTGCAAGCACTTCCCGGTCGTCGAGTTCGAAGCGCTGATCGGGCGAGGCGTCACTGGAAAGCTGGATGGGCGGCGCTACTACGTCGGGAATCACCGCCTGACCGAGGAGAACCAGGTCTGCGGCCCGCACGTCGAGTCGGTGCTGGAGCGCCTGGAGAGCGAGGGCAAGACTCCCGTGATCCTCACCGACGAGAAAGAAGCCCTCGCCGTTCTGGGCGTCGCCGACACGCTCCGAGAGAGTAGCCTGGCCGCCGTGCGAGAGCTGCACGCACTCGGCCTTCGGGTCGTCCTGCTGACCGGCGACAACCAGCGCACCGCCGAGGCCATCGCCCGTCAGGTCGGCGTGGACGACGTGCGCGGCGAGCTTCTCCCCGAGGACAAGCTGGCCGCCATCGACGCACTGCTCAGCGAATCCGGCCCCGGCTCGGTCGCGATGGTCGGCGACGGCATCAACGACGCGCCCGCGCTCGCCCGCGCCTCGGTCGGGCTTGCCATGGGCGCGGTCGGCACCGACACGGCTATCGAGACCGCAGATGTCGCCCTGATGGAAGACGACCTTAGAAAGCTCCCCGTCTTCATCCGGCTCTCCCGCAAGACCCATCAAATTTTAACGCAGAACATCGCGCTCGCCCTGGGAATAAAAATCGTCTTCTTCGCCCTCGCCCTCATGGGAAATGCCACGCTCTGGATGGCCGTCTTCGCCGACCTCGGAGCCAGCCTTCTCGTCGTCGCAAATAGCCTCAGAATGCTGCAATCCCCCAGCCCCAATAATGGGGAGCAGGTATCCGGGGAGGCAGAATAGGATTTCCACACAGAACCAGCCCGTCTCGCTGTCCGTGTAGTACCCGAACTGGCCGCCAAAGCCGAACGGAGCGGAGCTGGTTCCGCTTGGAGAGCTGGCGACCGCGCCGAAGCCGTCGGTCAGGTGGCTGAAGAGCACGTTCCCGGCTCCGCCCACTTGCTGAAACACACTTACTCACTATATTTTTCTTTTAACATAATATATACAGATACAATTACAACCATACAGCCCCAGTCAAGTAAAATAGGGAGTATAGCCCAAAATTTAAAACCCATTGGAGGAAATAAACAAACGGATACTGCACCAAGTATTCCACCAATTATTAGTATGGGTGATGGATAATTTTCTCGCTTTTTTTGAATAACTTCCAAAAGAAGTAAAGCATTTGGAATAATAGCTGACAGTGCCAGTAATCCTATAACTAAAGACGGTAGTAGCAGAATCATCTGCTTCATATTCCAGTGCACTGAATACATCAGGATTTTTCTTCATCTAACCATCGCGACGCTCTTGCTATCTTATCAGAGCCTCCGACGGACGCAATCAAATTATCTACCTCGTGTCGCGACGGAGCAAAAAATAAAATGTAGGATGCCTCGCTTGCTGCCGAGCGCCCCGGCAGGAATTTTTCTGCCGGGCGGCGAAAGGAATTCCATGCCTGATCTGCTGGTTCCGCTCTACAAGCTACCCGACGCCCCCGCGCTCCCGGCGGGATTCACCCTGCGCCGGGCCTTCCCGTTCGAGCTGTCGCGGGTGCGGCGCTTTATCGAGACGCACTTCGCCGAGAGCTGGGCCGACGAAGCCGAGGTCGGCTTTGCCCGTCAGCCGCTCTCGGTCTGGATCGCGATCCACGAGAAGAAGATCGTCGGGTTTGCGGTCGCGGACGCTACGGCGCGGGGCTACTTCGGCCCGACCGGGGTGAACGAAGCGTTCCGTGGCAAGGGGCTGGGCGGGGCATTGCTCTTTGCCGCGCTCCACGGACTCCGAGACATGGGCTATGCGTATGCCATTATCGGAGCAGCAGGGCCGGTGACGTTCTACGAGAAAGCCGTCGGCGCAGTCATTATCCCTGATTCCAGCCCCGGAATCTATGTCGATATGATCGACAAAGAGCAGTAAGTTCACACCATGAGCGTGCCGGTTCGGTTCTGGGGAAAAGCGCTTGCGGTGCGCCCGAGGGTGATCGTGACGTGGATCGACGACGAGCGAACCGTCACGTGCCCCGGCTACCTGGCGACTATCGAAGGGACGCAGGACGGCGCAAGTGGGACGTTCACCGTGGCGGTCGGCCCGGCGACGTACGAGAAACGTCCGTTCGGGGTTGGGGCGCTCGTTCGGGGCGAGGCGCTCCGAGTGCCCGAGGCGGGCCTGCCCGATGTGCCCGCCGATCTGTACCGCGTGACCATTCTCAGGCTAATCGCGCCCGGCCCGACGCCCGAGCCTGACCCACCCCGAACCGACGCGCCTCTCGCCGCCGACACCGTCCCCGACGCCCCGCGCCGCCCGCTCTCTGCCGAGAACGTCCGCAAGGACGGCCCATGCCGGACCTGCCCCCACGCAGTGCTGGCGTGCGTCGTGAAGCTCACCGACCCGCGCCAGCCACCACGCTCGGGCAAGTGGACCCGCCTGCCCGCCTGCCTCGGCCCCGAAACCTGCCCGCACTACCTCCCGCCCGTATGAACCGCCCACACGAACGTGGGCGACACCCAGAGGGTACCCGGAGCCTTCGGCTACGAGGTCGCTCCGCGACAAAGCTAATTTGCCCCCCGGCCCCCAGTCACCCAGAGGCCGGGTACCCGGAGGAGAATACGGATTCTGTCGCGGAGCGACTTCGTCGAGTTTTCTCGCCCTGACGCCCCGGTTTTTCTAAGCGATCATCGGGGCGATCTCCGATTGGGTAGGCACCAAAACCCGTAGAAATACCAGGATTTATGCGGTAGGCTGGCATAGTTACTGCGACTGCCTGGGCTGCAACCCGAACCCGACGATGCCAGCCGAAACCCGCTATCCACTCTCCTCGCTCCAGCAGGGGATGCTTTTTCATGCTCTCTACGCCCCGAGTAGCGGCGTCGATCTGGAACAACTGGTACTCCAGACCGAAGCCCCGCTCGATCAGCCCCGGCTCGCGCGGGCAGTTGAGAGCCTGCTCGCCCGCCACGACGTTCTGCGGACCCGGTTTGTTTGGGAAGGCACGGACGGCTCGCCCGTCCAGGAGGTTCTGCCCGAGGTTGACCTGCCGTTCGAGACCAGCACGCTCCCGCTCGAAGCGTTTCTTCCTGCCGACCGGACGCGGGGATTTACGCTCTCCGAGGCGCCCCTGCTCCGCGTGACGGCGCTGAGCGAAAAAACGGTCGTGTGGAGCTTTTCTCACGCGATTTTGGATGGCCGCTGCTACCCGATTCTGCTTCAGGAACTCTTTGCGCTCTACGACGGCCTGGCTCTTCCTGCGCCGCCGCGTCCGTACCGGGACTTTATCGAATTTCTCGGCGCTCGGGACCGCTCGTCGGACGCCGATTACTGGAAGGCACAGCTCGCGGGCTTCCGCGCCCCGACCCCGCTCACGGTGGAGCGGCTGGGCGACACCGAGGGGGCGTCGGGTCACGGCCTGGTGGAGACCGCGCTCTCGGCGACGCAGGCAGCGGCGCTTGACTCGCTTGCGAAGTCCCAAAACGTCACGATGAACACGCTGGTCCAGGGCGCATGGGGAATCTTGCTGGCACGGTATTCCGGCGAAGAAGACATCGTCTTTGGCGCGACCCGCGCGTGTCGGCACGGCTCGATTCCTGGCGCAGACGCGATCATCGGGCCGCTCATCAACACGCTCCCGGTCCGGGTCAACGCCGCGCTCGACACCCCGCTGCCCACCTACTTATCGGCGCTCCGTGCCCAGCATCTCGCGGTTCGTCCGCTGGAGCACACGCCGCTTGCAACGGTCCAGGCGCTCAGCGAGCTGCCGCGCGGAACCAATTTGTTCGAGAGCCTGGTGATGTTCGACAGTATCTCGCTCACCGACGCCCTCGGCTGGTCCGACAAATCGGTCACGCTCCACGAAAAAACCAGCTTCGCCCTCACGCTCCGTGCGCACCTATCCCCCCACCCAGCCGCTGGGTACCCCCCCTTCCCTTCCGCTGACGAAGTCAGGAAAACGGAAGGGAAGGGGGTTGGGGGGATGGGTCTCTCCCTTGAATTCGACGCGGCGCGGTTCTCCGAAAGTACCGTCCAGCGGATGCTCGGGCATCTCGCGACGCTGCTTCTCGGAATGGCGGAAAGCCCGCAGGCACGGCTCGGGGAGCTACCCTTGCTCACCGACGACGAGCGCCCCGAAGCTCCGGCTCTCGCAAGCTTTCCGGTCGAAAAATGCCTCCACGAAATTTTTGAAGAGCAAGCCCGACGAACTCCCGACGCGCCCGCCGTGACACTCGATGGCATCTCGATCAGCTACTCGGCGCTCAACGCGCGGGCCAATCGGCTGGCGCATCGGCTGAGAAAAATGGGGGTCGGGCCGGAGGTTCTGGTCGGGCTTCGGGTGGAGCGCTCGGTGGAAATTGTCGTCGGGATTCTGGCGATCCTGAAAGCGGGCGGCGCGTACCTCCCCATCGATCTCGCCTACCCCGACGAGCGCGTTTCTTTTATGTTAGACGACGCCAACTCGTCGATCCTCCTGACGACACGAGCAAACTACACGAATTTTTCTTACAATGAGCTGTTGGAATCCCCCAATGACATTGAGGGATTATCCAATGACATGTTGGAATTACAAAATGACATGGGGGGATTATCCAATGACGTGTTGGAATTACAAAATGATGTTGAGGGACTGTCCAATGACACGAAGGAATCATGGAATGTCTTGTATCTGGAAGACAATGACATCGACGAATCTTCTGATGACCTTTTAAATTCTCAGAATCACCCCGATAGTCTGTGTTACGTGATCTATACATCGGGTTCCACGGGGAAACCTAAAGGGGTTGAGATAACCCACCGAAATGTCCTGCGGTTGTTTGCGTCCACAGACAACTGGTTTGGATTCAACTCCAGCGATGTCTGGACGCTCTTTCACTCGCATGCGTTCGACTTCTCGGTGTGGGAGATCTGGGGCGCGCTTCTCCACGGCGGACGGCTTGTGGTGGTGCCGTACCACGTCAGCCGCGATCCGGGCGAGTTTCTGGCGCTCCTGCGCCACGAGAAAGTAAGCGTTCTCAACCAGACCCCCTCGGCGTTCCGTCAGCTAATCGCCGCCGATGGCGATTTGCCTGGCCCGAACTCCCTGCGCTACGTGATCTTCGGCGGCGAGGCGCTGGAGCTTGCCAGCCTGCGCCCCTGGATCGCACGGCACGGCGACCAATCTCCACGCCTGGTGAACATGTACGGCATCACCGAGACCTGCGTCCACGTGACCTATCGCCCGCTCCGCGCGGCGGACATCGAGAGCGTGCGCGGCAGCCTGATCGGAGTCCCCCTGCCCGACCTGAGCCTGCGCGTTCTTCAGCCGTCGGGCGAGCCTGCGCCCGTCGGGGTTCCGGGCGAGCTTTTCGTCGGCGGCGCGGGCCTTGCACGCGGCTATCTGAATCGCCCCGAGCTTACCGCAGAGCGCTTTGTCAGTAATCTGTACAAAACCGGCGACCTCGCGCGAACCCTCCCCGACGGCGATATCGAGTACCTCGGGCGGATCGATCAGCAGGTCCAGCTTCGAGGTTTCCGGATCGAGCTGGGCGAGATCGAGAGCGCACTCCACCACGTCTCGGGCGTCACCGAGGCAGTGGTGATTCTTCGGGAAGATCAGCCCGGCGAGCAGAAATTAGTCGGCTACATCGTCGCCAATCCCCGGCCCACGGTCTCCGAAATCCGCGACGCGCTCTTGCAGAGACTGCCCGGCTACATGGTGCCGCCCCTGTTCGTGTTTTTAGAATCTCTGCCGCTCACGACCAACGGCAAGACCGATAAAAAATCCCTCCCCGCACCCGCCGCCGAGGCCCGAACCCAGGAAGCCGCGCCGCCCCGGACGCCCACCGAAGCCGTTCTTCAGAAAATCTGGCAGGACGTGCTACGCCAGCCGGAGATCGGGGTTTTCGACAGCTTCTTCGAGCGCGGCGGCGACTCGATCTTGAGCATCCACGTTCTCTCAAAGGCACGGCAGGCCGGGCTGAACCTTACGGCACGCCAGATCTTCGAGAGTCCGACCATCGCTCAGCTTGCGGCTCTTGCACAGAGCGCCGCGCCCGCGCCCGTCGTTCTGAAAACGCTCCCCGACGGCCCCGCGCCGCCGACGCCGATCCAGAAATGGTTCTTCGACCAGAGCTTGCCCGACCCGAATCACTACAACCAGGCGTTTGTCTTCGCACTGAGGACCCATCCCCCTGCCCCCTTGCCCTCGCTTTTTTCCGTCTTCGACGGAGCGACGGAAGGGGGTTCTGAGGCGCTGGACCGGGCGCTGGCGACTCTCGCCGCCCGCCACGACGTTCTCACCCTCGGCTTCGCCCCGACGGAGCTTCACGAGAACCTCTCGGAAGCAGACGCCGAGGCGCTCGCGGCGCGGCTCCAGTCGTCGCTGAACTTTACTGACGGACCTATCGGACGCGGCGCTTTATACGTTGCCCAAAGCGAAACCCGGCTGCTTCTGGTGATCCATCACCTCGCCGTCGATGGTGTCTCGTGGCGGATTCTGCTCGAAGATTTAGAAGCCGCGCTTCTCGGAAATCCCCTGCCCGAACCGACCCACGCGTTCGCACACTGGGCGCACGCCCTGGCCGCGTACGCCCCCGAAGCCGAGCGCCCGTACTGGGAAGGGGTTTTATCCCCCAGCCCCCCAGCCCCCGGTAACGGGGGAGCCAATTCCCCCATTACTGGGGGCCAGGGGGCAGATACTGGGGGCCAGGGGGCAAAATCGGCGAGAACCGTCACCGTGGCGCTGAGCGCCGAGGAAACGCGTGCGCTGCTTCAGGACGTGCCGAAAAACCTCGGCGGACGCGCCAACGACATTCTGCTCTCGGCGCTCGCCCGAAGCCTGGCTCCGTGGCGGGGCGACGGCAATTATTTGATCGAACTCGAAGGCCACGGGCGCGAGGAGATCTTCCCCGGCCTCGATGTCTCGCGGACCATGGGCTGGTTCACGGCGCTGTTTCCAATCGCACTGAGGCTCAGAGCCGCCGACGATGCTCGCGGGGCGCTGAGAGTGGCCCGAGAAACCCTGAGCGCCGTCCCGAACCGGGGCGTCGGCTTTGGCTCCTTGCGCGGCTCGCTCCCGACGTTCGCGCCGGAGATTCTGTTTAATTTCTTAGGGCAGCTTGACGGACTCTGCGCCGGGTCCGAGCTTTTCGCGCTCTCCGACGGCCCGACTGGACCCTGGCACGGCCCGACCAACCCGCCCTCGCACCCGCTGGACATTCTCGCTGCCGTCCGCCGCGAGCGCCTGGAAGTTGTCTTCACCTACCGTTCGGAACGTCACAACACACAGAGCATCGAAGCGCTGGCCGCGCGGTACCTCGAAGCTCTTCGCGAGCTGATTTCAGAGTCGGACAAGCCCGCCAGCTACCCGCTCTCGCCGATGCAGACGTTGTTCTACGCCAGCCCCGAGAGCGGCATCGAGACCTGGAAATTCGAGATCCACGGCCCGCTCGACGGCACGCGCCTGCGCCGCGCCTGGGAAGCTGTGGTTTCGCGCCACGACGTTCTGCGCTCGACGTTCACGGCGGAGCGCCAGACGGTTCAGAAGTCCGTGGTCCTGCCCTGGTCCGAGTCCGAACTCCCGACGCCTACTTTCGATCTGTCGCAGGCTCCACTGATGAAGCTCGCCCTGATCCGAGAGCGCGAGGGCGTCCACACGCTGCACTGGACAACGCATCACCTGCTCCTCGACGGCTGGTCCTGGCCTTTGGTCTTCGCCGAAGTGGCCGAGGCTTACGGGTCGGGCACCCAATCCCCCGGCTCGTTCCTCGCCTCCCCGGCGATGCGCACTTACATCGACTACCTGGAAAGTCGTGGCGACGCGAGCGAGGGCTTCTGGCGCGAGGCGCTGAAAGGCTTCACCCGCCCGACGCCGCTGCCCGCAAGCCTAGCGCCCGACCCGGAAGGCACAGGAATCGGGGAAGCTTGCGCCACGCTCCCGCCCGAGGTCATGAGCGTGCTGAGCGTGCTCGCCTCCAAAAGCCGCTGGACGCTCAGCACACTGGTTCAGGGCGCGTGGGCGCTGACACTCTCGCGGCACTCCGGCCAGCGCGACGTGGTCTTCGGCGCGTCGTTCTCGGGCCGACCCGACACCCTGCCCGGTGCCCTGGAGATCGTCGGGCCGCTGGTGAACAACCTGCCCGTCCGGGTGCAACTCACCGAGGACGAAATACTCTCGGGCTTTCTGACGACGCTCCAGAGCGAGCACCTGGCGCGGGTCGAGAACCAGGACGCGTCGGTGCTGAAGCTCCAGAGCTGGACCGATGTGCCCCTGCGCTTCCGGCTCTTCGAGAGCCTGGTGGTCTTTCAAAACTACCGAAGCGAGAAGCAGCTCAAGCTCGGAGAAGCGAGCGTCACGCTGCTCGAAGCCCCGGACCACACGGCGTTCCCGCTGACACTGGTCGCGACGCCCGGCGAGTCGCTCGAAATAAAGCTGGCCTACCATCGCCCCCGGCTGGACCAGAAAACCGCCCTGGTTCTTCTGAAAGACCTGGTGGCACTGCTCGAATCTTTTGGCAACTCCACGGGCGTTTCTCTGGGAAAATTGCTCGAATCGCTCTCGGAGCCGCTGCCCGCGCCCGTGCTTCGAGAGCCGATAAAACGGGTGGGTGAGCAGGCGAAAAGCGAGACAGAGCAGACGCTGGCACGCATCTGGCAAGAGGCTCTGGGTGTTGAACGCGTCGGGCGTGCCGATAATTTCTTCGACCTCGGGGCGCACTCGCTGCTGCTGGTCGCGGTCCACGGGCGAATTTGCACGGCGCTCGGGCGGGAGATTCCCCTGCTCGCACTCTTCGCGCACCCGACCATCGCGACGCTGGCCGCCGCGCTCGACGGGACAATAGAGAGCGTGGCTCCGAGAGAATCGGTGCAGGATCGGGCACGGAAACAGCGCGAGGCCCAGGCGCGTCAGAGATCAGTTAGACGATGAACGAAGAGATACAAAACACACACGAAAGCCCCGAGGAGATCGCCATTGTCGGGCTGACCGGAAGATTTCCCGGTGCAAACAGCCCCGAGGAGCTCTGGGAAGTGCTCAAAGAAGGCCGCGAGACAATCTCGCGGTTTGCCTCGACCGACGACCCGGCGTATGTCCCGGCGCGCGGCGTACTTTCGGGTGCCACGACGTTCGACGCGGAACTCTTCGGCATGAACCCGAACGAGGCGCTCCTCACCGACCCGCAGCAGCGCGTCTTTCTTCAGGCCGCCTGGGAAGCCCTGGAGAGCGCGGGCGTCGATCCGAAGCGCTTCTCAGGCGCTATCGGGGTCTATGCGGGAATGAGCAACAACAGCTACTTTTCGCATGCGGTTCAGTCTCGCCCGGACTTGAGCGCATCGGTCGGTGCGCTCACGACCATGATGGGCAACGAAAAAGACTATTTAGCGACTCGGGTTGCCTATAAATTAAACTTAAAAGGCCCGGCGATCAGCGTTTATACGGCCTGCTCGACTTCTCTGGTTGCAGTTTGCCAGGCAGTTGCAAGTTTACTGAGTTATCAGTGCGACTTAGCCATTGCAGGTGGCGTCTCTATTACGTTCCCTCAGGAAACCGGGTATAGTTATCACGAAGGCGGGATTCTCTCGCCCGACGGCCACTGCCGCAGCTTCGACGAGAGCGCCAGCGGGACGGTTTTCTCGCAAGGAGTCGGGGCCGTTGCGCTCAAGCGGCTCAGCGAAGCCCTCGCCGACGGAGACACGATCCACGCGATTATCAAGAGCGCCGCGCTCAACAACGATGGCGACGGCAAGGTCAGCTTCACCGCGCCCAGCATCGACGGCCAGGCCGAGGCCGTCGCGCTCGCCCACGCGCTCGCAGGCATCGCGCCCCGCCAGATCGGGTTCGTGGAAGCACACGGGACGGCCACTCCGCTCGGCGACCCCATCGAGATCGCCGGACTCACCCAGGCATTCCGAACGGGCACCGACGACCGGGGTTTCTGCGCTCTGGGCGCTCTGAAGTCCAACATCGGGCATTTAGACGCCGCAGCGGGAATCGCCGGGTTAATTAAAACTATTTTAGTTCTCAAAAACAAGCAATTCCCGCCCGTGGTCCATTTTTCAAAACCAAACCCGAAATTAAATTTAGAAACAAGCCCATTTTTTGTACCAAAAGAACTATCTCCCTGGATCGTCGAAGAAAACACACCCCGATATGCCGGGGTAAGCTCGTTCGGGGTCGGCGGAACCAACGCCCATGTGATCTTAGAGGAAGCACCTGAGCCGAACTTCCCCAAGCCATCCCGAAAGACGCAGCTTCTCACGCTCTCGGCCAAAAACCCCGACGCCCTGGAGCGCGTCACGGACGACCTGGCTAATTTTTTAGACGTTCATCCCGAGGCTTCTCTTGCCGACGCCGCGTTTACGTTGAATCTCGGGCGGCAGGAGCTGGAGACGCGCCGCACTCTCACCGCCGCGACGCCCGCAGAAGCCGCCGAGTTGCTCCGAAGCCGCGACAAGAAACGGGTCTTTTCGGGCAAGCGTAGCACGCAGTCGGTCGCGTTTTTGTTTCCGGGCCAGGGCGCGCAGGCCGTGAACATGGGC
This sequence comes from Armatimonadota bacterium, assembly GCA_031363095.1. Lineage (GTDB taxonomy): Bacteria > Armatimonadota > Armatimonadia > Armatimonadales > Armatimonadaceae > JANLTX01. The sequence continues at coordinate 8,662 of JANLTX010000080.1, read as the reverse complement.
CGCGCACTCTACGAATCCGAGGCTCCGTTTCGCGACGCACTGACAGCGTGCGCCGAGATTCTACGCACTCCACTCGGGCTGGACCTGCGCGACGTGCTCTATCCCACGCCTGAGAAAACCGAGGCGTCCCAGTTAAAACTTACCGAGACCTGGATCACGCAGCCCGCGCTCTTTGCCGTCGAGTACGCACTCGCCCGGCTCTGGCAGGCGTGGGGAATCGCTCCCGGCGCGATGCTCGGCCACAGCGTCGGGGAGTATGTCGGCGCGTGCCTGGCCGGGGTTTTCTCGCTCGAAGACGGTCTCGGCGTGCTGGCCGCCCGCGCCCGGCTCATGGCCGAGATGCCCGCAGGCTCCATGCTCGCCGTCCGCCTGCCCGAGGCTGAGCTTCGCCCGAAACTCATAGAACCGATAGCTCTGGCTGCCATCAACTCGCCTGGCTTATGTGTGGTTTCTGGCCCCACAGAGAGCATTGAAGCGTTTGAAAAATACTTGGAAGCCGAGAAAATCGTATCCAAACGTCTTCCAACGAGCCATGCATTCCATTCTTCGATGATGGATGGCGTGTTGCCTGCGTTTTTGGAAAAATTACGAACCATTTCTCTCAGCCCACCGGAAATTCCGTATGTGTCGAGCCTTACAGGAGACTGGATCACGCCCAAGCAGGCCACCGACCCGAGCTACTGGTGTCGGCAGCTTCGCGAGGCGGTTCGCTTCACCGCTGGCGTCGAAACATTGCTCGAAGGTCCAAGCCGACTGTGCCTCGAAGTCGGGCCGGGGCAGACGCTCTCGGCGCTCATTCGCCAGCATCCGGCCCGCACCGACGGCCATGTCGTCCTCGCGACGCTCCCGCCCGCAGGCAGCGAGCGCCCCGAGCTTCCTGCCGTCCAGGACGCGCTCGGCCAGCTCTGGATTCAGGGACTCACCCCGAGCTGGAGCGCCTACTTCGCCAACGAAACCAGGCAGAAGATTCCCTTGCCGACCTACCCTTTCGAGAAAACCGTGTACGAAATCACCCCCGAACCCAACGTCAACAACGCTGTGCCAGCAACTCCCCCGGCTCCCGTTTCTGCCCCCCGGCCCCCAGTAATGGGGGAGATTTCTGGGGAGTGGGGAGTGGGGAGTGGGGAGTGGGAGAAACGCCGCGAGCGGCTGGAGAGCGAGCTTACGGCGACGTTACAGCGGCTTTCAGGGATTCCCAGAGAAAAACTGCCCAAAGACGCGACATTTATTGACCTGGGCTTCGATTCTCTGTTTTTAACTCAGGTGGGCCAGGCGTTTCAGAAACAATTTGGGGTAAAAATTACGTTCCGGCAGCTCCTCGAAGATTTCTCAAGCGTAAATGACCTCGCCGCGCACCTGGATACCGTTCTTCCACCCGACCCGAAGCCCGCTGCCCCCCAACCTCCGGTAATGGGGGAGAACTCCCCATTATTGGGGCCGGGGGAGAGCGGGTTTGTAGAACAGGTCGTTCAGCAGCAGCTTGCGCTCATGCAGCAGCAGCTGGAGCTGCTGCGCGGCGGTCCCACACCCACCCCCCAAACCTCCCCCCCATTACTGGGGGCCGGGGGGCAAGTAAAACTGGCCGGGGGAAGCGAACCTATCAAGGCTTTCGGCCCCTACAAACCGCTCGACAAGTCTTCGTCGGCGCTCAGCGACAAGCAGCAGGCCGCGCTAAGCTCACTCATTGCCCGGTACGTCGCGAAGATGCCCGGCTCCCAGAAAGTCACCCAGGACGGGCGCAAGCATCTGGCCGATCCGCGCGCCGTGGCCGGGTTCAAGCCCGCCTGGAAAGAGATGGTCTTTCCAGTCGTCACGGAGAGAAGCGACGGGTCGCGGCTCTGGGACATCGATGGCAACGCGTTTATCGACATCACGCTCGGTTTTGGGACCAATTTCCTGGGTCATCGTCCGCCGTTCGTCGTGGAGGCGCTTCAAAAGCAGCTCGCGCTCGGAATCGAGATCGGGCCGCAGTCCGCACTGGCGTCGCAAGTAGCCGAGAAACTCTGTAAAATTACGGGCATGGAGCGGGCGGCGTTCTGCAACACCGGCTCCGAGGCCGTGACCGCCGCCATTCGGATGGCGCGGACGGTTACGGGTCGTGACAAAATAGCGCTCTTTGCCGGAGCCTACCACGGTCAGTTCGACGAAGTTTTAGTCCGAGCAGCCGGAGCAAACTCGCTTCCCGTCGCGCCGGGAATCCCCGATTCGATGGTCGAGAATGTCTTAGTTCTGGAGTACGGCACCGATGAATCTCTGCAAATTCTCCGGGAGCAGGCGCACACGCTGGCCGCTGTTCTGGTCGAGCCGGTGCAGAGCCGCCGCCCCGAGTTTCAGCCCCGAGAGTTCGCCCACGAGCTTCGGAAAATCACCGAAGCCTCGGGGACGGCGCTGGTTTTTGACGAAGTGGTGACGGGTTTTCGGACGCACCCCGGCGGGATGCAGGCGCGCTGGGGCGTCCGCGCGGACATCGCGACGTACGGAAAAGTGCTCGGCGGCGGCTTTCCCATTGGCGTCGTGACAGGCCGCGCGGAGTTCATGGACGCTCTCGACGGCGGGTTCTGGAGCTTCGGCGACAGCTCGATCCCCGAGGTCGGCATGACGTTCTTCGCCGGAACGTTCGTCCGCCACCCGCTCGCGCTCGCCGCAGCCAACGCGGTTCTGGACCATCTGCTCGCCCACCCGAGCCTTCAGGAAAATTTGGACGCTCGCACGGAGAAGTTCGTCGATACGCTCAACGCGAAGCTTGCAGAACTCGGCGCAGGCGTCCGGCTCAACCGATTCTCGTCGATGTTTTTCGTCCAGGTGCCCGAAGGCAAGCTGAGCGGGCTTTTGTTTTATTTCTTGCGGCTGAGCGGCGTGCATCTGTGGGAAGGTCGCCCCGGCTTTCTCTCTACCGTCCACACCGACGACGACATCGAATTTCTGGTCCAGGCGTTCGAGAAAAGCGTTCTTGAAATGCAGGACGCAGGCTTTCTGCCCTCGGATCGCCCCCGGCCCACCGAAGCTCAGCGCGAGGTCTGGCTCGCCGCCCGCACCAGCGACGGCGCATCGTGCGCTCTCAACGAGTCGCTGTCGCTCAAACTAACGGGTTCATTGGACAAATTAAAATTAGAATGTGCCCTGAACGAAGTTATTGCGCGCCACGACGCTCTCAGAACGACGTTCGACCCCACCGACGGCACGCCAAGGGTCCGGGAGTCTCTTAAAATCTCCCTTGCTCTAATTTCCACCCCCCACCCCCCGGTAACGGGGGAGCCAGAAAGGATTCCCCCCATTACTGGGGGCCAGGGGGCAATTAAAACGGGCAAGGGGGCAGAATGGGGGCCGGGGGAAACGCTCTTCGACCTGGAAAACGGACCGCTGATCCGCGCGGAGCTAACTTCGGGCGCAACAGACGACGAGAGCACGCTGATTCTCTCGGCGCATCACAGCGTCTGCGATGGCTGGTCGTTCGGGGTGATTCTCCACGAGCTGGCCGCGCTCTATTCGGGAGAAATTCTTCCGCCCGCGCCCCGATTTGCCGAGTACGCAAAAAACCTCGACGAAACCCGGACGCCCGAGACGCTCGCGTACTGGAAAGAGACCCTGACGCCCACGCCCGAGACGCTTCAGCTTCCGACAGACCGGCCTCATCCGCCCGTCCGCTCGTATGCGGGCGGACGCGTGAGCCGCCCGCTGGAGGCCGAGACTCTCGAAAAACTCCGGGCGCTCAGCCGGGCGCACGGCACGACGCTCTTCACGACGCTGCTCGCCGGACTCGGGGCGTTTCTCAGCCGAATGACCGGCCAGAGCGATCTCGTGGTCGGAGTTCCGGCGGCGGGCCAGGCGACCGACGGCGCACCGCAGCTGGTCGGGCACTGCGTCCACTTGCTCCCGCTACGGCTACGGATCGAGCCGGACGTTAATTTTTCCGAACAGCTCAAGCGCACCCGGACGCTGGTTTTAGACGCTTTTGAGCATCCGAATGTCACGTTTGGCGAGCTGGTGCAGGCGCTGAATCTCCCGCGCGAGGCCGGACGCGTCCCGCTGGTCGGCGTGACGTTCAACCTGGACCGCGAGGGCCTTCCGACGCACCTGGGCGATGCGAAACTCCACGTCGAGAAGAACCCGCGTCGCTTCTTTCAGTTCGACCTGGGCTTCAATTTAGTGGAGACCGACGCCGGAATTTCTCTGGAAGCCAACTACAACAGCGAAGTTTTCGACCCGGAGACCGTGACGCGCTGGCTGGGGCACTATGCGAATTTGCTTTCGTCCGTTTCGATAGCGCCCGAGGCCGAAATATCGGCGCTGAACCTGCTCACCGAGGCGGAATCAGAGCAGCTTCTTAGCTGGGGTACGGGCGTCGCGAGCGATTTCCCGAAAGAGAAGAGTGTCGGGCAGGTCTTTGCCGAGCGAGCAAAATTAACTCCCGACGCGCTGGCGGTGACTTTAAACGACGAAAAATTAACCTATGCTCAGCTTGATCAGCAGTCCGAGCGCGTGGCCCGGAAGTTAGTTTCTCAGGGCGTCGGCGTGGGAGATCGGGTGGCAGTCTCGCTGCGCCGCACTCCGGCGCTGATCGTCGCGCTACTCGGAGTGCTCAAGGCGGGCGCGGCCTATGTCCCGCTGGACTCGGGCTACCCCGAGGAGCGACGGGCGCTGATCTTAAAAGACTCCGGCGCACGGTTGGAAATCACCGAGACCTGGCTGGAGAGCCTGAGCGACGAGCCGACAAGCTCCGCGCCTCTGCCCGACATCAGCGGCGAGGCGCTGGCGTACGTGATGTACACGTCCGGCTCGACCGGCGTCCCGAAAGGCGTCGCGATCCCGCACCGGGCGATCTTGAGGTTGGTTGTCGGCTGTGACTACGCTCCGCTGACGCCCGCCGACGTGGTGGCTCAGGCAGCGACGCCCGCGTTCGACGCCGCGACGTTCGAGATCTGGGGCGCACTTCTCAATGGCGCACAGCTTGCGATCCTGCCGCGTGAAGCGACGCTGGAGCCTGCCCGGTTCGCCGAGGCGCTCACGAGCCGAAAAATCACGACGCTGTTTCTGACCACAGCGCTCTTCAACGAGATCGCGCGGGAAGCGCCCGGCGCGTTTGCGAGCCTGAAGTACCTGCTGTTCGGCGGCGAGGCGTCCAGCCCGCGCCGGGTGCAGGCCGTGCTTCAGGCCGGGCCGCCCCAGAATCTCCTGAACGTCTACGGCCCCACCGAGGCCACGACCTTTGCGACGTTCCATCGGGTGACGAAAAGCGCCGATATGGTTCCGATTGGTCGGCCCATTGCCAGCACCACGGCGCTGATTCTGGACGAAACCCAGAAATTAGTTCCCGTCGGGGTTTTGGGGGAGCTTTTCTTAGGCGGACCGGGCCTGGCGCAGAGCTACTGGAACGACGACGCCAGAACTCAGGGTCGCTTTGTAAACACTCCCCACGGACGGCTCTACAAAACCGGGGATCGGGTGCGCTGGAGCGCTCGGGGCGAGATCGAGTTTATCGGGCGGCTCGATGGGCAGCTCAAACTTCGGGGATTCCGGATCGAGCCGGGCGAGATCGAGGCGATGCTTCAGACTCACCCGGCGATTCGAGAGGCACGGGTGATCGCGCGGCCCCGGCCCGGCGGCGATCCGGAAGACAAGAACCTCGTGGCCTATGTCGTCGGCCACAGCACGACCGACGCCGTGCCCGGATGCCACGAGCTGAAGGCGTTTTTAGAGGCCCGGCTGCCTGCCTACCTCGTGCCGACGGCGTACGTCCCGCTGGACGCGCTCCCGCTGACGGCGAGCGGCAAGGTCGATGTGATGGCCCTGCCCGAGCCGGACCCGTCGTGCATCGCGCTGGGCGGCGAGTCGGTCGCCCCGCGCACCGAGACCGAGCGGGCGCTGGCCCGGCTCTGGCAGGAGATTCTCGGCATCGAGTCGCCGGGGATCGACGATGACTTTTTCGCACTCGGCGGCCACTCGCTGCTGGCGGTGCGGCTCTTCGCCCGGATCGAGGCGGAACTCGGCCAGCGACTGCCACTGGCCACCCTGTTCTCCGCCGCGACGATCTCCCGCCAGGCCGCGCTGCTCACCGTGGCGGCGTCCGGCCCGGCGTTCACGTCGCTGGTTCCGCTGAACACCGACGGTGCCCGCCCCCGGCTGTTTTGCGTCCACCACGGCTACGGCGACCTGACGGGCTACCACGAGCTGGTTCGGCGGCTCGGCGGCGACCAGCCCGTCTATGGGCTTCAGGCCCGAGGCATCGATGGAGTCGAGGAGCCGCTGGAGAAGATCGAGGAGATGGCCGCGCACTACGTCGCCGAGATCCGGGCGTTCCAGAAAGAAGGGCCGTACCACCTGACGGGTTTCTCACTCGGCGGCGTGATCGCGTTCGAGATGGCACGCCAGCTCCGGCTGAGCGGCCAGAGCGTCGGGATGCTGGCCCTGCTCGACACGTACGCCCCGATCTTCTTCCAGAAAGGCGAGAAAACCGGCCTGCTCTCCGAGATCGCAAGCGTCGCGGCGGACCTGCCAAAGGTCGCGCCGGGCGACCGCTGGAAATTTGCGATGAACAAGGGAAAAGTGGCGGGCCATCGGCTCAAGGCGTTTCTTCAGCGTCCTGAGGCCGAGCCGTCGGGCAGCCCGGAGGAGATTCGTCTGAGAAACGCGATCCGCAAGGTCGAGGCCGCGAGCCGCCGGGCGCTGGAGAGCTACCAGCCTGCCCGCTACGACGGCTCTGCGGTGGTTTTCCGGGCCGAGGACGGCGAGATCGTGCCTGGCTACGACCCGGTGCTCTGGTGGTCGGCGGTCGTCGCGGGCGGCGTCGAGGTCCGCGAGCTTCCAGGCGATCACCACGCCATTCTCCAGGAGCCAGGCGTCCAGCTTCTCGCCGATCAGCTCCGTCGGTGCCTCGACGATGCCCAGCTCAAGCGAGATTAAGCTACTGTGGCGGGAGCTGGACACGCTTCCCGCCGAGACAAAAACTCTTTCCCCGGACGAAAAAGAGCGGGCGGGCCGGTTTCACTTCGAGATCGACCGCCACCGGTTCGTCGCGTGCCGAGCCGCGCTACGAGCGATCTTAGGTAGAGAGCTTGGTATCTCTCCGAGCGACGTTGCGTTTTCGTACGGAGCACACGGAAAGCCAGCTCTCGCCCACGACACCGACTTGCGCTTCAACGTCGCGCACTCGGGTGGGCTGGCGCTGATCGCGCTTTCCGACGAGGGTGAAATCGGGGTGGACCTCGAACAAATCCGCCCGGAGCTGGCCACGGACGAGGTCGCGCGGGCCGTTTTTACCGATGCCGAGCAAGCGGCGCTGGTCGGACCGGATCGTGTGGAGCGGTTTTTCCAGCTATGGACCCGAAAAGAAGCCTATTTAAAAGCTATCGGGCAGGGATTCGCCTCGCCGAGCCTGGTAATTCCTGAGCACTGGGAGATTTTCGAGCTTCCCACAAACGACGGCTTCAAAGCGGCGCTTGCGGTGCAACCCGGCGCGCCGCAGCGTGTCAGGGTATGCTGAAACCGCCCGATGAACGAAGAAACCGAAAAACAAGCCCCCGCCTGCCGCAACTGCGGCTCCCCCGATGTCCAGCACTGGTGCCCCGTCTGCGGCCAGGAGAACGTCCCGTCGGCGCTCCCGGTGCGCGAGATACTTCTGGGATTCCTCGAAGAGTTTCTCAAGTTCGACACGCGGCTCTGGGTCACGCTCAAGGCGCTGGCGATCCAGCCCGGCTTTCTGACAAGCGAGTATCTCCTCGGGCGACGGGTGCGCTACTCGGCTCCGATCAAGCTGTATCTCTCGCTGAGCTTCGTCGCGTTCTTTGTTTTTACGTTCTTCCCGGGAACCGCCAGGAAATCCGAGTCCAGCGGCAACCCGGTCGGTTTCACCCAGGGCCAATCGCTCGTTGCGACAATTCAGGATATGAGAGCGACCCCCAGCCCCACGCCTGCACCGACGCCTGACCCGAAAGCGCCCAAACCGACTCCGGCACCCACACCAGCCCCGACACCGACTCCCCCGCCCGACCCGGACGAGACGCCTGAGGAGCGCACGGAGCGCCTGGAGAAGGAGCGAAAAGAAGCCCTGGTCGCGCAGCATACCGATGCGTGTTCGGATGTCGCGACAACAGTAGCGGTGAAAGAAAAGATCCGGCGCGACGAAGTGCGGCGCGATGCCTGGGTCTCGGCCAATCGCTCGACGCTCAACCTGCTCCAGATTCCGCTCTATGCGCTTCTTCTTGCGTTCCTCTTTCGCAAAGACACAAAGCGGCTGTACGTCGAGCATCTGATCTTCGCGCTGCACTATCAGTGCTTCGATCAACTCCGTGACCTCGTGGGGGCGGTGCTGGGGGGAATTCCCATTCTCGGCACCCTGATCCGGTTTGGGCTGACGCTCTACGGACTCGCTTACTTTGTGCTGGCGGCGCAAAAAGTCTACGAGCTGCCCCTCAAGCGGCTGATCGTCCTGACGCTTGGCTTTCTGCTGCTGGCGGGGATTGCGGTCTGGATCACGGGCATCACGGCGGGCATTGTCTATCGGCTCACCAGTTAGGTACTGACGCAGGGCAAACGCATTTGGATTTTCTTTCCGCGCCGCCGTCGAATAAATTCGCGGCTACAATCACAAATTCAACCTTCAGAAAGCGAGCGATAGGTGCGCGGCGCACCATCGCGCTTTCCTCGTCGAATCAGTCTATTCGAC
>JANLTX010000079.1:0-15551 GCA_031363095.1 Armatimonadota bacterium | reverse complement strand
TCTTTCTCGCGCCTGGCCCGAATTAAAAGTACCTCGGCGTCGGCCACTAAATCGGCGATGTCGATCTCCGGAAGCTCGGCGGGCGCGGGCAGATCGCCCACGGCGTCGCCCAGCGCCTTGAGCGTCCGTTTTAGCTCACTTCCAACGCTCTCTTCCGAAACGTCGAGCCGGGAGATTTGCAGCGCGAGAGTAAAAAACGCGTCTTCCAGGCCGTCGCCCACTTTCGGCATCGGCAGCGGACGCCCGATCAGGCTCGCCAGAAACGCCACCGGTGGCGGCACCGAGAGCGCCAAGTCTTTTTTGGGCCGCAGCCCCTCGATCTCATTTTCCCGGAGCGGCTTCTCGCGAAGTCGCCGTTGTCGCATCTGAAGCGTACGAGGAACAATCAGCGCCATTGCGGTCAGCAGGCCCGGCCCAATGATAAATCCAGGATCGTGGGCGTACAGAGCGATCCCCAGCTCGAAGGGAACCATCGCGGCCATCACCCAGCCCGCTTTGCGAAAGCGCTCGCTGGAAGTCGAGTCGCTTCGTGCGCCACGGCGCTCTAAAAGGATTTTCTCGAACGTGGAGCCGAGGTCGGCGGGCGTCAGGTTCATCGGCCCAGGGTCACTTTCTGCGGCTCGGTGGTTTCTTCTGCCCCCTGGCCTCCAGGCCGGGGGGAAATACGCTCGATCTCGGCTTCGGCGTCTATCGAACCGACGGCCTCGGCGGCGACGCGGCGGACGTTCTCCGCAAGGTCGGAGAGATCGGCCAGCGAGCTTTTCGCGGCATCGACGCTCAGCGCAGCAAGTCCTTCGCGCAGGGCTTCCATCTGCGCCTGAATCTCGGCCCGGAGCGCTGCCGTGCGCTTCCCGGCCAGTGCGGTGCGCTCGGCGGACTCGGCGCGGCGGCGCAGGGCGTCGGCCCGGCGCGTGAGCGAGTCGCTCGTGATGCGGTCGGTCTCGGCGAGAGCCTGGGCGTCGATCTGGTCCGCCTCAGCCCGAAGCTGCTCCGGGTCTATCGCCGACGGCCCGACCTCGGGAAGCGAGTCCAGCGCTTCTCCGAGCGCCGCGATGCTCTTGCGCACCTCGGACGCAGGCGGATCGGGCAGGTTCGTCCGAATCGCATCGCGCACCAGGGAGAGAAACGCCCGGTCCAGTGCGCTCTCGGCCTTTTCGGTGAGCGCCTCCAACTCGATCACGCTGAGAGGCTTCCGACTTATCGTCCGAAACGCCGCAAGTCCCAGCCCGCCGCCCAGCCCGAAGCTTCCGGCGGTGATGGCGCTCCAGGTTGCCAAGGCGAGAGCGGGGGGCATTCCGTTTTTATTGGCGGCAATAAGAAAAACAAGGCCCGAGAGCAAGCTGCCCAGCGTGCCGATGCCCCAGAGCGAGCCTTGCGTCGCCATCGACGCGTTGGGCTGTGCCTGCTCCGCCTGCGCCCGTGTCAGGCCACTGCCCTTCGTCCAGAGTCGCCCGAGCCAGCCGAGGGGCGCGGGCGGAACCGCTTCCAGGGAACCTTCGTACCCGGCGGGCGTCGTGCCGCCCTTGACGCCATAGGAGCGGCGCTTGATGAGAGTGGCGTGGTGCTTGGCACGCAGATCGTGGGGAAAAAGGTCCATTATCGACCTGATTTTACCCGCTGGACTTCGGTCTCAGGTGCTGGCCCGTAGCACTCAATCTCGATACGAGCATCGGCGAGCGAGACGGCTTCGGCGGCGACGCGACGAGCGGACTCAGCAAGCTGGGCCAGTTCACTCGACGCATTCTTCTGTTCAGGTTTTTGGGCAGCAAGACCGATTCGCAGCGCCTCTGCCTGGGCAGAAAGCTCGTCGCGGAGGGTTGCGCTACGGCGGAGGGCAAGCTGGGCACGGGCAACTGACTCCGCCGAGCGTGCGCGGGCATCGGCCTGGCGCAACAAGGACTCGGAGATGGTCTGATCCGGCTCGCTCAGACCCTGCTGGCGAAGCACATCCGCCTCGGTCCGGAGCGCGTCGGGATCGGACGCGATGCCTTCCGGCGCGGGCAGGTGCTCAATCGCCTCACCGAGAGCCCGGAGCGCCGCTCGCAGCTCTTCCTCGGCGGGCTTGGGCAGTTCCGTGTGGCGCAGAGCGTCTCGGAGCAGCATCAAGTAGGTTTTCTCCAGCGGGTCGTGGGCCTCGGTGAGAAAAGCCTCGATTTCGACCTCGGCAACGGCGCTCTGGCAGATGCGCCTCAGGGTCCGATGCGGAAAGGTTCTGCCCAGCACGATACCTCCTGCCGAGAGTGTGGCGAGAATGGCGGCAGGAATAAAGGCGTGGCCGAGTCCGCCCGCCATCAGCGCGGGTGCCCCGAACATGACTCCCAGTGCGAACGAGAGCAGGTTGGCCTGGGTGGAGAAAAACGCTCCGGTGCGCTTGGCGACGCGAGTGGCCGCTGGCTCATCCATGCCCGTGCTGCGAGCGAGCGCCTGTTGGCGCGGCTCGGGCACCGGCCCGGCTGACCCGCTCTGGCCCAGGCGACGCGCAATCAGACCGGCGGCGCACTCGGGGCCGAGATCGCCAGGAAGAATCGTCATCGTCGGCCTGCGCGAGTCACTTGCGGCCCGGCGTCGAGTTCGGCGCTGGCGGCGGCGAGGGAGCGGGTCTCTCCCGCGACGGTGCGGGCGGATGCGGCGAGCTGCGCGAGGCCGGTGGCGTCGGCCTGCCCGCTGGAGTAGTAGGCGACCAGCCCGAGGCGCAGGGCTTCGATCTGGGCGTCCAGCTCTTCGCGCTGGGCGGCGTTGCGACGAATCGCCTGGGCAGAGTGGACGATGGCGTCGGCCTGCTGGTCCAGGGCACCCGCGCGGCGCTCTACCGAGTCAGCGACGACTTGGTCGGTCTCGGCAAGGGAGCGCTCGCGAAGAGTTTGTGCCTCGGCGTGGAGCGCTTCGGGGTCCAGAGCCATGGTCTCGGCGGAGAGCGGGGGCAGCGTATCGATTGCCTCCCCGAGCGTCTGAATGGCTGCGCGTAGCTCCTCGGTGACTTTCTCCGGGGCGTTCTCGATCCGGATCGCCTCGCACGTGAGGGTGAGAAAGCGCCGCTCCAGCCCCATCTCGGGGTGACTCGCCAGGAGCGTGTCCAGCTCGCCCTCGGTGAGCGGGGTGCCGATCCAGCGCTGGACCAGTATGCGCGGATAGCCTAAACCGAACCCGACTCCCGCCGCTCCGATGGTTCCAAAAATCGCGGCCAGAGCCGGGGTCGGGCCAGCGTCGCCGCGCAGACTCATCAAAGCCATTATAATAGCGTTGGTGCCGAAGCCGCCCCCGAAGCCGCCGCAGAGTCCGCCGACAAAGCCCAGGAGCGGCCCGCGCACGGCGTGCAGAACCTCCGCTCCCGTTGCGTCGTCGAGGCCCGAGCCGCGCAGCCACCAGCGCCCCAGAACCCCGACGCGTTTCTTCTGCGCCCCGCCGATGGCCCCGGTGAGGCGTCCGCCGTGGCGTGTGCCATGAATCGAGCGGGCGCGCTCCGAGAGAATCGGAACTGCCCGGCGCAGGCCCAGATCGGTAGGGCGGATTTCCATAACTCTATCTGCGAGTCATGACGATAATAATGATCGCCAGAGCTGCGATTCCGGCAAGTCCCAGCACCATCCAGTCATACGTTCCAAAAAACGTGACCAGAAAGACCGCCGTGGCCGCGAGAATTCCGAGAATAATCCCGAGTCGCGCAGCGCTCGACGGATTTCCCTGCTTGTTCACCGAGCGGGCGACTAAATAAAACAAAAACGGAATCGCAATCAAGCAAACCACGATCCCAATTCCCGCTTTGAGCCACTTATCCGTCACTGACGACACAGAGAACGTGTAGAACTTCTCTTTATCCTCCGGGTAGCGTATGGTTTTCCCCGTGGCGTTGATTACCTCGAAGTAGCCGGTATGCGCTCCCTTCTCAAAGCCGTTGATCGCCCAGATCAGGGTCGCGCCATTCTCGACGGTGCCCTCCATCGACTTGAAATCGAACGTCAGCGAGGTCGGCGTGACGCTGACGAACCGGGCAGTCTTGATCCGGTCGCCGTCTTTGTCGGTGTATTCCAGGCGCAGGCTGTACTGTTTGTCCGGCTCGTAGTCGCTCTTGAGCTTGAACTGCGGCTCGGGCAGCTCTTTGAGGGTCGGCGCCTGTGTCCAGCCGGGGAAAGCCAGACTCAGCAAAACCAACAGCGTCGCAAAAAATCGTAGTTTCATCGTAGTTTTAAAAGCTCTTGGCCGGGTCGGTCAGCTTGAGCCGTAGCTCTTTGCCCTCGACGCTCACCCGGATCTCGTCGCCGTAGCGTACCGGAGTCGGCTTCTCCAGCGGCATTCCGTTGATAAAGACGCGCGTCGTGGCGTTTAGTTGCGGGGTGGGCGTCAGCAGGAGCTGGCCGCGCACTCCCGTGAGCTTCCCGATTGGCTCTTTTACGCCCGCCAGCGGGTAGGCATCGAAGCTCGTAGCGGCACCGTCGCCCCCGAGCCGAACCCCGGCATTTCCCTTGAGTTGGAAATCTTTCGCGCCCCCGCCCGACGCCAGCGTGATTCGTAGCGGCATCGGTTTGGGGTTCAAAAAGAAAAACCCGACCACTCCCAGCCCGAGAGCGGCCAGCCCCCCGAGGATCGCGGCCAGCGGCGGCCCGCTCGCTGCCGAAGTCGGAACGGGCGGCGGCAACGTTTCCACCACCGGCGCAGGCGTCGGCTCCCCCAGAGGAAACTGCTCCCGAGGGCGTCCGTCGTCTTTTATCTCGACGATGATCCCGGAGGTTTTTGTGTGGTATTTCTTTAGCAATCGCTCATAGTCCCGATTTTCCGGAGTGTCGGGATAGATATCGATGGGCTTGTTGAGAGCGTAGTAGTTCTTGTACTCGTTGAACGCCGGGTCGTCTGGTTTGGGACGGTCGTTGTAGGTGTCGGTGAGCAGGACCGTGAACGCGGACTGTGGCTCGGCTCTCTCCGTCAGTTTCAGCGCCTCGTGGTGCGGCTTGCGGATATTGGTGCCTGCGCCGTCCTCGGGCTGGGTGGGCACCTGCGCGAACAGGGCTTTCTTGTCGCCCTCCGCTTTAATGGTCTCGTCGAAGACTTTTTTATAGCCCGCCCCGAACGTGAAGAGCACGACCCGGTCGCCTTTTTGCACGCCCTCGGTCAGGAGCGTGTAGATCGCTTCCCGTGTCCGGGCCAGCATCCGGTCTTTTTTCATCGAGCCGGAGACATCCAGCACCAGAAAAAGGTTTTTCGGCGTGACGCTCTGCATTGCCTGGACTGCCGGGCCAGCCTCGCCCAGGTCTGGCTCCTGACCTTGCGCCAGAGCGTTGTTTGTCCCCAAAATCCACAGCGCCCACAGCGCCAGAGTCCAACGTAAAATTCGCACGATACCCCATTGTACCGAACATGAATCGCAAACGGGGATTTTCATGGTATATTACGCAGCAAGCGTCCAAAACTACAAGAACAGAAATTTGCTGAAAATTAAATTGTTTTCAAGAAAATTTCGAAGAAATCGGCCACAACCAGAACTAAGGTAAATTAATTCGAGAGGTTTTTAAATTATGAAAAATAATAAAAAATTAATTCGATTGTTGTCGATACTAATTACATTATTTGTAGTTTTTTATCCTGTTGGGATTAGCTTCGGTCAGTCTATTAGTATGGACGGACGTGAGTCATCCCCTATTCATATTGATCCTGTAGCAACATGCTCTGCATGTCGAGAGATAGTAGCCGCACAAATATATTATAAGTTGCAAGCTAGCGGGAAATCTTTATCAGGTTCGAGTGATTCGGAATTAAATGGAATTATTAATGTATTATCGAAAGTATCTGAAAATTTTGGAAAGATGAAAATTACTGTTGATGTGGTTAGACAGTTGTGTTCTAAGAATGAATCCATTTATAAGAAATATAGAAGTTTTAATGATTATTATAACAAGCGTGCTCGCTTGTTCCCCGATCCCGAGAAGGATCAGCCTTCTCCGACACCCACCCCATTTGCTTCATCACCTCTGTCGTCTCCAATATCGGTCGCGTACAAGATTTCCATAGAGGAAAAGAAATTTTTAGGACGGCAGAATTCTGAAAATGGGAAAACACATATTATAGCAGGCGTTGAGATTGACCATTCAGGAAATCCAATTTATGTCGCGACTATTGGAAATCCATATGATATTTATCGAGGTAATAGCGCTCAAGATTTAATTGCAACATTAATTAAACACGGAAATAAGAAAAAAACTGAAACTATTTATATTGTTCCTATTGGAAATTCTTCTCTGAAAAAGACTAATTTTATCAAAAAAGTAGAAGAAGTTATAAAAAACAATAAAGAAGAAATCAATATAGGCATTCTTGAAAAAGTCGATAATGAAAAAATATCAGATATACTTTTTCTTCAAACTGGTTTTAAAGAAAAAGAAGTTAGCAACATTGATTACCCTCGGCAAATTAGTTCGGGTATATATAAAAATTGGTTTGGGACAAGTGTGAAATTTACTAAGGCAAAAAAATCGGGTCAGTTAGATATATATGCAAAAACCAAGGAATTGTTTGTTGACTTTACAGGTAGGCTAAAAAAGAACCTTAAGCAGCGTTCTGCCCGAGAAAGTTTGGCTCGGGTCGTCAACAAGTCCCGTGCAGAATTGAAGATGATGCCAGGGGGATATAATAACAAAGATTTAGTTCTAAAATGGACTGAAGAAATTGGGCCTTCACAGTTTGTTATCAGATATACAAAACTGCAGTTAGCGTCATGATGACTGGGAATGAGATATGTAAAATATCAGAATGTTGCATATTATTTGGAATACCTATGTCCGAAAGTGAATTGTCGGATGCTATGAGACGAGTTCCACAGAGTGATTTCTTGCGAGGGCGTGAAGAGAGAGATTATCGTATAGATACGATTCCGCATGCAAGATTTGCACTTGACAATATACAAAAAACAAAAATTGAAGTAATAAGATCTGTAAAATACACCCAAGTTATAAATTGTTATAAAAATTACAAATACATTATTTTGTTCAACCATTGGATAGAAAAAAATGATTGTGTCGAATTTTTCGATGGCGAGATTCCATATTCTACGATAGCTAACGATATTCCTGATGGTTTTCAAGGCATTATCGATTTATGTATTTGTAATCCCCAAAAATTATCTGATATGATACAGAGTCGTGGTTTAAATACTTTGTGTCGATTGATTGAAAAAGAAGTTGACATTGTTTTTTGGTTGCATTTTGTAACTATTTTGTTTACTGTTATTGATAAATTTGAAATGTCTTATATAGATGCAGTGGATTTCACAAAGAATCAAATCAAATAATGACTCAGAAGACAAAGAAAGGATGGGCGTGATGAACTTGTTAGAGCGGAGCGAGAAGCTTCTTAAAGAGAATGGGGCCAGAAAGATTACGGGAGGTGGGGATCGTCTGGGTATCAATGATATTTCTGTCGATGAAAAAACGCGTGAAAGATTTTTAAATGATCTGCGAGCCTCTCGGAAATTTCTCAATATGTTGGTATTGATTATTTTCTTTTTGGCAATGATAATTGTTAGCCTTATGATTTTTCTCGCTATACGGAATTCGCAGAATATATCTGTATTGGGATGGGTATTAGGTGGAGGTGCTGGAGGTTTTTTATTAATTTTAAATTATTTAAAAACTCTTTTGAAGGAAACTTGGCGATTGAATTTCCTCTTGGCTTTACTTCCCTCTTTGAAACCGAGCGAATTTTTGCGCTATCTCAAAGATTTCGTTGATGCCGAACGATCTCAACGAAAAAAATAAATGGTGTTTACGTCTCGGTTTCTGGTGCTTCTCTCGTTGGGCGGGTTGCCGCTGCTGGCGGCCTATTTTGCGCCGCCGCTGGCAAATCTCACGGCGCTCTGGAACTTGCTGCTCGCGGCGCTCGCGGTGATCGATTTTCTGCGCTGCCCCCGGCCTGTCGATGCCCTCGAAGCTATGCGCACCACCGACGACGCGCTCTCGGTGGCTACTGAAAACGACGTGAGTATCTCCCTCCGAAACCGGACGAACCAGAAATTAAAGCTCACCCTGCGCGACGAACCCCCGCCCGAGTTCACGCTCACCGGGACGCGCCAGAAAGATTTTTTGCTCGCGCCCCGCGCCGAGGAAAAATGGGAGTATCAGCTCACGCCGCCCGCACGGGGCGACTTTCGCTTCGGGGATCTCTACGCCCGAATCACCGGCCCGCTCGGGCTGATCGTCCGCCTGGGCAAGCTCGACGGCGGCTCTGCGCCCGTGGCGGTTTTTCCGAACATCAAGCAGATCGGCGAGTACGAGCTGAACCTGCGGCGCACTCAGCGGGCCAGAATGGGCGTCCGACGATTGCGGCTGACGGGCGGCGGGCGCGAGTTCAGCTCCCTGCGCGACTACACCCCCGACGACGAGTTTCGGGTGATTGACTGGAAGGCCACCGCGCGGCGCGGCAAGACCACGGCCCGGACATTCGAGGCGGAGCGCGCCCAGGACGTTCTGCTTCTCATCGATCAGGGACGGCTGATGCGCCAGGAGATCGGGCATGTCCAGAAGCTTGACACCGTGATCAACGCCGCGATGCTGCTCGGGCATGTCGTCACCAACGCCGACGACCGCATCGGGCTTCTGCTCTTCGACGATGAAGCCCGCACCTGGCTCCCGCCGCGCAAGGGCAAATCCCAGACCACGCATCTTCTTCATGCCCTTTATGCCGTCCACGCCGAGCCGGTCGAGTCGGACTACCGCACCGCGTTTCGGCATCTGGCGGCCCGCTGGCGCAAGCGCAGTTTAATTGTACTTTTTACCGACCTCGCCGACCCGGAGACGAGCGCGGTCTTGCTCACCGAGATCGCGCATCTCAACCGGGCGCACCTGGTCTGTTGCGTCACCGTGCGCGACCCGCTTCTCTCGGAGCAAGCCCGCAAGTTCCCCGAAAAAGCCGAGCACGTTTTCGAGAAAGCCGTCGCCACCGAGACCCTCGCCGAGCGGAAAAAAACGCTCGCTCTGCTGGAGCGCCAGGGAATCTTAGTCGTCGATGCCGAGCCAAAGCAGCTCTCCGCCGAACTGGTCGCGCGTTACCTGGCCGTCAAACAACAATCCCTGATCTGATACTAAGGCAGCGACCAGTCGATAGGGGCGCTCAGCGCGGCATTGGCCCGCGAGAACGGCTTCGTGCCTAAGAACATCGCTTTCTTGGTCACGGGGTCGCGAGCGAGCGGCGACGGGTGCGGCGCAAGAACGACCGGGTGATGGCTACCCTGGATCAGCGGCAGCTTGACCTGGGCCTTGGCTCCCCAGAGTAGAAAGACCACCGGCTCGGGCTTTTCTACGATGGCCCGGATCACGGCGTCGGTGAAGGTCTCCCAGCCCTTGCCCTTGTGCGAGTCGGAAAGCCCCTCGCGAACTGTCAGCACCACGTTGAGCAGCAAGACGCCGCGCTCCGCCCACGGAATCAGTGACCCGCTCGACGGCTTGGGCAGCCCCAGATCGCTCTGAAGCTCTGCAAAGACGTTGCGCAGGCTCGGCGGCAGCGAGACGCCCGTCGGCACCGAGAACGAAAGCCCCTCGGCCTGGCCCGCCTTGATGTACGGGTCCTGGCCCAGAAGCACCGCCCGGACTTTTGAGAGCGGCGTTTCTCGTAGCGCCCGGAAGACGTTCTGCTCGCTCGGGTAGATCGTCTGGCTGCCGCGCTCATCGTTGACGAACTGCGTGAGCTTTGTGAAGTACGGCGCGACAAACTCGGCGCTCAGAGCCGCCTGCCAGTCGTCGGGTAGGGTTTCAATCGTCACTGGCTCGGGCCTGCCGGGGCCAGGTGCTTGGCGATCTGGAACGCACAGAACGCACCCAGAAGCGCCCCCAGGACGGAAGGGAGCCAGATCACAAACATATTTGGCTCTTTCTGCCCCAGCAGCACCATCCCGATCACCACGCCGCTGACCGCCCCCATGACCTCGCCCGCAAACCAGAATCCCAGGAGCATCACGATGAACCAGGCGGGCTGGCGGCCCTTCTCTCGGGCGATCTCTCCCATGCGCTGGCTCATCTTGATGAGTGTAATAATCTCAAGCATCGCTGTCCTCTTCCCCTCTGCGTTTTTGTTACCGTAGCAAACTTGATACGATTTGTCAAGCAGGAAACTCCCCTGCGCGGGGTGAATGCGGAAAATAACATGTCCGACACTACCGCTCCTCAGGAGTTTTTGGTTCACTACACGCTTCGCCTCGGGGCGCAGGAGGCTCTGCTCTCGATTCCGGTGAGCGGGCCGTCGCGCGAGGCCGTCGAGGAGCTGGTCAGCCAGCAGTTCGCCCAGCCCGCGTTCCGGTTCAACTCGCCTGACACCGGCTCGATAGTGGTGAACACGATCAATGTGCTTTTTGCCCAGGTGCTGACTCTCGCCGAAGAAGCACAGCGCCAGCGAAATCTCGCCGCCCAGCAAGGAAACAACCCATGAGCCGCACGACTCTCGGTCTCTCGGAGACCGTCCAGCACTACGTCGCCACGGTCGGAATTCGCCCAAAGCCCGTTCAAACTGGCCTGCGCGAGGCCACCAGCAAGCTACCGAACGCAGGAATGCAGATATGTCCGGAGCAGGGGCACTTCATGGCGCTCCTAATTCAGCTAATGGGCGCGAAAAAGTGCCTCGAAGTCGGGGTTTTTACGGGCTACTCGGCCCTGATGGTCGCGCAAGCCCTGCCCGATGATGGAAAATTGGTCGCCTGCGACGTGAGCGAAGAATTCACGTCGGTCGGAAAGCCGTTCTGGGAAGAAGCGGGAGTCTCGCACAAAATCGACCTGAGACTCGCACCCGGAACCGAGACACTCGATATACTTCTTGCCAATAACGAAGCTGGAACCTATGATTTTGCGTTTGTAGATGCCGATAAGCCGGGCTATGATAGCTACTACGAGCGAATTTTAAAATTACTTCGCCCTGGCGGGCTTCTTGGTGTAGACAACACGCTCTGGCAGGGCACTGTGGCCGATCCGAGTGTGAACGACGACGATACCAAGGCTCTGAAGGCTTTAAATTTGAAAATCCATGCCGACGAGCGCGTCGATATGGTGCTTCTTCCCATTGGCGACGGCCTGACGCTCTGCCGCAAGCGGTGAACGTCGGGCGGGTTGGCGAGATTGAGGCCGTGGCGCTTTTGGAGCGCTACGGCTTCCAGATCGTCGATACCAATGTTCGGTTTGGCGCGAAGTCCGGGCTGATTGGGGAGCTGGACATTGTCGCGTGGGACGGCTCCGTGCTGGCGTTCGTCGAGGTAAAAACCCGGCGCGGAGTTCCCGGACGGGTTGCGCCTGGCGAGAGTGTGACGCCCGCCAAGCAGCGCCAGCTCGCCCGGCTCGCGCAGGCCTACCTCATCAAGTCGCAGCTCGGCGACGACGAGGAAACTTTCTCGCTCCGGTTCGACGTAGTTACCGTGGTGCTATCCCCCGGCGAGAGCGGACGCGTCCTGCGCTCCGAGCTTCTGCGCGGCGCGTTTCTGGCACCGGAGAGCGAGTTTTAACATCATGACCACGGCCCAGAAAATTGTTTTAGCCGCCCGCACTCAGCTTGGCGATAGATACGTCGCCGATTACGTCTCATTGAAATACCCGAACGGCGATGTCCCGAAAAACACTGGAGCCTGCACCGATGTGGTGATTCGTGCCCTCAGAGCAATCGGTTTTGATCTGCAAAAAGCCGTCCACGAGGACATGGCGAGAAATTTCGGGGTCTATCCGCGCCGCTGGGGACTCTCTCGCCCGGATAAGAACATCGATCACCGCCGAGTCTTGAATCTACGGGTATTTTTTGCCCGCAAAAACTGGAAAGTCACCAGGAAAAACGATTTTCAACCCGGCGACATTCTTACCTGGGATTTAGGCGGCGGCTTAACTCACATTGGAATTGTAAGCGACCGCAAAAACCCGCGTGGCGGTTATTTAATCTTGCACAACATCGGCCCCGTCGCCTCCGAATCCGATGTTTTGAGCGCCTGGCCTCTCACCGGCCACTTCCGCCCCAAACTTTGATACAATTGAGCCATGATCGAATCACTGCGCGTACAAAATTTGCGGGGTATTGCTAATGCGGAAATCGATGGGATGACTCCTATAACTATATTTGTAGGAGCCAACGGTTCGGGTAAAAGCACATTGATTGATGCTATATTTGTCGCCAAAGAGGGATCACAAGCACTGGATTTTATTCAAATGCGAAGACCTGAAAATCCTAATTCTTTATCTTGGACAATTCATAAGCCACAAATAAATAAAAGTGCTATTTGTGCTGTCAAAGATGATAAATTAGGAGTTTCTGAATGTCATATTGATGTAAATAATGGAGGTTCGTCAGTCGGGATGTTTTCTGGAAATATGTCAGGTGGAGATCACTCCATTTTTGTAAATATGAAACTGACACCTCGGCCTAATCATGAAAACGGATATAGTGGACGAGGCATTGGAAACGGCGGATTTGGTGGGAATTTACTTGCAGAAGCTGATAGGTCATACATTTCCTTTGATGGAAAAATGAAATTATTGGATTTAAGTAAGAAAATTTCACTGAATAGTTTAGTGAATTTATATAGTGATGCAGTAAAAAATGGTTTACGTAAAGATATATTAGAATACATTAAGAATATAATTCCTAAGTTGGAAAATATTGAAATATTAGTTGAATCTGGTACTCCGAGTATTCATTTTGTCTATCCGAGCCATAGTATTCCTGCTTCTTTATCTGGTGATGGTCTATATTCTTTACTTCGCCTGTGCATTGAATATGTAATGGAAGAAGGTGGTGCTGTGTTATTGGAAGAACCTGAAATTCATCAATATCCAGCTACGATGAAGCAAGTTGCTAAGTTGTTAAGGTCTGCTGCTGAAAAAAATATTCAGACAATAATGACTACTCATAGTATCGAATTTATCGATTTTATATTGAATGAAATGCAGAGTGGAAATAATCTAGACAAATTAAGTCTGTATATGGTGAAGCTTGATGATGGGAATCTCTCTGCTGCACGAATCTCAGGGGAGAGTATTGAAGTGGAACGGCATACGATTGGAGCTGACTTGCGTTGAGTCGAATCTCTGTTATTTTATGTGAAGGTTATCAGGATCGGGCATTTTGGTATGGTTTACTTGAATATCTAAAGTGTAAGTTTGGAACAAATACTCCTATTCCTGAAAATTACGCGAAAGGCTCAGGTGAATATTCGGGAATAACGTCATCGGGTAACTTTGTCAGCATTCTCCCTGTCGGATCAGGGACAAGGATTCTACCTGTTTTAAAGTCCAAACTTGAAAAACTTCCCATACGGAGTGTTGATCTGATTGTTATAAATATTGACTCTGATTACGAAGCAGGTTCAGCAGTTACGGGCTTGCAAATTTCTGATTTGTTAAAATACGTTCAGAAAATTGATACTTCTGTTATTGTTTCAGACGCTAATATTCTTGCAAATAATGGAAAAACGCAGATTTCGCTGGCACGCTGGGAAGTTGCGGGCGAAACGCCGCCAGGAGTGCCCACGAAACAAACTTTGGAGCGTGTGGTCTGTATGGCGATCCAGTCGGCTTACCCAGAGCGGGCCGAAGACATTAAGAACTGGTTGGAATCACGGAGAAACCCGCCAGAGTCTTCGCCCAAGGCGTTTTCCTGGTCTTACATGGCAGGCTGGTTTCCCGAAGCAGGCTGCGATCACTTTTTTCGAGCGCTCTGGAGCGATCCGAAGATTGCTACGGAGCTGGAGCGAGTTTTGCGCGAAAATGGTGCCTGGCGCATCGCGGAGCTACTGGCGCTTTAAAGTCTGCCGAATAAAACTAAGGCTTGCTGGCTCCAAGAGGGTATGAAGCGAGAGATTCTGACGTTGGGGGCGGCGCTTCTTGCCGCGACGGGTTCGTGGGCGCAGGGAGCGCTGCCGATCAAAGAGGTGACGGTTTTCAAGGACGGGCATGCGTTCGTGCTGGCCGAGGGCGTCTTGCCCGTGAAAGATGGCGCGGCGACGCTGGGCGAGCTGCCCAGCCCGGTGCTCGGGACGTTCTGGCCGTATGCGACGGGCGGCGCGAGCCTGGTGAGCGTCACGGCGGGGCAGAAAAGCGTCGCGGGTGAGCATCCTGCGGCGAATCTGTCCGAGTTGCTGATGTTCAACCTCGGCAAGCCCGCGATGATTCGCGAGCTGGACGGCGCACCCTACCGCGCGACGCCCGTTCAACTCACGGGCAACCTGGTCCTGCTCCAGACCGACAAGGGCGTCAAAGCCATCGATCTCGGGCGGATTCGCGAGGTGACGTTTACCTCAGACCTGAAAAAAACGTCTCCGCAGACCTCTCTGGAGTCGCAGCTCACCCTGAACCTTGCGGGCGTGGGCGGCGAGAGCGCGACGGTCGGCGTGATGTATCTCCAGAAAGGGCTACGCTGGATTCCGGGCTACAAGATCGACCTCGACGGCGCGGGTAAAGCACATGTCAAGATGCAGGCGACCCTGGTCAACGAGCTGGCGGACCTCAAAAACACCAACATGAACCTCGTGGTGGGTGTCCCGAGCTTTGCCTTCAAAGACACCACTGACCCGATAGCGATCCAGAAGACCGTCGCGGCGCTCTCGCCGTACTTCGATGGCAACCTGCGAACCAGCAACGCGCTGGTCAATAGCCAGATCGTGTCCAATGGAAACTTCTATGCGGCCAATCAAGCCGGGGCTGTCACAGCCCCGCCAAGCGACCCGGAGGTGACGGGGAGCGATCAGAACGAAGACTTGTTTGTGTTCTCGCTCAAAAACGTGAGCTTAAAGAAAGGCGAGCGGATGGTTCTGCCCATCGCCGAGTTCGATCTTCCGTATAAAAACGTCTACACGCTGGAATTGCGCCCCAGCCCGACCCGCAATGCCCAGGGCGACTACGACGGCTCGCCGCAGAACGCGGAACTCATCAAACTGGCCGCTGCACCCCGCGCAAAACACCAGATTCGACTGACCAACGCGTCGCCCTATCCGCTCACGACGGCTCCCGCGCTGATCTTGAGAAATGGCAATATCGTGGCGCAGGGAACCGCGACGTTCACCAGCAAGGGCGGAACCTCGGACATCGGCCTCACGGATGCCACGGACATCTCGATCAAGCGCACCGACAAAGAGACCCTGCGCGTCCCGAGCGGTCGCAAGGTATCCGACGGCGGGGAAGAGTGGCAGAAGGTCAGCATGGCCGGAAAGATCGAGCTATGCAGCTACCGGGGCGAGCCGACCGAGATCGAGGTGACGCGGTTCGTTCTGGGAAAAGTAGAGACCGCCGCGCTGGACGGCACTATCTCCGCCCTCGATCCCCTGGCGGATGACAGCGTCCCGGACTGGCTGGGCAGCTACGGCGGCTTCGAGCGCATTCGCTTCACGGGCCTGGGTAAAATTTTCTGGAGGGCCACGCTCCCGCCCGGCGGCAAGACCTGCGTGAGTTTAGACTACACCTGGCACTACTTTACAAGGTAAACCAGGACGGAAATCGTCCGGCGGGCATATCGCCCGGAATAAATTTCCAGGACGATAAACGTCCGGCAATGGGGCAACAAGTTGCCGTCTCGCTTCGCTCGAATCTCGACCGAGGTGCGAGCGAAGCGAG
>JANLTX010000078.1:0-3550 GCA_031363095.1 Armatimonadota bacterium | reverse complement strand
TCTTTCTCGCGCCTGGCCCGAATTAAAAGTACCTCGGCGTCGGCCACTAAATCGGCGATGTCGATCTCCGGAAGCTCGGCGGGCGCGGGCAGATCGCCCACGGCGTCGCCCAGCGCCTTGAGCGTCCGTTTTAGCTCACTTGCGACGCTCTCCTCGGAGACATCTAGCCTTGAGATTTGCAGCGCCAGCGAGAAAAACGCGTCTTCGAGGCCATCGCCGACTCTCGGCATCGGCAGCGGACGCCCGATCAGGCTCGCCAGAAACGCCACCGGTGGCGGCACCGAGAGCGCCAAGTCTTTTTTGGGCCGCAGCCCCTCAATCTCAGCGTCTTTCAGTGGTGTATGCTTCACCCAGTGCTCGATTGTTTTTGGGTAGAGCCGCAGGGCTGCCAGACCGCCGAGCAGCATCGGGACGCCACCGATCTGGAAAGGCACAAAATGCTGGCTGAATCCGACGCCAAGCGCGGTGACTCCACCAACAAGAAGTGCTGTTGTGCCCATCCGAGTTCCGAAAAAACGGGAAAAGCTCTCGCGGCTCCGTTTTTCCAGGAGGATTTTCTCAAAGGGGGAGCCATTCGACCCCAAAATCCCCCTGCACCAGATTTGACAAACATCACAGTACCTTCCCTCGCCTATTTCCGTCTCCGACGGGGCGAGGGAAGGGGAGTCAGAGGGGTTGGGAGTTTTGACTCCCCTTCCCTTCCGCCGCCACCCGCAGCGGGTACCCGGTCGGGAAAACGGAAGGGTAAGGGGCTGGGGGATGGGTCTACGCCTTGATGCCTAATTTTTCGAGGTGTTGTGGATGCTCGGCAAGCGCGATGCGGGCGAGCTTGCGAAGCTGCATCACCCAGGCATTCAGCGCGTCGAGAGCCGCCTGCGCCTCGGGTGTGGCGTTCTCCGCGTCGCCCTGAGTGCCCGCTCCCGCGACCTGTGCCTGCGCGAGCGTATCGAGCGCAGCCTTTGCCGTCGCGCGGCGGGCGAGCGTCAGGCCGGAGCTTTCCAGTCGCGCGGCGAGGGCCGCGTCGGTGTCGAGAGCGTTTAGAAACCGTCGCCCGGCGTCGAGTAGTGCGGCGCGGGAGCGGGGGAGCGGCCCCCGGTCGAGTCCGAGCGCTCCGTAGGCGGCTTCCTGGCTGGAGAGAACCGCGCGTGCGATCTTGACGGGGACGCTCAGCGCCTTTGTCGCCGCGTCGGTTGCGGACTCTGTCCCGGCGCTCGCCGCCACCTTGTTGCTGTGCCTGCGCTCGCTGGTGTTGCGCTTTGCAATCACCGTATCGAGCATCGATTTCCCCTCTTGCATCCGCCGTACCGAGTATCCAAAGGGCGTTACCGCCGCTTGTATCTCTGCATCGGCCAGAACGCCGTCGATAAGCAGCCGTGCCCGCTCGATCTGCTTTGCCTTCGTCGTTTTACTTCGCGTTGCCATGATATTTCTGTCCTTTCGTCCGTTACTCCGGAATATCTTCCTGCCACTCCGAAGAATCTTTCCGTTGCAAGGGTGCGTCTTCGCGTCGCTCCGACGCCTCTTCGCCTTGCTCCTGCTCTGCTTCTTATTACGGCAGCAATGCTTCCTGAAGTTCCCGAATATCTTCGCGTTGCTTCAAAAAATCTTCCTGCCCCGCCAGCCAATCTTCGCAGTACAATAACTTATCTACAGAGCGAGATCGAGTGGGAGATCGGAGATGTCTTTCAAACGCTTGCCGTCGATCATGATATTCAGTAGCTCACGCGAGTCCTCGTGTTTTCCGGCTTCGACAACAGCGACTAACTCGGGCAATGCGAAGTGGTAGACGCAGTCGATATCGCCGGTGCCAAGAGCAAGAGAAGCGATTCGGCTGGGAAGAGGCTCCCCGGTTACCACCACGATATGCGGCAAGTGGCCTTTGCGATTTCGGACAAAATTCAACGCTTCAGATCGGGCGTTCTGCGCCCGATCACTTCGCATGGTCCATTTACAAGAAATGCTGGCGTGAAGTATCGGGTTGGGATTCGCTCGGAACCGAAGACTTGCACGCTGAGCAACGCTTTCGTCTACGACAGCAAACGGAGCATTTAATACTTCATCGGGTTCGGGCATCCGGGCAACAATCAAATCGGGGGCGATCAAATAGTCACTTCCCAGGGCAGCTCGCAGGGCTTTGTTTTCCCGCGTAGCTTGATCCAAAAGAGCGATATGGGCGTACTGCTCGTAGCGTGCAATCTCCGCGCGGCTTCGTCCCCCGACGCACTGAATCTTCCAGGTGCCGGGTCTCAAGTGCTGGAGAGGTAAAAAAGCGTCTTTTAGAAATTGCTCGCAGATCAGCTCGAACTGATTCCCCGATGTCTGACCGGCGAGGCGAACTCCAGCGGTTTCACTCCCAAGTTGCTCTGCGATGCCACGTGCAATAGAGACGCTAAGTACACTGTCTTTATCGGCATTTGAGGCAACCCCGGCAATATTTATTTTTAGAACGCTCTCCAGAAGGGCTTTGTGGAATTTTTTGCGAGTATCTGAAAGTAAAGAACTCATTTAAGATCACCTTTTTGAGGTTGAATCGCATCACGAATCGCCTGGCCGATAGCACACGCAACGGGTGGAGGAAAGGCATTTCCCACCTGACGGTAGGCATTCGTTTTTGCGCCGGTAATCTCCCAGCAGTCAGGAAATCCCTGCAACCGCGCTACCATTTTTACAGTAAGGTGAGGCATTCCAACAAAATCGGCTTCCGGAGCGGCATTGGCAATGAGGTGACCATTGACTCCAAGCGATTCCCATGCTTTTTTAGCACGCGTCGGTCCAAGGTCGGGTCCGCCATGCTTCTTGGAGCCGCCAACGATTGTAGGAGCGATAGCATTTGCAACCTGACGCCATGCATCGACACCATTCCAGCCGTTCTCCGCCATCAAGTCGTAGAGGGTATCGCCTACCGTGGAAGGAGTCGCGAAGAAATCAGGAGTCGGCCAGACAAAACCATGTGCCCAGGGACGCTGCACGGCAACCAGCAACGCACGCGGACGAAGCTGTGGCACGCCAAAATCAGAAGAGTTCAAGAGACGCCAGGTTACAACATAGCCCTGTGCCGAGAGAGTTTGACGAATTTTCTCTCGGTATTCATCGAAAACAGTATCTAAAAGCCCACGTACATTCTCCAATAAAATAGCGCGTGGCTTGCATTCCTCTACCAATCTAAGAGCGTGTGGAAATAGATCACGCTCATCCTCGCTACCAAGCTGCTTGCCTGCTCGCGAGAACGGCGGACAGGGCACTCCTCCTGCTATAAGGTCTACCTGACCTGCGTACTCGTTCAGATGAACCCTGGTAATATCAACTTCCTGAACATTCCACTCGGGCCGATTTCTGCGGAGAGTCTGGCACGCATGGCGATCCCACTCATACAGTGCGAGATGCTCAAAGCCTGCTTGCTCCAGGCCCAGCCAGGGTCATTCAGTTTTCTCTTTGAGTAATTGAATTGCTTCGCGGGGTCGTGCTGCAAAGCGTCGGCATGTCGCCGCGATATTTCTGACTCGCGCCCGACGATTCAGATTGAGGGCCGCTCCACGAAAAAGAGACAATA
>JANLTX010000005.1:0-39462 GCA_031363095.1 Armatimonadota bacterium | reverse complement strand
CTCGGTCGCGAAGCGACATTCAATGTCGCTTCGCGACCACGGGGCGAAGGGGTATCTACGAAGCGCGACCCTCTAAGTCTCCCTCGCACAGCCGGGTACCCAGCGGCTGGGTGTGAGAACGGAAGGAGCGAAGCGACGCTCCAAGAGGGGGCCGAACGCCCAAGAGGGGGTCGAGCGCTCCAAGCAGCAACCTGGGTTACGCTTAATCGGTTTTGTCGAAGTTGATTTTCTCGCTGATTAAGTAGAGAGGGCGGCCTTTTACCTGGTCGTAGATGCGCCCGATGTACTCGCCGATCAGCCCGAGCGTGATGAGCTGGACCGCCGAGAGCAGCGACACGGCGACGATCATCGACGCCCAGCCTGGCTCGAAGCTTCCTGGCGCGAGAATATAGCGGACGATGGTGAACACTCCGTAGACAATCGAGAATGTCGCGACACAGACCCCGAGGTTGGTGGCGAGCTTGAGCGGGGCGTGGGAGAACGCAGTCACGGCGTCCATGGCGAGCTTCACCATTTTTCGCAAGGGATACTTGGTCTCCCCGGCGGCGCGGGCGTCGCGGTCGTAGGCCAGTCCGTACTGCTTGAAGCCGACCCAGGCGCTCATTCCGCGCAGAAATCGGTGCTGCTCGCCCATGGCGTTCAGTGCATCGACCACTTTGCGGTCCATCAGCCGAAAGTCGCCCGTGTCGGCGGGAATCTCGACGTTGGTCAGCTTCTGGAGGCCGCGATAGAACAGGGCCGCTGTTAAGAGCTTGAACTTCGACTCCCCCGCGCGGCTGCGCCGAACTCCGTAGATTACGTCCCAGCCCTCGGTCTCCCAGAGCCGGATCATCTCCGGGAGCAGCTCGGGCGGGTCCTGGAGATCGGCATCCAGCAGAATCACGGCGTCCCCGGTGGCGTGGTGCATCCCTGCCGTCACCGCGACCTGGTGCCCGAAGTTGCGCGAGAGCTGGAGCAGCCGCATCCACGGGCGGCTTCGAGCAGCCCCTGTGAGAATCTCCCAGGAGCGGTCCCGGCTGCCATCGTTGACGAAGAGCACTTCGGTCGCCTCAGGAAGCATCGGGATCAGCCCGTCGAGGCGGGCGAGCAGCAGGGGAATGACGGCTTCTTCATTGAAGATGGGTAGGACAAGCGAGATGCGCACAGGAACCTCCACAAGTAGAGTATCGGCAGGTATTTCTACAGAGTATACGGCGGGCGATAAAATAGTCTCAATGCGCGTCCTGTTCGTCTCCTGTGTTCCGCTGGAGCATGCCGTCACCCGGTATCGCTGCGGGCATCTGGCCGAGGCGCTGACCGCAAGCGGGCACCGGGCGGACGTTACCTGGATCGGCGCTCCGACAATTTCTATCAACCATGATATTGTGGTGCTGCATCGCATCTGCGCCAACGCCGAAGGCTGGATGCTGGCGCGTGCCGTCGAAAGATCGGGTGCGACCCTGGTCTACGGCGCGGACGACCTTGTTTTCGACCCGAGTGCAAAGCAGTTGCCGGGCTGGGTTCAGCGTCACGCGCCCCGGCATAAAAAAATGATCGATTGGGCACGAGGCAATATTCTTACGTCCACTAAATGGATTTTAGTATCCGCAATAGCAAATTCTGGTTCAAATTGGGACATCATTGGAAATTTTCCAGGCCAAGAACTATTAGAAATATGTGCTGATCTTCCAGAAAACGAAAATAAAAATAAAAAGTTGATTTTAGGCTATTTCTCGGGTTCAAACACTCACGATGCTGATTTATTAATGATTGCAAAGCCACTCTCTGTTTTCTTGTCGGAAAATAAGGAAAGTGTAAAGCTCAGAGTTGTCGGACCGGTGAAAATTCCCAAAGATATTCTGACTTCGGGCGCGGAGATCGAGCGGCTGGAGTCGGTGTCATGGCGAGAGCTTCCCGCGCTTCTTTCCGGTTGCGACGTGAACCTCGCGCCGCTGGTGAGCGACGACCTGAACCGGTGCAAGAGCGCGATCAAGTGGCAAGAAGCCGCGCTGGTCGGTGTCCCGACGCTCGCCTCGCCGATGGGGGAGTTGTGCGAGGCCATCGAGCACGGCGTGGACGGCCTTCACTGCGCGGCGGACACCGACTGGGAAGCGGCCCTGCGCTTGATGCTTCTGGACCCGGCCCGCCGCGCCACACTGGGCACGACGGCCCGCCAGCGTGTCCGCGCCCTCGCCGATGTCCGCCGCGCTCAGGTCTCCCCGGTCTTCAAAAACGCCCTGCCCACCCGGAAATGTCGCCCCGTGACGTTTCTAAACCCACTGGGCTTTGGAAAAGCTCTGATAAAACAATCCTTAAAATCCCAATGACCACGCTTTCTATTATAATTGTCACATATAAGTGCCGCAGTGATGTTCTAAATTGCCTGGAATCGATTGGTTTTGACTCGGACATAGAAATATTTGTGGTAGACAACGCCAGCGGCGACGGTGTAATCTCTCAGATTGAAAATCAATATTCTGACGTCAAAACCATAGCTCTGGAGAAAAATATTGGATTTTCCGCCGCTAATAATCTTGCTCTTGCCCAAGTCACCGGCGAGCTCGTACTCTTTCTCAACCCCGACACAATCATTCCCGAAAATGCTCTGGGAAAATGCGTCGAGTTTCTCAAGAATCAACCTGAATCAGTCGGGGCGATGGGCTGCCAGGTGAAAACTTTTGACGGGACAACCCAGTGGGAGTGTAATCGTCGTTTGACGACGCCAAAAACCGAATGCCTGCGTGCGCTCTGGCCGTTTTCCGTGCCGGAAGCGCTGCCTCCGAGTGCTCTGGAGAAAACTGGCCCGGCAGAATGCTTTCTGGGAGCCTTTATGCTTTTCCGAAAGAGCGTTTTAGACAAAATCGGCGGCTTCGATGAGCAATTTTTCCTGATGTACGAAGACATCGATCTGTGCAAACGCACTCTGGAAGCCGGATATTCGATTCTCTACTGGCCCGATGTTTCTATCACGCATCTGGGCGGCTCGTCATGGAAGCAAGAGAAAGTAGAAACCTATGCCAACAGCCATGCCAGCGCCCTGAAATACATTAAAAAACACTATCCCGGCTCGCTCTGGTACGTGAAACTTGTCGTTCAACTGGGAATGGAGCTGAGAATCCTGGCTCTCTATTTCCGAAAGTCCAGTGAATGGAGATCGGAGCACTTAGCCATGGCAAGAGCGGCTCGTGAGGCCTTGAAAAACGCATGAAACTGTCCCCCGAAGCGTTTCGCTTTCGCCCCCGTTGTTCCTCGTTCCTCGGACGGGGGAAAAACGCATGAAACTACTTTATGTCAGCACGCTCGACCATATTATCCATGTCATGTTGCCACATCTCGATGCAGCCAGGGCACGTGGCTGGCAGGTCGATGTCGCCTGCAACGTCACCCGCGACCCCGAGATTACAAAAGCGCATTGCGACAATTTGATCTCGGTTCCGTTCGCCCGAAATCCACTTCATCCGAAAAATCTAATTGCAACCATAAAACTAATTCAGTTAATTCGCAAAGAAAAATACGACATTGTTCACTGTCACAACCCCAGCGGCGGATTTTACGGACGACTTGCCGCAACTATGTCGGGAGTGAAGTGTTTGAGGGTTTACACGGCCCACGGATTTCATTTTCACCCATTGGGAAGTAGGATCAGTAATTTTATTTATCGATTTGTCGAAGGTTTTGCGGGGAAATTTATTTCTGATGCTGTGTTGACTATAAATAAATGGGATTTCGAAGAAGCAAAAAAAATAATGCCTGTAAAAAAGATATTTTTTACTCACGGAGTTGGTGTATCTACGGATTTCTTCAATCCAGCTTTAGTTACAGAGGAAAAGTGTCAGGAGATTCGACGAGAGTTTAGAGTGCCCGATGGTGGACTTCTTGTCACCTGCATTGGGGAAATGATTCCTCGAAAGCGTCATGAAGATGCTGTTCTGGGCTTTGCCAATATAGCTGATTTGGAAGATTCGGTTCTTGCTCTGATTGGCGACGGGGTCTTGCGATCAAAATTAGAACTACAAATAAAAAACGAGCCTCGCGTTCGATTTCCTGGGTTTCGTCGAGATATTTGTGAGATACTTGCAGCCAGTGATGTTTTTATTTTTCCTTCACTGCAAGAAGGCTTGCCTTGTGCCGTTCAAGAAGCACTTTCTATGGAAGTACCCGTTGTTTCGTATGCTATTCGTGGTTGCACAGATATGATTGATGATTCTTGTGGGAGAGCGGTTCCTTATGAGATCATTCCGGGACGATGCAGCGCTCCTTGTTTGGATTTGGGAAGTGCACTTCAATCGCTTTTACTACTTTCGCCAGGGGATCGAAAAGAGATGGGCCGGGCAGGGCGCAGGAAGATGATCGAGCTGTATGATCGCCCGAAGTGCGTGGCCGAAGTTCTGGCGATCTATGATAAGTTGCTTGCCCCCCGGCCCCCAGTAATGGGGGAGGATGAAGAGTGAGGGCGCTGGTGACGGGGGCGAGTGGCTGCCTCGGGGGGGCGCTTTGTGAGGCGCTTTTGCAAGACTCTCGAATCTCGGAGGTGCGCGGGCTGGTTCGGCGACCCGATGCCGAACTTCCTGAGGGTGTCGTGCGGGCTGTGGGCGATTTGAGCGATTCGGAGAGCTTGAGAAAAGCCGTAAATGGCGCTGCGTTTGTCTTTCATCTGGCGGCGCTCGTGCACTCTCCTGAGTCTTCCGCTCAGGACTTCCACGAGGTGAACGTGGTCGGGACCGGGCGGCTTTTGGATGCACTCGACCCGGACGATCCGCCGCGCCTGATATTTTTTTCGACCGTCGCGGTCTATGGGGAAGAGACGCCCGCGTCCGGGATTTCAGAGAGAGCAACGCCCGCGCCCGCGACGCCGTACGCAAAAAGTAAGCTAAGCGCCGAGAAGCTGGTTCGGGCCTGGAGCGAGGGCACCGGGGGGCTTTGTGCCATTTTGCGGGTCGCGACCGTTTACGGGGAGCGGGATCGGGGTAACATAGCAA
Organism: Armatimonadota bacterium; assembly: GCA_031363095.1. GTDB lineage: Bacteria > Armatimonadota > Armatimonadia > Armatimonadales > Armatimonadaceae > JANLTX01. The sequence continues at coordinate 34,504 of JANLTX010000005.1, read as the reverse complement.
AGATGCTCGACGCCATCGCTCAGAAACGCTTCGTGTTGCCCGGCGGGGGGCGCAACCGAAAAACCGTCGTCGCGGCGCAGAACGTCGCGGCGGCGGCGCTCTCTGCCGCGTTCTCTCCGTCGGCGATTCTTGCGGAGCTTCCGCCGTTTGTGGTGGCCGACCCGCAGCCCGTTACGCTCCGGGAGCTTTCGGACGCCATGGCCGAAGCTCTCGAAATACCCTGGCGGCCCGTCTCTGTCCCGATGGCGCTCGCCCGGCTTCTTGCCCGCGCAGTGGGCCGGCAAGAACAGGTGAAGCGTCTGGCCGCAAACAATGTCTATACGTCTGAAATTTTAAGGGAAATTCCTGGCTACTTACCGGAAGCTGCGTTGTCGGAAGGGCTGAGGCAGGCGGCGGCGGAGCGGCGTGAGCAAAATAGGGTATGACATTTTCAAGCGTGGGGGAGATCTTCTGGCGGCGACGCTCGGGCTGGTGCTACTCGCACCGCTGCTCGGCGTGCTCGCGCTCGCGATCCGGCTGGACTCGCCCGGCCCCGCGCTGTTTCGCCAGACGCGCCTCGGGTGCGGGGGGCGCGAGTTCACGCTCTTGAAGCTCAGAACCATGAAGATAGGAACGCCCGACATGCCCACCGATGTGCTACAAAACGAACGCTACGATCCACGCACCCGGCTGGGGAAATTTCTGCGCCGGTTGAGCCTCGACGAGCTGCCGCAGCTGGTGAACGTGCTTCGCGGCGAGATGAGCCTGGTCGGGCCGCGCCCTGCGCTGCCCAGTCAGGCGAGTTTGAACGACAAAAGGCGCGTCGCCGGGGTCGAGGCGCTCCTGCCGGGAATCACAGGCTGGGCGCAGGTCAACGGTCGCGACGAGATTGAAGAGGACGAAAAAGTGCGCCTGGATGTGTTTTATCTGAAGCGACGTTCTTTGGGGCTGGACCTGACGATATTGTTGCGCACGGTCCTGCCTGTCCTGACGGGGAAAGGGAACCGCTGAGCGGATGCGCCTTCGCCCTCTCTCCCGCCGAATTCTCGGCCAGCTTCTAATCGACCTGGTGCTCGTCGGGCTTGCCAATTTCATCGCGTTTCTGCTCAAGTACAACCCCGAGCAGCTTCAGGGAGCGCACTTTGCCCGCGCCATGGTGCTCCTGCCACTGCTGGTCGGGTTTCGGCTCACGGCGCTGTGGCTGTTCTCGCTGTATCGCATTCGCTGGCGCTACATGTCGGTCTACGATCTCAAGCTGGTCGCCGGGGCCACGACGCTCTCGTCGCTGGCGTTCTACGGCGTGCTCTGGCTGCTGGGGCGCGGCGGGCAGGGCGCGTACTCGTGGGGAATGCAGATCGTGGACTGGGTTCTCAACGTGTGTTTACTTTCGGGAGTGCGAATCGCCTATCGGCAGCTCTCGGACCGCTCGCTGATTATTGGCGGAATTGATAGCGTCAAGCCACGACAGCGGGCGCTCATCGTCGGGGCGGGCGATGCGGGCGAGGCCACGGCCCGCGAGCTGCTCCGTCGCCCCCAGGAAGGGCTGGTTCCCATCGGGTTCATCGACGACGACCCGCAGAAAAAGCGTCTGCGAATCCATGGGCTGCCGGTTCTCGGGAGCACCCACGACATCGTTCGTTTGACCGAGCAGCACAGCCCGGACCTCATTCTCATCGCCATTCCCAGTGCCTCGGGGAAAGTGCTCCGCGACATCGTCGCGCGGTGCGAGTCGGCGACAGCGCGACTTTGCATCATCCCGGCCCTTCCGGACGTTCTGGCGCAGGGCGGAACGCGCCTCGGGCCGGTGCGCTCGATCAACATCGAGGACTTGCTCCGGCGCGCACCCGTCAGCACCGACATGCGCGGGATCGCCGAGTACATCTCCGGCCAGCGCGTCCTCATCACGGGCGCGGGCGGCTCCATCGGCTCGGAGCTGTGCCGCCAGATCGCCGCGCTCAACCCGGCCCGGCTCTTGATTTTAGGGCGCGGAGAGAACTCGATTTTCGAGATCGAGCAAGAACTCATCCGTGACTTCGGGATCGCCCCGACCGCGATCATCGCCGATGTGAAAGACCGTGACCGGATCGAGGAAGTTTTTCTCCACGAGCGCCCGAGCGTCGTCTTTCATGCGGCGGCCCATAAGCATGTCCCGCTGATGGAAGCAAACCCTGCCGAAGCGATTAAAAACAATGTTTTAGGAACCAAGAACGTCGCCGAGATCGCCGCTGCCTGCGGGGTGAGGAAGTTTCTCTATGTCAGCACGGACAAAGCGGTGAATCCGACCAGCGTGATGGGTGCCACCAAGCGCATCGGCGAGCGAATTATTCGCTCGCTGGCGCAGTCCTCGCAGACCGAGTTCGCCGTGGTGCGCTTCGGGAACGTCTTGGGGTCGCGCGGCTCGGTGATCCCGACCATGCGCAAGCAGATCGAGCGGGGCGGCCCGGTGACGGTGACCGATCCCAACATGACGCGCTACTTCATGACTATCCCTGAAGCCGTTCAGTTAATTTTGCAGGCCGGAGCGCTCGGGCGACGCGGCGATATTTATTTATTGGACATGGGTGAACCGGTGCGAATCTTAGACCTGGCCCGCGATCTGATCCGGCTCTCGGGATTGCGTCCCGATGTGGACATAAAAATCGAGTTCACAGGAGCGCGTCCGGGCGAGAAGATCGAGGAGGAGCTACTCTACGACGAAGAAGAGCGTCGCCCGACGCCTCATCCGAAGATTTTTGCCTCGGCGGGCCATGACCACGGGACCGGGGCCGGGTTCCTCCGCGAGGCCGAGCGGCTGATCCACCTCGCTCAGCAGGGCGAGCGCGACCGCCTGCGCGACGAGATCATGGCTGTCTCCCAGAACGCCGCCGCGCCGCCGCGCCCGTCGGAAGAGTACCAGGGAGTGCCCACGTCGTGAGAGTGTTTCGGATATCCCCTAACCCCAATAATGGGGAACCAGAATCGGAATTTTCCTTGTTTGGTTCCCCATTATTGGGGTTAGGGGTTCTTCTTCTCCTCGCAACGCCCGCGCTGGCCGGGCCGGACGACATCGTGCCGCGCGGGCATCCGGTCTACGACGTGCTTGCCGCCAGCGACGCCTCACTCTGGCGTGGGGACGTTCGCCTGACCCGGCGGGAGGTGCGCGAGCGCCTCGGGAAGCTGACGCGCACCGACGCGCTGGCCCGAGCGCTTCGGCTGGAGTTCGGCGCAAGTAGCAGCTCCCGTAGCGAGGCTCCGGCGCTGGCGGTCCAGGCCCAGCTTCGCTCAGGGAGTCCGTCGCGGCTCAGCGTTTCCACGGGGACGGCGCTCGGAAAAGCCGGGTACGCCGTCGGGCAGGTGCAGGGCGGGTACGGAAAAGCCGCCGTCGAGTCGGCCTACGCGCTCTTTTTGGGCCGGGCGCTGGACGTAAGCGTCGGGAAAAAGCCCCTGCGCTGGGGGCCGGGCTTCTCCGGCGGGCTTCTCCTGGGCGACGAAGCGTCGAGCTTTGCCCATTTGTCCGTGGAGAAAAGCTTCTCGGCAGGAAAAAGCCTCGGGCGCTGGCGCTTTGAGCAGTTTTACGGCCAGAGCTTCGAGGACGACCTGCCTAGCGCTCCGGCCACGTCGCGCGGCACTCGCAGGCACCTCGGCGGGCGACGGCTCGAAACCGACGGGAGCGGTCCCTGGCAGCTTTCTCTCTCCGAAACGTTCAAAGGCACCCGGCTACCGTCGCCGATTTTCTCGCAAGTCTTGCCCTACTACGCCTATCAGAACGACTGGACCAGCACGAGTAAAGACCGCTGGCTTCCGTTCTCGACCGCAAAGAGCCGCCAGCCCGACAGCTTCTGGCTCAACTACCAGGCCGATGTCGCCGTGAGCTACTGCGACCCCAAAAGTGGGACCACGGGCTACATCGACTACCTGCTCGACGACCTGAAATCCCCGGAAGGGCTGGGTCGTCCGGGGCGGGTGCCGCCGCGCACCGGGCGCTTGCTGGGTCTTAGAATTCCGTCGAAAAAATTAGACACCCGGTTGGAGTGGGCCAAGCTCGACGCGCTCACCTACTACAACGCCTCGCCGCCGCTCTCGTGGGAGCGCGGGGGGAGGCCACTGGGGTTTTCGAGCGGGGGCAATGTCCGGGCGCTGCTTGTCCGCTTCGACGCGAAGCTCTCGGATAGAGACGGCGCGGCGCTCGAAGTTCGCCAGGTTCGGCCCGTCACGACCGCGCCCGAGCAGCCCGCGCCCGTGCCGAAAAAAGAAGACCGAATCTCGCTGTTCGCCCATAGAACCCTCTCGCCGGGCCGGTTCGTCGGCTTGCGCATCGAGTCGGTGCGCGGGGACAAAAAACAAACACGCGTGGAAGTCACTCTCGGCGGCGCATGGTAGCGGTTGTTATTAAAATTAAAGTAACGGATCGGCGCGAAAAACCACTGAGCGGCTTGAAAATCCGGGTCACAGCGCGAATTGCTGGCGTCGGGCGCGACTTTGCGGGTGGGACGCGGGCTATTTCCCAGAAAATCACGTTCGAGTCCGTCACCGACGGGCAGGGAGTTGTGGAGCGCGAGTTTCGGCCCGCGTTCGCCCCGAGAACCGGTCCGTGGCTGGATGGCACTGTCGAGCTGATGGCGACGCCGACCGACCCGGCGCTGGCCGCGCTGGTTCTGCGCTCGGAGTCGGGAAATTTAGTTCTCTACGACCAGCCCGACGAGTACATCGACGGCTTTCCGGTCTGGCACGGCGCAAACGGACTCGGCAGGCGACTGGTCGTCTTGCTGGAGGGTTTCGACTTCTCCGGGACGTTCTCGGCGGCGCAGAGCCTGCGGCTGGTCGGGGCGGCGGCGGACCCGCTCCGCGCGGCGGGGCTTTCGGTGCTGGTCGTCAATTTTTCCAATCCCTACACCCCGCCCGAGGTCAACGCCCGTGAAGCGAGCCGCGCGGTGTGGGCCGCAAGCCGTGCCGTCGGGGGCGAGGTGACGCTGGCCGGGCTCTCGGCGGGAGGCGTCGTCGCGCGCTGGGCCGCGACGGGCGAGCGGCTCCCGATCCACACGCTCTTGCTTCTGGACTCCCCGAATCGCGGTGCCCGAATCGCTCCGAAGCTCCAGGCGCTGGCGCTGGCCTACGCCGGGCTGAACTATCGCCGCGCCGTGAGCAGCCCCGCCGCCCGCGCCCTGCTCCGCGAGTCGGTCGAGGACGTGAAAAAAGACGTACGCTGGCGCTACGTCGGGGTGCGACCTTTCGGCTGGCGCTTCCCCGAGCGCGTCCGAAGCACCTCGCGGTTCTTCGACGAGAGTTTTGCGCGGCTCCGAGCGCGCGGGCAGAACGGCTACCCGGACTACTGCCGACTCATCGCCGTCGCGAACTCGTCGCGGCTCTCGGGGAACTCTTCCCGAAAAATTCTGTCTGCGTGGCTACCGCTGGGACACCGCTGGCATCTTGTGGCCGAGGACGCCGACCGCGCGCCCGGCTCGCTGCTCCCCAAAGCTGCCTTGCGGTACACGTTCCGGCTCCCGCTGGGCGTCGCGGGCGCGACCCTGCCCGAATTGCCCGTGTTCATTCCCGCCGAGAGCGCCCTCGACGCCGCGCCGGGCGAGCGCCCGCCGTTCCACGCCTGGCACGAGCGAGCGAGCTATCTTCCGCCCGTCCCGCACGACGAGATCGCGCCCGATGTCGCTCAGTTCGTGGTCCAGGAGCTGTTGCGGCGGTAGGTCGCCCGTATGGACACGGGTGGGGTTCATGCCGGGGTAGTTATGCCCGGAGTCGCTCCAGCGCCCAGGCGGCGTGTTCGCGCACGAGTTCCGACGGGTCGGTTTCGAGAACCTGCTCCAGCAGGGGAATCGCCTCCGGGCCGCCCGTGTTGCCCAGCGCGACGCAGATATTTCTGCGTAGCCCGATTCGTTTTGTGCGGAGCATCGGTGTGCCCGCAAACGCGGCCTTGAAGCTTTCGTCGGTCTCGGTGAGGGTGAGCAGGCCCACCAGGTCGGGGAAGTCTCGTGCGGCCAGCTTCATCTCGCGTCCGGCGCGGGCATGCTCGTTGTGCGGACAGACGGCCAGGCAGTCGTCGCAGCCGAACACGCGCCCTCCCATCAGAGGTCGTAGCTCCAGCGGGATCGCGCCTTTCAGCTCGATAGTGAGGTAGCTGATGCACCGGCGGGCGTCCAGAACCTGCGGCGCGACGAGCGCCCCGGTCGGGCAGGCGGCGAGGCAGCGGGTGCAGGTGCCGCAGTGGTTGCCCGAGAACGGCGGGTCAGGCGCAAGCTTGAGGTTCGTGAGCAGCGCCCCGAGAAAGAACCAGTTGCCCAGCTCCAGCGAGATGAGATTGGTGTGCTTTCCCTGCCACCCGAGGCCCGCCCGCGCCGCCAGTTCTCGCTCGCGCAGTGGCCCGGAGTCGCAGAAGCCCCGTGACTTTGTGCCGGGAAACTCACTCTCCAGCCAGGAAGTTAGCGTGTTGAGCTTCTCCCAGAACACCGGGTGGTAGTCGGGTCTACGGGCGTAGCGCGCAATCGGGCCGTCTTTTTCTTCGGGATCGGTGTACGAGAGCGCTACCACAATCGTCGTCTGCGCTCCGCCTAAAAGCCTCGGGTCGTCCTGCCGCCCGGCCCGGATTTCCGCCCGGTCGCCCTCCAAATAGCCCAGCTCGCCGTTCAGCCCGGCCTTGAGCCAGGCGTCCACGAAGTCGCTATGCCCCGGCGGCTCCACCGACGTGAATCGAACGTCGTCAAAGAGCGAGCGTGCAAACTCCCGCACCCGATCTTCTGCGTTCACCGGGCGGGCTGGGTGACGACTTCCTCGACGATCTCTTCGGCCCGATGCTCGTCCCACCACTTCCGAGCCGCCGTCGCGCCGAAGCCCAGCGCGGCGAGAACCGGGCCGTAGAAGAAACTGACGCCTGGGGGCATGCTGTAGTTATTGGGAAGCGTCCCGGCCAGAATCGGAAGAACGCCCAGTCCGACCCCGATGAGTGCGCCCATGCGTCGGTGCGGCTGTTTCTGGGCGTAGAATAGCGTTAAAATCGCCGGTTGGAGCAACAAAAAGACGATCTCCGCGCCACTGTGATTGTTAGAGCGATTGAAGCCCAGCATCACGAAGAATGCGAAAAGAGCGTAGACCGCGCCGGGAGTGAGGGCGACCCGGATGTCCCTTGCCGTCAGCGGCGCGATAGGGGATTTCTTGCGAACCACTTTCCGGCGCACCGTCACCAATTTTGTTTCGGTGGAGACTGGCTCGGTGAGTGCCTTGCGGACAAACTCGGGGCTGATCCCGACCTCGGACGCCAGGGCTTCGAGCTGATCCGCCGAGACGGTTTCAAGGTGCGCCTGCTGAAGCTGTGCCGCCCGGTCGATCACCCGCCTCACGGCCTCGGCATCGAGCCGCGTCTCTTCTTCCGAAAACTGCTGCTGGTTCATCCTGACAACTCCCGAAAGCAGTGTACCAATGTTAGCCAAAAACAACCAGAAGAACAGAAACAAAATAAGGGAAGGCGGGAAGTGCCAGGCCCGCAACGAGAGCGATTTTGTAGGTGCGAGCAAGAGGCAAAACGAAACCAAGGCTCGCCAGAAGCAAAGGCAGCGCCGCCGCCCCGATGAGATACGGTCCGACAGGGCGTAATAAAGTGCTCGCGCCGTTTCCAAAGCCCATGCCAGCCGTTATTCCGACCAGCATGGACCAGACAAAACTTGCCAGCCCGCACCCGAGTAGCGTCGCGCCAACACCCAGCCTGCGCAAGATCATTTCTGGGTCAGCCCGATCCTGAGAGCGATTGTCCAAGCGTTGTTCTCAAATCTTGTTTTCTTTCTCTTCAAGGGGCGAAGTTGCGAGGGTCAGTTTTGCCCGCGCCGGGCCGTGGAGCCACTTGTTTGGTTGGAGTCCGAGTCGTGCGTTGCCGAGGTGCAAGAGTGGCCCGTAGAAGAAACGACGACCCCATGGTCAGCCCCATGTAGGCGAAAAACAGAATAGGCGGGAGCAAAAGCCCGAGCGCGACAGGTTTTTTGTATTCTTCCTCTATCGATAGGAGTTTCCCGATTCCCACAAGAAGTAGCCCCGGCAACATAACCAGCACGAAGCCGCCAATTACAATCCCGGTCTGCGCCTGTGATGATTTGAAGTTGCTATCAAGGGCAAAGCTCATGAAATAGAGGCCAAGCGTACAGACCGTCCCAATAGAGGAGAGTGCAGCGAGGCCAAATCCGAGTAGAGTTGCACGCGATTGTGTTGTCATGATGATTTTAGAATACCAAAGGCTCGGCCAGCCTCGCCTGAGACTAAAGACCTGGCTTTCAGGGGGAAACAGAACGACCCGGAACTCTGCCAGCGCCGGGCCTTGGGGCCGCTTTCGTGGCGGGGCGTTGGATCGCCTGAAAAGCACGTTGGCGAGTCATGACGCTCAGCATGGTCAGTCCCATGTAGGAGCAAAAAAGAAGAGGCGGGACGAGTAGCCCGAGCGCGACGGCTTTTTTGTAGGCTTTCTCTATCGGGAGACATGCCCCGATTCCCGCAAGAACCAGCCCCGGTACCAGCACCAGCGCAAAACCGGCAATTATAAGCCCGGTCGATGATGTTTTGTTGTCGCTGTTGCTGCCAAGGGCCGCACAAAAGAAATAGAGGCCAAGTACGCAGATCGTTCCGAAAAAGGAAAGAGCCGCAAGGCCAAATCCGAGTAGCGTTGCCCGAGATTGTGTTGTCATCGTGATTTTAGAATACCAAAAGCCCGGCCAGCCTCGCCTGAGACTAAAGCCCTGGATTTTTCTGTCCGGGCGGGGAAACATCGGTCCGAAGGACCTTCGGCGGCACGCCCTCAGCGAGTGGACTTCAGTCACTCGTGACCGTACACGCACCGGGTGCAACCGTACACGCGTCCGGTGCGACCGGAATCGCGTCGGGTGTAACCGGACACGGGCACGAGGCGACCGTACACACACCGGGCGTGACCGTACACGCACCCGACGCAACCGTACACACACCGGGTGCAACCGGACACGGGCACGACTTGACCGGATTCCCCATTATTGGGGCCAGGGGACAGCAAAAACCTATTTTCCGGCAGCCGAATACCGAACATTTTGCAGCATTTTGAGCTGATACAGGGTCAAACCGATTAGAACCAGGCCCATCATCCAGGCGGCGGCGGTTGCGTAGCCGAACTTGAGATACATAAACGCGTTGTACCAGACCTCCAGCCCGATGGTGTGGGTCGCGTTGTCCGGCCCACCGCCCGTTTGTACTAAAACAGGCTCCATGATCTTGAAAGCCCCGATAGTCGCGCCGACCAGGTTAATAATCAAGAGCGGAGCGAGCGTCGGGAGGGTGAGTTTCCAGATCTTGGTGAAGACGCTCGCGCCGTCCAGCTCGGCGGCTTCGTACATCTCGTCGGGGATTCCCTGGAGTGCGGCTAAATAAATAATGCTCCCCGGCCCGGCACCCGCCCAGATCAGCGGCAGCACGACGCAGAACTTCGCCAGCGCCGGGTCTTGAAGCCACTTGAGCGGCTGGATTCCCAGAAGCCCGAGCAACGAGTTGGCAAGGCCGGTCGGCGCGGGATCGAAGAACTGCTTCCAGAGCATCGCGACGATCACCCCTGTCGTGACGGCGGGCAGGTAGTACAGCGCCCGGAAGAACACTTTTCCTTTCGGAATCTCGTGGAGCATCAGCGCCAGCACGACCGGAGCCAGAAACCCCAGCCCGAGCAGCCAGAACGTGAACGTAAACGCGTTGGTGATGCCTTTCCAGAACGTCTCCTGGCCTGCCGCCTCGATAAAATTGTCTAAACCGACCCAGCCACCGCCGCCTAAGATGCGATAATCTTGAAACGCCATCAGCATTCCACGTAGAAGAGGGAAATAAGCCCACATCGCGATGGAAAGAACCGCTGGAGCCATGAAGAGCCAGGCCGAGAGATGGCTTCTCAGCGGCAACCCGACGCCCGGAACCCGGATGCGGGCGTCTTTCCACGCCCGAAAAACCGCTCGCAGCGTGAACAAAAGTAGCCCGAGGCTGAGTGTGATCGCGATTCCGAGGGCGATCTTGCGCTGACGGGCTTGCTCGTCGGGTGGGGTGAAGCCAAGCAGCTTCCGGTTGACCTTGAACGTCGCGTCGCCCAGAATTTTCTCAATCGGGCGGTCGGGATAGAGAATCGCCTGATCTAAAGGTTCATCCAGTAATTTGTAGATGAACGCCATGTTCGGTCCGGCAGGTTCGGGCTTGCCGGTCTCAAACAGGGTTTTCTGCGCCTCCAGCCAGGGCTTCTGCGCCGCCGTGACGTACTCGCCATAGCCCCAGCGGAGCAGCTCGCCCGGATTGACGAGCTGCGCCAGGCCGTTATCGACCAGGGCTTCGACGCGGATTTTTGCGGCTTCGTCGGAGGCCAGAAACCGGAGCAGCTCCAGGCACGCGGCGCGCTTTTTCGGGTCGGTGACACTCGCGTTGACGCCCCACATCGAGGCGTTGATCTCGCCGGAGCGCAGGCCGGTCGGGCCTCGGGGCATCGGCGCGATCCCGATCAGCGACGGATTGATGTCGGTGCTGGACATGTTCACGATGTCGTCGCTCTGGTACGCAAACCACATCCCGACCTTGCCCGCCGAGATGTCCTGGGAGCGTGTCGCGGACTTCGTGGCGACGCCTTCGACCGACTTTCCGTCCGGGCCGGTCCATTTTTCGGCCATGAGCTTGCGCCAGAAGCGTAGCGCGGCGACTCCCTCGCTTCCTCCAAACGCTGCCTCGTAGCCGCCGCCGGGCGCGTGGCGGGTGACATCGCCGCCCGCCGAGTACAGAAAGTTCAGCCAGTGATAGCTCGTGTCGCTCGGCGGGAAAACATAGCCCCACTGACCTTTCTGCGGATCATAGAGCTTCTGGCAGTAGGAATAGAACTCGTCCCAATCTTTCGGGCCACGCCTCGGGTCCAATCCTGCCGTCCGAAATAAATCTTTGCGGTAGTACAGCGCCTGACAGAACTGAACAAATGGAATGGCATAGACTTTACCGTCGATATCCAGCTCTTTGGTAATATTCGGATGGATTCGTTTGAGCGTCTCGGGGTGTTTTTGCAGTAAATCATCGACGGGTTGTAAAAATCCCTGGGAAACGTACTGGCGCATTAGTCTCATATTGACATAGACAATATCGGGGGCCGATCCGCCCGCGAACGCCATTAAAATCCCCGACTCTGCCGCCGGTCCCTGGATACTGAGCGCCGTAAACCGCTCCAGTTTAATCTCCGGGTGCTTCTTGGTGAACGCCTCGAAAACCCGGCGCTTGGCACGCTCCAGCGGGCTGGTGGCGTTCGGATCGGGGATTCCCCAGCTCGAATACGCTCCGCCGACCCTCAGCGTGATCGTCTCCTGCGCCCACGCGGGCACAAGCCAGAAAAACCCCAGAAATAACAGAATCGCAACGCGCAACACGCTGCGATTCTATCACCGCCCGTATGAACGTGGGCGTCTGGGGGCTTCGCCACGAAGTCGCTCCGCGACATGCCAACCTGATTTTGTCGCGGAGCGACTTCGTCGAGCTTGCTCGCCCAGACGCCCACGTTCGTGTGGGCGGGCCAATGGGTCAGCGCCGCAAAAAGCCCAGAAGCCCGATGAAGGTGCCGACGATGCCCAGAACATTGTTGAGGCCGTTCTGGTTGGGCTGCGCGTAGTCCACCGAGATAATGTCGCCGTCCTCAAGCAGCACGGTAGCGCCACCGCTTTTGGTGAGGTCGTACTCCTGCACCGTGGATGTCTTGCCGTCCTTGCTCAGCCGCTCCAGGCGCACCAGCTTTTTCTTCATTCCCGGCTGGAAACTCCCCGCCTCAGCGATAGCCAGTGAGAGATTCATGTCCTTGGTGAGTGGCACCGGGCCTTGTTTTAAAACCCCCGCGCCGACGACCTGGACCTGCTTGCGCCGCTCTAATTTCGGGACGACGATCTCGTCTTTGTCCAAAAGTTTGACGTCTTTGTCTTTGACGCCCTTGACGATATCGTCGTAGGGCACGGCGACGCGCTCGGTGCCGCGCTGGACGTAGATCTGGCCCTTGTCCGCGTAGTCGGTGATCCCGCCGACGCTCTGGAGAATCAGCCCGACCGTGGTTCCTTCGATGATCGGAACGACGACCCTGGTGGTGTCCTTCACCTCGCCGCGCACCCGGACGTTGCCGCCCGCGATCTCCGCCGCTGGCACGAAAATTCGGTCGCCGTCTTCTATCTTCGGGTTGACGCTCGGGCCGTCTTCCGCGCCCGTGGTGAATTTTTTGTAGTTGATCGCCACTTTTCTGTCGCCACGAGTCAGGGTGATTCGGGCCAGGTCCGCGCCGCCCAGCGGAGTCGCCCGGCCTAAAACGTCCGAGAGCTGGTCGCCGTCGCGCAGAATCTGCCGAATGGCCGTCTGGACCGCGCCGCCGACCGAGACCTCGCGAGCCTTGCGCGAGACATAGCTCACCCCAACTTCGACGCGCTTGAGGAACTTTAGCTCGATGATTCTCCGGCGGATCAGATCGCCCGCCTGGATTCGGCTCAGTCCCGCGACCTTGAAGCGGGTGCGCGCCGCCGGGTGATAGATGAAGCCTTCTTTGTCCACGGGGAAGCTGTCGGAGAGATACGGCGCGGCGACCACGCTCACCTTGATGACATCGTGGGTGCGGATCGGGTCGGAGATCGGGTCGCTCACCACGACCTGACCCGCGCTCGGGCCGGTGGGCGGCTCGGTGGTCTGGGCGTGGGCAACGCCGCAAAGAAAGGCTACGCCGAGAAGGGCTGCTGTCGTTTTCATGGCTTTTCCGTTTTACTTACAAATTCCGTGCCAGGAACCCGGAGCTGCCTGGCGCTGTAGAATACATTTGATAATGAATACGGCAGATACGTTCCCCGAAGTTTCCGATGCCCAGGTGCTCGCAGCTCTCTCCACCGTCCCCGACCCCGATCTCGGGAAAGACCTGGTGACGCTCAAGATGATCAAGAACGTCCGGGTCTGCGACGGCAACGTCGCGTTCCTGGTCGAGCTGACGACGCCCGCCTGCCCGATGAAAGCCAAGATCGAGGCCGACTGCCGCGCCGCCGTGGAGAAAATCCCCGGCGTCAAGAACATCAAAGTCGAGATGGGTGCCAGGGTCGTCGCGCGTCGGCCCCTCGGCGGGACGGTCCTTCCGGGCGTCAAGCATGTGATCGCCATCGCGTCGGGCAAGGGCGGCGTCGGCAAGTCCACGGTCGCGGCGAACTTGGCGTGTGCGCTGGCGGCCACGGGCGCCCGCGTCGGCCTGATGGACACGGATGTCTACGGCCCGACCATCCCGATCTTGATGGGCGTCCAGGACGAAGAGCTGGCCCAGGTTCCCGTCCGCCAGCCCGACGGCAACATGGTCCCGAAGATCGTCCCGGTGGAGCGCTTCGGCGTGAAAATTGTCTCGATGGGCTTTCTGGTGCCGCCCGGCCAGCCGATTGTGTGGCGCGGCGCGATGCTGCACAAAGTGGTGAATCAGTTTCTGAGCGACGTGGCCTGGGGCGAGTGCGACTATCTTCTGGTGGATCTCCCGCCGGGCACGGGCGATGTCACGATGAGCCTTTCGGAGGGAATCCCGCTCTCGGGCGCGTTGATCGTCACGACCCCGCAGGACGTGGCCGCGAGCATCGCCGTCAAGAGCCTGAAAGCCTTTCAGAAGCTCAACGTCCCAATTTTAGGCATCGTCGAGAACATGGCGTACTTCGTCGCTCCCGACACGGGAAAAGCCTACCACATCTTCGGGCACGGGGGCGGAGCCGAGGCCGCCAGCGAGCTGGGAGTCCCGTTTTTAGGTGCGCTCCCGCTGGAGATCGCCACGAGAAAAGCCAGCGACGACGGCGAGCCGATTGTGGTTTCCCAGCCCGAGTCCGAGCAAGCCAAAACCTTCTGCGAGATCGCCGGAAAACTGGCCCAGCAGATCGTGCTCCAGGCCCGAAAGTTCCAGCCGCTCCCCGTCAGCAAGTAGCTCGAAGGTCGTCCGGCATGTTTTGCCCCCCAGCCCCCAGGTTTGGGGGAGCCAGATTTTGTTAGCCCGGAGGGCTTTGTTTCTGGAGACCCGTCGTTCACGGCGGGGACAATGGCGGGAAGAGAAAAAGATTTCACCGTTTCCAAAAATACCCCCAATTGGGGGATGACAAAGAGGCTTGTTGTGCCTAAAATGCGACTGTCGAAAAAAACGACAGAGAGAAATCTAATGCAAAGCAAAAAAGCCAACGTATCGCCAATATTTGATAAATTCTCCGAAAATGTCATTGACCTGACTGGAAAAGAATTCCGTAGACTTGCAAAAAGCCACAATGTGAAAGTGGATATTGATAAAATGGTGTATGCAAGTATCGGAAAAACTATCGTAGCCCACGTTCCAATCGTAGGGGTCGAGAAATATAAAGACATTGATTTTGAATCAGGAGTTCCCATTCAACTTCTGATCGTAAAATCTACGATACAGAGTGATGTACCAAGTGGTTCGTACGTTGTGAAAATACAACATAGTCCCCGCGCCTCTTTGGGTAAAGCTTTTTTCATTGACAGTAGTGGTATTACTGTTGCAGAGCGGATACTTAGAATTACTACATGGGAGAAATCATCTGCTCTATTTCCTGATGTTTATTTAAATCCAGAACCTCAATATATTCCACGTGTCACAAGTCTACACGTTTTTCAGACATGGGACTACGCTACTTCGCAATATATATGGCATGTAGATTGCGCTGGATGGACCCCACATAGGGTTGTCTACTATTAGAGTCTGTGTAGAAACCAAGCGACCTCATGGCGCAGGTGAACACCTGGTAAGGGAGCCGGGCTATGTCCGAAGGACCTTGTGGCGAAGCCCTTCGCCACCGACGTTTATGTCGGCGGATCGGGTAAGCTGGGCGTGTGAATAGCGCCCGATTGATCCAGCAGCTTGAATTTATCGCCGAGGCAGACCGGCTCAAGTCTATTTTTCGCAAGACAAAGCTCATCGGCGAAGTTCGCTATGAGAACTCCGCCGAGCATAGCTGGCACTTTGCGCTCATGGCCCTGACTCTCTGCGAGCACGCCGCCGAGAAGATCGACACGAGCCGGGTGATTCAGATGGCTCTGATCCACGATTTAGTCGAGATCGACGCAGGCGATACGTTTGTGTACGATGCAAAAGCCATGGAAGGCAAAGCCGAGCGGGAACAAATGGCCGCCGATAGAATTTTCGGGCTGCTGCCTTCCGATCAATCCGAAAGCTTCCGGGCGCTCTGGGACGAGTTCGAGGCGCAGGTTACTCCGGAGTCGCAGTTCGCGGCGGCCATAGACCGGCTGTGCGGGATGCTGCCCAACTACAAAAACGCGGGCGGAAGCTGGAAAGAGAACAAGATCAGCGCCGCCCGAGTGACCGAGCGCAACCAGGCCATCGGAATCGGCTCCCCGGCGCTCTGGGAACTGGCGTCCGGCTGGATTCAGGAAGCCACCGAAAAAGGCTGGATCACCGCTTGAGTTGGCTACGTAGTTTGAGGTATCGGCGAATCATCCGGTCGCGCTTGATGGTTTCTCGAATGATTTCCATAGACTGTCGATGTTGCGGACCTAAGTCCGCTCTCTGTCCACGGAGGTGGACATTCTTGAAAAGCCGGGAATTTATTCCACGGCAAAAGCAAAACGGGTGGCCTACCCGAAGTGCTTGAGCAGGTCTCCTTCGGCGGCCCAGAGTTCATCGAAGAGCTTTTTCGTGTCGTCGAGCGAGCAGATGCTTTTTGTGAGCGGGTCCAATAAACACGCATGGAACGCGGCTTCTCGGTCTCGGTCTAAAACCGCGCGGACGGCAAGCTCCTGCGGGGCGATGTTGGTGAGGTTGAGATGCGCAAGCTGCACGGGCAGCGCCCCGACGCGGGTCGGCTGGACTCCCTGGCCATCTACCAAACACGGAACCTCGACGCACGACTCGGCGGGGAGATTTGAAATCAAAGCGCCATCGTTCATGACGTTGCCGTTGAAGCGATACGGCTGGTCGATGACCACGGCCTCGATGATCCGGGCGGCATACTCCTCGCTCGGGGTGAGCGACGGAAGCGCCTCGCCGTCCTTGAGCCAGGTGCGGGGCGGGGCGGGAGTTTCGTCGGGAGTCCAGTCGGTGAGCCTGTATTTTTCCCTAAGTTCGGGCGTCCGGCGAAAATACGGGTGGTACTCGGAGCAGTGCCGACTGGACTCGGTGACGAACCAGCCGAAGTATTTGAAAAACTCGAAGCGAATGTTATCTTTTGCTACCGTCTCCGAGTTCTCTAATTCGGCGCGTAATCTCGGGTAAACATCGGCTCCGTCGATGGTAAGCTTCAGGTACCAGGCCTGATGGTTGATTCCGGCACATAAATACCGCATCGAATCTCGCTCAGCCCCGATGTAGCGCTCGATCTCGTGGGCCGTATGTTGCACCGAGTGGCAAAGCCCGACGTTTTTGATCCCCGAAGCCCTGGAGTGTAGCCAGGTAAGCATGCACATGGGGTTGGTATAGTTGAGCAAAAGAGCGTTCGGGCAGAGCCGCTCCATGTCGCGGCAGATCGCGAGCTGCTCGGGGCCGGTCCGAAGAAACCGAAAAATCCCCCCGACGCCTATCGTGTCGGCCACGGACTGCGAGATGCCGTACTTTTTCGGAAGGCTCACCTCGGCGGTCACCGGATGCCCCGAGTAGGCCGCCCCGCCCACCGAGACGCTCGTCACCACGAAGTCTGCGCCCTGCAAGAGTTTGGTGCGGTCGGTCGAGGCCGTAAGCGTGGCTTTTAACCCGTGGCCGTCGATGATCGCCCGGACGTACGCCTCGACCCCCGCAAGCCGCTCGGGGTCGATGTCGCACAGGCAGATATGGGCGTCGCGCAGGGCGGGCAGGGAGAGAATGTCGCGCGAGAGCTTGCCGCCAAAGCCGCTCCCCGCACCGATCAACACGATCTTGGTCATGGCGCATTATGCCATAATTTCCCCCAACCCCGACTGGCTCCAGGCCCTTTGTTCTGCCCCCTAACCCCCAGTTCTGGGGGGACCGGAGAGTGTCTTGTTAAAACCGACATCTTCTCCCCCAAACCTGGGGGCCGGGGGGCAAAACAAAAGGACCGGGGGAAGGCTACTGACGGTGGGGGAAGCCTTATCGGAACTTGCGGGAAGCCTGTTTTTAGTGGTGGCAACGTTATCGGTTTCGGGTAGAATACTGTTGCAAGTTGCGGAGACACGGCTCGGATTGGCGAGCGGGCTATCGCAACAGGGGAAGGAGATAGTCATGGAAGAGGGAGCCGTAATTCCAGTTGAGGGACCATTGCCGCCGGTTGTGGTGGACGTAAAGCCGCCGCGCAGCCGCTCACCGTTCGATGTGGACGCCCTGAAAAAGCTCGCTCTGGCCGAATCGGTCGCCCGTGCCGCGCAGCGGCCCGCGTGTAGCGCCGCACTTCTGGAGCGTGAGATCACCGCGCAGCAGATTTCGACCTTGCTCGGCGATATTCACGCGTGCCAGACAAAAATTGCTCGGGCTACGTCTGCCCAGGGCGCTCGAAAAGACGATACTGCTACCGAGTCGGACCAGAAAACGCTGCTTCTTCAGAAACTTGCCGACATTCACTCCGCCGCGCTCCAGAAATGGTCGGGGAAGCCTGCCCACCGGGGCGACCAGGATACCTACGGCATCGGCCAGAAACTGCGCGACTTCAGCCGTCCCGCGCTCGAAACGCTCGTCGAAGGCATTCTTCAGCGCATCGCCGCCGACGCCCTCCCCGGCGTTACTCCGGCCAAGATCGCTTCTTTTCAGTCCACGCTCGCCGCCTGGAAATCCGCCGATCAATCGCAGACCACGCACGGCACCGACGCCGCCCTGCTTCTCGCCGAAGCGAGAAAAGAGCTGAAAGACATCACCTCGCGCCGCATCGAACTCCAGCACGCCGCCGACGGAGCCTTCCCGCACCACGACCCGAACCTCGCGCCCCTGCGCGCCGAGTTCAAACTCCCCAAAACCCGCCCCTACCGAGCCGGAAAGCGGTAACATGATTGAACTTGAAATCGCAACAGTATGTAAGTTTTGCTTTTCATTTCGTGAACGGCAATATTTTCGCTCTCAACTAAAAGAAGCAAGAGTAAGAACGTTCAAGAATGCAGAAGATTTTGATTCCATTATCTATGCCGTTGAAAAAATTGGGTATTTTATGTGGAATCAATGTGAAAATGTTGAAAGAGGAAGATATTCAAGTCTTGGAAATTCTTTAGTTAAGAATTGTTTTGAGAAATTAATAGAACAAAACAATTTAACTGCTCAAGGCTATGATCTCTTTAGAAATTCTTATGGAATTTTGAGAAATGGAAGAAATGAAATGATGCATGAAGGCTCGACAGCACGTAAAACGTCAGCACATGCAATCCAGGTATCGCTGTTTATTGAGGAGGCATTGAGAGGACAGATGAAAAAGTACGAAGACTTCATGGTGGCAAATCCCGTTTGTGCAGAAGCATGGCAGCCACTTAGATTTATAAAACAGGTAATGTTGGAAAATTCATTTTCCTATTTACCCGTCTTACATAATAATAAATGGTACATAGTCGCGGATTACAATATTGCTAAATTTTTAAAAGATCGAAATAATCAAAATAAAAAATTATTAGATAATTTTGAAGAACTCACTGAAGAATCAACAACCGCAAAACAGAACCAGGATATTGATTACGCTTCACTGAATCATAAACCAATTTTGATATTATCAAAAGAAGAAAATCATTTGATAGGCATAGTGACGCCTTTTGATCTACTGTAAAATATGGGAAACTATAATTAAGTGTGTAGAAACCAATTTTCCATCGCCATATTTCTTCTTTGGAGATAGTTACTACATAATCTCTTAGCTGGCTGATGCATCACTAAGCAGGGGCAGGTGTGAGTTCAAAAGCGGTAAACTGGGCGTATGGAAAAGCTGACGGCAGACCCCCAAACAGACCGCGTTGTGTGGACGCGTGAGGCGTTCCATAGGATATCTCACCTTGGCATTCTCTCCGATGGGCGCTACGAGCTTCTGGAAGGAGAGATATTGCGTCTTCCAATGAGTAACATACGCAAGTATTGCGCATTTAAGATTCTTTCTTTTTTACAAACGCATTTTTCTGAAATCTACTTACGCATATACAGAAATACTCCAATCAGTCCGCATTCGGAACCTCAGCCAGATATTGCAGTAATGGTAAATCCACGGCATAAGTATCGCAAAACGGAAATTTTGGCAGGTAACGAATTCCGATTGGTGGTCGAGGTTTCTGACACGACGCTCTGGCGCGACAGAGGACAGAAAGCAAGGCTCTACGCGGCGGCAGGTGTGGCGGAATACTGGATCGTGAACCTCTCCAGCCGCACGCTGATCGTGCATCGAAGCCCGGCCCAGGGCGAGTATCGAAGCGTTCAGACCTACGACGACACCCAGTCCGTCGCGCCCGAGGCCGCGCCCGAGCATCCCGTGAAAATCGCCGAGATTCTGCCGCCCGCAGAGTAAGTCGCGCGGTACAATGGGGGCGTTATGCCGACCCCGACCAATGCCCCCGAGTACCCCGCCGTCACCGAGAAGTCCGCCCGTGAGATGGGAGTCAACGCGTCCGAGTGGGCGCAGATTCAGGATGTTTTAGGCCGCGTCCCGACCTACACCGAGCTGGGAATGTACGCCGTCATGTGGAGCGAGCACTGCGGCTACAAATACTCGCGCCCCGTTCTAAAAGCCTTCTCCGAGTACAAAAAAGCCCAGGAATCCGGGATTTTAGAGAACGCGGGCGGCGTTCCGTTGGGCGATACGGGCTGGAGCGTGGTCTTCAAGATGGAGTCGCACAACCACCCGTCGGCGGTCGAGCCGTTTCAGGGGGCAGCGACGGGCGTCGGCGGCATTTTAAGAGATATCTTCACGATGGGCGCTCGCCCGATAGCAGTTTTAGACTCGTTGCGCTTCGGACCGATTACGGGCGATGGAAAAGACGTTCAGCGTACTAAGTACCTGTTTGATGGCGTTGTCAGCGGTATTTCTCATTACGGAAATTGCGTGGGAGTCGGTACTATTGGTGGAGAAATCTATTTTCATCCGTGCTATAACGGAAATCCATTGGTGAATGCCATGGCTATTGGAGTCGTTAAGTCAGATTCTATTGCGTCAGCGCAAGCCAAGGGGGTTGGGAATCCGGTTTTGTATGTCGGGTCGGCCACGGGGCGCGATGGGATACACGGAGCGACCTTTGCCAGTATCGAACTGACGGAAGAGAGCGAGGAAAAGCGTTCCAATGTGCAGGTGGGCGATCCGTTTTTAGAGAAATTATTGATCGAGGCCACGCTCGAAGCGCTGGAGACCGGGTTTATTGTCGGGATTCAGGACATGGGCGCGGCGGGCCTGACGTGTGGAACCTGCGAGATGAGTGCAAAAGGGGCGCTGGGCATGGAGATCGATGTTCAGAAGGTTCCCCGACGCGAGACGGGCATGAACGCGTACGAGACCATGCTTTCTGAGAGCCAGGAGAGAATGCTGGCCGTAGTTCAGAAAGGCAAAGAGGCTGATGTCGCGAAAGTCTTCGAGAAATGGGGTCTGAACGCCGCCTATATCGGCTATACCACGGACGATGGGCGTGTGAAAGTCTTCGATGGCGAGCGTTTGGAAGCTGATGTGCCTGCAAAGTCGCTTGCGGATGACTGTCCGGTGTATTCTCTGGACGCTGCTGAGCCAGAATATATTAAATGGGTGCAGAGTGCGGACTTTTCCAAGCTTGCGGAGCCGGAGAGCTACGGCGATGTGCTCTTAAAATTACTCGGGCACCCGAGTATTGCGTCCAAGCGCTGGGTTTGGGAGCAGTATGACCACATGGTGCAGACCCAGACCGAGCTTCTGCCGGGCCGGGGCGATGCGGCGGTTCTGGCCGTACGCGAGGCGGGCGGGCGAAAGATCGCGGCGACGACCGACTGCAACTCGCGGTTTTGCTACCTCGATCCATTTGCCGGAGCGCAGCTGGCGATAGCCGAGGCTGCCCGGAATATAAGCTGCGTCGGGGCGGTTCCGGCTGCGGTTACCGACTGCCTGAACTTTCCGTCGCCGGAGAAACCCGAGGGGTTCTGGCAGTTCACGCAGGCGGTGAATGGCATGGCGGCGGCGTGCGAGTTCTTCAAGACCCCCGTGGTTTCGGGGAACGTCAGCTTCTACAACGAGACCCCGGATGGTGCGATCTACCCGACGCCCACGGTCGGGATGGTCGGCGTCTTTCCTGAGGGCGTCGAGCCGGTGGGGGCTGCGTTTCGGGGCAACCTGGACCTGATCTATGTCCTCAGGCCGAGCGGCTGGGAGAGCGAGGCGGGGATTGGCGGGAGCGAGTTTCTGCACGTCGTCCATGGCCGCGACGAAGGCACT
This sequence comes from Armatimonadota bacterium, assembly GCA_031363095.1. Classification (GTDB taxonomy): domain Bacteria; phylum Armatimonadota; class Armatimonadia; order Armatimonadales; family Armatimonadaceae; genus JANLTX01. Next base: position 13,220 of record JANLTX010000005.1, on the reverse strand, counting down.
CCTCCCCGGCTGGACCTTAAGAAAGAAGCCGCCCTCCAGCGCGTCGTGCGGGAAGCGATTGCCCGAAAATTAATTCTCAGCGCCCATGACTGCTCGGAGGGCGGACTTTTAGTGGCCCTTGCTGAGTCATGCCTTGCGGGTAACATCGGCGCAGAGATTCGGTTCTCCGTCACGGACTTCGCCGAACAGCCCTGGAGCGCGATCTTATTCGGTGAGGCAGCCAGCCGGGTAGTTGTTTCGGTAAAAGAAAGCACTCCCGAGCATGAAGCGTTGTTAGATCTGTGTGAAAAAGAGCAGATCGAAGCCGTCTTTATTGGACAGGTGAAAGATAACGGACGATTCGATGCCGCCGGGCTATTAGATTTGTCTCTGGAATCCCTGAAAGATATTTACGAAGGGGCAATTCCCAGAGCCATGGGATTGAAATAATGGAAAAGAACTATTTCGAGAAGCTCAACGGTACGAAGTTACACTTTCTGGTGCGCGGCGAAAACCCGAAGAACCCATATCTGTTGATTCTGCATGGTGGGCCTGGTTTCTCGGCGCATATGTTCTATCCGTGGGGGAAAAGCCTCGAAAAGAAGCTCAATGTGGTCTATCTGGATCAGCGTGGCTGTGGCGAGTCGGAGCGTCTGACCGTGGAAACTCAGAAGACATTCACAGTGAAAAATCTGCTAACGGATATCGAAGCTGTCCGGGAGTTTCTAAAAATAAAAAATTGGTATGTTCTGGGTCATTCGTGGGGTGGAATGCTGGGCCTTGAGTACGCAGTGGCTTTCTCTGACAAGCTACTGGGCTTAATTGACATGGATGGGCTACTTTCTCAGCCCATGAGCCAGGATGCGATCTTTGCAGCAGCGTCGGAGTGGGTAAAAAAAGACCTTGAAACGACCGATAGAGCCAGAATTGAGCGAGGAAAACGTTTAGAGCCGTATCTTACCATCGGGCCGAAGCTTCCTGCCGGTCCACAGCGAATGATGTCGGCGATGCAGTTTGCCATGAGCCTTCCTGAGCTTTACTATGCCAATTTAGCCAATCGTGATGCCTATCAGAAGAAAATCGAGGCTGAAATTACAAAACAAAAGATCTCACCTACGGTTTTATACGCCAACGAACCTGCTTTTGCGCTGGTCCAGAACGATGGCTATGCAACCAGAACCGCCGAGCCACTGCTTTCCAGAATTAAGACTCGGACACTGGTAGTTCACGGAAAAAACGACGGAATTATCCCGGTTGCTCATGCTCAAAAAGTTTCTCAGGGTATTCGAGGAGCGAAATTAATTCTTCTGGATAACTGCGGGCATTTTCCGTTTGCAGAACAACCCGAGAAAACAACGCAAGCTATTCTGAAGTTCGTAAAATGAACGAAAAACCACTGACTCCGGAAGAACAACAGTTTATCTATGACTGGTTCGACCAGCATCCGATGCCAGAGCAAGATGAAAACGGGATCGACCTTGGGCATTTGCGAGAAAATCTGAAGCTAACTCCCTGGGAAAGACTTTATCGTCATAAAAAACTGCGAGAGAGTCGGAATTGGATGAAAAATGCCCGAGTTTATGGACCCGTTTGATGTTGCGTTGGAATTGGCGAAGACTCCGGTTCGATTTGTCTTGATCGGTGGTCTGGCAATGCAGTGTCACGGAAGTAACCATCAAACGGAAGATACCGATATAAGTTTTGCGACCGACCCGGAGAATTTGGAGCTACTTGTCGCCTGGATCAATCAATATCATCCAAGACCCCTTGCTTTTCCGCCTTATAATAATTTTCAGGTTTCATCTGATTTGATAATACGAGCACGTTTTTTAATCTTAAAAACAGATTTAGGGCCAATAGATTTGTTAAAAAATCCTGATGGCATAGATTCTTTTGAAGAATTATGGAAAAGGTCATTTGTCATACATAAAAACGAGCTTTCAGTACGATTTGCTTCGATTGATGATTTGATTGCGATGAAAAAGGCGGCGAATCGGCCCAAAGACCAGCTTCACTTAATGGAGTTGTATGCTTTGAAGAAATTAATCGCGGAGGGAGCCGAGGAGCGGGCCGCGCAGGGCGGCGTGGGCGGCGAGGACGACCCAGAGCAGGCCGCTTCCCAGGACGCCGATCAGAGTTAGAGAGAGCAGGCCGAGCGGCGGCGCGTGGCGGAGCGCCGGGAGGATCGCAAGCGTCCCCGCGAGAGTTCCCAGGCCCAGCCCGAAGAGAAGCAGCAGAGCGTGTTCTTTCAGCAAAAGCGCCTGGATTTGAATTGATTCAAAGCCGACCGCACGAAGCAGAGCCAGCTCGCCTCGGCGCTCCTCGACGTTTCGCAGAACGATCACGCCGAGGCCCACGCTACCCAGAAGCAAGCCCAGCCCGCCGAGCGCGGCGAAGATCGAGAGGTAGGTGTTCTCCACAGTCTGGAGCGCCGCGAGCCGATCCTGGGAAAGTGTCACCGAGAGGCCGCTGTCTTCGAGGGCGCGGGTCAGCTCGCGGCGCACGGCATCGGTTTTTTCCGGGGGCGTGTCTATGAAAAACGTCCGGTAGCCGCTCCGCTCGGGAAAGAGCCGGGTGAAGTGCGCCTCGTTCATGAGCAAGCTCCCCTGAAACGTCGCGTTGGGGACCGTGCCCGCGATGCGTAGCTTGTGCGTCACTCCCTGGTCGTCGGTGTAGTCGAGGAGGTCGCCGGGTTTTTTGCCGAGCGACCAGACCACGGTGTTCATGTCCCCGATCACGGGAATCGCGCCGCTCTGGTCGGTCTTCTCCAAAGCGCCCCAGTCGCCCGAAAAGCGTCCGGCCAGCGCCCCCGGCTCGACCCCGAGTAGCCGGGGCGTCTGGGGCTTGTTCAGGTTCAGGCAGCTCGCCTCGTCGCCCTCGCGCAGGCGTAGCGCGACGAGCTTCGAGCCGCGCAGAATCTCGGAGTCTATGCCGTAGGTTTCCTGGCCCTGCGGCGCGTTCAAATCCTCAAAAATCGGCAGCGACGCCTCGGCCAGGAGCGCAAAGCCGCCGGTGCCCGAGGACTTTTCCAGGGCATCGTTATGGGGATCGTGCTGATTGGCTCCCACCGCCACGACCAGAAATGTCCCCGAGGCCAGAAGCGCGATAGCCGCAAGGCTCCGTCCGGGGCGGCGTGCGGCGTTGCGCTGCGGAAGTGAGCCATGCGTGGTCCGTCCGGCCAGCCAGCGCCTGGCAAAAAGCAGCCCGGCGATCAGGGCGAGAAGCCCCGCCCCGAACGCCGCCCCCGCCGCACTCTCCCCGTGAAGCGTCGCGCCGACGCCCGAGAGAACCAGCGCGGCGAGTGCAAGCAAGCCCGGTATCCACGCCCGGTTTATTTGCCCCCCGGCCCCCAGTAATTGCCCCCCGGCCCCCAGACACCCAGCCGCATGGGTACCCGGGGGAGAGTGCGGCGGGCGTCCGTACGTTCGGGCGACCAGCCAGAGCGTGAGCAGGGCGATAAGAAAGCTGGAAAGTGCGCCCAGGGCAATCGTCGTGGGCTGCGCGTGGAACGTCAGGGGCGCACCGGTGACCGCGCCTTGCCAGGCTCCCGAAAGGCCCGCGATCACGGCGCGAGTGTAGAGCGTCGCCAGCCCTGCGCCGACTATCGAGCCGCCGAGCGCGAGAGTCCCGCCCTCCAGAAGCACCAGTCGCCGGATGGTCTTTGGTAGAAATCCCAGAGCGAGCAGAGTTCCGAGTTCGCTCTGGCGGCGGGTGACGGAGAACCCGAAGAGCAGAGCCGAGAGCAAGAGCGAACTCACCAGCAAGAACAAACTGAAGCCCAGAAAGAGAACCCCGAAGTCGCTCGATGCCCCGCTTGCGGCAAGTGCTTTTTCGCGGAGCGGCTGGAAGAAAACCCCCTGCGACGCGGGCGAGAGCGCCTGCCGCAAGCAAAGCTGGACCCATCCCCCGGCCCCCGGTAATGTTTGCCCCCCTGCCCCCAGTAATGGGGGAGAGTGCGGGTACCGGACGGCGGTGAGGTTGCCGAAGCGGTTGTTCCAGAGCTTCTGGCCGGTTGCGAGTCGCACAAACGCCTTGGGTGCGCCCCGGAATTTTGCCCAGTACGCCTGGTCTTTGTCGCGGATTTTATTCAGGTCCACCGGGACGCCCGGTTCCCACTCGCGGCAGTTTTTCTTGTCCGACAGCCCTGGAATGTCGGGCATCAGGGTCGGGTCGGCGGCCTCGCCGGTGAGCGGGACGATTTTTTTCACCCGGAGCGTCGCGAATTTCTCTTCCAGGTGCCGCTGCGAGCCGACGACCCAGTACCGAATCGTGACCGAATCACCGAGCTTTGCGCCCAGATCCTCGGCGAGCCAGGCATTGAGCACAATTTCGTCCTCGGTGAGGCCCTCGGTGAGCGGCGAGTCCAGCGCGGCGATGGCAGAGTAGGGCGTCTCGCGGCTTTTGAGCTTGAGGCCGTTCACAAAGTACGTGAGCACGCCCTGTGCGCCGGGCTGGATGCCCAGGGCCGCTTTCCCGAGCGACGGCTCCAGAAACACCCGCTTTGTCCGAAGCTCGACGAGTCTGGGGGTTTCGCGCAAAATCAGCCCGGAATCATCGAGGCTCCAGCGGCTCCAGAGCGCCCTGGTTGCTTGCTCGGAAGTGGCACTGCCACCAACAAGAAGCGTGTTGACCCGGCCCTCCATCCCGACGGTTTTCTGGAGCGTTCCAAGCGGCAGAAAGATGTTTCGAGCCGGGAGCGGGCTGGCCGAGAGTCCGAACTCGCCGAAGTCTTTCTCGCTCAGAATCCCGGCAATTTTTACCCGAAGCGCGACGGTTGCATCGGTGACCGTGGAAAGCGGGGCGTCGCGGCTCAGCAGGCTCGGCTTGTCGATCCGCAGAACCACTTCCTCGCCGGGCTTTGTCTTCAGCTCCTGGGCGAGCGCCGGAGTGAGCCACGCGCCCTCGCCGGGCTGCGCTCCGCCCGGCCCGAGCGCGAAGAACCGCGCATCGACGCCCACAGCCTGGACGCCGCTGGCCCGCAGGTCGCCCGAGGAGTTCTGGGCGGCGGCGGGTAGCAGAACCACCGGCGCGACGGGCGCTTTCAGGTCGGACTCCAGCCCCCCGGCAAGGCTCTCGCGAAAGAACCGGCCCGGCCCGGTGAGAGCGAGGTTGACCTTTCCGATCCGGGCGAGGGCTTTCTGGCGCAGCGAGAACCGCACCGAGTCGCCCACGGCCAGCGCCCCGGTCAGAACTGCTGCCGCGAGAATTGCCCCGAGAACGGTCCCGACATGGGCGCGTCCATAGTGCCGCAGGCTCCGCCAGACCAGCCGTAGCAGGCTCACGGGGTAAGCGTGCCTTCCGAGAGCCGCCAGACCGTCCCGAGGGTCTCGGCCAGCTCGGGCGCGTGGGTGATGACCAGCAGCGCGACTCCCTCCTCCTCGCTGATCTCCAGCAGGAGCGCGGCGAGAGAGCGGGCCGAGGCGACATCCAGCGCCCCCGTGGGTTCATCGGCTAAAAGTAGCTCCGGCTCATTGATCAACGCCCGGACCACAGCCACCCGCTGCCGCTCGCCGCCCGAGAGCTGGCCGGGGAAGTGCCCCTCGCGCCCGCTCAGCCCGACGCGCCCGAGCAGCCGGGTCGCGCGGGCCTCGGCGTCCTCGCGGCGCTTTTTGCTGAGCGCCCCGGAGAGCGTCGGAAGCAGGACGTTCTCGCGGGCCGTACACTGGGGCAGTAAGTGGTGCTGCTGAAAAACCCAGCCGATTCTCTCGCGCCGCACCCGTGCCAGCGCGACCTCGCCCAGCCCGAGCAGGCTCTCTCCGCTGAGGGAAACCGCGCCCGAGTCCGGCGTCTCCAGCGTCCCGAGAATATTGAGGAGCGTGGTCTTTCCGCAGCCGCTCGGCCCCACAATCGCCGCCCGCGCCCCGGCGTCGAGGGTCAGGCTGACATCGCGCAGCACCGTGCCCGCTCCAGGGAAGCTCTTCGAAATCTCACGCGCCACCAGCAAGCTCATTTCCCGATTGTACCTGCTGGGTCAGGGAACCGGGTGCCGTTGCTGTTATACTGATAGCGAATGCTGTCTCTTATCGATACTCCTCAGGGCCTCGCCGATGCCTGCGCCCGCCTGCGAGAAGCGCTTCAGAGCGATCCGCGCCTCGCCCTCGACACCGAGTTCATCCGCGAGAGAACCTACGCCCCGGTTCTCGAAGTCGTCCAGCTTGCCGCAGGCGAGACCGTTGTTCTAATCGACGCGTCGGCGCTTCAGGGGCGGCTCGGGCCGCTCGCCGAGCTGCTCCACGACCCGGATATTTTGAAGCTGGTCCATGCGGGCGGCCAGGACGTCGAGATTCTGGCGCTGGAGCTGGGATTGCCGCCCGCGCCGCTCTACGACACCCAGGTGGCGGCGGCGTTCGCAGGGTACGCGGTCCAGACGGGCTACGGGGCGCTGGTCCAGGGCGAGCTACGCGTCACGCTGTCGAAGGAAGAGGGCTTCGCCGACTGGTCGCGCCGCCCGCTGACGCCCGCCATGCGGGAGTACGCGGCGGGCGACGTGCAGTACCTTCATGCCCTGCACTCCCAGCTGGACGCGACGCTTCGAGGACGAGGCCGGGACGAGTGGGCGTGGGAGCAGATGCAGAAATCGCTCTCCAGCGCGGCGCAGCAGACCTCGCCCGAGGATCTCTGGCGCAAGATCGGGGGGAAGCTGAGCTTTGGCGGACGCGAGCTGGCGATCCTGCGCGAGCTGGCCATCTGGCGCGACAATGAGGCGCAGCGCCGCGATAAGCCTCGGCGGACGGTGATAAAAGACGAGCCGCTGGTCGAGATCGCGCGGCGCAAGCCGAAAACCGCGACGGCCCTGCTGGAGTTGCGCGGGATGCCGCCCGGCCTTGGGGAGCGCACGGCCACCGCGCTGGCCGAGTGCGTCGTGCGGGGGCTGGGGGTGCCGGAGGCCGAGCGTCCCGTCCCCGAGACCTCGACGCCTCTCGACGAACCCGGCGCGATCCTTCTGGAGCTGCTCTCGGCGATTGTGAAGCGCCGCGCTGCCGATGAGAGCCTTCCGCCGTCGCTGCTGGCCCCCGCCGATGATCTTCGGAGCCTGGCGATTGCCCGGCGCAGCCCGCCGGGCGACCATGCGCTGCTCACGGGCTGGCGCGGCGAGCTTCTGGGCGAGTCGCTTCGGGGCGTACTCGATGGAAAGCTTGCGGTCGCCTGGGACCCGAAGCGTGGGCAGGTCGCGCTCGTGCCAAGATGATGCCCCCGGCAGGCCCGCTGCCCGTCCGGATGCAGGACGGTCTCTCCGGGCTGGTGCTTCAGCTTGAACCCGCCGCCGCTCGCGTTCTGACCGTCGGGGAGCGGCGCTTTACGCTCCGGCTCGATGTGGGAAATGTCGCGTACTACACCGGGGCCGTCGAAGAAGAGTCGATCTACCAGGATACCGAGCGCCAGGAGCTTCGACTCGGCGTGCGCTGGGGGCTGAAAAACCGCCGCGAGGCCAGCGCGATCCTCACCCTGGCCGCCCGCAACGCCGGAGCACTCGACCCGCTACTGCGCTTCTGGCACACGGCTATCGTCCCGTACGATGTGCCCGGCTTCGACGCCCCGAAGAACTTCCAGAACCGCGTGAGCGTTCGGTCGGGAGCGACGAATTTGAACCTGACAAAGGGCGTCGCGGCTCCGACAAACGTCACGCTGGGGCTGACCCAGGAGCTGAGCCGAGAAATTTCCGTGCGGGCGGCGCTCAAGCTGCCGCTCTCAGGAAGCCGCGATTATCTGGATACGGGCGGCACCGACGTTGCCCTTGGAGTTCTTGCCAGCCGGGAAATCTCCCCCCGGTTGTTTCTCCATGGCAATCTCAACCTGGTCTACGCGGGCCGGACGCAGGTCGGGGATTTAACCAACGGTGCTCGGCTCTACCACGGCTCGGTGCTGGCATTGGAGAAACGCGTTTCGGGCCGAGACTCGGTGGTGGTGCAGGCGGAAGAAACGGTGTACCCGTTTGTCCGAAATCTTGCCAGCGGCTCGGGCGGGCGGCGGCAGATGAGCTTCGGACTCCAGCGTACCTACCCCGGCGGCACCCGCGCCCATCTCTCCTTTTCGGAGAATATCTTTCCGTTCCGCACGACCCCGTACGGCCCGGACATCATGCTCTCACTGGGTTTTGAGCGCCGGTTTTGACCCATCCCCCGGCCCCTTCCCTCACCTTTTTCCCGCTTCGCGGGGGCGAGGGAAGGGGAGTCGGAGTTTGTTGGGGGCTTCCTGGACGCGGGGGAAGAGTCCTTGAACTTTTCGCTGGTCTTCCGGGATATCTGGCAAGAACGGAACAAAATTGATGGAGTCTTGCTGGACGTCCCGGACACGCGCAGAAAGTTTACGCCAAATCATGTCCTTCCTCGACCTTCTGCGTGAGAGCGTCCGCAGCCTTCGAGCTCATGCGTTACGGTTCACCCTCACCGGGCTCGGGATGGTGTGGGGCGTCGCGATGCTGACGTTCCTGCTCGCGGCGGTCGACGGCTTCCAGGCAAACTTCGACACGCAACTCGACAAGGTCGGCCAGCGCGCGATCTTCCTCTTCCCCGGCAGCGTCACGCGCGCCACCGTCGGACAACGGAACGCACGCCCGGTCCAGCCGAAAATGGCAGACCTCGACCGCCTGGAGCAGCTCGACGGCATCGATCGCGCCGCGGCGCACGTGCCGATCGGAGCGCGCCTCGTCCGCGCCGGCGGCCGTTCGAAGCTGATCTGGGTCTACGGCATCTCCGCCGCCGCGCTCGACATCCGCGGCTTTCGCGTCGGCGCCGGACGGCTCCTCACCGCGCAAGACGTCAGTATGAACGCGCGTGTCGTCTTCATCGGCTCGAAGAGCGCGGAGCGACTCTTCGGCGGCCGCACCGCCGTCGGTCGGACCGTCCACATCGACGGCATTCCGTTCACGGTCGTCGGCATCTCCGAGCCGAAGAACGAGCAGATCATCTACATCGGCCCCGCCGACGACGAGATGGCGATGATTCCGATCACGACGGCGCAACGCCGCTTCATTCACGACGACGTCGTCGGCCAGCTGGTCGTCGAACCGCACACGCGCGCCGGCAGCTGGGGCGCGTCCGAGGATGCCCGCGCACTGCTCGGCTTCCACCATGACTTCAAACCCGATGACCGCGGCGCCATGGACGACTTCAATCTGGAAGAGGTGCGGCAGATCCTCGCGCCACTGCATCTCGGCGTCCGTCTCTTCCTGACGGCCGCGAGTCTCATCACGCTCTGCGTCGGCGCCGTCGGCGTCATGAACATCATGCTGGTGGTCGTCCGCGAGCGCACCAAGGAAATCGGGCTGCGGAAGTCGATCGGCGGCTCGAACGCCGCCATCTTCGCGCAGTTCCTCGCCGAGACGATGCTGGTGTGCGTGAGCGCGGGCGCCGTCGGCGCGCTGCTCGGCGTCCTCGGCGTCGTCGCGATGACGCGGCTGGTGGGCGAAGGCTCGGTGGTGAACGCCCCGCCGCTCCTCCTGCCCGAGCGCCTGGCGCTGGTGCTGGCCTCGCTCGTCGGCATCGGAGTCGCCGCGGGCATCCTGCCGGCGGCGCGCGCGGCGCGCGTGGATCCGGCGGTGTCGCTCCGCGTCGGCTGACGAGGCCTGTTCGGGCCAACGAGGGGATCTCTCCCTCGCTCCATTCCGAAGGACGGAGCCTCACGCCCGGCTCGCCGCGCGCTCGGCTCACTCGCGCGCGGCCGGAGGCGCGTCTCCAGTCGCCCTGCTAGTCGAGCAGCGCGAACAGGCGAGCGAGCTCGCCGGCGATCCGGGCGCGACCGAGCGCGTCGAGAATCGCGTCGAGCTCCGCCGCCGAGCCGGCGCGGATCGTGAACGTCACGACGCCGCCTTCGAGCACGGCGGGCGGGGCGATCGTCACGTTGCGGCCGAGATCGAGCGCGCGCGCCGCGGCGACGAGCCCCTGCTCGCGGGCGGCCAGCCGGGGATAGCGCACCCGGCGCAGCGCCTCCTTCCAGCGTTTCAATTGGTCGGGTGGCGATCCGCCGCCGCGTCGTGCTTTGCGAAGCGCCGGCAGCGCGAGCACGGCGTCCGGACGCAGCGCATCGCGGGCGGCGATGTCGTCGAGCCAATCGAGCACGTCGGCGAGGTGACGCGGACTCGGACGTAAGGCCGCAACGACGTCCGCGAGCGCAGCCCGCTCCTCGTCGGTCCATGTCGTCGTGCGGGCGACCAGCAGCTCGTCACGCGTCATGCGCGGCTCCCGAATCGGCGATGGCCGCGAGGGCTCGGTAGCGCGCGGCTTCCTCGTCGCGTCCACGCCGGGCAGCGCCGCCGGCGAGCACGTCGCACTTCGTGCGCAGCACCGCGATCACCGCCCCGCGCTCGTCGGCCGAGAGATTCGTCGTCGCCAGCAGCTTCGACAAGGCCGCCACGCGATAGCGGTCGAGCCCCCACGTCGAGCGCGACAGCTGATCGGCGTGGCCGCCGCGCTTGACCACCAGCGCCTCGTCGACGAGACCGACCGGCTCACGCAGGGCGATGCGGAGCCAGAGCTCGTAGTCCTCGCAAACGGGGAAGCTCTCGTCGAAGCCGCCGAGGGCCTCGTAGAGATCGCGCCGCACGATCACCGCCGACGGGCTCACCAGACAGCGTTCGAGGCAGCGCGGAAAGAGCCGCTCCTCCTTGCGATGCCAGTCGCGCGGATTGCGGTGCCGTCCCTGGTCGATCCAGCGCTCGCCGGTCTGGGCAATGCGATAGCTCGGGTGGGCGGCGAGCCACGCCATCTGGGTCGCGAGCTTCGCCGGCAGCCAAAGATCGTCGGAATCGAGAAAGGCGATCCACGCGCTGTCCAGCGCGGCCGCTCCGGCGTTCCGCGCGGCCGCGACGCCGGCCGGGCTCGTGCGCAGCACGCACCCACGTAGCGCCGCGCCGCGCATCGCATGCTCGGCGGCCGCGGCCGAGTCGTCCGACGAGCCGTCGTCGACGACGACGAGCGCCGCGTCGCGAAACGTCTGGGCGACGACCGACGCGACGGCTTCCCCCACCATGCCCGCCCGATCGCGCACCGGGACGACCACTGCGACCTCCGGCATCGCCGGTCCTAGGGCGCGCGCCGGCCGGCCGCGCCGCGCCGCGTCCACTCGGCGATCATCTTCCAGACCGCCTGCACGCCTTCGCCGGTGACGGCCGAGAACGCCACGACGGGGACCGCGTCCGTCCCCGCGGCGGCGATCGCCTTCAACGCTTTGGCCTGCGCGCCACGCTTCAGCTTGTCGATCTTGGTCGCGAGCACGAGCGCCGGAATCTTGAGCGTGCTCAGAAACTCGAGGAGCTGAAACTCCTCCTCCTCGAACCCGCGCCGGACGTCGACGATCAGGATGACGCCGGTCAGGATGCCACGCGTGCCGAGGTAACTCTCGACCAGCGGGCGCCAGGCGTCGCGTGCCGTATGCGAGACCTTGGCGTAGCCGTAGCCCGGCAGGTCCACCAGCACGAACAGATCATTGATGTTGAAGAAATTGAGCTGCTGCGTACGGCCGGGCGTCGAGCTCGTGCGGGCGAGCCCGCGCCGACCGACCACCCGATTGATCGCCGAGGACTTGCCGACGTTCGAGCGGCCGGCAACGGCGACCTCCGGAAACGACGGAGCCGGGAATTTACCCGGCTCCGAGGATGCTCCGACGAATGTGGCGCTCGTGACTTTCAGGATCGCCCCACGGGCGCCGCGCGGACGATTACGATGCGCCGCCCTGCGCTGCGATGCCCTTCTTCATACCGGCAATCAGATTGTCGAAGGAATCTTTGATCGCCGTCTTCTGCACGCTCACCGGGACGGGGATGTTGGCCTTGTCCTTCTGGAGGGCCTTGTAGATCACGAGCGTGCCCTTGCCGTCCGGCGCCGGCTTGAGCTCGTACGAGCCCGTGATGTCGACGAGCGTCGACTCGAGCGTCTTCAGCTCGACGCGCTTCGCCGCGTCGTCGGCCTTGAGCTCCATGGTGAACGCGTTCACCTGGCCGAGCGCGGAAATGCGGTAGTCGATGACCTTGGTATTGCCTTCGGTCTTCACGAGCTTCGACTGCTGGTACTGCTCCGAGTACTTTTCGATGTCTTCCGGGCGCTGAAATGCCTGCCAGACCTTGTCGATCGGCTCGTCGATCTTCTTCTCAAGGCGGATGGTGAACACTCCGTCCTTCTTCTCGAGCACTTCCCCTTGTTCGAGCTTGGGCGAACAGCCGCCTACGAGGACGGCCAACACACTCGCAGCGACTAGCCATGTCTTCATCATGAATCCTCCTTTTCGGGGGGTCCTACTCGCAGAAAGGCATTTTGGTGACAAGCACCGGATCTTCAATATCCGTCGCCGTCGCGCTTCGTTCCGAGGTCTTCCTCGGAGCGCGACTCGTGCTTGGGCTGGGTCACACCGCTGAAATAGATGGGGTCTTCGCCCTTCAGCATCGAGGGCGTCACGACGTAGGTGCCGCCGAGCGACGGCCGCCAGATGTTCTTGGCGATGTCGAAATTGAACCCCGTCAACACGTAGGCGAAGCTGCCGGTCACTCCGCCGAGGGTCGCGTAGACGAACTTGACGGGCATGTAGAAGAGATTCGTGAATACCGCCCCGACCCCGACGCCGAAGTCGCTCGCGTATCGATGGTCATCCTCATCCGCGAGCGCGGGTCGCGCCGTCATCGTCATCATCGCGGCCAGCACCACCGCCACCACCATCATCCGTCCCTGTCGTGCCATCGGCTCCTCCTCCATCGGCCACCGCACGCCCGCGAAGCGGGCCGTGCCTCACGTCTGGTGGCGCTACTCTTCCGTCCGCACCACGCTGCCTTCCGGCAGCACCGTCAGCAAATGCGCGAAGGCGCGACCGACGTAGTCCGCGTCCTTCGATTCGAGCGTCACCTTCACCATGTACTCCGGGTGATTGATCTTGGGATACGAGCCGAGCAGCAGCTCGGGAAACGTCCGGAGCGTGTCGTTCAAGAACTCGGCGATGACGCCTTCGCCGACCTTCGTGTAGACGACCTTCAGACAATACGGGTCGGCGTTGAAGCGCCCGCGCAGGCTCTCGACCTTCGTCCGAAAGATCTCGGGGATCCCCGGGAGAATGTAGATGTTCTCGACCTTGATCGTGGGGAAGTTGATGCTCATGTCGGTGATGAGCTCGGCGCCTTCGGGGACCTCTGCCATCTTGAGGCGCGCGGCATTGATCTTGTCGCCGTAGAAGCTGCGGAGACGATCGGCGATATCGGGGTGGACGATCACCTTCCGTCCGAGCGCCAGCGCGACGCCTTCCATGGTGACATCGTCGTG
>JANLTX010000133.1:0-5314 GCA_031363095.1 Armatimonadota bacterium | reverse complement strand
AAGACAGATATTGGTATTTATCGCCGTGTTGAGGCGAAGATAGCAGCCTTCAACCTCGCTCGCTATTTCAACCTCGTTCTCGGCAGAGAGCTGTCCGATGTCGCGAGATACGCGGTCTGAGACGAATTAGCAAAACCCGTTGGACCTGGATACGCTACAGCTCTTTTGCACGCTCGCGGAGACGGGGTCGTTCTCCAAGGCCGCCGAGCGGTGCAATATCTCGCAGTCTGCCGCCAGCCAGCGGGTTCGGGCGCTGGAGAGCATTCTGGGCGCACGCCTGGTGGAGCGTGGGCGAGGGCGGGCCGGGGCGGAGCTGACCGAGGCCGGGGAGTGTGCGCTCTCCGCCGCACGGGAGATTCTCGCTCGCTGGGACGCCCTCGCCCGCGAGCTGGCTGAGCAGGATGGCGAGCCGGGTGGGGCGCTGGCCGTGGCGACCGTCTACTCCATCGGGCTGCATGCGCTGACTCCGGCGCTGACCCGGTTTCTGGCCGAGTGCCCACAGGTGAACCTGCGGCTGGAGTACCTGCGGACCGACCGGATCTACGACGCGCTTCTCGCCGGGACGATTGACTGTGGGATCGTCGCGTGTCCGAGGGAGCGGGCGGGTATCGAGGTGGTCGCGCTGGAGGAAGAGACAATGGTGGCTGTCGTCGCGCCGCACCACGGGCTGGCACAACGAAAAAGCATCGCGGCTGCCGATCTCGATGGGCGAAGCTTCGTGGCGTTCGATGCCGACATCCCGACGCGCGGCCTGATCGACCGATGGCTGGAGCGTGGCGGGGCTTCGGTGAAGATCGTTCAGGCGTTCGACAATATCGAGACGATCAAGCGGGTGGCGGAGATCGGGCTGGGGGTGGCGATTGTTCCAGAGCCGACCGTGCGCCGGGAGGTGCGCGACGGGACGCTGGCAATGCTCCCGCTGGACGGGAGCGAGCCGCTGACCCGGCCCACCGGGGTTCTGTTGCGACGCGGAGCGGCCCGAAGCCGCGCTCTGGGGCGCTTTCTGGAGGTTCTTCTGAATCTCCCCAGCCCCTGAAGAGGGGCTGGGGAGAGGCTCTACCTCGGAGCGGGCGCGGGCGTCGGCGGGGTCTCGTCCGGCGCGTAGACACGCTTGACGAAGTTCTGGACGATGGCCCGGACGCGCGGATAGCCCGTCGGCTCGATGATCAGCCGCGAGTCTCCCACGGGGCCGACACTGATGCTCAGGTCGCGGTTGACCTGGGCATAGTCGTTGATGCGGGGAAGCACGATGACGTTGGTGGTCTTCGTGACGGGATCGACGGTCGGCTCGATGGCGCTGCCGTTGAGCGAACCATCACTGTTGAACCCGCTGGTGAAGCCCGCTTTGAGCGAGTAGCTCACCGGCTGCGTCGCGGGAGTCAGGGTCAGAGTGCCGTCGGCATTGAAGCTCGCCGACAACACCACGCGCTGAAGCGGGGCGGGGGCGATCTTAACCCCGTTGATCAGGTCGCGGGTGAGAATCAACGCCGACGCCGACGGATGATAGTTGCCGTCCTCGGTGCCTGCCAGCGACTTGATTCGATACCGCCCGGTCCCGCCCGGCTTGTCGGTCGGTCCCAGAATGAGTTCATCGTCAGTGCTACAGGTATCCACCACGACGCCGTTGACGACCAGCTCGCTCTTGGGCGAGCCCAGGTTCGCACCACTCGGGTCGAAGTTGGGGCACGTGACGGACTTACCCTCCCCGGCGATACTGGCCTTGCGATAGACCCCTGCCAGGTTATTGAGCACGTTCGGGGGCGGAAGCGACGAGTCGATGCGATCAGAGCCGCCGCTACACGCCGTTCCCACGATGGCGGCGACAGCAACGATCCCGGTGAAAATACCTGCTTTCACACGAATGGCCAAAGCAAACCTCCTGCATTGTGGTTCGATGCCCAAGACTTCTTGCGGGGCGAACCGCCGACACTATACCACGACACTCGCTTGGATTCCTTCTGGCGTCGGAGCCTTCAATATTTCGGGATCGACGGATCGACCTGATCCGACCAGGCCAGAATGCCCCCGCGCAGGTTTGTCAGGTCGGTGAACCCCTGCTGCGCGAGGTATGCCAGGGCATCGGAGCTGCGCTTCCCGCTGCGGCACATCAGAACGATCTTCTCGTCCGGGTCCCAGCTTGCGCACGTGGCGGGCACCGTGGCAAGAGGTACGAGGGTCGCGCCGTCGATGTGCCCGATGGCCCATTCGTCGGGTTCGCGGACATCGATGAGCCGGAGTTCTTCGCCCGAGCCGAGCAACGCCTTGAGCTGTGGGGCGGTGATTTCTTTCATAAATCTCAGGTTCGACGCGGGCGGGGCGCACTCCTCCGATAAATCTTCCAGCGGTAGCGTCCCGGTGCAGCCTGTGCAGCCGGGCTGCGCCGAAAAACGGACCGTGCGGAAGTTCATCGAGAGCGCGTCGATGAGCAAGAGTCGCCCGCTCAGCCCGTCGCCGATTCCCAAAAGAAACTTCAGCGCCTCGGTCGCCATCAGGCTCCCGACGATCCCCGGCAGAACTCCAAGAACCCCGGCCTCGGCGCACGAGGGCGACTCGCCGGGTGCAGGGGGGCCGGGATGAAGGCAGCGATAGCACGGACCGCCGGGCGCAAAGAGTGTCACCTCGCCGTCGAACCGGTGCAGCGCCCCATGCACCCAGGGTTTTTCGAGCCGGACACACACGTCGCTGACCAGGTACCGCGCCGCGAAGTTGTCTGCGCCACTGACAACCAATCCGTAGCGCCCGACGATCTCTTCGGCATTGCGCATCGTGAGCCGCTCAGGCAGTGCCTCTACCTCGATCTCCGGGTTGAGGGCAGCAAGACGCTCGCGGGCCGAGTCTACCTTGAGCCGCCCAAGATCGGGGGTTGCGTGGAGCGGCTGGCGCTGGAGATTGCTCCGCTCCACGCGGTCGTCGTCGAGGATGCCGAGCTTTCCGACCCCGGCGCAGGCGAGATAGGTTGCCACGGGCGAGCCGAGTCCGCCCGCCCCGACGACCAGCACCGAGGCGTTTTTCAGGCGGAGCTGCCCGGCCAGTCCGACCTCGGGCAGGAGCAGGTGCCGCGCGTAGCGTCCGCGCTCGTCGGGAGTCAATTCCACAGGCTCAGCTTAGCGCCGAAAAAAAACTTGCGCCAGGGAACATTTTGGAAACCTGGTGCGTATTATACATAGCGCATGTCCTCCTTTCACGGTTCCCTCGGGAACTGGTGAAAACCCGGCTCTCCGAATCGTTGAGGCCGGGTTCTTTTTTGCCTGGGGGTATTTCCGTTTTATGACCTCTCCCTTGAAGCGCTTCGCTTTCGTCCCTCTCCGGCTGATCGCTCGTCCCTCGCTGCGAAGAGGGAGAATGAGATTCCAGTGGTTTACAGCCCGGCGCATCGTAGATACCCCTTCGCCAGGGAGCTTGCGACCGATCAGCCGGAGGGGTCGGTTGCTTGCAACCGGGGGAGGACGGGAGGTTTTACCGAACGCGGTAGATTCGTCCGGCCCAGTCGTCGGTGACGAGCAGGGAGCCGTCGCGTGCCCAGGCGAGTCCGGCGGGTCGTCCGTACACGTCGTTGGAGTTTTTGGGGCTTTTGAGCCAGCCTGAAAGAAACGGCCTGGGCGGGCCTATCGGTCTGCCACGCTCGTCGAAGGGGACACGGACGACGCTGTAGCCGACAAACTCGCTCCGATTCTGCGAGCCGTGCAGCGCGACGAAGGCATCGAAGCCCCACTTGCCGCCGCGCCCGAAGACCAGCCCGAGCGGGGCCGAGTGCGCGGTCAGCAGAACTTCGGGGACGGTTACTTTTCCACGAATCGCCGGGTTGTGCGGCAGGCGCGGGTCGTGGTGGGAGCCAAGATAATACCAGGGCCAGCCGTAGTGCGCTCCCGGCTTGACTTCGGTCAGAAAGTCCGGCACCAGCGCATCGCCCAGGTAGTCCCGCTCGTTCACGACGCTCCAGAGCTTCCCGGTTCGGGGCTGAAGCGCCAGCCCGACCGGGTTGCGCATGCCCCGCGCCAGAATCTGGGGCGCTCCGTGCGGCTTTCCCCCTGAATCCAAGTCGTAGGTCACAATCGTGCCACGTAGCTCTTCTTCGATAGCAGCGTTCTCTTTGCTTCCGATAGTCAGGTACATCTTCGAGCCGTCGAGCGCAAATAAGAGGTTGCGGGTCCAGTGCTGGCGCATCCCGCGCTCGGGAATTCCGCTCAGCACGGTCTCGGCGGGGCGATCTGCCATGGTCTGGCCGGGTCTGTAGGGCCAGCGCACCACGGAGTCGGTGTTGGCGACATACAGATAGTTCTTGAAAAACGCGATCCCGAACGGCAGGTTCAGTCCGTCCGCCCAGACGGTTTTTGTCTCGCCCGAGAGCACGCTCACCCGGTTGGGCGCAGGCCCGATTCCTTTGCGCTCGACGTGCGACTCGACCACGAACCGAGCGCCGTCGGCGGCGACTGCAAGCCAGCGCGGCGTGTTGAGTCCCTCGGTGTCGAGTGTGACGGTGAAGCCTGAACTCACTGTTAAGAAATTATGTGTCGGACTCGGAATTAGCTTTGGGATTCGCAGGACGCTCTTGCCGCGCTCGGGCAGTTTCGGGGCTTTTGTTATTCCCAGCGTCGGGTCGTCGCCCCCGGACGACAGCCGGACATGAACTGCCTGCCCGACACCCAGCTTCGTGCCCGGCGCGGGCGTCTGCTCAATGATCTGACCCTTTGGCCGCGCACTCGAACCCTCGCCATCGACCTCCAGCCGTAGCCCCTGCGCCACCAGCCGCCGGAGCGCCTCGCCGCGTGTCAACCCCAAAAGCTGCGGAACCTCTGCCATAGACGCAGTTTACCCTCGGCCCTCGAATCACGGTAAAATAAAATTATGTTACTTCACTCAGGTGCAGAAAGACCTCGGGTTGACTCTGGCTCAGGATCGACTTTTTGCGAATTTAAAATTAGTAGAACTTCGTGAGAGCTTTAAAGAAGACCTGGAAGAGAATATTCGAGTGGCTCTGGCCGTGGACATCGAAAAAGCGAAGTCTGAGTATATAATTGCGCCAATTTTAGCGGAAGCCTGGCGAATTTCAGGAAAATCTTTCGGATTATTTTCGGGAGTCGAGTTAAATGTTGATTCTTCTCGGGGTCTGAATGGTGTCTGTGATAACTGTGCGTGACAAACAGTTTGTCTTTCATGTTTTTCCTGGTGTAAATGCTCGGTAAAATCGCTTGTATTGCTCTGGTGATGGCTGAGGAAGAAAAGAGAGAGCGACTCGATGCATCAGGTCCAAACCAGAGCGGGGGATACTTTTTCTGAGCCGATTTGTCGCTTTGCAAGTCTCTTGAACGATTTT
>JANLTX010000128.1:0-4023 GCA_031363095.1 Armatimonadota bacterium | reverse complement strand
TTGGGGGATCGTTGTGTTTTGGGGATGAGAGGCTCAGCGATTTGCCAGAAGGAATCTGAAATCTGCCAGGATTGTAAAGAGCGTGACATCGGCTTATCTCCTTGAATCCACAGAATATCACCTTATTTAAGGATAGGCCCTAAGCGGTTGTCTGCTCCGGGCGATGGGCAAGAGCACCCACCAGTGCTTCGAGCATCGCCCGGACGACTTCCTGGTCTGCCGGACTGAGCGCCTCGAAGCCCTCGGGCGGAGGCAGAGCCGCGACGTAGGTCGCTGCCACGGACTCGCGGACGCCTTTTGCATTGGCGATGGGAAGCGGCGGATAGCCCGCCGCCTTGAGCAAGGGGTTCGGGTTGACGCCATACCCGAGGGCGAGCCGAAAGAGGATCGACTCGGTCACCCGGTCGCCGTTCCAGAGCCGGGAGATCGTGTCGTGGCTGACATTGCCCCGACGTGCTGCAACCCGGCTGGCGACGTCGCCCGTTATCTGGCGGACAAGGCGTGCCAGTTCGGGGTGTGGCCCGGTAACCGGGGCGAATTTTTTCATTGCCGCCCGCCATTCTGCCACACCCGAGACAGAAAAACCCGTAATTTGACGAGGAAAACAGGTAAATAATGACGCCAGTTCTGGCGTCAAACTTGCCATAATTTATGTCAACCGTGAACGAGAGAAACTTAGCCCCGTGTCCGACCTGCGGCGCAACGCTCATTGTTGCGCCATTCCGTGTCGAGGGAAGAGTTTTAATGGAGTGCCTGACCGGGCACTGCGGCTACTGGACCTGGGTCAGCTCTTGCGCCTTGCGAAGTCTGTCAGAAGATCGGCCAATGCCACGCAGCCCGCTTCCGGAAACGCGTTGTACAGACTCGCTCGAAAGCCCCCGACGTTGCGATGGCCTTTGAGTCCGTCCATCCCGCTCGCCTGTGCTTCACAAAGAAGCTCCTTCTCCTGTTGCTCGCCGCCTGCAAGTCGCCAGGTGAGATTCATCCATGACCGATTCTTTTTTTCTCGAATGCACGGTTTATAGAACTCCGGGGCGGCGTCCAGCGCGGCGTAGATCAACTCAGCCTTGCGGGCGTTGCGAGCGGCGAGGGCAGAAACCCCGCCCTCAGCGCGAATCCAGCGGAGCACACGGGTGAGCACGAAGATCGGGAAGACCGGCGGTGTGTTGTAGAGCGAGTCTTTCGCCACCTGGGTTTTGTAGGACAGCATCGGCGGCAGGTCTTTTTTCGCCGTCTCTAAAAAGCTCTTTCGGATCACCACGGCGGTAACGCCAGCAGCTCCGGCGTTTTTCTGCGCCCCGAAATAGAGCAGATCAAACCGGGAGTGGTCGCGCTCGACCCCGAAAATATCGCTCGATGCGTCGGCGATGAGCGCAGCACCATTTGTTTCCGGGAGCGGGCCGTGGAGCTGCGTGCCCTCGATGGTGTTGTTGGTCGTGACATGGACGTACCGAGCGCTCCCCGAGAGAGCAAGCTCCGGGATTCGGTCGGTCGCTTCCCCGGCGACGTGCACCGTGCCGAAGCGCCGGGCGTCCTCGGTGGCCTTTGCGCCCCACTCGCCCCCGATCTGGTAGTCTGCGGTCTGATTTTTCTCTAAAAAGTTCATCGGGACCATCGCAAACTGCAAGCTCGCGCCGCCCCCGAGCAGCGCGACCGAGAACTCGTCCGAAGAAAGCCCGAGGGTCTCTAAAACCCCCGAGAGCGCCTCGGCGTGGATCGGGTCGTAGTGCTTGCCCCGATGCGACAGCTCCAGAAGCGACATCCCGCTCCCGTCGTACTCGCGCACGGCCTCGGCAGCTTCTTCTAAAACGGAGACAGGCAGGACGGCAGGTCCCGCCGAAAAATTATAGATTCGGTTCATGATGTGTTTTTGTGCCATCTCCCTTGAAACGCTTCGCTTTCGTCCCTCTTCCCCGAGCGAAAGAGGGATTTTCTGCACCCTCTTCCAGCGAGGCACGAGCGACACGGGAAGAGGGTCGCGAGCTATCGAGCGGGGAGATGCCGGACTTATCGGTCGTACTCGCTCAGCGGGCCTTTGAGATCGACGCTACCGCCGCCCTTCACCGAGACGCTGCGCTTCATCAGCTCGCTCATGGTGACAGCTTTGTAGCCACGTGCTTTGAGGCCCGCGACCAGCAGCGGGATGGCTTCGAGCGTGACCTGCGGGGCGTTGTGCAGCAAGACAATCGCGCCGGGTTTCAGGCGATTGAGCACGAAGCTGGTGAGCTTCTCGGGCGTGGACGGGTACGACTCGAACTTGTAGCCGTCGATGGTCCAGTACGCGCCCGCCATCCCCAGCGACGCGGCGGCGTCGGCGACCGGGCCGTTGAAGTTCCCACCGGGTGGACGGTAGAACAGAGGCCGGATTCCCGTGGCCTGGTGGATCGTGACGCAGGTCCGGCAAAGCTCGCGCTGGACCTGAGCCGGGGTGAGGTAGGTCAGATTCGGGTGGGTGAAGCTGTGGTTTGCGATCTCGTGGCCCTCGGCGAGCATCCGGCGCAGCATCTCCGGGCGCTTCTCGGCCTGAAACCCCACCACGAAGAACGTCCCCTTGAGATCGTTTTCCTTGAGAACATCTAAAAGCCCCGGCGTGGTCGGCTTCGGGCCGTCATCAAACGTAAGCGCGACGATTTTTTCCGAGGTTTTTCCGCGCCAGACGGCTCCGGCGTTGCCGGTATAGCTCCGGTGGTACTGCTTGAGGCTGGAATAGGCTCCTTTGAAGTTCGGGTCGATAGCGACCACGGCCTCGATGTTGTCCATGGCCTGGACATTGTCTCGACGCGCCACCGCCCGCTCGACGAGCGCGAAGTGGGCGGCCTTGCGGCAGGGCCGGGGCCGGAGCAGCTCGGCGAGGCGGCCCCGGAGCGTCTCGCGCTCGCTGTCGTCGAGGCGACGGGAGAGCGGCGCGCCTTCGTTCTTCACCCGAACCGCACGAACTTGCTCGGAGATCGAGGTTCCGTAACTGTCGAGACAGACCGTCTTGACGGTGTAGATGCCATTGGGAATCCGGGCCGTGCTCCATTCAACAACGAACGGCGGCGTGTTGACGGTCGCGTTGATCCCGGCTCCGCTTACGACGTGCGTCACCATGGTCGTCCCGGCGGGCGGACGAATCGGCTGGAGCATCACGGTTCCCGTCAGCGCCGCGCCGGTCGGCTCGGGAAGCGCGATGGGCTTGCTCAAAAGCGGTGCACCCGCCTGGGCCGGAAGCCAGCTCTCAAAAGTCAAGTAGGTCGCGGGAAGCTCGGCATAGGTCCGCCAGACCCGCCGGGAGAGCAGGGCTTTTATCAGCCGCTCGCCACGCGCCGGATCGCCCCCGCGCAGGGCCGCGAACGCCGCGATCTCCAAGCGTAGCGGGTCCGGCTCGCCCTCGGTGACGTCTATCGTCGCGCTCCGAACCGCCGCTGCCTCGCCGCCGATCAGGCGCAGATACAATCGCAGCAGCTTCAGGTTCGCGGAGTATTTTCGGGCTTCGTCGGGCCTGCGCTCCTGGAGCGCGGTCAGTGCCATCCCGGTCTGCGCCAGCTCGTCGGTGGGGTAGTTCTCCAGCACCCGCCCGAACGCCCGGCGAGCGGCAGCGGGGTTGCCCGTGTGGAGCGAGAGCGCCCCGAGCGTGAGCAGGGCGCAGGGTTCGTTGCGGTCGATAGCCAGCGCCCGCACCAGCGGCTCGCGGGCCAGGGCGTGCTGCTCGTCCTCCATGCGCTGAAGGGCCGTCGCGAGGTTCGCCCCGAAGCCAGGCGCTCCTTCGTGCCGCGCCAGCGCAGGTGCGCAGGCAAGAGAAATCAAGGCCAGTGTGAGAGCGGGTAGGCGGAGCATAACGCCAGCAATTGTATCATTCACCGAGGAAACCCATCGCCCGGCATTGAAAATACCGGACACAACCAGGGCAAACGCATTTGGATTTTGCGTCACTGGTCCCGTGGAATAAATTCCCGGCTACGACTACGAATTCGACCTTCAGGACGCAAGCGTCCCTCGTCGAATCAAAGAATTTCTAAGAATTTCTAAGAATTTCTAAGATTC